>JAJYWN010000081.1 GCA_021791495.1 Bacillota bacterium
GACCGGCCAGTGAGTCGGCGCCCATTCCGGCGCGAGCTGTGGGGAGAAGGCCTCCGGTTTCCATTCTAGCGTCGGGAGGGTGAACAAGAGGCGATCGTCCACGACGATCGGGTCGACAGTCGACAGCACGAGGGAACTGGGGATCAAGACGACGCGGGAGACTAACCACGCCCACGCCGGGTCTATCTCCGCTTCGTGGAGGAATAGAGCGACATCGATCTCTCCCTTGACCGGGAGAAACTGCTGGACCAACGCCTGAGCGGCTGACATTTCCCGGAGAAGTCTTCTGTCCCAGGAGCGCATGAACTGAGGTAACCAGACTTGTTCAAGGAAATGGGGGCTCCAGTAGATCGGTAACTCTCGTTCAATCTCTCGGATGAAAGCCATCACACCGTCAGCGGTGGGCAAGTCGCGGTTCCTGCCCGCCAAGTCAATGGCAATCCCGATCATCTTCCGCACCGCACCCGAGTTGAGTTCCACCTGGAGGTCCACACTACCCGAACAGGATACCTGTAGACCCTCGATAAGTTCGGTCAAGGCCGGTGAGGCAAACCCCGGCGTGTAGGTTGATGCCTGTATCAGACCGATTGCGAACTCGACTTCGGCACTGACCAGCACCGACACGGATTCCACGGGTAAGGTCCAAGGATACGGGTTCCGGTGCGGTGCCGGTCGCTCATACGCCAGTTCCCGGACGACCTGAGGAGGTAGATTCACTTTTCCAGCACCCCTTCACACTTACACAATTGTGAAAGCATGTTAGGTCGCCAGAAGGGACAACCTCCTACTCCCAGCGCCCTTTGGCAAGTTTCTTGTCGCTATGCTAACTAGCTGGGGTGATGGGTGATTGGTAGACGGGCATGTCAAAGTATCTGGTGAAGCCGAGATTCCTCAGGATGGGAGCAGATGTGCCTTGACGTGCCAGAACCGCTGCCAGCCGACAGCCTCGGGCTCGCGCTTGCGCCAATCGCCACTGGACCAAGGCGTGGAACACCCCGCGGCCGCGGAAGTACGGCAGCGTAGAGGCTCCGCTCAGGTAAATGGTGCGACCGTCACCACTGTACCTGTAGGAAGCCGTCCCGGCGGCCTGCCCTCCCACCATCGCTAGCAGGTATCCGCCGCGCCGGTTCCGGATGCCTAGGTAACCCACCCGCTCGAGAACCAATTGCTCCTGCTGCTCGGGTGAGTATCCCCATACCGGCGCGCTCACGGCCACCGCTTGGCGAATCTCTTCTTCGGTCTCCGCCTGAAGCACTTCGACCCGGGCAGCGGTGACGGTGGTAGGAGTTATGGAGGTGCCTTCCGCGACCAGAGACAAGGGCAAGGCCAGCCCTTCATAGTTATCCAGTAGAACGAAGCATCCGATAGGAGGTGACCTGGCAGCTCTTTCGGGCGACTACTCGGCCCGATCCACCACGTGAACCGGTGGCCCCTCTGGTTGAAGAAAGCCCGGACCTCATTCACTTCGGCAGGTACCCTGGCCGCAGGGAAGTTGACGCGGACGACCCTGTTGGCATAGGGGGAGTCACTGGCGCTGCTCCACATCAGGCAATCGCGGCGATCCACCAGAACTAAGCCCGCCGGGTCAGAGTCCGGCTCATAGTCCCAAAGCATGGCTTCGATGGCTTTGATCGCCCCAGTCGCCTCGGCCCCTTCCGTACCTCCGGAGCCCCGCGGATGGATATCATTGCTGTCCGCCATGGTTGGCCCTGCCTCTTGACCAGGCTCAGGTGTCCATTTCCACGCGCATGGATGGTTGGGTGCTAGCGTACATGATATCGCTCATCAAGATAGGGGCGTGCGCACGGATACCCTGTTCGTCCGTCGGGACGCTGAGCTGGATAGCAGTTGCGCCGCTTAGCCGGCACCGCCATCAGCGTCGACGCTGGCCTCGGCGTCTCCGGCCGCCCCCTCGCCCCCCACTTCTCCGGCCGCCCGTACCTCATCCTCCCAGTAAGAGAACTGGGCCCGGAGCATGCCGTAGTAAACTCCCTGCCTGGCCAGGAGCGTGTCGTGAGTGCCTTCTTCCACGATTTCGCCTTCGTCCAGGCAGATGATCTTGTCGGCTTCCCGGATGGTGGACAGGCGGTGGGCAATGACGAAGGACGTCCGCCCCGCCAAGAGCCGCCGTAATGCCTGCTGCACCAGTAATTCCGTTTGGGTGTCGATGCTGGACGTAGCCTCGTCCAGGACTAGAATGCGCGGGTCGGCCAGTACGGCCCGGGCGAAGGAGAGCAGTTGCCGCTGTCCGATGGAGAGCCGCGACCCGCGTTCGCGCACCTCGGTCTCATACCCTTGGGGGAACGAGGCAATGAAATCGTGGGCGTAGACCGCCTTGGCCGCCGTCTCGACCTCCTCGTCCGTGGCGTCGGGCCGCCCGTAGCGAATGTTATCGCGGATGGTCCCCGAGAACAGGAAAGTGTCCTGCAGGACGATGCCGACCTGGCTCCTCAAGGATTCCAACTCCACCGACCGCACGTCCCGCCCGTCGATGAGCACCCGCCCGCCCTGCACGTCGTAGAAGCGGGCGATGAGGCTGACGATGGACGTTTTCCCCGAGCCCGTGTGACCCACCAGGGCGATGGTCTGCCCCGGCTCTGCATCGAGGCAGATGTCGTGGAGTACCGGCCGCCCCTTCTCATACCCGAAGGTCACGTGGTCGAATTCGACCCGCCCCTCGATGCGCGGCATCTTCCCAGCTCCCGGCGTGTCCAGGACTTCCGGCTCGGTATCCAGGTACTCGAAAACCCGCTCGCTCGAAGCCATGGCCACCAGGAGCGTGGTGTAGAAGTTCGACAGGTTCGAGATGGGCTGCCAGAATCGCCCCTGGTAGCTGGTGAAGGCCACCAAGGTGCCCACGGTCAGGTGCCCGTGGATGAGAAGATAGGTGCCGTACCAGAACACCACCGCCGTCCCCACGGCGCCCGTCAGTTCCACCAGGGGCCCGAAGATGGAGTTGACGCGGATGGCCTTCATCCAGTGCACCAGGTTGTCAAAGTTGATGTCGACGAAGTGCCGCTGGTTCTCCGGCTCGCGCACGAAAGCCTGGGTCACCCGAATGCCCGAAAGGCTCTCTTGGAGGTAGGCGTTGATGTTCGCCGTCTTCCGGCGGACCACGCGCCAGGCCTCGCGGATGAGACGCCGTAGCCGCGTCGACAGGAGGATGAGGAAGGGGAGGGTGACGAAGGAGGCGAGGGCCAACCTTGTTTCCATGGAGATCATGATGCCGATGATTCCGGCCAGGGTCAGCGAGTCCGTCAGGACGTTAATGACGCCCGAACTGAGCAGTTGGTTCAAAGCGTTCACATCGTTAGTCAAGCGGACCATGATCTTGCCTGCCGGCCGCCCGTCATAGAACTTGAACGATAGCTTCTGAATGTGCGAGAACAGGGTGTGGCGCAGATCATGCAGGACGTTCTGGCCCACCTGAGCCATGATCTTCATGCGGTAGTGCATGGCCGCCCAGTTGATCAGATATATGACGCCCCAGAGCAGGCAGATCAAGAGCAGCCCGTGGAAGTTCTTCGGCCCAATGTAGAAGTCGATGGCCACCTTCATCAAGTATGGGCCGGCCAGCCCTGCCGCCGACCCCACCACCATCAGACAGATAGTGGTGACGACCCACCGCCGGTAGGGCTTGAGAAAGGCCATTAGCCGCAGGAACTGCTCGCGGTCGAAGGGGCGCTCGACGGTCTCCTCGCTGGGGTCGTAAGCACCGTAGCGGGGCATTTCTTCGCGGATACGGCTCTTCCCGGAGGCTTGACGGGGCGGCTGGGCCTGGGGGGCCTTTTCTTGGCCGGACACGGGGGAGGCCGCTGCTCGGACGGGAGCCGTGCCGGGGGTCTTGGCTGGAGCCGACTTATCCGGTTCGCTCATAGCGCCTGCTCCCCTCCGTTCGCCGCCTGTCCGGCTGCCGCCACCTGGTCGGTGGTGCCGCCCATCTTATCCATGATCTCTTCCTGATCACGGAACTGCACGTCGTAGATCTCCCTGTACCGGCCGCCCGCCGCCAAGAGCTCCTCGTGAGTGCCCCGCTCGACAATGCGCCCGCCGTCCATGACCAGGATCTGGCTGGCGCTCTTCACCGTGGACAGCCGGTGGGCGATGACGAAGGTCGTCCGGCCCCGCATTACTGCGGCCAGGTCCTTCTGAATAAGGAACTCGGTCTCCATGTCCACCGAGCTGGTGGAGTCGTCCAAGATGAGGATGCGCGGGTCGATGAGCAAGGCCCGGGCGATAGCCACGCGCTGTTTCTGCCCGCCCGAAAGGCCGATGCCCCGTTCGCCCACCACCGTCTCATATCCCTGGGGCAGCTCCGTGATGAAGTCGTGGGCCTGCGCGATGCGTGCCGCCGCCTCGACTTCCGCCGCCGACGCTCCCTTGCGCCCGTAGGCGATGTTCTCCCTGATAGAGGCGGAGAACAGGAAAGTCTCCTGAAGGGCCAGGCCGATATGCGACCGTAGTCCGGCCAGCTTCACGTCCCGCACATCGTGCCCGTCCACCGTGACGCGCCCCGCCGTGCAGTCGTAGAAGCGCGGGATGAGCGACACCAGGCTGCTCTTGCCGGCCCCCGTGGCGCCGACCAGAGCCACCATGCTTCCGGGCGGCGCGTCGAGGTCGATGTCCCGGAGGACCTCCGTCTTTCCGTCATAGGCGAAGCTGACATCCTCGAACCGGACGTGGCCGCGCAACTCAGGGGGCGGGGCGGCGCCGGCCGTGGCTGCCCTGCCTGCCAGTCCGAACTCATAGGCGTCCACCCTCTCCGCCAGGTTCGATGGCGTCTCCAGAATCTCTTCCAGCCGCTCCCCCGCCGCCAGCCCCTGCTCCAACTGGTTGATGAGCCACCCCAGGTCGCGCGTGGTCCAGATGAGCGTCCAGATGTAGCTGGTAAAGGCCACCAACGTCCCCAGAGTGATGAGGCCGCGGATGTAGAACAGGCCGCCGAAAAGCAGCACCGTGGTGCTGGCCACGTTCGAAAAGAAATCCATGGCGGGAATGAACCGCGCCCAGATGAAGGAGGCCTTCAGGTTGTCATCCATGAACCCGCGGTTACGCCCTTCGAACACCCCGACCTCATGCGTTTCTCTGGCGAAAGCTTTCACCACCCGCACGCCCGTAATGTTCTCCTGGATCCGCGACGTCAGGGCCGACAAGGACTGTTGTACGACTTTGAACGCCGGACGGACCTGGCGGTCGAAGATGATGACCACCAACGCCAGGAACGGCATGCCGGTCAGGCTGATGAGTGTTAGCTTCACGTCCAGGTAGAACAGGATTATCAGGACATACGTGAGCATGAAGAAGAAGTCCATGACATGGATGAACCCGAAGGACGTGAAGGCCCGCACCGCCTCCACGTCTCCCGTGAGGCGCGACATCAGGTCGCCCGTCTTGGCGTGGTCGTAGAAGTCGAAGGGCAGGCCTGACAAGTGCTCGTACAAGGCCGTCCGCAGGTCGAAGACCACGCGTTGCCCGAAAAGCTCCCCCAGATACAGCCGCGCGTAGTTGAAGACGCCCCGCCCCGCCGAGACCACGATGGTGGCCCCCGCCAACCACGGTAGCAGGGAGTACTCCCGCCCCGTGATGACACGGTCGATCAGTTCCTTGGTAAGGTAGGGCCGGATCATCCCCAAGGCCGACAGAACGGCCATTGCCAGGGTCGCCCACACTACCAGCACCAGGTGGCGGCGGGCGAAAGGCCATAGTTCACGGATTACACGCATATATGTCTCCGTGCCATATTGAATGCTCCGAATTCTAGATGAAGATTGGCGAAACAGAGGTGAACCAGCAGCTAATTCGTTTCGTATCCCGAGAATCCTTTCAGAGCAAGTCAGAGAGCAAGAACCGTGCCAGCGCCCTCAGTCTCCGCGACCCACCGCCCGCCGGCCAGAGCGGCAGGGAGGCAGGGAGGCAGGGTGAGGAGGTTGGATTGGCGCCTCCTTTGCAGGAATTCCAGGCCTTCCCTGAGAAGCCCGCAAGGTCAGGGATAGGGAAGGCAGTGGAGTCAAGGGGAGGAGGTGACGGCCAGGGAGACACGGTCAATAACCAGGGGCGGCCCGCGGGCAAAGACAGGGGACAGGGCAAGACTAAAACCCTGCAACCGCGGGCAGCGGTACCAGTTACCACACAGGACTAGAAAATGGGAGTTAGATTCAGGGAGGTGTTCCTGTGCCCAAAGGTTTCCGTGACGTTTACTTTGTGTCCGGCGGCATCACCCGCTTTAAGAAGGCTCAGCCGGACAAGGACTTCCGTTACATGGTCAAGGAAGCTTTCGATTACGCCATGGCGGATGTCCCCAACCTGACCGTCGACCGGATCGACGGCAGTGTGGCCTCCTACTTCTCCGATCACTTCACCCGCCAGCTCATGGCCGGCATCATGGTCCAGGATTACCTTGGCCTTTGCCCGAAACCGGGCCGCCGCATCGAGTCGGGCGGTGCCACCGGCGGCATGTGCTTCCAGTCGGCGTGGGAGGCGGTGGCCTCGGGGCGCATGGACGTGTGCGTGGCCTTCGGCTTTGAGACCATGTCCCGCGTCAACACCTGGAAAGGCAACGAATTCATCGCCCTGGCCTCCGACACGAACTTCGACTACCCGGTGGGCGGCTTCTACACCGGGTACTACGCCATGATGGTCCGCCGTCACATGCACGAGTTCGGCACCACTGTGGAGCAGATGGCCCGCGTGTCGGTGAAGAACCACGGCAACGCTCTCCATAACCCCTACTCTCAGTACCCCATGAAGCTGACGGTGGAGGACGTGCGCCGCTCGGAAATGGTATCCGACCCCCTTACCCGCTTGGACGTCTGCGTCATGAGCGACGGCGCCGCCTGCTGCGTCCTGGCCAGCGAGGAGATGGCGGCGAAACTGACCGACCGGCCCGTCAAGGTCACCGGCGTCGGCACCGGCACCGATACCATGCGCCTGGCCGACCGCCCCCACGGCGACGTCATCCTCCTGCCGCACGAGCGGCCAGAGGACTACAAGGGTCTCAAGTACCCCGGTGTCCACTCCTTCCGCGGCGGGCGGATGGCGGCCAAGACGGCCTACGAGATGGCCGGCGTCACCAACCCCTTGGAGGAAGTGGATTTCGTCGAGCTCCACGACGCCTTCACCTCGTCCGAGATCCAGACCTACGAGGACCTGGGGCTATGCCGTTACGGCGAAGGAGGGCCGTTCGTCGAGGCCGGCCACGCCGACATTGGCGGCAAGGTCCCGGTGAACCCGTCCGGCGGTCTCCTGGCGTGCGGCCACCCCGTGGGCGCCACCGGCCTGATGCAGGCCGTGTTCGCCTTGTGGCAGCTCCAGGGGACCATCGGCAAGCACTTCGGCAACGACCGCCTGCAGATTCCCCGGGCCAGGCGCGGGCTGATTCACAGCCACGCCGGCACCGGCACCTACATCACGGTGTCGGTGCTGGAAAGGGGGTTTTAGCGGTGACTGACATGACTGAAAAGCCGGCCGGAGCGGGCGGGGCCGGCGAGGTGAAAGAGGCCAAGAAGATCAGGTTGCCGGAAACCGAAGAGGGCACCGTGGTCTTCAACATTGACCCCCTCATCGTCAAGGACCACTACGAGATCGACTACATCCACAGCTACGCGCAAGATTCCCCCTTCTTCATCGGGCTGGCGTCGGGGAAGCTCCTGGGTTCTAAGTGCCCGGAGTGCGGCTACGCCTATGCCACGCCGCGCGGCCACTGCATGGTCTGCGGCGCCAAGACGGAGTGGGTGGAGCTGCCGAAAGAAGGCCGGATCCACACTTGGACCACCTGCTATTTCGGGAGCGAGGCGTTCCTGAAAGAGACGCCCTTCACCCTCATCCTGGTCGAATTCGACGGGTTCGACACTCTCTTCTTGGCGCGCTTGGTGGGTGTGGAGCCCAGCCAAGCCCAGATCGGCACGAGAGTGAAGGCCCAGTTCCTCCGTAACTCCAAGTTCAAACCCACCGACGTCTACTTCGTCCCGGCTTAGAAAGGGGGCGTCCGAAGTGTACTTGGGACTGACGCCGAGGGAAGAAGAAATCCGCGCCGTGGCGCGGGAGTTCGCGGAGAAAGAAGTCCTTCCGGGCGCCGCCGAACGGGACCGGACCGGGGAGTTCCCGGCCGCCCTGGTGCGGCGTATGGGTGAGCTTGGGTTCTACGGATTACCCTACCCCAAGGAATACGGCGGAGGCGCCGAGGGGACCGTCGCCTACAGCCTGGCTGCCGCCGAGGTGGCCCGCTGTGATGCCGCCGTGGGCCTGACCATGGCAGTGAACGCCACCATTGGCACCTTGGCCGTGTTCCTCTTCGGCACCGAGGAGCAGAAACAGCGCTGGGTGCCGGGCGTGCTCCAGGGCAAGCTCATCTCGGCTTTCGGGCTCACAGAGGAGGGAGCCGGGTCCGATGCCGCGGCAGTGAAGACCGCGGCGGTGTGGGATGGCGGCGGGGGCGGGTCCAGCGTAGGGCAGGGAGTCGGCGGCGCCGGGCAGTGGATCATCAATGGGGAGAAGATCTTTATCACCAACGGCTCGGTGGCCGACTTCGTGGTGGTGGCGGCCGTGACCGACCCGGAGCTGGGGTCGCGCGGCATCTCGTGCTTCATCGTCCCCACGGACACGCCGGGCTTCCGGGTGGCCAAGAAGTTCACGAAGATGGGTCTACGCTGCTCTGACACGGCCCACCTGATCTTCGAAGATTGTCGTGTGCCGGCGGCCAACCTCCTCGGCAAGCGGGGCGAGGGGTTGAAGATGTTCCTGACCGTGCTAGACACCGGGAGGGTGGGGGTCGCGGCCCTTTCGGTCGGCCTGGCCCAGGCGTGCCTGGAGGACTCCCTGGCCTATGCCAAGAACCGCGTGCAGTTCGGCCAGGCCATCGGGAAGAACCAAGCCGTCGCTTTCCGGTTGAGCGAGACCGCCACGGAGGTCGAGGCGGCCCGGCTCTTGACCATCTCCGCCGCCCGTGCCAGGGATAAGGTCATGGAAGCGGCCGAAAAGGCGCCTGGGCAGGGCGGGGGCCGGTTCACGACGGAGGCGGCCATGGCGAAGATGTTCGCCTCGGAGACGGCTGTGCGGGCGGCGCTCACTACATTACAGGTACACGCCGGGCACGGATATTGCCTGGAATACCGGGCCGAACGGTTGTTCCGTGATGCCAAACTCATGGAAATCGGCGAAGGCACGTCAGAGGTTCAGCGGCTGGTCATTGCTCGCGGTCTCGGGCTCTGATCCTTCGTCGCCGTCAATATCTTCGGACCTGGCCTGACGAAGGTGTTTGTGCTAATGTTAGCTGGGCTTTCCGTGGAACCGTGGCGGACTTGAAGGTTTTTCAACCGTGATTGGCGTATTTCAGAAATCCCTGATATAAACAACCCGATCTCATTCACCGCATAAAGGCCTATCCGTAGCGATTCCCGCGAGGCCTTCCCAAGCCCCGGGACGACTCCGGCGGGCCTAGGTCCAGCCCCGGGGAACCGGTCTAACCCCCGGTCCCCGGGGCTTTTAGGTTTTCACCGCTGTTTGCCCACACCTCCGGGGGGTGGACCATGGCCACTGAAGGAATCATCTGGAACCCCAGCGTCGATCAAGTCGCGTCCGCCAACATCACTCGCTTCATGTCCCTGGCCGGGGCGTCCTCTTTTGAGGAATTGCAGGCCAAGTCGGCCGCCGATCCGGGCTGGTTCTGGGACTTGGTGGTCAGGGACTTGGGTGTGGACTGGTACGAGCCTTACCAGCAAGTCCTGGATCTGTCGCGGGGCGTGCCCTGGGCCACCTGGTTCCGGGGTGCCAAGATGAACCTGGCCCATGACTGCGTCGACAAATGGGTCGACGCGGAAACCAACCGCGCCGACCAGCCGGCCGTGATCTACGAGGGCGAGGAAGGCCAGGTCCGGCGCTGGACCTACCGTGAACTCCAGGCGGAGGCGAACCGGCTGGCCCATGGGTTGCAGTCGCTCGGCATCACCAAGGGCGACCGCGTGGGCCTCTTCCTACCCATGATTCCGGAGATCGTGGCCGCCATCATGGCCTTGGCCAAGGTGGGAACCGTTTTCGTGCCCATTTTCTCCGGGTTCGCTCCCCAGGCCGCCGCCAGCCGCCTGAACGACTGCGGCGCCCGCCTGCTCATCACGGCCGACGGTTTCTACCGGCGCGGCAGGGTGGTGGACATGAAGGCCGTGGCCGACCAGGCCTGCGCCCTGGCGCCATCGGTGGAGAAGGTTGTCGTGGTGCGGCGTTTGGGGCAGGCTGCTCCGGCCACTCCGGCTGCTTCTGTCGCCCCGTCCGTTCCCTGGACGCCCGGCCGGGACATCTGGTACCACGACCTGGTCGCGGGCCGCCCGGCGGAGTTCGAGACGGCCCGCCTGGACCCCGAAGACCCCTTCATGATCATCTACACATCCGGCACCACCGGCCGTCCCAAGGGCGCCGTCCACGTGCACTGCGGTTTCCCCCTGAAGTCGGCCCAGGACATTTCGCATTGCTTCGACCTCAAACAGGGCGAGCTGATGATGTGGTTTACCGACATCGGTTGGATGATGGGGCCGTGGCTCATCTTTGGCACCTTGGCCTTGGGTTCAGCCTGTTTCCTGTACGACGGCGCCCCCGACTGGCCCGACCCCGGGCGCATCTGGAGCATGGTCCAACGTCACCGCATCACGCACCTGGGCATTTCTCCGACACTCATCCGCGCCCTGATGCCCCACGGTACCGAATGGCCGGCGCGCTACGACCTGTCTTCTCTGCGCATGTTCGGCAGCACCGGCGAACCCTGGAACCCCGATCCCTACATGTGGCTGTTTGAGAAGGTCGGTGGCGGGCGGGCGCCTATCATCAACTACTCGGGTGGCACGGAAGTGTCCGGCGGCATCCTTGGGTGCATCCCCATCCGCCCCCTGCAAGCGTGCTCCTTCAACTGTGCCGTGCCGGGCATGGCCGTGGACGTGTTGAACGAAAATGCGCAGCCGGTCCGCGGGGAAGTGGGCGAACTGGTCATCAAGGGGCCCTGGGTCGGCATGACCCGCGGTTTCTGGCACGACCCCGACCGCTATCTGGACGCCTACTGGTCGCGGTGGGACGGCGTCTGGGTCCACGGAGACTGGGCCCTGGTGGACGACGACGGCTTCTGGTACATCTTAGGCCGCTCGGATGACACCATCAAGATCGCCGGCAAGCGCGTGGGCCCGGCCGAGTTTGAATCGGTATTGGTCGGCCACCCGGACGTGGCTGAGGCCGCGGCCATCGGCGTGCCGCACGAGGTGAAAGGCGAGGTGGCGGTATGTTTCGCCCTCCTGAAGCCGGGTGCCGTGGGCACTGAGGAGCTGCGTCAGGAGTTGAAGCAACGCGTCATCGCCGCTATGGGCAAGCCCCTGGCGCCCGAGGACGTACGGTTCGTTTCCGCCCTGCCGAAGACGCGTAACGCCAAGATCATGCGGCGCGTCATCCGCGCAGCTTATCTGGGGAAGAACCCGGGCGACGTGACCGCGTTGGAGGACCCCGGAGCCATTGAGGAGATCCGGCACGCCCGCTGACTTCGACTAACCCTTGATGCCATCTTACGCTCCTAGCTTCACTGTGGCGGTTCGCAGCCTATCATCCGGCAATGCTAGGTACAGGAAGTGCACAAGCGGGTGGGTGGAACGTCAACAGGTGAATCGTGGGGGGCCGCTGGGCTCGTGTACCGACAGGTCCGCCAGGTGTTTCCAATGGTGGACCGGGAGCTTGGGCGATGGGAGCAGGTGGCCCGGGCCATCCCCGACGGCGAATTGCGGCGTCAAGCTTTGGCGAGTCTCAAGCTCAAGCGGTTCCACTGCCTGGGCGGGGGCGTCTACGCCCTTCTGGCGCCGCCCGATCTGACGGCTGACCTCGTCCGGGTTATCGTGGCCATTCAGACTATCAGCGACTACCTGGACAACCTCTGTGACCGGGCCGGGGTGCATGAAGAGCAGGCTTTCCGTACTCTGCACGAAGCCATGGTTGCCGCCGTCGATCCGGACCGCGCGCTGCCGCGACAAGGGTTCTACAGGGACTACCCCCTGACAGACGATGGCGGCTACTTGGACAAACTGGTTGCCACCAGCCGCCAAGTCCTACTGAGGCTGCCTGGATACTCTGGCTCTGGTGTGATGTCTGAGACGGGAGCTGTCCGCCTGGCTGCCACCGGGCTAGCCGGCCTATATTCCGACCTTCAAGTCTACAAGCACTTGGCCACTACGCCGGAAAGGGAAGCGCGCCTGGTAGCCTGGCACAGGGAACACTCGACGGGGGTCGCGGAGGCGGGGAGCGCGGAGATGAGGAGCGACGGGTCGGGCGCCCTGTTCGACGGCTGGGGGCTCTCGTGGTGGGAATTCGGAGCGGCCTGCGGGTCTACCCTGGGTATCTTCGTTCTGATGGCGATGGCGGCGGATCAGGAGCGGCGGCTGGACACCGCATCCGTGGATGCCCTGGTGCGACTGTACTTTCCGGACATCTGTGGCCTGCATATCCTGCTGGACTACTTCATCGATCAGGACGAAGACCTGGGAGGGCGGGACTTGAATTTCGTCTCCTACTACCCTGATCCACCTTCTCGGGTTGAGGCCTTGGTACGGTTCACGCGCCGGTCTTTGGAGGGTAGTCGCCTGGTCCCGGACGCCTGGTTTCACCGTGCGGTGGTCCGCGGGCTCCTCGCCCTCTACCTCTCTGACCCCAAGGTAGAGACCGCGGGCCTCGGCCAGGATGTCCGTCGCGTTCTCCACGAAGCCGGTGGCGCCCAAGCCCGGCTCATGCACCGCGCTTGCCGCTATCTGCGTGCCAGGGGTGTCATTGCGTAGGGCCTAGTTTGACCTGGTAAGCACGTACTCCGTCAGCCCGCTCAGAACGTCTCTCTCCGGCACGGCGGGCAGGTCCGCCAGCGCCTCCTGCGCCTGCGCCACACATTGCCGGGCTACCTCGAAAGAGCGCCGGATAGCCCCGGACTCCTTCAATCCCTTGCGTACCTGGGCGATTACCGGAGCCGTCACGGCCCGCGCCGCGATCAATGGAGCCACCTTGGCCCGCCAGCCCTCGTCCTGGAGGAGGAAAACCACGGGGAGGGTCACAATGCCTTGCCGCAGGTCGGCGCCCACCGGTTTTCCCAGCACTTTGCGGTCGGCGGTCAGGTCCAAGAGGTCGTCCACGATCTGGTAGGCGTAGCCCATCTGCCGACCGTACACCTCCAGGGCATCCTGGACCGCGGCCGGCGCCCGGCTTACCGCCGCCCCGACCCGGCACGAAGCGGCCAGGAGGCGTGCCGTCTTCCTTTCCGCGCGCCGGAAATACTGGTCGAAAGTCAGGTCGCAGTCGTAAGCCTGCTCGGCTTGCTCGATCTCTCCTTCGCACATGATGGCAATGGTGGCGGAGGCGATCTCCACCACGCCGTACTGATTATGCCGCGTCAACAGGTTGAAGGCCTTGGCGAACAGGTAGTCGCCTGCCAGAACGGAAACGTGGTTGCCCCACAGGGCGTTGGCCGTAGGCTTACCGCGCCGGGTCCTGGAACGGTCGATGATGTCGTCGTGGACCAAGGATGCCAAGTGGATGAGTTCGACGGCTGTAGCCACGTCCCTGATGGCGGCAGGGTCCGGACGGTGGTCCGCGCCGGCGAAGTTCCCACAAAGGTAAACCAGTCTGGGACGCAGTTTCTTCCCGCCACGGCCGCTCAGGTGATCGATGACTTCCTGCATGAGGGGCACCTGGGAAGCCAACTCCGCTTTCAGACGCCGGTCCACTTCAAGGATCTCCGGCCATTCCCGGGTCAGTTCCTCCGCCAACGGTTGCAGATGGGCCAAGCGCACGCCTCCCCGAAACGATTAACGCAGCTAGTATGGGCTGGAAGCTCTGGAGCCATTCTCCACTGGCTTTCGGGAAAGCTACCGGAGACAGCGATGTCAAGGTCAAGACGGCGGCGTGTGGTGGCCGCGTTGCACGGCGGGGGGCGGGGCGCGTGTACGACACCATTGTCATTGGGGCCGGCCCGGCCGGAGCGGTGGCCGCCGGCCGGTGTGCCGAACTCGGCCTCCGAACCCGGCTCTTGGACCGGCGGGAGTTCCCCCGCTTCAAAGCCTGTGGTGGCGGCGTGACCCGCGCCGCCCAGGAGTTATTGGGGGCGCGGCTTCCCAGGCGTGCCCTGGAAACCAACTGCGACCGTCTCATCGCCGACTTTGGCGGCAAGAGGGTGGATGTCCGCATGCCCAGGCCCTTCATGGCCACCGTAAGAAGAGAAGCCTTCGACGTCTGCCTAGTGGAAGCGGCCATCGCCGCCGGTGCGGAATTCACCCCCGGCCTGGAGGCGGAGGATGTGGAAGTGGGCACAGGGTACGCGGAAGTCCGCGTAAGGCGGGTGGGTGGTGGTGCGGGCGGGGGTGGGGTGCGGCCGGAGGGACCGACCGAATACGTCCGGGCGTCTGTCCTCATCGTCGCCGACGGAGTCATGGGCAGAATCAGCCAGCGTCTCGCCGGCGCGCCCGACCCGGCGGGTCTGGCTTTTTGCCTGGTGGCTGAAGCGGTACCGGACGACCGGGGCCTCACGGCCGTGCGGATGGGAAACTCTTTGGGCACGCCTGACGGCGGCGCCATTCAGTGTTTCTACGGCGAGGTCCTGGCCGGGTACGGCTGGATATTCCCGCTGAACGGGCACCTGAATGTGGGCCTGGGCGCCCCCGCCGGCCGCGCCGCCGATGTCTTGGCCCGGTGGCCGGCCTACCTCCAGAGTAATGGCCTGCGCCTTCTCGCGAAAGTCCGCGGGGCGCACATCCCCGTGGGGGGCCCGCGCCGGCGCCTCTCCGGTGACCGGTGGATGCTGGCGGGGGATTCCGCCGGGCTGGCCGACCCATTCTCGGGAGAAGGTCTCCGGTATGCGGCGGTCTCGGGTCACCTGGCCGGGGACATGGCGGCGGAAACCTTGGAGCGTGGAGACGGCCGGGCCCAGACGCTGCGGTCCTATGAAAGGCGGGTGGAGGGCGCCTGCGGGCAGGAGCTGCGGTTGGCCGCCAAGATACAGCGTTTGGTGGCTTTCCGGCCGCGCGTCATGGAAAACCTCTTCTTAGGGAATCCGAATGCTTTTCGCCATCTGCTGGGGATTCTCGATGGGACGGTGAGCTACCGGCAGATGCTCTCGCGTCTGATTCCGTTACTTCCCAGGGCTTACTGGGGCGCCGGGCTTAGCCCTTAGCTCCGGTTTCCGTGCTGACTATCGTGATCAGATCAGACCTTTGGCATGTGGTTGCCGCGCGAGGAACAAGCCTTGGTAAGCCTGGCTTTCTTAAGCAGCGCCGACAAATGCTGACGGGCCGTTTTTTGCCCTGCAAGGCAGGTAGTTACGGCCAAATCATCGAAACCACAACGGCAAAGCACTCATCTTATGACATGCGAGTAGCGCATCCGCTTTCAAGTTATCGGAATCTCTGCCGGAGGGACAAGGAGAGCCACAGGTGCTGGCACAGTTACAGTTCTTAAGCATCTGGGATATTGTTATGGCCATCGTGGACATCGCCGTGGTGGCCTATGTGCTTTACCGTGTCCTCGTGCTGATCCGCGGCACCCGTGCCGTACAATTGATCAAAGGCGTCATCCTCCTGCTCATCCTGGTCACGGCCAGCCGCTTTCTGCGCCTCTACACGGTGAACTGGCTGCTGGAGCAGGCCCAGGTGATGCTCCTGGTAGCCCTGCCCATCGTCTTTCAACCCGAATTGCGCCGCGCCCTGGAGCAGTTGGGCCGCGGCCGTCTCTTCGCACGCTCCTTCTTGATCATGGGTGAAGAGGAGTGGGCGCGCGTCATCAACGAGATCGTCCTGGCTGCCGAGACTCTGGCCAGTCATAAGCTGGGTGCGCTGATCGTCATCGAAAGGGAGACCGGCCTGAACGAAGTGGTGGAAACCGGGACGCGGCTGGAAAGCCTGGTATCGGCCGACCTGCTCATAAACCTTTTCGTCCCGAACACACCCCTTCACGACGGTGCCGTCATCATTCGTGGGGACCGGATCCTGGCGGCCGGCTGCTTCCTGCCCTTGACGGAGAACCCGGATATCGACCGCGCCATCGGCACGCGCCACCGCGCGGCCATCGGTATCACCGAACACTCGGACTGCGTGTCCGTGGTGGTTTCCGAAGAAACCGGCATCATCTCCCTGGCGAACGCCGGGAAGCTGGGACGCTACTTCGACGAGAAGACTCTGCGGGAAATGCTCACCGCCCTTTGCGCTCCCTCGCACCAGCCGGGCGGATTCCATCTTGGACTGGGGGGAGGCCGGGCCCATGGATAAAATCCTGGAACGCGACCTCTCTCTGAAGATCCTGTCCGTGCTCCTGGCCGTCATTCTCTGGTTTCAGGTGGTCAGCCAGCAGAACCCAGAGCGGCAAGTCACCATAAAGAACGTTCCGGTGAGTTATGTAAAGGTCGACTCTTCCCTGGTCATCATGGACAAGAAACCGGACGTCATTGAAGTCCAGATCAAGGGGTACAAACGGTTCGTGGACACCGTCACCGCCGCCGACATCAAGGCCACGGTGGACCTCTCCGGCGCCTCCACCGGCAAGGATCTATACCCCATTGAAGTGACCATATCGAAGGACAAGGTCGAATTCGTCGAGGCCAGCCCGGCCCAGGCCACGGTCCGGTTCGAGAACCTGGTCACGAAGAGCGTGCCGGTGGAAGTGGTGGCGTCGAACCTTGATCCCGATTTCGCCAGTTCTCAGGTGACCGTGAGGCCGTCGGCGATATCCGTCAGCGGCCCGGCCTCGGTGGTGCAGCGGGTGGCCAGGATGGTGGCCGAGGTTGACCTGCGCGGCGCCACCGCCACGGTCCAGCAGCAGGTACAGGTCAGGCCGGTGGACGCCGACGGCAATGAAGTGAAGAACGTCAGTTTCACCAAGGCCCCCGTGGACGTCAGCGTGCCCATCCTTAAACTGCCGCCCGCCAAGTCGGTTCAGGTTACTTTACCCAGCGTGGTGGGTTCGCCGGCCAAGGGTTTCCGCGTGGGCACCGTCACCGTGGAACCGTCTTCGGTGACCATCCGCGGCCTGCCGGCCCTGATCGAGGACATCACTTCGGTCACGGCGCAGGCGGTGGATGTCACCGGGGCCAGCGCCAATGTCATCAAAGAAGTGGCGGTGGTTGCGCCGCAGGGCGTCGAGATGGTGGAACCGCGGTCAATCCAGGTCACCGTGACCATCGTGCCGGAAACGGGCGCCACCAAGACTCTGGAAGTGCCGGTGAAAGTTGTGAACGGTGCCGCCAATCTGAAATACGCTTTGGAGGCCAGTACCGTGAAGGTTACGGTCAACGGTCTGGCCAGCGACATTGACAACTTACGCGCCGATTCCATCGACGCGTCGGTGGACGTCACCGGCTTGGCCGCCGGCCACTATCAACAGAACGTCACCGTGCGCGTACCGGCCGGAATACAGGTCTCTTCAACTGACCCGGCCAATGTCGGTGTGACCGTCTCCGGGCCTTAGGCCAGGTGCCTGTAGGGAGGCACGCTTCCTTGGGTCATCCGTCCAGAACACCTTTCGGTGCATACTCTAGAACCAGGTGAAGAGAAAACATGACAGACAGGATCTTTGGAACCGATGGCGTGCGCGGTGTCGCCAACCAGACGCTGAACGCGGAACTAGCTCTGGCCCTGGGACGGGCGGGGACCAAACTCTTGGCCGGCGGGAAAGAACGTCCGGCCATTCTTGTGGGGCGCGACACGCGGCTATCGGGTGACATGCTGGAAGCCGCACTAGTGGCCGGTATCTGCTCGGCGGGAGGGGAAGCTCTTTTGCTCGGCGTGGTGTCCACGCCGGCGGTGGCTTACCTTACCAAGGACGCCGGAGCGGCGGCGGGCGTGATGATTTCGGCCTCCCACAACCCCATCGAGGACAACGGCATCAAGTTCTTCTCCGGTGATGGATTCAAGCTCAGCGACGAGACGGAGGACCGTCTGGCGGAGCTGGCCTTCCGGCCTCTGGCAGAGCTGGGCTTGCCAGTGGGGACAGGCGTGGGACGCGCGCGGTCCGCGGCGAGTCTGATGGAACGCTATCTTGAGCATGCGGCCGGGCTGGTTTCCGGTGCCGGCGCCTCGGCCGGCGACTCGGCCGGCGCAGATGGCCGGGCGGCCGCCGGTGCAAGCGGAGAACCCCTGAAGGGTTTGAAAGTAGTCATCGACTGTGGTAACGGCAGCGCCTCGGCCTTCGCGCCCGCGCTGTTGCGGCGTTTGGGGGCGACGGTCTGGGCCTTGAACGATGCCGGCGACGGGGCCCTTATCAATGTAAGCAGCGGCTCCACGGCACCCGACACCATGGCGGCCGAAGTGGTGCGGCGGGGCGCGGACCTCGGTATCGCTCACGACGGCGACGCCGACCGGGTGTTCCTGGTGGACGAAAAGGGCCGCATCGTGGACGGCGACGGGATTATGGCCGTGTGCGGGCTGGATCTTTTGGAGCGCGGCGAGCTCCCGAAGAATACTGTGGTAGGGACAGTGATGAGTAATTTCGGGCTGGAGCTGGCTCTGAAAGAGCGGGGCGCAGTGCTCCGGCGCGCCAAGGTCGGTGACCGCTACGTCCTGGAAACCATGCTCCGCGATGGTTACACCTATGGCGGCGAGCAGTCGGGGCACGTCATCAACCTGCGGCATAACACAACCGGCGACGGCGTTTTGACGGCTCTTCAGGTGATCGATGTGATGCGGCGGCGCGGTAAGCCCTTGTCGGAGCTGGCCGCCGTGGTGGAGAAGGTGCCCCAGCAGTTGTTAGAGGTGCCGGTGGCGGATAAGAGTCGCCTGGAGCACAGTGCTGGGGTGAAGGAAGCCGTCGGCCGGGCGGAAGCGAAGCTGAATGGAAGGGGGAGGGTGCTGGTACGGGCGTCGGGTACGCAACCGGTGATCCGCGTCATGGTCGAAGGGCCGGACGGCGGCCTGGTGGCGCAAGTGGCCCGCGAACTTGCTGATGCAGTGGACCGCAACATGAGGTAAGATAAGGACGTCGACGGAAACCGCGCGGAGCGGGAAAGCAATCGGATAGCAAATTAGCGCCAGAACTCGCAGTGTGAGCAAGAAGCCTTGGCGCGAACCACGTGCCAGGGTGGCGAGTTGACGAGGTGGGGGATCTCGGATCATTCGGCGGGTGACCCCCGGCCTTCCAAGGCCGTTAGCTGGCCCTCCAAAAACGGCGGGTGACTGCCGCGGACAAAAGGGCCGCACTTGGACTCCGCGCAGCTTTTTCGGGGCGAGCGCGGTATTTTTGTGCCCGCCCGCGACCAAATACGCGCTGGAGGGAACATATCAGTATGTGCGGCATTGTCGGCTACGTTGGGCCGAAGAAGGCCTTGCCCATCTTGATCGATGGGTTGAAACGCCTGGAGTACCGCGGTTACGACTCGGCGGGGGTCGCCGTGGTCACCCGGGTGCAAGATCACCCCACTCTCCGTCTGGATGACGGCGTTACGCGCACCAGCTTCCGTCCCACTATCGAAGTGGTAAAGACCAAGGGGCGGATGACGGACCTGGAAGCCAAGATCGGCGAAAGCCGCCTGGACGAACGGGCTCGGCCCGGTGTGGTGGCTATGGGTCATACACGGTGGGCCACCCACGGGGTGCCCTCGGACCGTAACGCCCACCCCCACACCGGCTGCGACGGCCAGTTCGCCGTGGTGCATAACGGGATCATCGAGAACTATGCTGCTTTGAAAGAAGAGCTCCAGAAGGAAGGTCACACTTTCCGATCCGAGACCGACACCGAAGTGGTGCCTCACCTCTTGGAGAAGTACTATCAAGGCGACCTCGAAGAAGCCGTCCGCGCTACCGTGCGGCGGTTGAAGGGCGCGTTCGCCTTGGTCATCGCTTCCGCCGAACAGCCGGACCGCCTCGTCGTCGTGAAGAGCTCCAGCCCGCTCGTGATGGGGCTGGGCGACGGCGAGAACATCGTCGCCTCCGACATCCAAGCCCTGCTCCCGCACACGCGGCGTGTGGTGGTGCTGGATGAGGGCGAGATGGCTGTGGTGCGGCGTGACGGCGTGGACGTGACGACCTTCACCGGCGTGCCGGTGGAGAAGAAAGTGTGGGAGGTGCCCTGGGATCCGATTCAGGCCGAACTGGGCACCTTTCCCCACTTCATGCTGAAGGAAATCCATGAACAGCCGCGCGCTCTCCGTGATACTCTGGCGGGGCGGGTGTCGGAAGATGGCGACATCGACCTTGGCCTGAAGATGAGCGACGCGGAGCTGGCGGCGGCCGAGCGCATCTACCTGGTGGCTTGCGGCACCGCCTACCACGCCGGGCTGGTGGGGCGTTACCTGATCGAGCGGTTGGCGCGGACGGCGGCCGAGGCCGATGTGGCCTCGGAGTTCCGCTACCGTGACCCCATCCTGCGGCCCGGCAAGGACCTAATGGTGGTCATCAGCCAGTCGGGCGAGACGGCCGACACTCTGGCGGCGCTGAGAGAGGCGAAACGGCAGGGTGTCAAGGTCGTCGCCATCACGAACGTGCGCGGCAGTTCGGTGGACCGCGAGGCCGACGAGACCATTCACACTTGGGCGGGGCCGGAGATCGCCGTGGCCTCGACCAAGGCTTACACGACACAGATCGCCGTGCTGACTGCCTTCGCCCTCTATCTGGCGAGGGCCAAGGGCACTATCGATGTGGGCGACGGCCGCGGTGCCGGCGATGGCGAGGGCCACGGCGACGGCGGCGAACTGTGGCGGCGGCTCGCCGGCGACCTGCGGGCCCTTCCTCAGAAGGCCCAGGCCATGCTGGCACACGAGGCAGCGGTCAAGGAGTTCGCCCGCGAGTGCGTCCAGTGGCACGACGTTTTCTTCATCGGCCGCGGGCTGGACTATTCCGTGGCCATGGAAGGGCAACTGAAGCTGAAAGAGATCTCCTACATCCACGCCGAGGCGTACGCGGCGGGCGAGTTGAAGCACGGCACGCTGGCCCTCATCGTGGAGGGGGTGCCGGTGGTGGCCCTGGCCACGCAGGACGCCTTGAAGGATAAGACGGCCAGCAACATCCAGGAGGTCAAGGCGCGCGGCGCCACCGTCCTGACGCTGGTCAAGGATACCGACAAGGAGATCACCCAACAGTCCAACCGGGTCATCCCCGTGCCCGATACCCACGACTACTTGATGCCGGCGCTGACGGCTATCCCGCTGCAGCTCCTGGCCTACCACGCCGCTATCCTCCGGGGCTGCGACGTGGATAAGCCGCGGAATCTGGCTAAGTCGGTGACGGTGGAATAGGGCCGGACGATTGGCAGAAAAGGGCCAGATCAGACAAGCTGGACAGGGATCTGAGGCCGGGCAATGACGCCCGGCCTCTGGCTGCTGACAAAGAGGTCAGCCAATCCGCAAACCACCTCATCTGAACTGTGCCTGTCGCGGCCGGGAGGGTGTGTGTAGTCGTTATCGGGGGGTGGGGGGTATCCGCCGCCATGGGGTCGCGGGAGTCAACTCGGGATACACTTCCGAGACCGACAGGGTATCTTGGGTTTACCCCCGGCGATTGAGCCGGCTTTCACGAGAAGGCAGCAGGTCTCTCGAGGTGAGGATCGCCCGGCCTTGCCTTCTTTTCTGCTGCTTGAAAGCGCGGGTCCACATTCGCGCTCCCGGGCGGCGCGATAGCCCGGGGGACAGTGGGTTCCGATGGGGCACGGGTGGGTTTCGACAGTCGGCGGGTAAGGCCCGAAAGGGCTCTCTAATACCCCCCTGGGGTATGGTTCGGCGAAGGGGAGTAAACCCAAGACACCCTGTCAATTCGCCGAAGGTATCTGGGATTGACTCCACCTGTGGTTGCTACCGCGCCTTGGTGAAACCGCCGGCGGGAGGCTTCGGCTTCCGGTTGTCGAAAGACCAGTCGGTTATTTCCCCTCCTCAGTCTGAAACGCGGGAGGTCGGTCGACACTAGGGAAGCTGCACTTACGCGGAATGCGGGACTTCAGGCGCAGATCCAGGACTTGTTCAGGGAGGTCAATTCTCTGCGCGCTGAGAAGAACCGGCTGGCCGACCAAGTAAGTGCGCTTACAGCCAAGCTTCACTCCGAGTCCGTCACGCCCCTCGTTCTTAACAGTGACAGTGTGCTGCGGTACCTGAGAGAACAGGGGCTCGACGACCCAGTCAACCAGGTCTTGACGGATCTCAAGAAACGCCCGGACTTGATTCCCTTCGATGCTGAGTTAGGCGGCACGATGGCTTTCCGGGACACCGCGAAGTGGATCCTGACGGAGAAGTGGGTCTTGGCGTACTTTGAAGACGGGCATGTCGGCGGCCGAGCCCTGCTTGAGTACTCGGTAGCTAACGGGAAACTCGTGTGGAGGCGCGTGGCCGCATACTTGATCCGTTGAAAGGGAGGGTAGGGCGTTGGGCAGGCTGAAGGTGGCCTTGTCATGGAAGGCCTGGATCTTGGTGGCCGTGTCTGCTCTCGCCCTCGCGGTGGCGGCCTTCGTCGTGGCTTACTGGGCTTTGTCCTTCCTCATCCCATCGAGCAGGCCGGTCGCCACTCTGGCCCAGGGAGGCGTCTGGGCAACGGATAGCGCAACCGGGCGGCCCCCAGAGGCGCTCCTCCTTGTCATCCCGTCCGGGGAAAGCGGGTCGGATCGCGACCGGTACGTAACGTACACGGACAAGGCTCAGATCGAGGCCATCCACCGGCGTTTCCAAGGGCTCACGGCCAGGCGGGTATCGGATTCCGTGGGCAACAGGCTGGAGGCCACGGGTAGGGGGCTCCACCTGTGCTACAACGACGACAAGGGCCGCGACATCCTCATCACCGAAGAGGGGCGAGTCATTGTGCTGGTCGACGGCGGGGAGATCCGCAACCGGTCGCGACTCACCTGGCTCTGGTGGCGCCTGGACAAGCTCAGAGGGCGCTCCACGGCAGTCTACTACGTGACCGCCCCCGACTCGTCCGTACTGGAATGGGCCCGGACCGTGAAAGCCGAAGCCCTGAAGAGTTTCACCAAGTAGCGCCACTTGATCATCCCAAAGATGGGCGGCGGCAGCACGAACGCGAGGGGGAGGAGAGGCACCTGTGCGTAAGTTCCTAATCCCAAGCCTGGCCCTGATTCCAACTCTGGCCCTTTCGCTAATGCTGGTGACGTCTTGCGCCAAGTCTTCCCAACCCCCTCCCAGCCAGGAAGTGTATTACTATCGTGGCCCCGGACCGGGGAACGACGGTCGTCCATACGTTTTACCCACTCTTGAACAGCTGAAGCGGGAAGGCGCAGGCCTGACCCGTGTCTACCCCAAGCAAGTCCGAGGGGTGTGGAACCCGTCTCCCATCTTCGCCTACTTGATGGTCCGGGACGATCTGGAAAAGCTGAAAGACCTGGGGGTCAACACGATTTACGTAAACCTTCTCTACCAGTATGTTGGCGGGAAGTTCGTTCTCCAGTCGTTTCCCGGCATACCGCTGGAAAAGGCGGAGAGGGAGTATATCGACCGGATCGTCAAGATCAAGAAAGCGGGGTTCTCGGTAGCCCTTCTACCCCATTTTGGCTCGTTCGCCGGTCAAGCGGAGCGTATTCCCGCGCTCGACGCGGCTTCCCAGGATGCCCTGGAACAGGCAAAGAAGTGGGCCGAGATCTGCGAGGAATATAAGGTGGAGTACTTCGCGCCCGCCAACGAGTACGAGTGGTGGCTGGGCGGTGCTCAAGGTCTATCAAGAAATGAGGCGGTGCAGCGGAGCAGCCGGTGGAACGCCGAGGCGCTGGCGGCTGTCAGGAAAGTCTATAAAGGCAAGGTCATGTTCCGGGCGTCCGAGTACGCTCTGAACGCCGAGCCATTGCCCTCCGCGGCTGGGTTTGACGTACTAGGTTTCGCGCTGACACTGCAGGGCCGCGACCGCAAACAAGATCAGGACCACATACAGAAGGTGTTCGCCAACGCCCGGAAGGTTGCCGAGAAAGACCACCTGGCCTGGAGGGTGGACGAGTTCTTCCTCTTTTCCAAGGACCACACTGCACAAGAGATGAGTGACCTGTACATGGTGGTCCTTGACGAGTACCGCCAGGCTATGAAGAGTGATACGCCCCCTGAGGGCTTTACTTTTTTCGGGTGGAACATGCCCGACTGTGCTATCCGCGGTACCGCTGTGGCTGAGACCGTTAGGCGCTACTTCACTGACCCAGATGGACTCGGAACCAAGTAGACCTGAACCAAGGGAGGTTGACTGGCCCACCCCCGGACAGCTAGCATGGAACAGGATGCTGTCTCGGCGGGAGGGTCTGGCCTATGAGGTCTCCGCTCCGGCTCCTGTCCTATTTGAAACCGCAGCTACCGGTTCATCTCCTTGGCATGTTCTGCTATGTCGCGTATTCTGCCGCCCAGCTTGGCTTTCCCCTGGTCGAACGGCGCATCATCGACGAGGTCCTGGTGAACGGGCAATACCGGCAGCTCGTGCTCGTCGCGTTCCAACTGCTGGTGCTGGCCTTAGCCTACGTGTTCTTCGGGGTAACCCACCACCTGGCATTCACCTACGCCTCCGAGAAGTCGGCGTGCGCAATCCGAAACGACCTCCTTAGGAAGACGTTGTGGTTGCCTTTGGAAGCATCTCATCGCATCGGGAACGGGAGAATCGTGGCCCTGTTCACGTCGGACCTGCCCGCGGCCCAGCAGGCTTTTCGCTCTCTGGGCGGTGAGACCCTCGTCCAGCTTCTGTACGGTGTAGCCATTGCAGGCATGTTGACCTGGATCACACCTGTCCTGGGACTCATCAGCCTGCCCCTGGCATTCATTTACGGGCTCATCCCCACCGTGTTAAGCCCGCGCCTCCGCAGGCTCGGAGCGGCGGTTCAGAGCGACCAGGCCCAGGTGACCGGAGTGGTCCATGAGACGCTGGGCGGGCTAAAAGACATCAAGTCTCTGTCCGCGCAGGACATGGTCTCCGACCGAGCCCGCCCTGTCCTGACCGCCCTGATCAGGTCAAAGACCAAACGTGCCACTTTGGAGTCGGTTTCCGCGGTATCCATGGTACTGTACTGGTTGGCGACGGCCCTGATCTACATCGAGGGAGGCAGGCGCTACTTCGCTGGCGCTCTGACCTTGGGCAGCCTTGTGGCTGCCGTCCACTACTTCAGCAGCCTGGCTGGGGTCGCGGGGCGCCTGGTGCAGGTACACACCCAAGTCCAGTCGTCCCTGGCGGCGGCGGACCGAATCTGGAGCTTCCTCGACGAAAGGGAGGAGCCGACGGAATCGTCAAGGGCGCCGGGCGCGGTGCCCGAGATGTCCGCCGAGACGGCGACACCTCACGGTGCCGGCGTGCCCCGCGGTGCCGGCGTGACTACCGGCGCCGACGGACCCGCCGGAGCGGTGATGTGCAGAGACCTGTCGCTGTCATATCCCGATGGCACCGAGGCCCTGCAGAAGGTGGACCTTTCCGTTGGAGCCGGCCGGTTCATCGGTCTGGTAGGTCCCAACGGCTCTGGGAAGAGCTCTCTAGCCAATGTCCTGGCGGGCTTTGTCCGGCCTCAGAGCGGGCTGGTCTCCCTCGATGGATACGACCTCGGGACCATGAGCCCGACGACCATCCGGAAGAGAGTACTTCTCCTCGGACCGGAACCTTTCATCATGCGCGGCACTGTGGAAGAAAACATTCGCCTGGGTCCAAACGAGTTTGCGGCCATTGATCGGACGGAAATCGAGCTGGCTGCCCAACTGTCGGGAGCCCGCGACTTCATCGACCAGCTGCCTAACAAATATGGGACTCTCCTGGGCGAGCAGGGGCACGTTCTGTCGACAGGGCAGCGGCAGATGATCGGCTTGGCGCGGGCCTTCCTAAGGCACCCGAAGCTCTTTATCCTCGACGAGGCCACCGCCTCACTTCACCCGGACTCCGAGCGCCTGGTGCTGACTGAACTGCGGGCCAGTCGTCCGGACAGCACCATCGTCCTTATCACACACCGGCCGTCCAGCCTGGAACTGGTGGAGGAAGTTATCTCGTTCGAAGACGGCGCGGTCCAGCCCCAGACTCAATTGGCTACTGCATCGACTCCGCCATCTTGACCAGCGCGTTCACGTCGCCCATACGTTCCCGCAGCTCGTAGACCCAGTTGCCGTCATGGATCCTGAGTTCGGCCTCGGCTTTCTTGGCCGCGTCTTTCCTGGTCAGCTTCACGATCTGCGCTGTCCGGCCGTCGATGTCCCGTTCAGTGACTCGGTCTGGGGCCCGACGAGGAGGACGGCGCCCAAGACGACGAGGGACATGACTCCACCCGCCAAGAAGCCTGCCTCCGCACCCCACCGGCTCATCACGGCGCCGGCGAATGCGTTGCCGACCGGCATCGTCCCCATATCTACCAGGACGTAAGCGCTCATCACCCGCCCGCGCAGGGCCTGGTCGGCGGTGGACTGCACGGTGGAACTGGCGGCGTTGGTGAAGAGGATGCTTGCGCAGCCCAAGGCGATCAGGAGGGTGGTGCTGGTCCACAAAGCGGCGCTCGCCCGGAAGGCGGCGGTCCATGCCACAAGGAGGTGGATGACCCCGATAGCCAGTCCGTTCACCACGAAGAGCCGCCCGTTGATCCCTGGGCGGTGACTCGTCGCGGTGCTGACGAGGGCTCCGACCAAGGCACCGAATCCCCAGGCGGACAGCAATGTGCCGTAGCCTGTGACTCCCATGTGCAGGACGCGGTCTGCGAACACGGGAGCCAACACGTTCTCGTTCATTCCGAAGATCAGGATGGCCATAGCGCCAGCCATGGTCACTCGGAGGGTGTCAGTCCGCCAAATGTACCGCAAACCTTCAACGACCTGGCTGCCCACGCGCTTTTGGGCGGGCTGAGCGGGAACCGGACACCCATCAACGCTTATCTTAAGCAAGGCAATGATGGGCGCCAGGTATGTCGCCGCGTTCAACATAAAACACCAGCCCGCGCCTACCTTGGCTATCACTAGGGCAGCAAGCGACGGACCGACCACCCGAGCCACGCTGAAGACGGTCGAGCTCAGTGAGACGGCATTGGTGAGATCATCCTTCCCGACCAGGTCCATCAGGAAAGCCCGCCGGCCCGGACTATCGAAGGCCTGGGTGACGCCGTATATGGCCGACAGCGGCAGAATGATCTGGTAGGTCGCGTGGCCCGAGAATGCCAGCGCGGAAAGGGCTGCGGCCTGTAGCAGAAAAACCGTCTGCGTCGCGATGAGCACCTTGCGCTTAGGCCAGTGATCGATGAAGACCCCAGCCGGCAGGACCAGGAGGATGAGGGGACCGAGTTGGAAAAGGGCCAGCGTGCCAAGGAAAAGCGGCGAACCGGTGACGGCATACACCAGCCAGGCCAGGGCGGCCGACTGCATCATGGTTCCTACGACGGAAACGCACTGGCCGAGCCAGTAAAGACGGAAATCGCGGTGTCTTAAGGCAGCGAAGGTTCGACCAGAAGTCATCCCCATGCTTGCGGCAGCTCCTTGAGATCAGTCGTCCAGCCTAATCTAGTTCAAGCAAGGAACGTGCCACTAAGGCTCACTGCGG
The DNA here is from genome assembly GCA_021791495.1 of Bacillota bacterium. GTDB lineage: Bacteria > Bacillota > Sulfobacillia > JAJYWN01 > JAJYWN01 > JAJYWN01. The sequence goes on from JAJYWN010000081.1 coordinate 27,435, forward strand.
TCCGCGGACACCCCCTTCGAGAACGGTCCAGCTTTCGCCACCGTCGTCGGTAGCGAGCCGCAATCTCGGTTCGCTGTGGTCCGTCTTGCTCTCGAGGAAGATGAGATATCTGGGGCTGTGCCCAGTTGTGGACCTTTGCCGGGTGGCCGGATCCGAAGGTCCAAGGGGGTTTGGGAAGACCATCCCCGTGGAGATGAACCGCCCCTCCAGCGCCTGGCTCAGGCTGACGTCCGGATTCACGGCCTGCCAGGTCCGCCCGCCGTCAGTCGTGTGGAACACTTCTTGGCCATTGGTCTGCCAGCCTTCATCCGGGCCGGCAAAGGCGGGCCAGTTCCCCACGTTCAGCGAGCCGCGAACCGACCACGTCTTCCCGGAATCACCGGTGACGTATAGGACGTTCGAGTTTCCCGCGCGTCCGTTGTAGTTCACGGCGATGAACCCGAGCCGGCCAAAGAACGCCGGTTGCGAGACGTTCGTTGTGTCTTCTTCGTGCCCGGCCGGCGCCTCCAATCGTACCTCGGACCAAGACCGGCCGCCATCCACGCTCTTGAACAGATATAGAAATCCGGGTCCGCCTCCGGAGGCCCGTTGTCCGCCGTTCAGCCACAGCGTCCCGTCAGGCTGAACGGTGATAGTGCCGCCGAAAGGCAGTTCACCGGGCGTGCCCTTGAAGGGCATTTCGGAGGCCCAGCCACCCTTCGCCACCAGCTCCCAGGTCCGCCCGCCGTCCGTGGTGCGCAGAAGTTCACCGCTATGCTGGCCCATGCCGGCCGACCGGATCAGGACCCAGCCACGTTGGGCGTCGGCGAAAGCCACCGACATGTTGCCGTCGCCGGTCTTGACCGGCACCGTGGCGAGGGTGGACCAGGACCGGCCGCCATCCTCGGTGCCGCAGACCGTCAGGTCTTTCCCGGAATACAGGCGAAACGCCAAACCGGCCTTCTCGTCCATGAAGTAGCCTGAAGTCATGGCGTAACTGTCGCCGGCCCAGTCCACCGGAGTGACGTCGGTCCAGGTGGTCCCTTGGTCGAAAGTGACCCAAATGGGATTGCCGCCCCACACCGCCTGCCACGTCCGCCCGCCGTCCGCCGTGCGCAGGAGGGACCCGTTCAGCACCGCCCAGCCGCGCTCAGGGGAAACGAAGGCGATCTGCGTCGTTTCCACCGCTCCGCGCCAGGGTGTAGGGCGATCGAGGGCGGGGCGCGGTTGGAGCGACGTCCAGGTCTTCCCACCGTCCCTTGTCACCCAGAGGGTGTTCGAGTCGGGGACGTAGTCCCAGAACGTCTTTTCGTCCACGATGGACGTGAACTGCCACGTGTCTGTGCCCGTCGCGGCGATGTGACCCGCGAAGGCCCAGGTGGCGCCACCGTCGTGCGTGGTGTAGAACAAGGCCTGATGGCTCCCGCCACTGGCGACGGTCACCGGCAACAAGCCGTCAAAGCTGTTGGCAGGGAAAGGCCTGGATACTCCATGGGGCACGGAGACGACACTGGGTGTGAACTGCGGCAGGCCATAGTAGAACTGGGGCGGGGATTCTGTGTTGAAAACGCGAGGCGGCAAGGGTTGCGGCGCCCACGTCCTGCCGCCGTCTCGGGTGACGTAGAGCGGTGGCGGGGACGTGTCGCTGGCCTCTGGGTCCGGCCGGAGCCACCCCAATTCCTTCACGGCTGGGCTGAAGACGATGTCGCCGCCATAGGGTAAGGCGTTTGTAGCGGTCCCTGTCCTGGAAACAGCCCGCCACGTCAGACCGCCGTCGGTTGTGCGGAACAACTCGCCGCGCCTCCGGTGCTCACCACTGGAGACCAGGAGCCATCCCTGTTGTTCGGAGATGAAAGCCAGCGAGGCGCCACTGACGGCCCAACCCCCCTCGGCGCTACCGGGAATGGGGGGGCCGGGGACGATGGTGCCAAGACCGCTAGCGCGGGGACCTGTGGTTCCGAGATCAGTGATGGCGAGCTTGGGCGGAGTGCCCTTCTGCCAGTGCCGGCCTCCGTCCAACGTCCGGTACACGGTGTCCATCCTCGCGTCGAGAAACCAAGCCACCTCGGCATTATCCAGGAGAAAAGCAGTGACGTTATCGCGGTGAGACGGTCCAGGCTCGGGCGCGTAGGACGGCCAGGACGGCCCCACTTGATACCATGTGACCCCGCCGTCCGTTGTCCGCAGAACGTGGCCGTAAATGCCCGTGGCCCATCCTAATCGGTCATCGACCATCCGGACTTCCCGCAACGGCTCGGTCGACGCCATTTGGGGTTGTATGTCCAGAACCGTAGAAGGGGATGCGGGCAAGACACTAGCCGGGATCGTGCCCCCGCCTGGAGCAGCCCTGCCGCCAAGAATGCCCAGGATGGAAAGGGCGGCAAGGCCGAAAGCGACCACCGCGTTTCTCATCCGTCTCATGGGGTTCTCGTGACCCGCTCCCCACGCCTTGTCCTCAATGTGGCCAACCTCGCTTCCATGGTCTTACACTTCCCTGAGCTCACACCTGCATAGTTAGGCGTACGAAAAAGCCTTCCTGTTCCACGAGCAGGTCGGAATACCTAGGCGTGCCGTGTGCCGGCAGAAGCCCGCGCTGATTCGCGCAGTGAAGCGTGAAGGGTCAGTTTCGCGGCGGCGATGTCGGCGGCCGCTACCTTCTCGTCACCATACCAGACTCTCTCTAATAGGTTTATCGCTGCGGCAACGGATGGCCGGATTCCCGCTGGAGCCATTCTTAGCAGCTCCCGCGGCGTCAGGGAGTCTGCCTTGCGCGCACTGAATGCCGGGTCAAGACCGGACTCGGCTCGGGCGGCGACCTGGACCAGGCTTCTCCACAAGCGGTCGGCCCCCATCGCGGCGGGGCTCCCGGGACCTTTCGATCTCCAGCGCCGCCGACGCTCTATTACCGCCACCAAGATTGCCGCGGCCAAGATAGCGATAACAGCTAGGATTGCTCCTCCGATGCCTGCCTCAAACACGGAACGCGACCCCGTCGCGCCAGTCGGCAGTTCAGAAGAGCCGGGGTTAGTGCCACCGCCGCTCTGGGACGAATTTGGGGTTGAGCCGCCTTCATCGGCCGTTGAACCCGAACCTGAGCCGCCCACGCCGCCATCCGGCGAGGTGGAAGCAGTGGGCGCAAGATAGGACCCGGCGACCTGGCCCCCCGGTGTGGGGTCGATGGGCACCCAGCCCAAGGGGGTGACGTGGACCTCGGCCCAGGAGTGGGCATTGGAGGCATGTACCACGTAGGTCTTTCCGCCATCGCTGCCGCTGCCGCCATTGCCGCCGTTGGCATTGCCGGTCGTGGAACCGCGGTCGTTCTCCCCGACCTTGTAGCCCACGACCCAGCGGGCCGGCACGCCCAGCTCCCGCATGAGCACAATGAAGCTGGTGGAGAACTGGTCGCAGAAACCGCGCTCATCGCCCAAAAGGAACTGGTTCACCGCGTTGCCATCGCCGGGCGACCGAGATGCTGGTGACAACTGAGTCGTGTAGGTCCCGTGAACCTTGAGGTAATCGGCCACCATCTGAGCCGCATTCCACGGGCCCGTGGCGCCCGAAACGATAGACCTGGCCAATTCGCCGACCTTGGGCGAGGTGTTCGCGGGAATGGCGAGATCCCTTTCCAGTCCGGCCACCTTCTGACTGGCGAACCCGACGCCGGCCAGGGCTTCGACGTCGACGCTGGGCACCGTCAGCTTGACGGTATAGGAACGCGCCCCCGGCGCCGAGAGGGCTTGCAGCCCCCGGTCTACCTGTACGGCAGTCGCACCGGTCAGTCCGCTTAGCGCCGTGGGAGCCCCCGTGTAGATGAGCGGCACGTTGGTCCGGGTCGAGCGGTGCACGGTGACATTCCACGTTTGGACTGTCGAGACGGACGGGGCCGCAGGGGAAAGGGCAGGGGGAAGGAGATCCCCAAGGGCTACGCCGCCATCCCGTGGGTTGACGATGACCACGTCGGAAGCAGCAGCCGCGCCGGTCCAAGACCGGCCATCAAAATTATCGTACTTGGCGACGCTCCAGTAGGCGGCCGTGGGGGCACCGGAGATGGTCAGGATGGCCATGTCTGACAGGGTCACCGGCCGGTTGATATCGATCTGGCTCAGCGACCGCAAGCTGCCGTCCGGATCAGTCGCGCCGCCTTGCGAACCTGGCACAGTTCCAAGACCACGAAGGTGCGTCGACGCCAAAGCCGGTGAGAAGCCAAAACCCAGCCAGGTCGACGCAGCCCCGGCCGCCGCCACGGGTACGAAGACCAGGCACGCCGCTGTGGCGGCCGCCAGGACGCGATTGGTTTGAAGCGAACCAAGCACTACCAAACCTACCACAAGGTAACCGAAAAGAGACACGACCGGGAGAGCCATGGCTTTGGCTACCTCGCCGTCCGCCGCGGACAAGATGCGGGAGAGCAATACCGCCGACCCCAGAAAACCGAGCCACAGCACCTGACCACGCGTGGTGGCGGTGCGGAAAACCGTCCAGGCAACCAGCGACAGGGCGACGAGGGCCAAGACCACTCCGGCGCGCCCTGCCGTCGATGCCGGCCAGAGAGGAGGCCGCATGACGAAAGGCGACAGCAGGATAGCCAGCCACAGGCCGCGCAAGAGCGAGGCCCACGGCATTGTCCGTCGTCTCGCGTCCCCTGAAGCCCTCATAGTGGTTCCTCCCCGGCTACCCGAAGTACCACAGCGTCCGAGCCCCTATCTACCGTGTCTGGGTCATCGGTGACCTGGGCCAGAGCCAGCACGCGCATGAGGCGCCTCAGGTGGGCCGGGCCGCTGCCCGCCGGCACGTGGTCGGCCGCTGTAGTGAGAGCCACGGAATGCCCGTGGTGTAGGCCCCACTCCACGAGGGCGGCGGCCCGGGAAAGAGCCCGCTCCAGGTAGGTCGGTTCGCTTTCCGCCTCTACCACCACATGCAGGGCGACAGGGCGGTTCTCGAATTGCCGGACCAGGAGGCGCCCGGTCTTGGCCGTGGCCGGCCAGTGCACAAGGCGCAGCGCGTCGCCCGGCGCGTAGACGCGAACGCCGCGCGTTTGGCCGTACAAAGCGCCTGCATCACGGGGGAGATGCTCCCGGACGGTTGCGCCACCGGTGGTGGATAGCAGCCTCTGGACATCGGCGGCGGGTGCGGCGATCGGCCACACCTCAAGTTCACCCGGGATGCTCAGCCGGCGCTGCCTTCGTACCAAGCCGAAGGGATCGGTGGCGGTCAGAATGACGGTGTCAAACCGATGAACCCCACGCGTTACGCCGGGAAGGCGACGACCGACCTGAGCCGACCGGCGTAGAAGCAATGACAGACGGCCGCCATCCGGTCCGGCCTCGGGGGCCGTGTCCAGCCCCGCATCCTCCATACTCAAGGAGAACCAGGGCCACCACCGGATCGCGCTGACTCGCCACGATATGTCAACTGGATCACCCACACGCACGGCCTTGTCTGGGAGGAGACGTTCCACCTTGACGGACTCTAGCGGCCCCCACACAGCCAACGCTATAACCGCGGCCAGCCCCAAGGCCAGCCCGAAGAGGGCCATCCCGACCGGGCCGCCCAAAAGGACGCCCGCCGCGACGACCCAGGCCAGGGTGAGCCCGCTGGTGAGCCCGCCCGTCAGCCCTCCGGCTAGCCTACCGGACACCCGGCCTTTCACCGTACGACCTCGCCCCTTGGCACCGGCACACTGTCCAACACGTCGTCGATGATAGTTTCGGGCTCGACGCCGGCCTTAGCGCGCAATCGGTGTACCAACACCGGGACGGCCAGTTCACGGATGTCGTCGGGGATCACGTAGGAGCGGCCGCGCATCAAGGCCCGAGCTCTGGCGGCTCTCATCCACAGCGCCCCGGCTCGCGGGCTGGCTCCCAGGGCCACCCGCGCGTCGTTCCGCGTTGCCCGGAGCACTTCGGCCAGGTAGTGCAGGAGCCGGTCCGATACGTGGATCCGCGAACTCTCCGCCTGGAGTGCCAAAAGACCGTCGCGGTCGATCACCGGCTGGGACAGACTCGACACCCGCTCCGACACCCGATCGGGCTCCTGACCCCGCGCCTCAGGCTTGGAACCGGCCGGCGCCTGCCGCAAGATCTCTACCTCGTCCTCCGGTTCGGGATACCCGATGGACAGGCGGAAAAGGAAGCGGTCCAACTGCGAAGTGGGCAAGGGGAAGGCGTCGTCGGCGTCCAGCGGGTTCTCCGTGGCCAGGACGATGAAGGGTTCCTCCAGGGTGTGCGTTTGCCCGTCCACCGTGACCTGCCGCTCTTCCATGGCTTCAAGGAGGGCCGATTGCGACCGTGGCGACGCGCGGTTAATCTCGTCGACCAGGACCAGATTGGCGAAGATTGGGCCAGGGCGGAAGCGGAACTCGCCGTCCTGCGGGTGGAAGATGCTTGTCCCAACGATGTCCGACGGAAGCAGGTCCGTGGTGCATTGGACGCGCGCATACTTCAGGTCGGTGACGGCGGCGAGGGCCTTGGCCACCAGGGTTTTCCCGATGCCGGGGATGTCCTCGATCAACACGTGTCCGCCCGCAATCATGGCGCACACCAGCAGCTCGCTGACCTCACGTTTGCCGACCGTCAGCGATTCAAGGGCATCGAGAATCCGCCTAACCCGGGCGTCTCCAGGATCCAAACCGTAATCCGACCTGCTGTTCAACACGTTGCCGCCTCCGCGCTAGTTCGATTTCCACCCGCGTGCCTCGGTTTGTCCAGTTCAAGTATACTGCGCGCTCTCGGCGCCAAGGCCAGCCGAGTCTTGCCAAGACTGGTTGGTAAGCTCAGCTTAGCGCGCGGCGCGGGGCGCACCTGACGTCTCATGCGCGCCCCATCGCCGTTCGCCTGCAGTCAACCATAGTTCACATTGCTTCGAGATCTACCGAGCCGCTGCGGGAACTACGGCCCACGTTTGCCCACCGTCCTGAGTCTCGAGCAGTTGTGACGTCTGGTTGGATAGCTGCAGCAGGATCCATCCCACCTTCGGTGTGACGAAAGTGGTGGACGCCAGCGAGAAGTTCCCGGCGGTCAGCTCCGCGAGCTTGGGCGAGTTCACCAGGTTCCAAGTGGCCCCACCGTCGCTCGTGGCGAACAACCCCTTCGAGGTGGCGGCAAAACCGTCGCGGGCGGTCAGGAAGGTGGGAACCACGAAGTCCGGAATCAACCCACCCGCAAAGCGCCAGGACGAACCCCCATCGTCGGACACGTAGGCGCCGCCGAAGATCACGCCCGCGTTGGGCTTACCGAAGTTGACCGGCAGGACTGTTTCCTTTCCGGTTCCGGCAGTCCCGAATACCTTTGGCAGCTCGATGCGGTTAACCCAGCCCCCTGGAATGGATGCCGGCACGGGCAGGTCCACCTTGTTCCAGGTCTTGCCTCCGTCCGTCGTCCGGTACAGGTAATCCTGGGTGGTGCTAGTTTGACTGCCCACCAACCAGCCGTCCGTCGTACTGGTGAAAAGGATACTGCCGCCGAAAGGCATGTCTCCCGGGTTCGGCCCGTCGTGGGTCACTTCGGTCCAGGTCTTCCCGCCGTCGTTGGTGGCCAGGAGTTCACCAGGTTCTGAGTTCATTCCGTGTTCGGGCGAGACCATCAGCCAGCCGTGAACTGCGTCGACGAAACTGACGGCACCTGGGTGGACAGGAATCCCGTTGGTGTATCCGGTCGCGACGGTGGTGGTTTGCCATGTCGCGCCGCCGTCCGTCGTATGGTAGAGGATGACATCGCTGGTGCCTTGCTTGCTCGTGCCGGCCCACAATTCATTGCCGGGCCCGGCAGGGCCCGCAACAGGATTGAAGCTGAATCCCCCAGCAGGCAGCTGGTCACCGCTGGGAAGCGAGACCTTGGTCCAGGTCCGGCCACCGTCAGCCGTCCGGTAAAGGTATCCGGCCGTCTGGGTCCACTGGATGCCCCAGCCGTCTGTCGGGTCCATCATCCGGATGACAGAGAGCGACAGTTGGGCCGTTGACGACGGGGACGTGGAGTCGGAAGGTCCGCTGACCTGTGCGCCCAGGGGAACCCAGGTTGCGCCACCATCGGTGGATTTCACGAGTTCACGGGCGCTTGATAGTCCCAAACCCGTCGTGGCGGATCCGAACGAAACACCGGCCAGGTCTTGCCCGGCACTGGTCTTACTCCACGTCTTGCCGCCATCCTGAGTCCGGTAAAGCACGCCGCCATGAGCCACAATCCAAAGGTGCTGCGAATCCACCCCAAGGAGTCTGCCGTCCACCGCACTACCGGACGACAATTCGGGCGCTTCGACTGCCCCGCCGAAGGACCAGGTGCGCCCACCGTCCTTGGTTTGGAAAACCGCAACGCTGTATGAATCTCCAGAACGAAGGCCGACCGGCAACACTCCATCCAGACGCTTTGGGCCAAAGAAAATGGGGCTGATGCCGTTGCCGTGGGTGTTCGGCGTCTTCAAGTTCGCGGGGATGTCCAGGTTCTGGAGAGTCCACGACTTTCCGCCGTCATTCGTGCGGTAGACGGGAATCAGGTCGTTGCCATGATAGCTGCCCGTTACCCACCCGCTGACGTTGTTTTGGAAGGCCATTCCGGTAGTGTACATCCCGCCCGTCAGCCATGACCCGCCCCCAGCGGACAAGGCCGGGGGAGTGGTGCCGGACCCCGGGAAACCACTGGCCACCAGCACCCACGACTGGCCGCCATCTTCCGAATGGTAAATCGCCTTGCTCATCTGACCTGCCGCCGCATCGCTGGATACCAGTAACCACCCATCGGTAGCCGACGTGAAGTCCAGATTGACCGTCGCCGCCCAATTGCTTCCCAGCACCAGGTTGGCGTGAGTCCAGGTACTGCCGCCATCCTTCGTGGACCAGATTGCCCCGGAGTTTCCCTGGGTATCTTCCTCCACCACCCACAAATGGTCACGATCCAGGGCGGTCGAGGCCATCCACCGGGCGTTCGCATCCGCGCTGTGGAACCGGAACTCCGTCCAGCTATTTCCCCCATCCACCGTGCGGTACGCCACTCCCGCTCCAGTGGCCCACGCTGTTTGCGCGTCGATCATCTGGATCGTTCGAACCACCCCGTCGAGCTTGGTGCCGCTCAGCGGGGTCGACCCGCCGTGGCTCGTCGGCGCGAAGGGGAGACCCGGCACCCTACCCAGCGCGCCAAGGATAATGAAGGCCAAAAGCCCGGCGGCGACGACCACCGTTCCCACCCACCAGATCCGGTTTCTGCGGTCGCCCCCGGCACCTCCACCGGCCCCGGCAACCCCTGCCTTGGCCCCGGCAGCCCTTGCCTTGACGCCGGCCACCTTCGCCGCGCGCTCGGCACGCACCATGCCCAGCGTCCTGGCCTTGATCCGGGCTGCCGCCTCCCGGTCGGGTCGCGGTCCGGCGACGAGCGCTACCTCGGGCAGGTCGTCGGACAGGCCCAAACCCTTTAGCGCCTGCTCCAAGTCGTGCGCCTCCTCCGCGCTCATTTCCTCCGCGCTCAGGTTATTTTCCGTCATTCCGGTGTCTTGGCCAACGTCCTTGCTCACGTCCTTCATCACAGCCGACCCTCCCCACTTCCGAATCCGAGCGCGGACCGCAATGCCTGCCGTGCTCGCCACAGACGGTTGTCCGCCGCCTGCCTGGTCAAGCCGTAGAAGGCGGCCAGGTCGGCGACCTTCTCGTCCAGGAAGTACCGCCGGTAGACCAGTTCCCGCTCCAGGGGCGGCAGCTGGTCAAGGGCGGATTGGAGCCGCCGCCGTTCTTCGGCGCTGGCCAAGGCCTCGTCCGGCAGCCCGCTCTCATCCTCGTCGGGTTGCTCTTCGGCAGCTAGACCCGGGGATTCGTGACGATGGGCCAGTTCCCGCCGCCGACCCAGCGCCACATACTTGGCCTGCATTAGGAGCCAGGTGCGCAGGGGTGCCCGGTCCGGACGGTAATCGGAGATGTTCTGCCAAGCGGCGTAGAACGCGTCACTGACGCATTCTTCGATGTCTTGGGTCGAGCCGATTCCGTGCAGGATCCGGGCGGACAGGGCGTAAACGGGGTCCATATACTTGTCCATCAGCGCCGATAGTGCGGCAGGGTTCCGGCGGAGCAGGCCGGCATGCAAGTCCTTGTCTTGCACCACATGTCATCTCCCTCTTTCACCCCGTACTATGGCGCCGGAAGTGGGAATCTCCCAAGACGGTCGGTGCATCTCCGCAGCTACTTGCCGGCAGCGTTGCCGGCAAGTAGCTGGCAGCGACGGCTTCCAGGTGGGCGTGACCGTCAACCAAATGAGTGCGGTCGTCACTGCCCCCGGGAAGCCGCCGGTGCTGTCGTCTTTCAGGCCAGGTCCAGCCTGCTTGCCCAATCCGTTACTTCACTGTCAGGGCCAACAGGTCTCTGTCTAGTTCGACCCGACGCTGCTCCACGTCTGACCGCCGTCGTCGGTGACCAACAAGACGCTGCCGGCATTCCCGCTCTTGCTCCAACCGTTCAGGATCATCAGGCCGACTTGGCCGTCGGACGTGCTCCGGAAGTTGGGGAAAACCAGTCTCCAGATGGTCCGACCCGCCAGGACGTTCTGCAGCGAGGCGTCCGCGGGAACCTCCCGCCAGGTGCCGCCGCCGTCGGAGGTCCCGAAAAGCTTCTGGCCGTCGGTCTCCCAGCCAAGGTTCGGGTTAGCGAAGACCGGCCACCCTCCGATGTTCGAGGGGTTCCGCAGTGACCACGTCTGTCCCGAGTCAGTGGTAGCGTACAGCACACTGGCGGATGTGGTCTGGCCGACAAAGGTCACACTGACGAATCCGGATTTCCCGAAAAACGCCGGGTTGGAGACGTTCGTCGTGTCCTGTTCCCGGCCAGCCGGCTTGGGCAGACTCACCTGAGTCCAGGACTTGCCGCCGTCGGTGCTCTTGAACAGGTACAGGAAGCCGGAGCCGCCGCCGGTGGCCCGCTGGCTGCCGCTGAGCCAGAGGGTGCCGTCAGCCTGCGCCGTGATGTCGCCGCCGAAGGGCAGGTCGCCGGGTGCGCCAGTGGCGGAAGTGTTGACCGCGCCGGTCTCCGCCACCCGCGTCCAGGTCTGACCGCCATCCGTCGTGGCCAGCAGTTCCCCGGCGAGTTGACCCATGCCCGCCGTGCGGACCAGCATCCAGCCGTGCGCCGCATCGGAGAAGGTGACGAACATGTTGCCGTCACCGTACTTGACCGGCGGGGCCGCCAGTTTAGACCAGGACCTGCCGCCGTCTTTGGTGCCGTAGACCGTGACATCCTGGGCCGTGTGAAGGTTGAAGGCCCAACCGGTCTTGGCGTCGATGAAGTACCCCTTGACGATGTCGGTGTTGTTCCCAGCCAGGTTTCTCGGCGTGACGTCGGTCCAGGTGGCGCCGCCGTCGACCGTGGTCATGATGGGATGGCCGTCCACCGAACCGTACCCGTGGGACTGGTCGAACATGACCAGGTCTTGCGGAACTTCTTTCACGGCGGTGCCCACGGAGAGGATGCCGCCAGGCTGCGGTCCCGGACCTCGGTTAGCCGCCTGTCCCAGCGCCGTCCAGGTCCGCCCTCCGTCCGCGGTACGGAAGAGCGCGCCGTTCACCGCGGCCCAGCCCTGGTCCCAGGAGACGAAGTTGATCCTTGTCATCAAGGGCGTGCCGTTCACCGGCTGGTAATCGTAGAGGCTCGGCTCCGGATGGCGCAGGGTCCAAGTCTTCGCGCCGTCCTGTGTGGCCCAAAGGGTGTTGCCGTCCGGCACGTACGCGAAGAAGGTCAGAGAGTCCGAGATCGAAGTGATCAGCGCCGTGCTGGACCCGACGTTACTGAGCAATCCGCCCAGGTTCCAGGTGGTCCCACCGTCAGTCGTGATGTAGAGCAGGCCCATGTTCGACCTACCGTTCATGAGCGTCACCGGGATCATGCCTTCCAGGCCGTCTTGCGCGGGGCCGTGCTTGGCGGTGTTGCGGGACGCGAATTGCGGCAGCTGGACGTAGACCTGGTTGGAAGTGTACCCCGTAGAGGGGTCAGGAAGTGTCAACTGCAGGGGCGCCCATGTCTTGCCGCCATCGCGCGTCTCGTAGAGGGGCGGCATACCGTTCGAATTGGCCTGGAAGTCGGGACGCAGCCACCCAAGGCCGCTGACCACACGACTGAAGGTGATGTGGCCACCATAGGGCAGCCCGTTACCGTTGGCGCCGGTACCATTTCCGCCGGCGCTGGCGGCACCGCCGGTACTTCCGCTGTTGCCGCCGACCGTCTGAGACACCGGCTGCCAGGTCAGACCACCGTTGGCTGTCTTGAATAGCTGCCCGATCTGGCTATGCGTCCCACCGGACACCATGAGCCACCCCTGGTTCTGAGAGGCGAAGGACATAGACACTCCGCCATCGTTGGCGATGTCCAGCTTCGGCGGCGTGCCCTTTTGCCAATGCTTACCTCCATCCACCGTGCGGTACACGGTATCGGTCCTCATATCTAACAGCCACGCCGCCTGCGAATCATCCGGAAGGAAGACGGGCACGGTCGGGGTGGTGCCGGCGGCGGCCTTGGGCAGGTCGACCGGGCTCACGTCGCGCCAGGTCGCCCCGCCGTCCTGGGTGCGCAGGACGTTGCCGTTCAGACTGGCGGCCCAGCCCACCTGGGCGTTAACCATCTGGATGTTGACGATGGGTTCGGAGGAGGCGACGTACCGTCCGGCGCCCTGGGAAGTCGGTTGGATGGGGGGAATCGGACCGATTCCCTTTCCAAGGGCGCCGATGACGACGAAAGCGATAAGCGCGGCGGCAACCACGCCGGTCCCCGCCCACCACAGCAGATTTGGCGACCGCGGGGACGCTGGGATCCGGTTTACCGGGCGCCGCCGCGTCACGGATTCTCGCAGCTCCGCGTGTTCCTCCATTTCCGCCGCCGCCTGGTCCAGCGCCTGACGCACCCGCGCCTTGACCCTGGCGGGCATCCTTACCTCCGACAATGGTGCGTAGGTTTCTTTCCAATCCTTAACGCCCATGATAGCTACCTTCTCCCTCCGGTAACGGTTCGACTGACACGAGTAGTCGTCCCAGCGCTTTCAAAGCCCGATGAAGTGTGACTCGCACCCGTATGTCTGACCAGCCAAGGACCCTGGCTGTCTCCGCTGTTGACTTGTCCTGGATCATTCTCAGAGTGAAGACCTGCCTCTGCTCGATGGATAAGTGCTGGAGGCTTCGTTCAAGATCGACGATGGCATCGGGGTCCGACGGAGCGGCGCCCGCAAGGCTATCCATGTCGACCCCGCTTTCCTCATGGCCACCCCGCCGACCTTGGCGCCGGATCTGATCCTGCAACCGGTGCCTGGCGATGGACCAGAGCCAGGTTCTCTCCGAAGAGTCCCCACGAAAGTCCTGCCAGGAACGGAGGGCCTGCAAGAAAACATCTTGCACCACGTCTTCGGCTTCGGCCAAGTCAGCCAGGCTGAAGCGCGCGAATTGGTAAACCTCATCTCCGTATCGCTCGAACAGCCGGTCGATGGCCTCTCGGGCGCTTTGACCGCTATTCATCAACCTTCACCTCTAAGGTCAGTGTCGTATCTTGCTCGCTTGATTAGTCGTATGAAGTGCGTGTTTTGTTACCAGAAAATCGCCGTAAAGCCTCTGTCTCTTGGGCATGGGGATATAAGGCGTGTCCCGTCGTTTCCTTCCGAAAATCTCCAATGCAGAAGCGGCAATTAGACACAGCGTTGGTGTACAATGGAAGGTGCTAGAGGCGTGGATGATCGGTTGAAGGAGGTGCTCCGAGAGGTAGCCGCCGAGACCAAATCCGAGATCATGGAAATGGAAATCATGTCTAGTCACGTACACCTGCTGGTCGAGGTTGACCCACAGTTCGGCATCCATTGAATCGCGGAAGCGCGGCGAAGGGATGTAGAGCGATGCGCAAGACCTACAAGTTCCAGATCGACCCGACCCCACGACAAGCAAAGGTTTTGGACCGCTGGCTCTACCTTTGTCGCCGCCTCTATAACGCCATGCTTGAGCAACGCATCATCGCTTGGCGGCAGCACCGCAAACACATCAGCCAGTATGACCAGATGCGGGAACTAAGCGAACTGAAGGCGGAGTTGCCAGAGTACATGGAGGTCGGGGCACAGGTACTCCAGGACGTGGCCAAGCGGCTGAATAGGAGCTTTCAGCGGTTCTTCAAGTTGGGCACGGGCTTTCCGAAGTTCCAGGGGCGCAACCGCTACGACTCTTTCACCTATACGCAGGCTGGCTGGAAATTCAAAGACGGTCGCCTCGCGCTGTCCAAGTGCGGGCCGATCAAGGTGCGCTGGAGCCGGGTAATTGAAGGGGACATCAAGACCGTCACGATCAAGCGTAGGGCGGGACATTGGTTCGTCTGCTTCTCATGTGACGACGTACCCACACCGGTCTATCCCGCGGCCGAAAGGAAGGTGGGCATCGACCTCGGCCTTGAAGCCCTGGCAACCACTAGCGACGGCGAACGACTGGAAAACGCCCAGTATCTCAAAGGTAAATTGAAGCGTCTGCGCCGCCTGCAGCGCCACCTCGCCCGTCAAAAGAAGGGTAGCAACCGCCGCATAAAGACGGTACACCAGCTTCAGCGGCTGCACGCCAAGATTGCCAACCAACGAGCGGATGCGCACCACAAGGCGAGCACCAAATTGGTGCGGGAGTATGCGGAGATCCACATGGAGCGCATCGATCCACAGTTCATGCTCGCTAATCGCCGCACGGCAAGGGCGGCGGCTGATGTGGGCTGGAGCCAGTTCAAGACCTTCTTGCAGAGTAAAGCCGCGGCAGCGGGCAGGAAGATCGTCGAGAAGTCGGCTCGCGACACATCGCGGGAATGCAGCGGGTGTGGGCAGCTTGTGCCAAAAAAGCCGCGCGACCGCTGGCATACCTGTCCCCACTGCGGCACTAGCCTGCATCGGGACCACAACGCAGCCATCGTCATCCTAAACCGTGCTTCCTAGCGAATCTTCTGGGGTCGGGCAGACCCTTCGGATGCTAAGCTGGCCGCTAGGCTGGTTTGTCCGAGAATCCCCCGCCCTTAGGCGTGGGGAGTGTCAAAAAGCCAATTCATGGGCATTGACTCGCCCGCGACTGCAGCGGCGAAAAGGAGCGAGTACGGGCACGGGGCGGAGCAGGGGAGGGGAGCGGGGGGGAGGGCGGGGGACGGACGCGGACAAGAAGGGGGGGGGAGTACCGAAAGAACCTGTTTTTGACTTTGTGAAAACCGAAGAATCAGGACACGGAGCCGGCTGGAGCCAGATCGGCAGTGGTTTTCAGGCACGGACAGATGGCTTTCAAGGAAAAAGCGGCAAAATGATGGTCATTACGTTAACGCACCGCCTTATTCTGTCAACTTGCAGACCTCTTTCCGCGTTTTCTGAACCTTTTTAGGCCGGGGTGTACGGAATTTCCGGTTTTTCCAAACTGAAAAACCGGAAATTCCGTACGCTCCCCTCCGGCTCGGTCCGGCCCACCATCCGCACGCCACATCTTTAGCGGGTTGCGTCAGCGGCGTTCACCCTTGCACCCTTGCACCCTCGCACGCTTGCACCCTTGCTCCGTTGCACCTGCGTACCAATCGCCACGGGTCAGAGGCTGGCGCGATGCCCCGCGCGCATCGGGCTTCACCAGGAGGGCCTGGTAAACGTTGAGAAGCCCGGTTTCGAACCCGTAGGCTCCGCCGGACATGAAGGTCCGCCAGACGCGGTAGGTAGGCTCTTCCACGTGGCGGAGCGCTTCTTCATGATTCTGCTCCAAACGGCGTACCCAGTGTTTCAGGGTCAAGGCGTAGTGTTCGCGTAGGCTTTCCAGGTCGCGGACCTCGAACCCGGCCTCACCGGCGGCCCGCAAGGTTTCGGCGATAGGCACCAACTCGCCGTCGGGAAAGACGTACTTCTCGCTGAATGAGGGGCCGCGCCGGGTGATCTTCCGAACGCCGGAGCTAATCCCGTGATTGAGGAAGACTCCGCCCGGCTTGAGCAGGGAATAGGCCTGGCCGAAGTATTTCGGCAAGAGGGCACCACCCACATGCTCGAACATCCCCACGCTGACCAGGGCGTCAAAAGACTCCGGCCCCGCGACTTCACGGTAGTCCCGAACGAACACCGACGCGTGGTCCGACAGCCCGGCCTGCGCGATCCATTCATTGGCCAACTCGGCCTGGGGGCGGCTGAGGGTGATGCCGGTGGCATCCACGCCGTATTCGCGTGCGGCATGCCGGACCAGCCCGCCCCAGCCGCAGCCCACGTCTAGCAGCCGTTGGCCGGGGCGCAGCCGGAGTTTCCGGCAAATGTGGTCTAGCTTCGCTGCCTGGGCCCGGTCCAACGGATCGTCAGGCGACCGGAAATACGCGCACGAATACTGCATCCGCTCGTCAAGCCAGAGAGCGTAGAAATCGTTGGACACATCGTAGTGGTAGGAGATGGCCTGTTTGTCCCGGGCGACCGAATGCCGGCGTCCTTGAAGTGCGGCCGGACCCCGGCCGGCTGGGCGGTCTTGGGCAGAAGGCGACGGCGACGCCGGCCGCGGCGACGGGGCCGGACGGGGAAGCTGCATCAAGAGATTAGCTACCCGGAGCTTCGTGCTCCAACCCGCCACCACTTTCTCGAAAGCTCCGGCACACTCGAACAGCGCCCAGATGTCGCCCTCCACGTCGAAATCGTCACGCAGGTAGGCTTCTGCCAGCGCCAGCTCGGTCCCAGCCGCCAGCATCGCCCGCAACGCACCTGGATGCTTCAGCACGATGGTTGTTCTCGCCGACGTCCGCCCCGCGTGCCAGAACGAGCCGTCCCATAACCGGACGCGGATAGAGCTTGGAGGATCGCCGGCGAAAAGCAGATTGAGCAGGGCGGTTGTCACCGCGGTCGGGCGTCCCGCCGGTCCCGCCGGACGGCCCCTGTCGTGTCCAGTCTCATTCTCGGAGGATCTTACCGGTTCTCGCGAAAGCACTGGAGGCCACACCCTTTCACCCATGACCGGCTCCCGTGAGGCGTTTGGTGTCCTTATCCGGCCGATGTGGCATATCCTGGCACACCGGCTTCCAGCCTATGCGTGGACCTAATCTCCACACGGCCTACCGCCCGTGTTTCCCGTCCCCCGCGGCCCTACCTGCCCCCGCCCTCGTGCGTTTCGCCATGTCACTTGACGACAACGGTGGAACCGAACCTTGACCTTTCAAGCCAAAGGTGAAAGCGCCGAATCGGCGAGAATAGCGTGGGCCGAGGCATGGTCCGAAACATTGAAACATGGTTCGAACATGGTCTAAGCGGAGGAGGGGGTCTCTGTGTCCGAAACCTACGGCGCCAGCAAAGTCCCCTATACGTGGGATAACCGCCAACGCTGGTTGGACCTCCCATTCCCATGGAGGAGTATGAAGACCGGGTCGCCCGGCTGCGCCAAGCGATGGCGGCCGAAGACCTGGACGCCCTCCTTATCTACGGAGGCCCCACCGACCAGGGCTATGTCCGCTGGATCTCCAATTTCCCCACCTTTTTTGGATACACGTTCGTCCTCCTGGGCCGCCAGGGCGACCCGATCCTCGTTACGAACTCGGTGATGCACAGCGAGCCCATGCACACCCAGATTTGGACGACTTGGATAAAGGACATCCGCTGGGGCCATCACCCGGCCACCGTGCGGAAAGCCGAGAACATCACCGACTTCGTCCGCGATGGTCTCGCGGAACTCGGGTGCCTCGGTGGGAAGGTTGGACTGGTCGGTGAACGCGGGGTCACCCATTGGATGATGACCGACCTGGTCGGCCGCCTTGGCGCCACCCAGATGGTCCCCGCGACCGGCCTTTTCGTACACACCAAGCGCATCCGCAGCCCCCGGGAGATCGAATACCTGCGCCAAGCGGCCCAGCAGGCCTCGCGCGGTTTGGACGCCGTGATGGACCAGGTCCGGCCCGGCCTGTCCGAATACGAATTGGCCGGGGCCGCGGCCCAAGCCATCTTCGCCGCTGGTGCTCAGGAGCTGGCCTTTCCGCCTGCCGTCACCGCCGGCCCCCGCACTGGGCTGAAACATTCCTATCCGACCGGACGGAAGGTCGAAGAAGGAGACATGTTCTTCGTCGACTTGGGCGCGGTCTGCCAGGGGTACCTCAGCGACGTCTGCCGCACCTTCGTGGTGGGCCGACCCGACGCCACGCAACGGAAGATGCAGGAGACGGCTCTCCTGATGGAAGAGAGCTTCATCGCCCATGCCCGGCCCGGCGCCCGCATCTGTGACCTCCAGCGCCTGTGCGAGGACATCGCCGCCAAGGCCGGATACGCCGACTACTACTACCCGACCGGCATCGGCCACGGCATCGCCACCTCCATCGCCGAAATTCCGGTCCTCTTCCCTGATAACGAAGCCCAGCTCGAGGCCGGCATGACCTTCGCCCTGGAGCCCATGATCGTCGTCGAAGGCCTGGGCTCCTCGGTCTATGAGGATGTCATCTTGGTCGCCGAGAATGGGGCGGAACCGCTCTCCGACGCCCGCAAGGTCATCGCATGCTAATTAGGAACGGGAGGCGTGTCCGTGAGTGATGGGCAACGAGTGAACCAGGCTCTTCTTGAGAAGAGTCTGACCGGCGTTCGCGAATTCACGGTCGACGGTGTCTTGCGCCGCTGGGAGGTCCTGGATGGCCCTCAGGGACCGCGGGTCCGCATCGACGGCAAGGACCTGATCATGCTGGCCTCCAACAACTATCTGGACCTGATGTCCCGCCCCGAAGTGCACCAGGCGGCGATCGAGGCCATTAATCAGTACGGAGTGGGGATGGCAGCCGGCCGGACGCTCTGCGGGACCAATGCTTTGCACGAGAAGCTCGAGGCGAAGCTGGCGGCCCTCTCCGGGACCGACGGCGCGCTGCTTTACCACTCGGCCTATTCGGCCAACATCGGGGCCATCTCGGCCCTGGCCGGGCAGGGGGACATGATTTTCAGCGACCAGCTCAATCACGCCAGCCTGATCGACGGCTGCCGGATGAGCCGGGCGGTCACCAGGATCTACCCGCACGGCGACATGAAGGCCCTTGAATCCATGCTCCGGGAGGCCGACGCTGTTTCTCCCCCGGCCGCCGGCACCGCCACCGCTCGGGTCAGACTGATCGTGACGGACGGCGTCTTCAGCTTCGACGGGGACCTGGCCCCTCTCCCCGACATCGTTGAACTGGCCCGCCGTTACTCGGCAGCGGTTCTGTGCGACGACGCCCACTCCGCCGGAGTGATGGGACCGACCGGAGGCGGCACGCCCGAATACTTCGGACTGAAGGGTGAGGTCGACGTCATCACCGGCACCCTGGGGAAAGCCCTCGGGGGGACGGTCGGCGGCTACGTCGCCACCCAGCGCGACGTGGTGGACTATATGATCACCCACTCAAGGAGTTTCATCTTCACCAACGCTCTTCCACCGGCGGTGGTCGCCGCGAACATCGCCGTTCTCGACCTCCTGGCGGGAGATCCGTCCATTCTGGCGCGCCTGCACTCGAACGCCCGACTCCTCCGTGACCTTCTGGCGGGAGCCGGCTTCGAACTCCTCGGTTCGGGTACGCCCATCTGCCCGGTGCTCCTCCGCGATTCGGATCTGACGGTGAGGTTCGGCCGGCGGCTCTTCGATGAAGGTGTCTTCGCCCCCGGTTTCGGCTACCCCGTCGCCCCGCGGGGTCAGGCCCGGATCAGGACCATCATGAACGCCAACCTGACCACAGAGGACATCCTCTTCGCGGCGGCGGCTTTCGTTAAGGTCGGGCGGGAAATGGGCGTCGTGAAGTGAGCGGCGAATGGCGGCACTCCCTAGCCCTGGGCCTGGTCCACTACATGGCCTACCCAGAGCTGATGTCGGGGACCGGTCCCATCGTCGAGAAGCTGGCGGCGACCGCTCTGGACGCGACCCTCTCGGTCATCGAGGTCACCCACATGGATGACCGGAAAGTCAGGAATGAGGCGCGCATGGCCCTACAGGCCGCCGGGGTCCGGGTGGTTTTCGCCGGCACGGTACCGCTGGCCCATTCGGGTCTCGCCCTTTCCGCCACCGACCCGGCGGACCGCCGTCGCGCCGTGGACTTCGCCTGCTCTTTGGTGGACGAAGCGCGGGAAGTCGGAGCCGAGCTCTTCTACCTCATCAGCGGACCCGATCCCGGTCCGGCCAAACGGGCCCAGGCCTACCGGGCGCTGCATAGATCCATCCGTGACGTCTGTCGCTACGCCCGGCAGCACTCCGACCCCGGCCAGGACCCAGGCCAGGACTCAGGCCAGGACTCAGGCCACGACCCGGCGCTCATCGCGGCCGTGGCCCGTTCGCGGCCCCTGCGGCTGGCCTTGGAGCCGGCCGACCGGGACGTCGACCACCGCGAACTGACCGGCCCCTACGACGAAGTCATCCCCATCATCGAGGATGTCCGCCGGGACTTCCCGGAGTTCGGCCTGGTGGTCGACCAGTCTCACCTCTTACAGCTGGGAGAGGACCCTGCCAAGGTCATCCCGCGCTGTGCGCCTTTCACATGGGATTACCATCTGGCCAACGTGATCCTCGATGATCCCGGCCACCCGCAGTATGGCGACAAGCACCCCGGCTTCGGCGTGCCGGGCAGCCGGGTGGGTCTCCGTGAACTGGCGAGCTACATCGGCCTAATCGTGAGAACCAACTCCGCTCTCGGGCTCGCCAGGCCCATCGTGGACTTGGAAGTCCGGACCGCCCCCGGAGAGGTGCCCGACCAGGTGGTAGCCGCCGCCAAACAGTCCTTCCTTGATGCCTGGGCGCTCCGCACCAGCTTGGCACACTCCGGCGACACGATACACTTTGGGAGTACGCCACACCCGTAGCACAGAGGCAGCTTACGCCCGCAACTTGGCGCCCACACTTTGTCCTCGCCGGACAATTACTCGGACTCCTTTCGTCTTTGAAGATCCGAGGTCTGGCGCCGGGCGTGTCCAATTCAGTGGGCACAGTTGTCCGCCTTCGAAGGAGACCTCTCGCGCCATTGCCCAAGATTCCGTCGGAAAAGGAGATCAAGACTATCATCGCCGCGAAACGCGGCTCGATGGTGGAGTTTCTGCGCCTCGCCGTAACTCATTCGAACCCCTGCATGCCTGAAAACGAGGGCGGCGACGGCCCCAACGCCCAGGACCTTGTTGTCGCCAAACTGCGCCAATTGGGGCTGGAGCCTGAGGTCCGCCCTCTGGCCGGCGGCGACTCCGGCAGAGGTCCCAGCGTGGCCCCGGCCGCCGCCGGCACCGGCCTGGACTACACCGACCGGCGCAACGTCATTGCCGTATGGAAAGGCCGCGGGTCCGGCCGGTCCCTGACCCTTAACTCCCACGCCGACATCGTCGGCCCGGCCGACCGTGCGGCCTGGAAGCACCCGCCCTTCTCCGCCCACTTTGAAGAAGGCGTCATTCTCGGACGCGGGTCGTGCGACGCCAAGGGTTCGCTGACCACCTACCTCTACGCCATCGAGTGCCTCAGGGAACTGGGCTTCGAACCTTCCGGCGATATAGTCTTCGAATCGGTACCCGACGAGGAAGGGGGAGGGCTGGGGGCCGTGGACGGTGCCCAGCATTTCCCGACC
Organism: Bacillota bacterium; assembly: GCA_021791495.1. Lineage (GTDB taxonomy): Bacteria > Bacillota > Sulfobacillia > JAJYWN01 > JAJYWN01 > JAJYWN01. The sequence continues at coordinate 48,907 of JAJYWN010000081.1, forward strand.
GACGGCGTCCTCATCGGCGAACCCACCGACCTCGACGTCATGCCGGGCACCCGCGGAGCCTGCGGCCTCTACATCAGAGTCCGTGGCCGGGAAGCCCATTCCGGCGTAGCCTTCCTGGGCGTGAACGCCATACTGAATGCCCAGAAGTACATTTCGGCCATCACCGATCTTCAGCGCCGGCTCGACCTGGAGCACCGCCACCCTCTCTGGGACACCTACCCGGTGGCTCACGTCTTCAACATCGCCACCATCAAGGGCGGCAAGTTCGGCGGTGTCGTCCCCGAACAATGCGATATCGGCGTGACCTGCGGGTGCATCGGCGGCGAGACGACCGCCGACCTCCGGGCTTGGGTGCAAGCCGCTCTGGACGATGTCACCCAGCAAGACTCCTGGCTGAGGGACCACCCGCCCGAGATAACCTGGACGCGGCCATCCTTCGAGCCCAGCGCCTGCCCGCCCGACCACCCGCTGGTCCAGTTGCTGGCCAGGGCGGTTGAGGAAGCCTCGGGCCGGGCTCCGTCGGTGCGGGCCATGACGGCCGGCACCGATCTGCGTGCCTTTGCCGAGCGCGGCATCGCCGGAGCGAATTTCGGCCCGGGCCGTCTGGACCAGGGGCACGCCGCCAATGAGCGCATCGCCGTCGCCGACATGGAGAGAGCCTTGGCGGCCTTGCTCCGTTTCATTCCGCGGTGGACCAATACGGGATAGTCGGACCAAAAGCTACCACGACAGCAAGTGGAGGATTATGTTAACAGGACGACTAAAGCCCACACAGAGAAGGGGGTGTCGAGCAGCGAATTGACGGTGCGAGCCAATGCCGCTCTTTCGTTGACCTTGCGTGTTTGAAACCCGATCCTCGCCCGAACGGCGAGGGGAAAAGGGAGGGCAAATCATGAAGCGCTGGAAAGTAGCGATCTCAGCTATTACGATTCTTGTCATAGTGCTTACATTGGCCCTGACCGGGTGCTCCAAGGCACCTCAGGTCTCACGGGAATTGAAGGTCCGGTTGCCTGAGTTCGGGACCGGCTACGACCCCGCCCAGCTGGGTATCCTCATCGACTTCCCCGTGGCCAACAACATCTTCAACGCCTTGCTGAAGTTCAAGGCCGGGACGACCGAACTCGTGCCGGACCTGGCCACCGCCATGCCCACGGTTTCCGACGACCACCTAACCTACACCTTCAAGCTCCGCCAGGGGGTCAAGTGGCAGAAGGGTTACGGCGAACTGACCTCCGACGACGTCAAGTTCACCTTCGAGCGGATCAAGGACCCGGCCACCAAGGCCCGTAACGCCAGCCAGTACGCGGTCATCAAGTCCATCGACACGCCGGACAAGTATACCGTGGTCTTCCATCTGACCAAGCCCGACCCCACCTTCCTCACGAAGGTAGCCAACCTGCGCCAGGGCTTCATCGTCTCCAAGGCCGCCGTCCAGAAGCTGGGTGCGGACTACAACCGCAACCCCGTCGGCACCGGCCCCTTCCAAATGGACCATTGGACCGATAAGACCGAAGTCGTCCTGACCGCGAATAAGGATTACTTCGAAGGCGCTCCATGGCTCCAGAAGATCACCTACCTGCCCATCGCCGACGACTCCGTGGCCGCCATGTCTCTGCAGAAGGGCGAGACCGACGTCTTCATTTACGTCGCCTCCCCCGACACGCTGACCAAGCTAAAGAGCGACCCCAACGTCAAGATCAGCGTCCTGCCCAGCCCGGGCGGCGACCTTCTAGCGTTCAACGTCAAGCAGAAGCCCTTCAACGACATCAAAGTTCGCCAAGCCATCGCCTACGCCATCAATATCGACGAGTTCCTCTCCAAGGTCATCGGACCCCTGGGCGTTAAGGGCTATGGGCCCCTGGGCGAAGGTATGATGGGCTTCACCAAGGATGTCAAACAGTATCCCTATGACCCCGAAAAGGCCAAGCAGCTCTTAAAGGACGCCGGATACGCTAACGGGCTCTCTTTCGAAATCACCCTACCGTCCGCCGACGCCTTCACCATTCCCTACACCGCCATCCAGGGGTACCTTAAGGCCGTCGGCATCGACATGAAGATGAACCTGGTCGACTCCGGTGCTTGGGTGGCGGCCATGGGTTCCGGGAAGTTGCTGGCCAGCGACTTGGGCTATGGTGCCCGGCCCGACCCCGAGGTCCTGCTGCGGCAGTTCTATCACTCCAGCGCGTTCCCGCCCGGATCGAACTTCATGTACTATGACGGCGCCGATGCCCTGATCGACCAGGGCGCCAACGAGTTCGACCAGTCCAAACGGGCTGACATCTACAAGAAAGTCCAGCAGAAAGTAATGGAAGATCTGCCGGTCATCCCGCTCTACTTCGCGGCGGAGACCGACGCCTACCGGAGCGACATTCAAGGCTTCCAGGCAGGTATCTTCTTCGACTACAACTTCTACAACGTCAAGCGCGTTCCGCCCACCAAGAAGTAAAACCGCGGGACCAGCAGAAAACACCGTAGTGCACGAAGTCGGTCTGTCGGGGGCGGCCCGGAGTCGCCCCTGACAGACCCCGATGCGATTTACGCATTCGGGGCGTTTTCACCGTGAACTCCGCCCAGAAGGGGTCTACTGATGTTCAGGTATGCGGTCAGAAAACTGCTCTTGGCCATACCGACCATTCTCGGTATCCTGACGCTGGTCTTCATCCTCCTGAGGGTGGTGCCGGGCGACCCCGTCCGCCTCATGATGGGCGATGTGGCCATGCCGGCCGATGTCGCCGCTCTCAGGCACCAATTCGGCCTGGACCGGCCCCTTTGGGTGCAATACGTGGACTACCTCACCCACGCCGTCCGCGGCGACTTCGGCCTGGCGCTGAAATCCGGGTTACCGGTCATCGGCGAGATACTAAGGGTCTTCCCGCACACAGTGTTGCTGGCGGTAGTCGGGCTATTGATCACCGTGGCCTTGGGCTTGCCAGTGGGAGTCCTCTCCGCCGTGCGGGCCGGGTCGTTCTGGGATTACGGGTCGATGGCCGTCTCGCTGTTGGGCTTGTCGTTGCCCACCTTCTGGCTGGCCATCCTGATGATCCTGCTGTTCTCGGTGAAACTGTCCTGGCTGCCGATCACCGGAGCCGGGAACTTCTCTCAACCGGGTGATCTCTTGGTCCGTCTGATCTTACCGGCGTTGACACTCGGCATCTCCACGGCTGCCTTTGCCGCTCGGATGACCCGCTCGTGCATGCTCGAAGTCTTAGCTCAGGACTACGTACGCACTGCCCGGGCTAAGGGAGTGCCCCAGCGGTCGGTCATCTACCGCCACGCCTTGAAGAACGCGGCCATCCCCATCGTCACCACCATGGGCATTCTGCTCAGCCGGCTATTGGGCGGGGCAGTGGTTATCGAGATGGTTTTCTCCCGGCCCGGCATCGGACAGCTCATTGTCTCCGGCATCTTGGCCCGCGACTACCCGCTGGTCCAGGGGACGGTCTCTTTCTTCGCCTTCACTCTGATCGCGGTGAACCTGGGGGTGGACTTGGTCTATGGGTATCTCGACCCGACCATCAGGTTCGACTGAACCGGCGCGGGCCCAGACCCATGGGCCGGCCCAGCCGCAGGCTCAGCCGCGAGTCCAGGCGCAGGCCCCGGTACGGCGCCCCCGGTGGAAGCCGCCCCGGACCCTCCGGGCGCTTCTGCGGAACCCAGGGGCTCTCCTGGCATTGTTGGTCATGGTCTTCCTGGCCTTCGTGCTGGTTTCGCCCGGCAGCCTGACCTCCTTTGACCCGACCCTGATGTCCCTGCCCGAAAAATACGCGCCCCCCAGCCGAATACACATCTTTGGCGCGGACCAGTTGGGCCGCGACGTCTTTGCCCGGGTAGTCTACGGCACCCGCATTTCCCTGGGGATCGGTTTTGGTTCGACCATCCTGTCGCTCATCGCCGGCTCCTTCATCGGGATAGTCGCCGGCTACTACGGTGGTTGGTTCGACAAGACCCTGATGACCCTGATGGACATGCTGATGGCTTTCCCGTCCATCCTGCTGGCCCTGGTCATGGTGGCCTCCCTGGGGACCGGCGCCATCAACACCATCATCGCCCTGGCCGTGGCCATGACACCGAATTTCGCTCGCCAGGCGCGGGCCTCGGTCCTTTCCGTCAGGGAGAAGCAGTATATCCAGGCGGCCCACTCCGTCGGGCTGGCGTCCTGGTACATTATGTTGAGGCACATCCTGCCGAACATCCTGGCGCCCCTCCTTATCACCGCCAGCCTGTCCATCGGCGTGGCCATCCTCAGTGAGGCCAGCCTGAGTTACCTCGGGTTGGGGGTGCCGCCGCCAGCTCCGTCCTGGGGGACTATTGTGAACGAGGGCAAGAACGCCATCGGCCTGGCTCCATGGGTCGCCACCGCCGGAGGCGGGGCGGTGACCGTTGCCGTCCTGGCGGTCAACCTCCTCGGTGACTTCCTGCGCGACGCCTATGACCCGCGGCTCAGGGGCCTAAGATAAGACCAATCTTCACAGACTTCCCGGAGGTGTAACGAAATGAGCGGAAAAGAGCGCCGGTACTGGCTGCACGAGATGACCCGGCCGGCTTTCGAGGAGTACCTGAGAAGCGAACCGAAACCCGTGGCTTTGATCCCGCTGGGTTCGATCGAGCAGCACGGTCCGCACCTCCCCCTGGGCACCGACATTCTCGGCGCCCTGCACGTCACCGAATTGACGGCGAAGAAGGGTAACGCCGTCGGGGTGTTCTGCACTCTGCCGGCCTACTCGCCACACCACATGGGCTTCAAGGGGACTATTACTCTTCGCCCCGAGACCCTCATCGCCTACCTGACCGACGTCATCGGTAGCCTGGCCCATCACGGAATCAAGCGGATCATGATCCTGAACTCGCACGGCGGAAACGAGGAGATCGTCGCGACCGTCGCCAAGACCGTGGGCCGGGAATTCGGTGTCAAGATAGCCAAACCCCGCTCCCGCACTTTCACCATCACCCCGGAGTTGGTCGCCACCCTCGACATTCACTCAGGCGAAATGGAAACCGGCGACATGCTGGCGGTTGCCCCCCATCTCGTCGAGATGGAGCGGGTCAAGGACCACCGGCCTACCGAGAACTTGCCGCCCGACGTGATGGCCCTCCTCGATGCCAAGCGGCCCGATGCCTTCCTGGCTCAGCAAGTGGCCATGCTGCACATCGGCGATACCCATACGCACACCTCATCCGGGGTGTACGGTTTCAAGCGGCCTCAGGACGGCAGCGCCGAGGCGGGGCACCAGTTCAACGAAGACCTGTCCGACGAATACGCTGAGTTCATTCGCATCTGGCGGACCGTGGACATTCCCGGCGAAGGAGGCGCCGCCAGATGAGTCTGGTGAAAGCGAGCGTCCCGTGGGATTGGGGGACGCGCCAGAAACACATGGTGCTTCATTTTCCAGTTTCCGAATACCGGGACCGGATCGCCAAGGTTCGGCGGGAGATGGAGGAGCGCGGTCTCACGCACCTGATCGCGTATTCCAACTTCGCCGACCCGGCCGACGTGCGGTGGTTGTCTGGTTTCAATACCAGCCACGGGGACTCGTTCGTGGTCATCGCTCCCGACCGCGAACCGGCCCTGGTGACCAACTGGATCATGCACGACGAACCGATGCACTCGGAGATATGGACCTCCTGGATGGAGGACACGCGGGCCTGCCCGCCCTTCAGCAATAGCCTCATCGATGAGGTGGCGGCGGCGGCCAAGGCCGATGGCGACCCACGGCCCGGCCGGATCGGGCTCTCGGGGCAACGGGTGATGCCGGCCCGCATCCTCACCCCTCTGTTGCAGGCTTGCGGCCTGGAGAGCTTCGCCAATGGCGATGCGGTCACCGCGGCGGCCCGGCGCATCAAATCCCCCCTCGAAATCGAAATGGTGCGCCGGGCCAGCCGGGCCGCAGGGGCGGGCATTGGGGCAGCCTTGGCCGCCCTCGAACCGGGCGTGACGGAGCAGGCGGCGACGTCCATCGCCCACGGCACGATGTTCGCGGCGGGCGCTGAGCAGCTGGCCTTCGAGTCCTCTTTCTCCAGCGGAGGCGCCAGGGCCGGGATGAAGCACTGCACACCGTCGTGGAAGCCTTTCGAGGCCGGTGACGCGGTCTTCATCGACATGGGAGCCATCGTCCACGGCTACTACAGTGACGTCAGCCGGTGCGCGGCTGTGGGCGAGCCGTCGCCCGAGTTGAGACGCCTTCTGGCGGCCGGGGAGGTCCTTTTCGAGGAGCTGGTCAAGCTGGCCAAGCCCGGCCGGTCCTTCGCCGACCTGCATGAGGACGCCATTCGGATCGCCCGGGACCTGGGTTACGAGAAGTACTACATGCCCGGTGGGTTTGGCCACGGGGTGGGGTGCATGCTGTTCGAACGGCCCAGCCTCCGGTACCGGGAGACCACCGATATCTTGGAGGTCGGGATGACCTTCGCCTTCGAGCCCATGTTCGTTCAGTACGGCGTGGGGACCGCCGTAGTGGAAGACACCATGCTGGTGACGGAGAAGGGCATCGAGCCGTTGTCGGGGCTACCGACTAAGGTCTATGCCGGCTAAGTCCGAAGGCCAACCCGGCAAGACTATCCTGTGCGGCCGTCTGATCGACGGCACGGGCAGGGCGCCAGTGGACGGAGCGGTGGTCCGGCTCGATGCCGCGGGCCGGATCACCGCCGTCCTGACCGGAGCCCGAGAGGTGGCGGCAGCCTCCGCCTCCACCGGCGAGGTCATTGACTGGAGCAGCTACACGGTGATTCCGGGTCTGGTGGATGCCCACAATCACCTGGGCATGAACAGCGGCGGAGACATGCTGGCCATGGCCACAGAACCGGACGTGCGCAAGGTCATCCGCGCCGCGGCTAACGCCCGAGTGGACCTGGAATCCGGCATCACCACCTTGCGGGTATGCGGCGAGAAAGCCCAAGTGGACCTGGAGTGGCGCGCCGCCGCGGCGGACGGACTGTTCTTCGCCCCCCGATTGGTGGTTTCCGGAGAGTTCATCTGCCCGACCTCGGGTCATGCCGCTTTCTACGGCGCGAACTGCGATGGCCCGGAAGAGGTCCGTCGCGGGGTCCGGCGCCAGATCGCCGCCGGGGCCGACTTCATCAAAGTGATGGTCAGCGGGGGAGCCCAGGAAGCTCCTCCGGGGCCGATGGACCCCGAATACACGCCCGACGAACTGCGGGCCGCCATCGATGAGGCCCATCGCGGGCACCGGCGGGTGGCCGGACACTGTTTCGGCGGGCCCGGCGCCGACGTGGCCATCGAGGCCGGCATAGACAGCATCGAACACGGGACACACCTAACCGGGGAGCAGTTGGCCCGGATGGCGGCCAAAGGCATCGGCCTGGTCGTCACGGCCGGGGTCTTCATGGTCGAAGCCGAGCTTCCGTCGCCTACCCCGGCGGAGAGGGCCTTGACGGTAGGGTTCAGAGACCGCTACCCCGAAGTCATCGCGCAGGCGAAACGCGCAGGCGTCCCTTTGGCCGTGGGCGGCGACTTTCTTCATGGCCGGCTGGACCTCGAGGTGGAGATGTTGGTCAAGGGAGGCCTCACCCCCATGGAAGCTCTCCTGGCGGCGACCTCCAGCGGCGCGGCTGCGCTCGGTCTGTCGAAAGAGATCGGCTCGATCGTGCCGGGCAAACAAGGTGACTTAGTGGCCTTGGGTGGCGACCCTCTGGCTTCGTGGGCGGCGCTGCGGGACGTCCGTGGGGTCATCCAACGTGGCGTACCGAGGGCTTGACTTACTGCCCAGGGCCCGAGGAGATGAGTGTTTGCGTTCGGTGAAGGTGGCGGACCTATTGACTCATCCTTCCCTTGCCGGGACCACTGTCGTGGCAGGGAGAACTGGGTTGCGCCAGACCGTGCGCTCCATCAGCCTTGTCCGCACCCCATCGCCGGCGCCCTTTCCCGCTCACGCCATCGTGGTGGCCGACGGTGCGCTTTTCGTCGACCAGCAGTCGTACCTCGCTCCCTTGATCGCGTTATGCCGCCGCTCTCAGGAAGCGGCGTTGGCCATCGCGCCCACGCACGGCCTGGAGCGACTGCCCGAGGAGGCGCGGTTGGCGGCCGACCAAGGAGGACTGCCGGTCCTGCAGATTCCGGCAGGCATGCGGGTCGAGGACTGGGCCATCGCCGCGGCCAACGCCTTGGTCGAAATCCAGGACGGTGATTTCCACCAGTCCCAGCGCCTGAACCGGCGGCTCCTGGACCTGGTGCTGGGCGGGTACGGTCCCGACCGGGTCGCGGCGACTTTGGCCGGCGTGGTCCACAACCCGATCATCCTGGTGGACTCGTCGGGGGCTGTGGTGGCGTTGGGGCTGCCGTCCGAACTCCAGTCCATCAAGCCCGCCGCTTTCGAACCGAAGGGACTACCATATGAGCAAGTCGAAGCGGCCCTGGTCCGGGGCTACGCCGACCGTGGGCGGCGCCGGGGATGGAGCGGTCTCCAGACCCAGGCCGCGAGCGCCAGACCGGACCATCCTCCCCAATCCTTCAAGCGCACCATAACAGCGGCCGGCCGCCCTGTGGGAGCCCTACGGGTCCTGGAGCTGACCCGGGCGGTGGAGGAAGCGGAGATCGGTGCACTGGAGAACGCGTCCATCGCCTTCGCCCTGGAAGCGGTGAAACAGATGGCCGTGCAGGAAGTCGACCGCCGTTCGCGGACGCAGTTCATCGAGGACCTGGTGTCCGGCCGCCTCCAGTCCGAGGAGGACTTGCGCCTCAGGATGACCCTGCTGGGGTGGCGGGTCAAGTTGCCGGCCACGGTCCTGGCGGTAGACATCGAGCGCTTCGGTGAATGGCAGCAGCACTCGGAATCCGAGGCCAAGGTCCAGGAGAAGAAGGCCCAGATGTACGACGCCGTCGATCTCTACATGAAAAGGCAGGACCTCCCGCCGGCCGTCGGCCTGCGCAGCGATAGCCTGACCGTGGTGATCTTCGGAGCCGTCTCCGTAGAGGAGGCGGACAGGCGCGCCCGGGAGATAAAGTCCGTCTGCGATGGGGCGCTGAAGGATCTGACTGTGTCAGTGGGCGTCGGGAACCCCCGGGCGGCTCTGGCTGATCTGAAAGATAGCCATGCCGAAGCCTGGCAGTCGCTGGAGCTGGGGCGACGCCTCTGGGGAGCCAACCGGGTGACCCATGTGATCGACCTGGGAGCCTACCGCGTACTCGCTCAGATGAGCCGGGAGCAGCTGCGGTCGCTGGTCTTGACCACGTTGGTTCCCCTGGGCCTGGCGGTGGAAGGTGACGATGAGTTGCGCCGGACCGTCTCCGCCTACCTGCGGAGTGACGGCTCCATCAATGAAGCGGCGGCGGCGCTGGGTGTCCATCCGAACACGGTGAAGTACCGGCTGTCCAAGGTCTGGAGCGGCAACCGCCCGACCTTCGCCGAGAAGGTGAACCTGTTCCTAGCTCTCTTGGCGGACTCGTTCATGCGCTCGCCAAACGGGGACGACCAGGAGTGAAAAGTCAGATGACCGGGGAAGGACAAATGAACATCGACACTGCGAAGCTGAATGCTCTTATCGACTCTAAGCGGCAGGCGGTCCTGGAGTTTCTCCGCGAGGCCGTCTCCTGCTCGACTCCGTGCAATCCCGAGGAGTCGGGCTTTCACGGGCCCAACTTCCAGCACCTTGTGGCTTCCAAACTCACGGACATGGGCTTCGTTCCAAGAGTTTGGATCCCCGAAGTGAAAGCCATCCGCAGCCATTATCCGACCATGGGCCATACCTTCACTTACGAAAGCCGGCCCAATGTGGTGGCGGTTTGGCGCGGGACCGCTTCGAGTGGAGGTGGCGGTAACGGTGGCAGCGGGGGTGGCAACGGTGCCGGCAGCGGCGTTGGCGGCAACGCGGATCGCGGCGCCGGTCGCGGGCGTTCGCTGGTCCTGAACACGCACGCCGATGTTTACGGCCCAGGCAACGTCGATAGCTGGGCCTATCCGCCTTTCGCCGGACGAGTCGAAGGGGGACGTGTCCACGGGCGGGGAACGGTGGATGCGAAAGGTTCCGTCACCGCCTATTTGTTCGCCCTGCAGTGCCTCCGGGAAGCCGGTTTCGAACCGGCCGGCGACATCACCTTCCAGTCCGTGGCCGATGAAGAGGGCGGCGGCAACGGGACCATGGCCTGCATACTTGAAGGTTACACCGGGGACGCGGTGCTTATGGGTGAACCGACCGGCCTGGCCATCAGTCCGGGGAGCCGTGGAGCGACTCACCTGCGGTTACGAGTGGTCGGACAGGAAGCCCACGCCGGACTGGCCTACGAGGGAGTCAACGCCATCGCCAAGACCACCCTCTACATGCAGGCCCTCTGGCAGCTAGAGGGGGAACTGGACGCCAAGTTCAAACACCCCTTGTGGGACCCGTTCCCCAAAGCCCACACCATGAATGTGGAATGGATCCACTCCGGCGGTTTCGGCGGCGTCGTCCCCGGTTTCAGTGAGGCTCTCATGGCCGTCGGATGCATCGGCGGAGAGAGCATCGCCGACGTCAGACGCTGGGTAACCGAGGCTTTCGCCAAGGTAACGGAGGCCGACCCCTGGCTGCGGGAACACCCTCCAGAACTGATCTGGGGTCCGCTGGCCTTCGAACCTTCGGCCACCGACCCGCGGCACCCCTTCGTCCAGACGGCCGTCAGAGCCGCCCGCGAGGTACTCGGCCGTGATGTCCCCGTCCACGCCCTTTCGGCCGGTTCCGACATGCGTTTCTTCTGCAATCAGGCCGGCCTGCCGGGACTCCACTTCGGCCCGGGCGACCTGCGGCTGGCGCACAGCACCCGCGAGTTCGTGGAGCTTGACGAGGTCATGGCGGCCATCAAGGTGCTGATACGCCTGATCCCCGATTGGACCATGGGGCGCCATGAGGAAGACGCCGCCGGGAGCGGGAGGGCCAGCTAGGGGACGAGGCCGCCGTCGGCCCACGTTCTGCGGAGGCTTACTCTCCAGGGCCTGACCCCGGACGACCCAGACCGGCGTTTACCTTGGAATGTGGTCCAACCGCGAAATCAGGGTCACCCCATCCCCGGACCTGGTCGAGGGCCGGCACGTGGTCGCCGTCTTCCATCCGGCAGATGACCCCCACCGAGAAGACCGTGTCCACCACGGGGGCGACAGCTTGCAAGGCTTCCAAAACGCCCCTCAGCTTCTCCGGCGGAATGGTGAACTCCACCACGGCCGAAACTACCCGCTCGCTCAGTACGGCCGGATCCAACTGCCCGCTGGCGCGGTCGCGCATAACGTAAGTGACCGGGTTCTTTCCCTCAAACTCGACTCCCAGCGGCGCCACAGCCCGCGTAATCACCTCGACGTCTTTCAAAGTGGCGCCAACGTTGGGCCTGCCCACATCCACGCACACCCCCAACATGCTGGACCGGAACCGGCCGGTGACATCGTTAGTCTTCATCTCCTCGGTGCCGCGGCCGGTGACGCCCGTTTCCTTGAACTCGGTCAAGGGGTTCGAGAAGATGCTCCTAATAGAGCGGGGCCAGGCCAGTTCCCGAGCCGGCTCGAAAGCGTCCTCCGTGCAGACTCCCACCCGGTAGCAGACCTCGCATTCAGCACATAGATCCTGGTCTACGCGGGCTTTCCTGGCCGTAATCTTGATGGCCCGCATGGGGCAGTGCTTCAGGCACAGGCCACAACCCGTGCACCGTTCGGCCATAACGTTCATGACCGGCCACCCCCGTCGTCTGGCGCAATTTCCGTTACGCCGGCCGGGGGCGGACCGTCCGCGGTCGCCACCCCCGCCGCTCGGCGCCGCCGGCAGATTTCGGTCAACAGCGCCTCCGCCCGGCTGGGGTTGAACATGGCGCAAGTGCAGGGCCGGGCCAGTTCCACCGCCCCGTCCCGCGCCGACATCCGCCCACCCCGCACCTGCCGCAGCACATATCCCACATGGTCCGGGCAGACCATGGCGTGCCCGCACATGCTGGTGATATCCAGCACTTCGGGCGCCGGCAGCTTCTCCACCTTTCCCATGTAGCCCAGTGACATATTAACAGTATGCGGCGTCAGACCGGCCCGCTGGAGCAGGTCGAAGACGACCTCACGCTCCCCGGTGACCACCACGGACAAACCGAGATTGACCGCCTTTAGCTCCCTTAGCGCCGCCTCGGCCTGCTCCCGGTCGTCGTAGACTGCCGCCATGTAGGACTTTCCGTTGGCGTGGGATAGGATCTCTTCCACCGTCCGTCCGGTGAGGATACCGCCGATGTTATCGTCGCCCGCGTTGACCGGCCGGTGCTTCAACATGATCCGGAAGGTCTCACGGAACTTATCTTCCGAACCCCGATTGTTGTATCCCTGGGCGGCCATGGACAGGAGGATGAACTCCTCCCCCTGGCCGGCCAGGTTCCTGGTCCGGTGAAGAGTGTGGGTCATGGCTAGGCTACCGGCACGGCCAGGTCTGGGCTTCCCGCCGGCGAACACCGGACCGACGCCGGGCCGTACGCGTCGATGATCTCCCGCACGATGGTGGCGTACTTGACCTTCTCGCGGCACATGTGCCGGTGAAAGTCCTCCGGGTTCCAAGGGGCATAAACCGCTTCCTCCGACGGCCCCGGCTCGAACTTGAAGTAGCAAGGGGAGGCGATCCGCGCGATTTCGCCCGCCTCATAGAACCGGTTGAACCCGCCCATGGCCTCGACCAGGAACAGATAGACATCCATGGGGATACGCACCGCCGCTCGGATGGAGGCCAGCATGGGCAGGGACAAGTCGGCCAAAGGGTTGAAACTGTTGGCCCCCAAGGACTCCACCAATCTCGCGCCCGCCGGGGAACCGTGACCCGCGAAAACCGAAACCTTGAAGACCGTTTCCTTGGGGATGAAGCCACTCTCGCGTAGCTGGTTATATACCGTCATCATGCCCTCGTCGGGAGCTAGGAAACCACGGAACCCCGCGTCCAGGCACCGGTCCAGGTCCCGCATGAGGCTGACCATATTGTCCACGCCCCGGACCCGCATGCCGGAAACCAGCCCTTCCTTCGTGGAGATCTGCCTCCCGGAATCCCACGCCCGCCGCGGCCCAAGGGTGACGACGATCTCCACCTTAGCGTCGTGGGCCAGTTGGGCGAAGCGCCGCAGTTCCGCTTTGGTGAGATAGGTGGCCCCACCCACGGTGGCGATGACCCGGTGGATCGCGGTCCCTCGCTTTTGCGACTCCTCCATCATGGCCTCGAAGGCCGAGGCCCTCTCCACCCCGGCGATCTCGATGCGGTAATTCCCCCCGTCAGGGAAAGTCTGATCGGAGCTGGGTAGATCGTAGGAGTCTCTGGGGCCCATGCCCAGGGATTCGAGGCCCTTTTCCACGCTGAACACTGTTTTTTGCCTCCCCAATGTGCAGTTACTTACGAAATGCAGTCACTCTTGAGAAGCGTGATTCTTGCGCCCTTTCCCCAACAGGGTAGGGGCAAACAGCGAAACCAGGCTGAGTATCAGGAGAAAGGCGGTAATGGGCTCGGTGATGACACCCCAAACGTTATCCGAGATAATCAAGGCCCGGCGGAACGAACTCTCCATGATGGGCCCCAGGACCATTCCAAGGATGATGGGCGAGGTCGGGAAACCGCCCTTGTCCATGAGGAAACTCAGCAGGGCAAAGCCAATGGCCAGATAGAGCCCAAACAGGTCTCCCATGGAGAGAGCCCCCACGGCACAGAAAGCCACGATGCCAGCGGCCACTACGGGGTAGGGCAATCCCAGAAGACGTATGAAAGGCCGGACCATGATCAGGGCCAGCCCCAGAAAGGCGAGGGCGGAAACGATGACCGACGCCATGCTGGCGTAGGCCATCTGGGCTTGCTCGACCATGAGCAGAGGGCCGGGTTTGAGGCCGTGCAGCATAAAGGCGCCCAACATCACGGCGGTGGTGGCGCTCCCCGGAATGCCAAGGGCCAGGAGGGGTACCATGGCGCCGCCCACGGCGGCATTGTTCGACGTCTCCGAAGCCACGATTCCGCGCGGGTCCCCAGTCCCAAACTTCTCCGGATCCTTGGAGAGACGTGCCGTCTGGCTATAACCGACGATGGCGGCCGTGGTCGCTCCGACCCCCGGTAACACCCCGATCCAGGTCCCGATCAGGGCCGTCCCCAGAGAGATCCATTTGAAGCTCTTTACCTCCGCCCAACTCGGCAGACGGATGCGGAGGCGCTTCATCTCTTCTTTCGATACGGCCGCCTCGGCCACCGTCCCGGTAATGCCCTGCTTGACGGTCTGGTTAAGGACCTCGGCCAAGGCGAATAGACCGATCACCACCGGGATAAACCCCACCCCATTGGCCAATTCCAATCGCCCGAAGGTGAACCTCTCCATCCCGGTGATCTGATCCATCCCCACCGTGGCGATGAGTAGCCCGAAGAGGCCGCTGATGAGGGACTTGATGGGGGACTTACCCCCCAGTCCGGCCATAGCGGTCATACCCAGAAAACCCAAGGCAAAATACTCGGACGGCCCGAACTGCAGAGCCATGGCCGCCAGGGCCGGCGCCAGAAAGAGGAGGCACAGACCGCCGAAGATGTTTCCGAAAACTGAGTAGAAGAGGCCCAACCCCAAAGCCCGGTCGGCCTGGCCCTTCTGAGCCATAGGATAGCCGTCCAGGGTGGTCATCACCGCCTCCGGCGCGCCTGGAATCCGGAAAAGGATGGCCGGGATCTGCCCCCCGTAGACAGCGCCTCCGTACATGCCAACGAGAAAAACCAGGGCGACGGTGGGAGACATGGCATAGGTCACGGGGATAAACAGCGCGGCCCCGACCGTAGAGTCGAGGCCGGGAAAGGCGCCGAGAATCAGGCCCACCGCCGTCCCGGCAACGATCCACAGCAAGTTGACGGGGGCAAGGGTCACCGCAAAACCTTGGAAGATGTGAGTGAGCATGGCATTACCTCTTTCAAGCCAGCCTCGTCGGCGGTCCGCTTAGTAAAAAAGTCGGCTGAAGGCAAGGAACGGCCCCACACCGCGGGGCAAGGGCATGTTCAGGAGTCGGATGAACAGGATGTAAATGACGGTGGTGAGAAGGAGAGGTACTCCGAACATCACTCTCCCGGAGCGGGCCGACAGGACCCAGAGGACGGCCACCTGTACAAGGAAAGTGGCCAGCAGGAAGCCCAGGACGGACGCCAGGACCGCGTAGGCCATCAGGGCCGCCAGCATGAGGTAGAACCGCTTGTACGCGGTACGTTTCCGCGCTCTGAATTCCGCCGATTCCTCCTCTCTTCTGGCGACGCCGCGGGTGGGCGCCCCCC
Source organism: Bacillota bacterium (assembly GCA_021791495.1). Classification (GTDB taxonomy): domain Bacteria; phylum Bacillota; class Sulfobacillia; order JAJYWN01; family JAJYWN01; genus JAJYWN01. Next base: position 64,117 of record JAJYWN010000081.1, read on the forward strand.
GTCTGGCCAGCAGTTGGCCGGCGACGAGTATCAAAGACAGAATGAACATCCCCGCCAGGAGGACCTGGGGCCAGGCGGCACCGGTGACACTACCCTCCAGACGGTAGGCGCTGGGCCGCTTGAAGGTGAAGGTGTAGGCAAACCCGGCCAGTGACAACAGGGCAATGATGACATCCTGTACCAGTTCCTGGTTCACAATGGTCACCTCATTTCGCTCCGAACCGGCCAGGGAAGACCGGGCGGTGCGGCCGACGCGCGCGCCATCGGCCCGGACTCCCTGGCCCTTGAAACCCTGCCGTCGGTTACTTGATGAAGCCCAGTTCTTTCAGCTTTGTCCTATACATCTCGTACTCGGCCGCCATGGACTTGGCGAAGTCCTTGGACCCCTGGAAACCGGGGTAGATGTTCAAAGCGTTGTCGGTCTCGAACTTCTGGTAGGCCGCGCTCTTGTAAGCCGCCGTAAAGGCCTTTTCCAACGTATCGACGATGGCCTGGGGGGTGTCCTTCCGGACGGCGGCGCCGCGCCAGATAGCGGGCGGGACCGTAAGCTTCAGATCACCCGCGGAGGGGACGCCCTGGAACTGAGTGACCGGTTTGTCGGTGAAGCTGATCAGCACGCGCATGGTGCCGTCCTTGATGAGACCCAAGTCGTGACTGGGCTCAGCGTACATGACGTCCACTTTTCCGCCCAGCGTGGCGGCATGCATTTCGCCGGCGGACTCATAGGGTACGTACTTGTAAGTGAGTCCGGCGGACCTCATCAGGATGGCCACGGCCTGTTCGTCGAAGCTGCCGGCCCCGATCCCGGCGACGGTCACCTTATTGGGGTTGGCCTTGCACTTGTCCACGAAATCCTGCCACGTCTTAATAGGCCCCTTGCCGCTGGTCTGAAGAAGTCCGATGTCGGTGTGGGCGCGGATGATGGGGATGAGGTCCTTATACGTGTACTGGCTACGGCCCATCAGATCGTTGGTAAGCATGTCCGAGGTGATCATGAACACGGTGTAGCCGTCGGCCGGCCGCTTTTCGACTTCATTCATGGCCGTGGCGGATGAGGCTCCAGGCATGTCGATGACTCCGACGTTGACCTTGAGCTCGTCTTTCAGCGCGGGAGCGATGGCCCGGGCGAACACGTCGGTGCCGCCACCCTGCCCGAACCCGACAATGAGGTCGATGTTCTTCGAGGGATACTTGGCTTTCCCACAGCCGCTCACCGTCATGGTCATGGCTACCGCCAAGACCATGACCAAGGTAACCACAAGGACCCGTTTGGACACTTGTCATCCTCCTCGTTATGGAACATGTTCCAGAGACATAAGGACCCAAGACTCACTTGACCCCGGAAGAAGCGGACCACCCTCGCCCCCGACCGATCACCTCCCGGAGAAAACCTGACCCAGGAACTCCATGATGATCTGCGCCGCCGCCAGCGAAGTGATCCCCGTGCTATCCAGCGAAGGGTTCACTTCCACCAGGTCGACGCCCACCACATCCTTCACCGTCGCGACCAAACGCAGTAAATCCACCAGTTCGCCCACCGCCAACCCGTCGGCCTCCGGCGTGCCGGTGCCCGGACAAGCAGCCGGGTTCACCACATCGATGTCTACCGTCACGTAGACACGGCGTGGGCCGGCCCCCAGAGCTTCCGCCAAAGCCCCGGGCCCCGCCGCCCGGTACTGTCGGTACGTTATGACCCTGCTCTTCGCGGCCAGGGCGTCGGTCAGGTCCGACTCACCCAGTCGCAGACCGCGGATACCCAAGGAAACCACGTTCTTGACGTGAGGCAGCTCGGCGCAACGCCGGATCGAACTTCCATGGGCCAAGGTCACCCCGAAAAAGGCATCGCGGTAGTCGAGATGGGCATCGAAATGGACCAGGGAAATCTCTTTCTCGTCATCAAAGGCCTTTACCAGTGGATACGTTATGGAGTGGTCACCGCCGAGGACCGCCGGGAGGGCCCCGTGCCGCCGGATCTCGCGAGCCCCTTCCTCAATCAGGGCAAGGTTCCGGTCCAGATCCAGGTAGACGACGTCGACGTCACCGCAGTCCACCGCCGTCACTCCCGCCAGGAAACGGCGCCCCTGGTCCGGGTCGAAGTATCCTCCGCCGGCCGGCTCGAAGTAGGGGAAGCGCATGGACATTTCCCGGATGGCCCGCGGGCCAAAACGGGTCCCGGGACGGAACCCCGTCCCGGCATCGTAGGGCACGCCGAGGACGGCCACATCGGCCTTCCAGAGGCTCACCGGTTCGACCAGGGGCGCCCGCCCGAAAGTGGGGATTCCCGTAAAGGCCATGTTAGCTCTGGACATCTCGCGGTTCCTTTCCGGCCTAACCGTGTCCCAGAAGTTTGGAGATGTTCTTGGCCGCCTGGACCACGGCGGGGGCTACCTCTTTCGCCCTGTCCGCCGGGAAGCGGTGGGCCGGCCCAGACACACTGATGGCGGCTATGACCCGGTGTGTGTGATTCCGGATGGGCGCCCCCACGCACCGGATATTGACCGAGAATTCCTCGTTATCCGTGGCGTAGCCGTCCCGCCGGACGGCCTCGAGGGCCGCTGCGAAACCGGCCAGGGTTTGGATGGTGCTGGGAGTGACGGCCGGCCACGGCTCTGGGCCGAATACTCCGGCCAGAGCGTCCTTTCCGAACTCGCAGAGTAAGGCTTTCCCCAGGGCCGTGGCGTGAAGTGGTTCCCGGCGGCCTATCTCCAACTCGAGCCGGAGCAACTGGTTGGAATCCACTTTGTCGATGAGGACTGCGTCGGTGCCGTCACGCACCGCTAGGTTCACCGTCTCCCGCGAGATCTCACAGAGAGAGGCCATTTCGGGGCGGGCGGCCATTTTCAGGCCTATCACCCCCGGCACTTTGTTGCCGACTTCGAAAACACCCCAACTCAGCCGGTATTTTCCGGTCTCCGGGTTCTGCTCGACGAACCGGTGAGGCGAAAAGGCCCGCAAGAGCCGGTGGACGGTGGCTTTCGGTAGTCCCGTGCCCTTGGCGATGTCCGACACTCCGCTCTCACCTCTCGCCTCATCGGAGGCCAGGTAAAGCAGAACCCGGATGGCCCGGTCCACGGCCTGCAACGGTTCTCCATTGGTCCAAGGCATTTCGTCGTTTCACCTTCCGGAACAGCATTCCAAGATATGTCGACTAAAACCGGCAACTCGTCCCTCGAAGGCGGTTGCCGCAATAGTCCGGGGCCGCTATTCCCCAGCCAGCCGGCGGAGGACTTTCTCCGCCCGCACCGGGTTGAAAATGCCGCACATGCATTGTCTGGCCATTTCGTAGGTAGCTTCCTGCGCCGTGGTACGGCCGACGCGGACGTCCCGCGCCACTTGGTCGACAAGGTTCACTGAAACCAGCCCGTGGCCGCACATGGTCACGATCTCCAGAACCTGCTCGGAAGGGAGCTGTTCCGTCCGCCCCCAGATCCCCATGGAGTGCTCGATGGTGTGGAAACCGGTGCCTGTTCTCTGGCAGCACTGGTGGACCACGTCGAACAGTCCAGTCACCACCACGGATACGCCCATGTCCTCCTCGACGATGTCTTGGAATGCTTCCGTCGCCTTTTCCACGTCGGCGAAGACGGCATGGATGTTGGTGATGTCGTGGGCGGCCGCCACCAGACGGCTGTGCCCAAGGGTAAGCACGTTGCCCGTCAGGTCGTCGCCGTAGTGGGCCGCCCCGCGGGCCTTCATGATCTCCAGAAACTTCTTGGCTTTGGGGCCGGACCCGCGTTCCGTGATGCCCTTGGCGGGAGCGAAGATGAAAACGATTTCCTCCCGGAGGTCTTCCGTGCTGCCTCTTCTATGAAGTGAGTGGGTCACCGCGGTTCGCCTCCCCGTCGCCCGATACCGACGCAGACCTTGCCGTTGGGCGCGAGATAGTAGCCGCGATCCTTGAGAGCCGCGAGGACCGGCGGGTCCCCCTTTTCGGGCATGCGGTTGATCAGGTCCAGCGAGAAAACGGTGGAAATCTCGTCGGACACTTCCTCCAGGACTCTCAGCACATTCAGCGTCCGGCTCTCCGGTACCGTGAACTCGATGATGGCGGTCAGGACCCGTTCGTCCCGGACGTCATCTTGGAGTTCTCCTGTCTTGGGGTCCTTCATGAGGAAGGTCACCGGGTTCTTGGGCTCGAACCGCACGCCCAGGGGGGCCAGTTTCATTGAGACCTTCTCCAGGTCCCGGAAACTGGTACCCATGTTCGGCCGTCCCAACTCCACACCGAATCCCACCTCACCCAGGACGAACCGGTCCGTGACGTCATTGGTTTTCAGTTCCTCGGTACCGCGACCGGCCACCCCCGTGCCCGGATGGACGGTGATGGGGTTGCTGAAGAGAGACCGGAGGACTCTGGGCCACGCCAGTTCCGGCTCCACCAAGGCGTCGACGGGGCAGACACCGCTCCGCTTGCAGACCCCACACTCCACGCACATTTCCTGGTCGATGGAGACGACGGAACCTTCATCGGCGATCGAGTTGACCGGGCAGTACGGGATGCACAACCCACAGCCCATACACTGGTCGGGGTCCACTTTCAAGTGCTCATCACTCCCTTCCTCGATTTGGGCGACGGGTTCGACAGAAGGGAGCGTTCATCCTGCCATTAGATTCCATAGCATCCGCTAATCACCGAAAAAACCATACTGTTCCACAAGATGAAACATCCGTTCCAAAACTCGGTCCACCTTGGGCTGTCGGCTTGGACGGGGGAGACTACAGGAGTTGGATTGGCCCGGATGGAAGTATACCGGGAAAGGTGCGGTGACGAGTTTGGTTAGGATAGCGGGTCTGGGCTTGGATCTGGCTGAAGTGTCCAGGCTGCGGCTAGCCGATGAGCGTCTCGATGGCCGGCTGGTCCGGCGCCTGTTTACCGAAAGAGAGTTGGCCGAGGCGACTCCGGCAGAAGGCAAAGGGGTCCGGTGGGCCACGCTGGCCGGTAAATGGGCGGCCAAGGAAGCGGTGGTCAAGGCCATGGGCACCGGATTTTCCGGGATGAGCTGGAAAGACATTGAGATTACCCGCGATGAGTTGGGTCGGCCGTGTGTCGCCTTGTCCGGGGGCGCGGCGGAACGTGCCCACGCGCTTGGCATCGAGGAGTTTCAGTTGTCCATCACCCACGAAGGCGGCCTGGCGGCGGCTAGTGCCATTGCCGTCAAGCACGAGTGAACGGGCCTTGGCCGAATAGCCGAAGGAGCTTGCCGCCAGCCGCGGCCGTGAGCCACCTCAGGATCGTGGGCGGGGCCGACATGCGTGGCCTGGACCGCCTCGCTATTCAGGAAATGGGCGTTCCCGGACTGACGCTGATGGAAAACGCCGGGCGGGCGGTGGCCCGCGCCGCCCTGGCACTTGTGACGCCGATTGGCCGAGCTGGCCCTGAAGCCAGGGCGCCATCCGCTGCCCCCCCGTGCATTCCCGCCCGCATTCTAATCGTGGCGGGGAAGGGGAACAATGCCGGTGACGGGTTCGTGGCCGCCCGCCACCTCCTGGCGGCCGGTTGCGACGTGAAGGTAGCTCTAGCCGATGGCAGCACGGCCTTCTCAGGGGACGCGGCCCACAACCTCGACACTCTGAAACGGGAAGGGATCTGGGAGAAGGTCCAGGTCGACCTGGCCGCCTGCCGCCCGGCGACCGCACCCATCTCAGCGTCGTCCGTGAGGGTGTCGCCCGTCGCGGCGTCGCCCGGCGCGGCATCCCTTGACCCCTGGATTGAGGATGGTCCCACTCTGGTCATAGATGCCATCCTCGGCACCGGCCTGACCGGCGCACCGCGCGGCCCCATGGCGGAGGCCATAAACCTCGTAAATGAGATTTCCACCGCGGGCGGGTGCCCGGTCTTGGCGGTGGATGTTCCCTCCGGCCTGGACACCGAGACCGGCGACGTCCCGGGGCCATGCGTCCACGCCACGGAGACCGTCACCTTTGGTTTCCTGAAGAACGGCCTGGTAGTCTATCCCGGAGCCGGGTTTGCCGGCCGCGTCTCGGTCGCCGACATCGGGTTTCCGCCGGCCCTCGAGGCGAGAGTGGGCGCGGGCGAGACCGGGTCTTCCCCCGACGCCTTCGTGCTGGGGCCAGGTGAGGCGGCCGCGCTCCTGCCGGCCCGGCCGGCAGCCGGACATAAAGGTACCTTCGGCCACGTTCTCTGCATCGCGGGGTCCGCCCGGTACGCCGGCGCCGCCTGGCTATGCGCCGCCGCCGCCCCGCGGGCCGGGGCCGGCCTTTCCACGCTGGCTTCCGTCCCCGACGTCCTGGCGGCCCGCGGGCCCTTCCCGGAGATCATCGCGCGTCCTCTGGCGTCCCTGGTGGAGGCGGGGGAGTCCGGCGCCTTCTGGGACCTGGCCGACTACGATGCCTTGGCCCTGGGGCCGGGGCTTGGCCAGGGCGTGGAGGCGCGCCAACTGGTCCTCCAGCTTCTGACGGAGGTCCTCCCTTCGGCGGCCACGCCGCCGCCGACGGTCTTGGACGCCGACGCCCTGAACATTGTCGCGGCGGCAGGTGGGTTGGGGATCCTGCGTGGTCCAGCCCCCTTCATCCTCACCCCGCACCCTGGCGAACTGGCCCGCCTCATGGGGCTTTCCGCAGCTAAGGTACAATCCGACCGCCTGGGGAGCGCACTTGCGGCCGCCCGCCTGTCTCAATCCGTGGTATGCTTGAAAGGGGCCCGCACCGTCATCGCTTCGCCCTCCGGCGCCATCAGGGTCATTCCCTTCGGGAACCCCGGGATGGCCACTGGCGGCTCGGGCGATGTTTTGACCGGCGTCATGGCCGCCTTCCTGGCGGCGGGAGCGGAGCCTTTCTCGGCCGCCTGCGCTGGGGCCTTCATCCACGCGGTAGCAGGGGATCTGGCCGCCACGCAGCTCTGTGGCTCCACCGACGGGGCGGCGGGTCTCATGGCGCGCGATATAATGGACCGTCTGCCCGCGGCCATGGGCGAATTGCGCCGCGGCGAAATCACTCTGGATAGCATCACCCGGCTGCCCTGAAAAGGTTTGGGCGCCGTGGAAGGAGCGCTCCGCACTTTGCTGCACACCGGCACTCGAAAAACAGTCTTCATCCTTACCCTGATCGCGACCGCGGTCCTGACTCCGGCCCTGGCCCTGGCCGTCGCCGGCTGCAACCGTATCGACAAGGCCACGGTCATCAATAAGGTCAGTGAGACCTTCCGCCGCCTGGAGGACTACCAGGGCGTGGCGGTCAAGACCATCTCCGTGAGCACCTTCGACCAGACCATGGAGGTCAATCAGTGGTTCCGCAAACCCGACCTCCACCGCATCGAAATCGTATCCCCACCCGAGGTCAAGGGACAGACCACCGTCTACGACGGCAACACGCTCTACTTCTACAGTCCCTCCGATAAGGAGGTCATGGCCTTCACCGATCCCAGCCCCGAATTGGCCAAGGGGGACCGCGCCGACCTGGCGACTTCTTACGCCGAAATCGTCATGACCAGCGAGAACCTGCGTGTTGTGGGCCGGGAGAAACTGGGCGACCGGAACACCGTCGTCCTTGAAGTGCGGGCGGAGACCAAGGCGGGCACGCCCGCTACCGGTTCACCGGCGGCCGCCGCGTCACCCCCCGCCGCCGCACCGCCCGCGGCATCGTCGTCCCCCGCGGCCTCCGCCGCACCCTTGGGCATCATAGCCCGCCAGCGCATCTGGGTCGACACCACCATCTGGTTCCCCTTGAAAGTCGAGTCCTACGACCAGGACGGCAAGCTGGTGGCCTCCATTCTCTACAGGGAAGTCCGCTTGAACACCGGCGTCTCGGAGGATACTTTCCACTTCGTGCCGGCCGCCGGCGTCAAGGTGGTGCAGGCGGACTGGTCCATTGCCGAGACGACCCTGGCCGACGCCCAGCAGATGGTGGCCTTCAGTCTGCTTCAGCCGTCCTACCTGCCCTCCGGTCTGTCCCTCCACCGCGTGAACCGCTCCGGGTCGGCCGATGCGGTGTCCATCATCTTCGAATACACGAACGGGAAAGGGGTTTCGGTTACCCTGACCGAATCCGCTCTTCAACCGGATGCCCCCTCGTTAGCCGGTACGCGTCGGACCGACTACAATGGTCGCACCTACGAGATCATCCAGAGTGAGGATTACTCCATTCTGAACTGGTCCGCTACCGGGGTGGCTTTCGATCTGACTGGAAACCTCTCCCGCGACGAGATGTTGAAGGTCGCCGATTCCGTCCGATAGGAGGCCAGCGACGATGTTCCCGACCGGACGCCCCACGTGGGCTGAAGTCGACCTATCCGCTCTCGCTCACAACATGCGCGAAATACGCCGCCTCACGTCGCCTTCCGCACAGGTCATGGCGGTAGTGAAGGCCAACGGCTATGGCCACGGCGCCGCGGCGGCCGCCCTGACCGCTCTCCGCAACGGCGCTTCCCGGCTGGCCGTAGCCATTGTCGAGGAGGCCCTGCGCCTCCGGCAGGCCGGTTTGGCCGTCCCCATCCAAGTCCTGGGGTATACCTCGCCGCAACAGATCGACTCGGTCTTCCGCGCCGGCGCCATCCTCAGTGTGTGGGACTTGGCTACCGCCGCCGCCTACTCCGAGGCGGTACGCTCCACCGGGCGCCGCCTCACTGTCCACGTGAAGATCGACACCGGTATGGGCCGCATCGGCCTGCCGCCGGACTCCCGTGGAGTTCAGACGGTGATTAACATCGCCCGCATGTCGAACCTGCAGGTGGAGGGGATATTTACCCATTTCGCCGCCGCCGACGCCGCCGACAAGTCCTTTGCCCGCGAACAGTTGGAGAAGTTCCTCGACTTCGACCGGGCCCTGCGCCGCGCCGGCCTGGAGCTCCCTATCCGCCACGCCGCGAACAGCGCCGCCATCCTTGACCTTCCCGAGTCCCATCTGGACCTGGTGCGCCCCGGCATCATCTACTACGGCTACCTCCCGTCCGCCGAGACCGGCCGGCCTTTCGTGCCGCGGCAGGTGATGACCCTGAAAACCAGAGCCATCCACATCAAGGACGTGCCCGCCGGCACCACCATCGGTTACGGGCGCACCTTCAAGGCGGCCGGCCCGTCCACCATCGCCACCTGCCCCATCGGATACGCCGACGGCTACTCCCGCCGCCTGAGCAACCGCGCCCCCGCCTTGGTCAGAGGCCGGCGCGTTCCCGTTATTGGCCGCGTGTGCATGGATCAGATCATGGTGGACGTGACCGGCGTCCCCGGCCTCACACCGGGCGAGGAAGTCGTCCTCTACGGCGGTCAGGGGTCGGAGTTCATCTCCGTAAGCGAGATAGCCGCCCTGGAAGATACCATTGAGTACGAAGTCTGCTGCAACCTTTCGGCCCGTGTGCCCCGGTGGTACAAGCTGGAGAGCGGGCAGTTTATTTCGGAAGAGGAATTATTCCGTTCCCTAACGAACCGGTGAAGACCGGAGCGGCGGGGAATTCCCCCCAGAGAGGGAACTCCCTTAGACATACCGCACCTGCGCCAGCCGGTGCCACTTAAGGAGGAAAATCAGCGATGCGTCCCCTCATCGGCCTCTCATGTTCCCACGACTCGGACAAAGAAACCAGCACTCTTAACCTCACCTATTCCAGAGGGGTGGAGAAGGCCGGCGGGCTGCCCGTGGTCCTCCCTTTGACCACGGACAAGGAAACGCTCAGCGAGACACTGTTGCGCTTGGACGGCCTGCTCCTGACGGGCGGCCCGGATCTTGACCCTTCCTTTTTCGGAGAAGAACCCTGGCCAAAGCTGGGCGGGATTTCGCCGGACCGGGACGCCATGGAGATCTACCTGGCCAAGCAGGCCCTATCGCGCGATTTGCCCCTTTTTGGAATCTGCCGCGGTATCCAGACCTTGAACGTGGCCGCCGGCGGTTCCCTGATTCAGGACATTTCGACCGCCGTCAAGGAGCCGTTGAAACACCGCCAGGACGCTCCGCGGTGGCACGGCAGCCATAGCGTCACTGTCGTCACCGGTAGCAGGCTGGCGGCCATCCTTGGGACGGATTCGCTCCGCGTGAACACCTTCCACCACCAGTCCGTCAAGGAGCTGGCTGAGGGGTTAGTCGCCGTGGCCCATGCGCCGGACGGCGTCATCGAGGCCATCGAAAGCACCCGCCACCGTTTTGCCATCGGCGTCCAGTGGCATCCCGAGGGCATGTGGGAGCGCCACAGCGTACAGCTGCGGCTTTTCTCGGCGCTGGTGCGGGCGGCGTCGCAGTAGCAGCAGCTGTAGACGTAGAAGCGGTGGCAGCGGCAAAGGGGGCGCTGGGCGCATGGGTGGCACGGGTTCGGGCAGGCCGAGGGCGCGGGAGGCGGGGGTCAGGATCGGCCTATTGCCCACCGGTCCGCTGAACGCCATCACCGATGTGGCGGGAATCCTGGTGGGGCACACCACTCTGATTTCCGGCGCGGGCCCGCTGGTGCCGGGCGCCGGCCCGGTGCGGACCGGGGTCACGGCCATCAAGCCTCATCCCGGCAACGTCTTCCGGGATAAGGTCACGGCGGCGGTCCACGTCATCAATGGCTTCGGCAAGTCCACCGGTTTCCCACAAGTGGAGGAACTGGGCACTATCGAGACGCCGATCCTGCTCACGAATACCCTCAGCGTGGGGCAGGTGAGCGACGCCCTGATCGGATACATGCTGGACCAGAACCCCGACATCGGCATCTCCACCGTCGGCACGGTGAACCCTGTGGTGGGGGAGTGCAACGACGGTTACCTGAACGACATCCGCGGCCGCCACGTCAAGGCCGAACACGTCTATGCAGCCTTGGACGCGGCGGCGGGCGGGCCCGTAGCCGAGGGGGCCGTGGGTGGCGGGACCGGAATGACCTGCTACGGGTGGAAGGGCGGCATCGGGACGGCTTCGCGCGTGGTGGCGGCCGGTGGGAGCGCCACCAATTTCGGAGGCGACGCTGTCGGCGGCGCATATACCTTGGGGGCACTCGTCCAGGCGAACTTCGGGTCGCGGCGGCACCTGACCATCAACGGCGTAGCCATAGGCCAGGAGCTGGCCGGCTGGGACGGGGGCCCTGCCGGTGCCCGAGCAGGCGGCCGCACTGCCTCCGCGGGCGCAGGTGGCCGTGCGGATGGCGACGCCGGCGAGTCCCTTGAACTGGGCTCCATCATGACCGTCCTGGCCACCGACGCGCCGCTCACGGTGCGCCAGCTGAAGCGGGTGGCCCACCGCGCCGCGGGTGGGCTGGCGCGGACCGGGTCTGTGTTCGGGAACGGCAGCGGCGATTTCGTCATCGCCTTTACCACCGCCAACCGGGTCCCCATCGACGCCGGCGAGCGGCTGCTCCATTACGACCGCCTGCCCGATGACAGCCGGCCCTTCAGCGACCTTTTCGCCGCCGCCGTGGAGGCGGTGGAGGAGGCCGTCCTAAATGCCCTTTTCGCCGCCGACACTATGGTTGGCCGCGACGGTCACGTCCGCTACGGATTGCCCATCGATGAGGTTCTGAACATCTTGCGCCGGCACGCGGCGCTGTCGGAGGAGAGATAACTTTGCCGGGCGTCTTGGTTCATGTTACCCGCGGTCCGATCGTCGAGTCGGTCCACCGCGGTGATCTGGCCGTGGTGGAGTCCGCGGGGAAACTTCTGCATCACGTCGGCGACCCCGACCGTGTCACCTACTTCCGTTCCTCGTCCAAGCCCATCCAGGCGCTGGCGGTGGTCCTTTCAGGGGCCGTGGACCGTTTCGGCCTCACCGAGCGGGAACTGGCCGTGACTTGCGCTTCCCATAACGCCGAGGACTTCCACGTCGAAGCCGTCCTTTCGGTCCTGGCCAAGGCCGGGCTGGGTGAGGAGTCTCTGCAGTGCGGCACGCATTTACCCCTTGACCGGGCCAGCGCGGCCCGCCTGGTCGCGGCCGGTCGCGAATCGACGAGTGTCCACAGTAACTGCTCGGGCAAGCACTCCGGCATGCTGGCGGCCTGCCGGGCCATGGGCTGGTCGACGGCGGATTACATCAGCCCCGACCACCCCCTCCAGAGGTGGAACCGGGAATTGGTGGCCACCGTCTGCGACTACCCGGCGAAGGACATCGCCATCGGCATCGACGGCTGCGGCGTGCCGGTCTTCGGGCTTCCGGTCCGGAACATGGCCTATGGCTTCGCGCGGTTGGCCGACCCCGACACCTTGCCGTCCGAACTGCGCGCGGCCGCGCGGCGCGTCGTCGCCGCCATGCAGGCCTACCCCGAGATGGTGGCCGGGACGAACCGCTTCTGCAGCGACCTGATGCGCATCGCCGCTGGGAAAGTGGTGGCGAAATCGGGGGCTGAGGCCGTCTACTGCGCCGGTTTTCTTAAAGGGAGGACGCCCGCCACAGTGGAGCGCGGGATGGGGGCGGCAGTGAAGATTGACGATGGCGGCTCGAGGGCCACGGCCCCGGTGATGATGAAGGTCATGACCGACCTGGGCGTCCTGGACGCCGAAGGGGCAGCGGCCCTGAAACGCTACGCCCATCCCGAGAACCGGAACTTCCGAAACGACCTGTGCGGCGAGATCAGAGTGGCTTTTGACTGGTGAGAAGGGGGCATTCCTGGCAGCTCTTGGGTCTGATTTCTCGATGCTAAAAAGGAGGCTTTCTCATGCTTAAGACCAATCGCGACAAGCTGGTGGCCATCTCGGTCCAGGGCGAAATCACCCATCCCGGCGTCGCCAGCGCCTACCGTGTGGGCTGGGACGGCGTGGCCCGCGTGCTGCCCGGCACCGGCGGGATCACCTATAACGTGCGCATCGGCGACTGCTGCATCGGCTGGGCCGGCGACCACGTGGAACCCGGCGTGACCACGAAGAACCTGAAGGACGAGCGGCAGAACATGGCCTATAACTACTACGCCTGCATCGGCAACACCGCCACGGTGGTGAGCGGCGATGCCAAGGGGGCCAAGGGCCGCGTCACCGGTAAGCACGGCGGCGCTGAACACGTTATCGTGGACTTCGACCCCAGCGACATGGAGAAGATGGCCATCGGTGACCGGGTCCAGATCAAGGGCTACGGCCTCGGCCTCGTCCTCACCGACTTCCCCGGCGTGAAGGTCATGTCCCTCTCTCCCGACATCCTTGATAAGATGGACGTCAAAGTGGTGAAAGGCAAGCTCCAGGTGCCCGTGACTCATATCGTTCCCTGCCAGCTCATGGGGTCCGGCCTGGGCGGCCAGATGGCCGAGAAGGGCGACTACGATATCATGACCCACGACAAGGCCTACATCAAAGAACAGGGCCTCGATGATCTCCGGTTCGGCGATCTGGTGGCCATCCCCGATCACGCCTCTTTCTACGGCCGCCAGTACCAGCGCGGCTCCATGACCATCGGCGTGGTCGTCCACTCCGACTGCAACGGTTCCGGCCACGGGCCCGGCATCACCACCCTCTTGACCAGCATGACCAGCGAGATCGCCCCCGTCGTGAGCGAAAAGGCGAACCTGGCCCACTTCTTCGGGATCGAGTAACCGGCCGGAATGTTCGAGACAGGAGGCCAGACTGATGGCTGACCAAGACGCAACCGCCGAGAGAGTAGCATCCCAGGCTCGCGCGCTCCGCGATGAGCTTGTGGCCATCCGGCGCGACATCCACCGCCACCCCGAACTGGGGATGGAGGAAGTCCGCACCGCCGGAATCGCCGCCGATTACCTTGAGAAGCTGGGCATCGAGGTCCAGCGCGCGGTGGGGGGCACCACGGCCGTGGTGGGGCTGCTGCGTGGCGCCAGGCCGGGGAAGACCGTGGCCTTGCGAGCCGACATGGACGCCCTGCCCATCAAAGACCAGAAGGATGTGGACTATAAGTCCACGGTCGACGGCAAGATGCACGCCTGCGGTCACGACGGGCACACCGCCATGCTGATGGGGACGGCCAAGGTGCTGGCGGGCCTGCGCGGAGAGTTGTCCGGGAACGTCAAGTTCCTGTTCCAGCCGGCCGAGGAAGGCCCTGGCGGTGCCGAGCCTATGGTGAAGGCCGGTGTCATGCGGGGCGTCGACGGCGTCTTCGGAGCGCACCTCTTCTCCGACCTACCGGTGGGTCAGATCGGTGTGCGGTCTGGACCCGCGTCGGCGGCGGCTTCCAGTTTCCAACTCAAGATTAAGGGGCACGGTGGACACGCCGCCCACCCTAACCAGGGGGTGGACGCCATCGCCCTCACTGGTCAGGTCATCACGGCCCTGCAGACCATCGTCAGCCGCGAGACCGACCCGGTGGAGCCGGCGGTGCTGACCATCGGGACCATCAACGGTGGCTACCGTCGCAACGTGATCTGTGATGAAGTGACCATGACCGGCACTATCCGCACGCTGGATCCGGCCCTGCACGAGCGGGTCCCGCGGCGGATGGAAGCCATCGTCAAGGGGATCACCGAGTCGATGCGTGGCGGCTACGAGCTGCAGGTCCGGTTCGGTTACCCATCGGTCGTAAACGCCCCCGAGATGGCCGAGATCTGCTCCGGGGCGGCCACCGCCGTGGTGGGGGCGGGGAATGTGATCATCGTCCCGCCCACCATGGGGGCGGAGGACTTCTCGTATTTTGCCCGCGAAGTGCCCGGCATGTTCTTCCGCGTGGGCGGGAACAACGCCGCCAAAGGGCTGATCTATCCCGGGCACCATTCGAAATACGACTTCGATGAGGATGCCTTGCCCATTGGGGTGGCGGTCATGGCGTTGTCGGCCTTGGAATTCCTAGCGCAGTAGGTCCGCCCCTGGTTTCCAGGCAGGAATGAGGAGCCGGCTCCGGCAGACGCCGGGACCGGCTCCTCAACTTTCATCTCTCGCCCAACAAGGTCTTCAGCTGTGCCATCTTTTCCTTGATCCGACGGGCGTCGCTTTCGTATTCTTCTTCCATGCCCTTCAGACGCATGGCGCCGATGTGGACGCCGGTCTGCTTCAGAACGTAGTTGCGCTCGTGCTCCAGATCCTCCAGCTCTTCCTGGAGCGCTCTGAGTTGTGCTTCGATGGCCGCGCGGTCTGCCTTCACATCCGGAGACGAGGCTTTCTCGGCTTCTGCCACTTCCGGCACCTCCTGCCATAACACCAGATAATTATACCCATGGGGGTATTATACCGATCGTCCTCATTTTACTCCAGCCGGTGACCAAGGTCAACGGCGACCAGGTTGTCGCGGTTAAAGCAGGTTATGGCCGCGGAATCGCCGAATCGGTGGAGACACTGCTGTTGGCGAATGGAAAGGAGCAGTTCATTCTAGGCCATGGGTGATGATTTTGAGCGCAGGCCGAGGGTAGCCCTAGTCCCTTGCCGAGACTATGATCCGGCCACCGTCAACGCCGCCATCGACCGGGCCCTGGAGCTGATCGGAGGCATCTCATCCCTTGACCTGGCCGGCAAAACGGTCCTGGTCAAACCCAACCTGCTCTCTCCGAAGCCTCCCGAGGAAGCCGTCACCACTCATCCGACCGTGGTGGCCGCCCTATGCCGCCGGTTCATCGCGGCCGGCGCCAGAGTCCTGGTGGGCGACAGTGCCGGTGGGTCCATGGCCGGTCGCGCGCCCACCGTCCGCGCCCTGAAGGTGAGCGGTGTCGGTGAGGCTGCCGAAGAAGCGGGCGCCGAAGTCCTGAACTTCGAGAGCACCGGGACCATTGCCCGCCCCAGTCCGCGCGGCTCCGAACTGCCTCCATACCACCTGGCCCGCCCGGTCCTCGAGGCCGACCTCGTGATCTCCGCCTGCAAGCTGAAAACCCACGGCCTGACCATCCTGACGGGCGCCGTAAAGAACTTCTTCGGCAGCATCCCGGGTCTCCGGAAGGCTCACTACCATGCGTCCGCCCCGAACATCGAAGCCTTCTCCAACGTCCTGGTCGACATCTATCAGCTCATTCGCCCAGGGCTGGCCGTGATGGACGCCGTGGACTCGATGGAGGGCGACGGCCCCTCCGCCGGCCGTCCTCGCCGCACCGGGGTGATCCTGGCCAGCCTGAACCCTTTGGCTGTGGACGTCGTCGCCGCCGCCCTCATTGGCATAGAGCCGGTCGCGGTCCCCACCACCCGCCTCGCCGCCGCCCGCGGTCTGGGTCCAGTGACCCTTGATGACCTGGAGATCGTGGGAATGTCGCTGGAGGAGGCCCGGCCGGCCTTCCGGTCCTTCGCCCTCCCACACGACGTCATCCTCCGCCTGGCACGGCACGGCCGCGTGCCGTCGGTTGCCCTTGGCGCCCTGATCTCGTTCCTGAAGACCCGTCCCCGGGCGAATCGGTCCACCTGCACCGGCTGCAAGATCTGTTTTCAAAACTGCCCCGTCCACGCCATCTCCGTGCCGGACCGCTACCCGGTCGTGGATTACGATAAGTGCATCGAGTGCCTTTGCTGCCATGAGCTCTGCCCCGAGAGGGCTATGGAACTGGTCCACCGAAACCCGCTGGCCCGCGCGGTACTAGCGGCATACGGAGGTTCCACGCAGGAAAGACGAAGGCCCGCCAAGAAGTCGCCTTCACGCCAAAGGGGAGGGGAAGCCAATTGACGGAAGATGAAAAGCCGGCATCCCAAGACGAGACCGGCCGGCGGCTCGGTTCGGCGGCGGCGGCCACACACGGTAAGGACCTGCTAAAGCGGAAACAGGAGTACGACCGTCAAGTTAGGGCGGAGCGCGAGCAAGAGCGTCGGCGCGCCGAAGAGGAGGAGCGCCGGCGGAAGGAAAGTGCCGTACAAGGCCGCCAGACCCGTGGAGCGGCCGCCGACGGCCAATCGCCTCGCCGCGCCCCCGGCTCCATCACAGCCCCCGGCGGCGCTCTGGGCCCGGTCATAACCTCCCGTTCAGCCGAGGACGAGAAGGAGGACCAGGTCCTGCTGACCTGGAAGGTCCACCTTCTGAGACGGAACCGCAAGACCGGCACGTGGCTGGGAATCGCCGTCTTGGCCGGTGTCTCCGTGGTCTGGATTTCATTCCATAGTATCGGTTGGGTCCTTCTGTCGCTGGTACTCCTCCTGGGATCGATTACCACCTATATCCTCCCGATCACCTATACCCTGACCGACCGGGAGTTACGGATGCGCACCCTCGTGGCCAATGAAGCCAAGCCCTGGCGTAGGTTCGCGGGTTTCTCGGTCTACTCCGACGCGGTCCACGTGGCTTTCGACCAGCACTCCTTCAGAGGTCGCATGTTGCGTGGGTACACTCTCTACTTCGAAGGCAACCGCGAGGAAGTCATGGCCATCGTCCGCGATAGGGTGAAGCCGCGGTCCTAGACGATTTTCGCAGGTCGAATAATACGGGTCACCGCAAAAGGACTTTGGGTAAAACGGTCGAATTTTCCCTAAAGCTTTTTACGAGTCTTCCGTGATTTCCAGTAGCTATGGTCGTAGCCTTAATCGTTCATGATTTCTTTCCCGTTCCCCAATTCGCAAAACTGCTGCTCTAATTAGGGAGTAAAGGAGGGGTAGAATGTCGGCAGAGGCCAAGGAGCTAACGTCGATCTTGGCGACCGACGTCGGTAGCACGACGACGAAAGCCATTCTGATCGAAAAGCGTGGTGACGAGTACCGCCTTATCTGCCGCGGTGAAATGCCGACCACCGTGGAGGCGCCCTGGGAAAACGTGATGGTGGGTGTGCGGAAGGCCATCCGCCGGGTCGAAGAACTGCAGGAGCGACCCATTCTGGGGGAAGACGGTAAGCTCATCCGCCCTAAACAAGGTAACAAGGGCGTCGACTACTACGTTTCCACTTCCAGTGCCGGCGGCGGTCTACAGATGATGGTGGCCGGCCTGGTGAGAGAGATCAGTGCGCAGAGCGCGCACCGCGCGGCCCTGGGAGCCGGCGCCGTGGTCCTGGACGTCATCGCCGTGGACGACGGGCGCAGCACCTCCGAGCAAATCACCCGCATCACCGAACTCCGTCCTGATATCATCCTCATGTCCGGCGGCGTGGACGGCGGCTCGGTGGCCTACATCGCGGCCATCGCCGAAACCATCGTCCAAGCTAACCCGCAGCCCCGTTTCGGTGCCACCTACAAACTCCCCCTCGTCTACGCCGGCAACCGTGACGCCCAGGACATGATCCTCAGCATCGCCGAGAAGGAACTGGACGTCCACTTGGTAGAGAACCTCCGCCCCCGCCACGACCTGGAGAACCTGGGTCCCGCCCGTGAAGCCATCCACGACCTCTTCATGAATCACGTCATGGCCCAGGCACCGGGTTACGGGGAATTAATGGATTTCGTGGATACCACCATCATGCCGACCCCCGGCGCCGTGGGCAGCATCATCATGGTGATGTCTCAGAAGTATAATGCCAGCATCGTAGGGGTGGACATCGGCGGCGCCACCACCGACGTGTTCTCGGATTTCGATGGCACCTTCACCCGCACCGTCTCGGCGAACCTGGGCATGAGCTACAGCATCTGCAACGTCTACGAGGAGGCCGGCTTTGAGAGCATCCGCCGGTGGCTCCCCTTCGAAGTGAACCAGGAAAGCCTTTCCGACTGGATCGCGAATAAAATGGTCCGGCCCACCACCATCCCGCAAACCATGGACCAGCTCATCGTGGAGCAGGCCTTGGCCCGCGAGGCTCTGCGCCTCTCCTTCGACCACCATAAGAGCCTGGCGAAGAAGATCGAGAAGGAAGAGATCTCCGCCGGCTGGCGCACGCAGACCAAGTGGACCAAAGTGGCTGGCGAAGACGTTATCCAGATGATGAGGCTGGACATCCTGGTCGGATCGGGCGGCGTCCTGTCGCACGCCCCGCGCCGCGCCCAGGCAGCCCTGATGTTGATGGACGCCTTCCTGCCCGAAGGTTTCACTCAGTTGGCCGTGGACAGCATCTTCATGATGCCGCACTTGGGCGTTCTGGCTTCCACCCACCCCGAGATCGCCGCCGAGGTTTTCGATAAGGACTGCCTGGTGCGCCTCGGCACGTGCATCACCCCGGTGGGGAAAGCCCGTGACGGCCAGCCCGTCTGCAGCTACGTGGTGCACATGCCCGATGGGTCGGTCATTAACGATAAAGCTGTCTTCGGCGAAATCAAGGTCCACAAACTTGGCGTCGGCCAGAAGGCCCAGATCGAGGTCACTCCGTCCAACCAGTTCGACCTGGGCGAAGGCAAAGGCAAGAAAGTCTCCGCCGAGATCGAAGGCGGCCTGGTCGGTATCATTTTCGATTGCCGCGGCCGCCCGCTGGAGCTGCCCACCAACGACACCGAGCGCGTGGCCAAGGTCTCGTCCTGGATCAAAGCCATGGACGCGTACCCGGCCGAGTTCATCGAGAAGTACCAAAAAGCCAGCCCGGTCACCGGCGCCAAGGCCGACGCACCGGCGAAG
>JAJYWN010000055.1 GCA_021791495.1 Bacillota bacterium
GCTCGTACGGGATGAATGTTCTCATGCCCTTCCAGTTCTCCATCTGTCCTGGTAAATCCTATATCAAGGGGATTTGCCCGACAGACTCCTAGCAAGTCTTCCGCACTAGCCATGGTATGACCCCTATTGCTCAAAGTCGACCATGGCTGATTCCTAAGAGCTTTCGTTCACTGGCTGGCCGTGTACGCTCCCTTCTACCTACTTGACACCAATTCCTCCCATTTCCTGGAGTCGCCGCCACTCGGAACGGTACTGGGCCACCTCAGGCTCGTTACCCAGGACGAAGTGTCCTTCCTTGACCTCCACCCACTGAGGCTTGGAGGAGGAGTAATCATGGCAACTCGGGTCGTAAACCAGGATGCGTTTCTCCTTCTCCACCCGCGGGTCGGGGGTGGGGATGGCGGAGAGCAAGGAACGGGTATAGGGGTGTAGCGGATTTTTGAACAGCTCCTCGGTTTCGGCCAGCTCCACGATCTGGCCCTTGTAGATCACGGCGATGCGGTCGGCGATAAAGCGGACCACCGACAGGTCGTGGGAGATGAACATGTAGGTCAGGCCCTTGGTCTCCTGAAGCTCGGAGAGCAGGTTCAGGACCTGCGCCCGGATGGACACGTCCAAGGACGAGATGGGTTCGTCGGCGATGATGAATTCCGGCTCCATGATGAGGGCCCGCGCCACGCCGATGCGCTGGCGCTGCCCCCCGGAGAACTCGTGGGGGAAGCGCGAGGCGAACTCCGGCAGCAGGCCGACGTCGAGCAGCGCCTGCTGCACCTTGGCCTTGCGGTCGCTCTCGTCCTTGTAGTTCCGTGTGTTGAAAAGCCCCTCGGAGACGATGTAGTCTACCTTTGACCGCTCGTTCAACGAGGCCATGGGGTCCTGGAAGATCATCTGGATCTTCCGGGTGACCTCGCGGTCCAGTTCCTTGGGGATGGTGCCGTTAATCTTCCGGCCCCTGAAGGCGATCGTGCCCCCGGCCGTCGGATTGATGCGGACGATGGCGCGGCCAATGGTGGTCTTTCCCGACCCCGTCTCTCCGACCAGGCCAAAGGTTTCGCCCCGGCGGATCTGGAAGCTGACGTCCCGAACCGCGACGAAGGGTCGGCGTCCTTTACCCTTGAACTCCACGCGCAGGTTCTGCACGTCGATGAGGACTTCGCGGTCGTCCACATATCGCAGCACATTGCTCACCGGCCCACCCCCACCCCCGCATATTTGGCCCGCATCGCCAAGATGGCTTCGGGCGGATCGACCCTTGGCGCCCGCGGGTCGAGTAGCCAGGTCTTGGCGTAGTGGGTGGGGGTGACCTGGAAAAAGGGCGGACGGGCCACGAAATCGATCTTCAAGGCCCGCGGGTTGCGCGGCGCGAAGGCGTCGCCTTTGATCTCGGTGAAGAGGTTGGGCGGCGTGCCCTTGATGGAATAGAGCGGTTGCCCTTTCAGTCCGAGCTGCGGGAGGGACGACAGGAGCGCCCACGTGTAAGGGTGGCGGGCGTCGTAAAAGATCTCCTCCGACGTCCCGTACTCGATGATTTCACCCGCGTACATCACCGCCACACGGTCGGCCACGTTCGCCACCACGCCCAGGTCGTGGGTGATGTAGATGAGGGTGAGCCCCAGGCGACGCTGCAGCGTCCGGATGAGCTCCAGGATCTGGGCCTGAATAGTGACGTCGAGGGCCGTGGTGGGCTCGTCACAGATGAGGATGCGGGGGTTACAGGCCACGGCGATGGCGATGACCACGCGCTGGCGCATGCCGCCCGAAAACTCGTGGGGATACTGGGCGTAGCGGGCCTCGGGGTCGCTGATGCCCACCTCGTCCAGAATCTGGACGGTGCGCTGCCTAGCCTCCTCACCCTTCAGCCCCTGGTGCAGCGTGAGGGCCTCCTGGATCTGCATGCCCACCGTGCGCAGCGGGTTCAGCGCCGTCATGGGGTCCTGAAAGACCATGGCGATCTTCTTTCCACGGATGGTGAGCCATTCGCGCTCCGTCTTAAATCGTGCCAGGTCCCGACCCTCGAACAAGATCGATCCCGAGTCCACCCAGCCGTTGGCGTCGTTCATCCCGATGAAGGCCTTGGTGAAAACACTTTTCCCCGAGCCGGACTCGCCGACGATGGCCAGCGTCTGCCCCTGGTACAAGTCCAGGGAAGCCTGGCGGATGGCCGTCAGCACCTGCCCGCGCAGGCTGAACTTGACCACCAGGTCCTTGACCTGGAGGATGGTTTCCTCGTGTGTTGCCGCATTGCCGGTATCGTTCATCTGGCCACTTCCTTGGCTACTCTGATAACTAGAAGTGATTGCGCGGATCGGAGGCATCGGCGAAAGCGTTTCCCATCACGTAGAAAGCGATGGTGATGATGGACAAGATCGTGGCCGGGAAGATCAACTGATAGCGCAGGCTGGGCGCCATCATCGCCCCACGCCCCTCGTTCACCAAGTTTCCCAGGGATGGGATGTCGATGGGCAGCCCCAGTCCGATGTAGGTCAGAAAGACCTCCCAGCCGATAGTGCTGGGGATGGAAAGAGAGACCTGCATGACGATGACGGAGACGATATAGGGCAACAGGTTTCGCATGATGATGCGGGACGTGGGCGTCCCAAGGCAGCGTGAGGCAAGGTTATACTCGCGGTCCCGGATGACGATGATCTGGTTCCGCACGAAGCGTGCCATGCCCAGCCACCCGGTGGCGCACATGGCGATGACGATCGTCTGGAAGCTGGGCCGCATGATGTAGGCCAACAGCACCAGGACGATGGTGGTGGGTACGTTCGAGATGACGTTATAGACTTCGGTTATCAGGACGTCTAGCTGCCGGACGTAACCCCACAAGGCCCCGACGGTGATGCCGAAACCCACCTCCCACAAGCCCACCAATAAGGCGATGGTGAGCGATGTGCGCGTTCCGCTCCACACCCGTGCCCAGAGGTCTTGTCCGATGGAGTTGGTGCCGAACCAGAACTCGGCGCCGGGCTCGTGGTTGCGAATCTGGACGCCGGTGGCGGGGTCGTTGTAGATCCTAATAGGGTTCCTCTGGCCCGGCAGATAGGGCTGGAGGATGGTGAAGGTGAGAAGTCCGACCATGACGACTAAAAGAAAGACGGCGGTGCGGTTCTTCAGAAAGACCCGCATGGTGGAACCCCAATACGAGTAGTTCGAGTACCCCGTCCGCTCCGCGGTGCTGGGGTCGTATTCGGCGAACTCAAAGAGCGTCCGTTCTCTTTCAGCCATGATCTGGTCTTCCATGGCCTGCATTGCCGCGGTCTGTTTGGCCGTCATCACCGGGCACCCCCCTGTTTCGACAGTTTGATGCGCGGATCGAAGACGGCCATGAGCACATCACCCAGAAACAGGCCGACGATGCCGAGAGTCGAGAAAATCAACACCAGAGCCTGCACCAAGGGGTTATCCTGCCGCTGGATAGCGTCGATGAGCAGCCCGCCCATGCCGGGGATGGAGTAAAGCGACTCGACGTAGATGGAGCCCGAGATGGTAAGGAGTACTGAGGTCGGCAGGTACTGGGCCATGGGGACGAAGGCGTTGCGGGCGACGTGTCTCACCATGATGGCCGTGCTGGACATGCCCTTGGCCCGGGCCAGGCGGATGTAGTCCTTGTTCAGCTCGTCCACCATGTATCGCCGCATCCACAGTGCGTACCCGCCGATGGGCCCCAAAGCCATGGACAACGTGGGCAAGATCCAACTGATGGGGTTCGTCCGGTCATACAACATGGGTAGGTGCAGGATCTTCGTCATATAGAGCTGGATGAAGAGCAGGTAGACGGCCATCGGGACGGCATGGGTGAGGACGATGTACCACGTCCACGTCTTGTCCCAGAACCGCCCCTTATCGCGGGCTTGCCGCACGCCCATAGCCAGCCCGAGGACGAGCGAAAGAGCGATGGCTGCCAGGCCGAACCTCAGTGAATAAGGGATCTTCATGGCGATGATCTGGTTCACCGGGACGTCGGGGCGGTAGACCACTGAAACACCCAGATCTCCGTGCAAGAGGGCTCCGTAGAAGTGCTCCAACTGCACGTACCAGGGGTCTAGCAGCCCCATCTTCGCCAAGACGGCCTGCCGCTGTTCTTCGGTGAGCTTGTCGTAACTGTCACCGAAGTAGCCTTCGACGGGCAGTAGGCGCATCAAAAGAAACACCAGCGTCAGGACGATAAAAACCGTGACCACTGATTGCCGGAGTCGTCTCAGAGTATAGCTGAGCATAAAGAGTGGCCTCTCCTAAATGGGTAAACGGCTGAGGCGGCCAAGGGAGGGGGAGGCCGCCTTGACCGCCGGACTGCCGGGTTGATCACGACGGCCCCCCTGTTCCCATTGTGCCTGTGCCTTCTCGTCCGCGGCGGGCCAACCGCCGCGGACCTGATCTACTTGGTGGTGGTAGTGGCCGCCTTTGACAGAGCGTCGGCCCGGTCGGCCAGCCACTTCTTGTACGCCGCATCGTAGGCCGCGCTGTCCATGGGCTTGTCCAGAACGACCTGGCCCTTGAACTTCAGTTCGGACATTCCGAAAGGCGCGTACGGGTAGGTGAATGGCTCGAGCTTAGTGGCTTCATAGCCGCCGCCGCCGATGCCGTAGGGGATCAGGAAGGCTTCGTTGATCAGGAAAGCTTCCGCCGCGGCGAACAGTCCGTACCGTTTGGCAATGTCGGTGACCTCGGCCTTGGCGGCGTCCACCATGGTCTGGTACTTGAACTTGCCATTCTCAATGTAGCCGGTGGACTTCTCCGGCCAGTTATAGTTGCTGCCCGCCACGAAGGGGTCGGTGTATGTCTCGGGGTCGGCGTAGTCCGGGCCCCAATTGCATTCCTCGATGGCGTAGTTGCCCGCGCGGCGGGTGACGCCCAGGAAGTTGGTGGCCGGGTAGCCCACGGGAATCACATCGATGAAGTCCTTGCCGAGAAGGGTTTCCAACTGCTGTTCCACGACCTGCACCCGGTTGGTCCAGTCGGGGGAGTCGGACCGGTAGGGCATGGGAATCTTCACCGGGAAGGTGGCCTTGCCGGCCAACTCCTGCTTGGCCTTGTCCCGGAACGAGATGGCCTGGGTCTTATCAAAGCTGTCCCGGGCACTGATGGCGGTCAGGGGGCCGGTCTTGGTATAGTCCTTGCCGCCCACGGCCACGAAGTTCGCCGGGGTGATGGTATTGCTGATGCGGCGTTCCGGCGAGTAAGGTTCCGCCGTCAACATGGCGACCTTGCGGTCCAGCCCATAGAAGATGGCCTTACGGAAGTTGACGTTGTTGACGGCTACCTTCCAGTTGGCCGGGTCATACTTGGCATCGAACTTCGGGTCGAAGTTGAAGGCGTAGAAGTAGCTGTAGAAGCTGGTGGAAGCGGGGTGGACCATGGCTTTCTTGGCCGGGTCCTTCATCCAGGAGTCCAGCGACGCGGTGGAGATGCCCGTGCCGCTGATCTCGCCGCGGAGGAACATCTCGGGGGCCAGTGTGACCGCTTCCTTGTTGTATTTGTAGTTCAAGGTCTTGATATAGACGTGCGCGGCGTCCCAGTACTTCTCGTTTCGGATCATGATCCGCTGGTTCTGGGGTTCGAAGACCGACACGATGTAGGCGCCGTTGTACAGGATAGTCTTGTTGTCGGTCCCGAACTTGCTGCCCTGTTCAGCCAGGAACTTGCCGTTCACCGGCAAGAAGGACACGTAGCTCAGCATGGTGAGGAAATAGGGGATGGGTTTCTCCAGAGTGTACTGGAGGGTGTACTTGTCCACGGCCTTGACGCCGACCTGGCTGAAGTCCTTGATCTCGCCTTTGAAGTACTTGGCGCCATTCTTCAGCGCATCGTAGGCGATATTGGCGGTCTTCGAAGCGTTCTTGGGGTCAAAGGTGTACTTCAGCGCGTCCACCCAGTCCTGGGCGACGACTTCGGCGTAGTCCTTCCCTTGGTAGGTGACCCATTTCACGCCCTTCCGGAGGTGGAAGGTCCAGACCAGGCCGTCCTTCGAGACTTCCCAGGATGTGGCCAGGGAAGGCTGGAGGACGCCAAGGTTGTCGTACTCGATGAGACCGTCGACACCGTTGGCGGCGACGACCTGCTCATTGGTGGTGCCGGTGACCAGGTAGTTCAGGGTGGTGAGCTCACCGGAATAGACCGTCTTGAAGTCGGCAGACGTCTTGGCGGGAGCTACCGGCTTCTTCGCGCAGCCGGCGACGGGGATGGTGAGAATCAGGGCGACCAAAAGTAGAAGGGCAAAAACCTTCTTCATGCGTAGACCTCCTCAGTCGATTCGGAACCCACGAGATCCGGGAAGATTCGAATGCCGGACCAGAGCCGGAACAGGAACTGGAAGCCGGGAACTGGGAAACTGAGCGCCGGAAACCAGAAACCGGGAACCGGGAACAGGGTACGAAACGTTTAACCAAGGAGAGGAAAAGCCAAGACGAAAACCACGACCTACGGAGAGAGAAACGAAAGGGGGTGGGCGTACCCCTACCTCCTAGCCTCACACATCACCCCTATCGCCGCTCACTGTTACCAACCGCCGCCCGGCTGGAGCCCGCGGGCCGCGTCTGCCTTGCGACGTGAAACCATCCGCGTATTCCACGCCCCGGAGAGGAAATCCTTTCACAGGATGCAATATCTGGGCTCCAGAATGGCGTCTGGCGGCAATTCTCCCTGCTAAAGTGGCATATGATTTTTTACTCATCGTTGATGAGCAGCGAGGCCGGTGGCGGGTGGCGAGCGCGGGTGGGGAGGGTGAAGGGGATTGGGCTAACGGGGGTGGGTCAATTGCCTCCGGCAGGAGCGTGGCGTGCCGAAACGCCGCCTAAGGGATGTGGTAGTATCGCCGGCTATACTACCGAGTCCGATGGGGCGTCGGCTATTTGGAAGTTGAAGGAAACTCGAGACACCTGTCGAATCGCCCGCAGGGTGAGGAACTTGACCACAGACATTCTTCCGCCGACTCCCTTTCAAGGTCTGCGAGAGGCCGTCGTCCGGCTCCAGGTCCAGCGCTTCCGGTTCGTTTTCACGGCGGTGGACGACCTGGGACTGCCCGAGTACAAAGGCTCCACCTTTCGGGGAGCGTTCGGTTCCTCATTCCTGAAGCTCGGATCAATTTCGGGAGTCGTTTGTCAGTGCACTGAGGCCAGAATGAAACCGTCCGAGCCGAGCGGCACATTGAAGCTGCCGCGCTCATGGTGCCTTCGCTGCCGATGAAGATGGACGACTGGAAGCGGAAGGAATTGCGACCAGGGAGGCAAAAGGTTCCCGGAAAGAGGGGGCGAGCCGGGTGCGCAAGATGAAACCATCGTTCCGCGAACTCTTTGCCCACAGAGAAGACCATGGAAACGACAGCGGTGAGCCAGAACAGTTTCCTCCCCTGCCTACGGTAGATCCGAATGCGAGGGGGCTGGATGACCTGTTTGCCTGGGGTCGGGCCATAGCTTTGCGGGGACACATCACCCCGGAGCGCTCTCAGGAAATCCTGAGGCTCGTGCGCCAGTATGTTAAGGATCGTCGATGAAGTCGGGTGGAGCAGGCATCCGGTAGATCGGCTGATCCAGGAAGCCGCATTGATCCCCCGACACCTCTCGGAAGTCGAGATCGGTCGGGTACTGGAACACGTAGCACGACGACCCCTGGATTCGCGGGTCGCGCGATTGAAGCAGGAAATACGGAGACTGCCGGGTGAATGGAAAGGGTATCCTATTGCTTATCTCAGGACGCTACCTCTAGCTGACATTCACGTCATCAAGCGAGTAATGGTTGACCATCAATGGCCTGAAGGTACAAGCGTAGAGAAGTATCTCGCTGACCTGCGAGATGCCATGCGCCGAGCCGAACGGACATACACCTACCTGTTCGAAGGTCAGGCGTACGTTGGATTGGTGGCGCGGACGACCATGGAGGCATTGAGGGCGGAACCGCTGACCTGGGTGGCATATTCGGCATCCTATGGGGTGATTCGTACTGGCTATCAGGTGAGGACCGTCGAGGAAGTGTTTCGTTCAGGGTTTCCGCCAAATTGGCTCCTTCAGAGGTGAGAATGAAATGGACCGTGACTACTACGAACGCCTCTTGCAGGCTGTGAGCGCGACCTACGGCGAGGACCTTCAGGATCAGGAGCGAGAGTGGGATACCATGGACGACTTCATGCGTACCGAGTTTCTGGCTGTGGATGTTGTGGATGCGGAAAGAAGGCTAGGTATTCTCGAAGACGCGGCCAAGAGCGGTGCGCTACCGCCCGACCTCCTGCCGGCCTTGGAGCGGGTGAAAGAGATGGCTCTGGCCGCACAACCACGGATCGAGGTACTGCAGGAGAGAAGGGCGGCGCGACAAGAACAGGCTGCCGCAGTTCAGATGGGGTTTGATCGCCAATAGAGTACTGCTAAGGCTAGACGCATAGGACAGGCGTGCAGTGAAGAGGGCGTGCAAATTGACTTCTTGGCCTCGGCGCCCAGAAACTCGAACACCTCGGCTCCCCCCACACACATAACCAAACTATGGCGGTTGGAACAACATGTCAATAGCCTTCACCCGAGGGCGATGGACGCCTCGACGTCGCCTGGCGGGAGTCAGGCGACGATGCCCAGCAGGATGCATGTGAACGTTGTCGAAAGACCAGGCCACATAGCACAGCTCTCTTGCTGGAGGACCGGACTTGGCTTTCGCCGATCAACTGGAAAGCACGAATGTGCCAGTACCAAACACGGGGGAGACGAACGGGACGGTCGCAGCTCCAAACGCCGGCGGCCCGTGCGGTACGGCTCCTGCGCCTGCCGGCGCCGCCGACTCGCCGCTGCCACCGGAGGCCTTCCCGTTCCTCGCTCCATACGGCGACCTTCGCCAGTTTTTCCCGCTCTTTCACGAGCTGACGAAGAGCGGTGAGGAAGACTTCGTCTTGCGCCTCGCGCTCATCCAGGAGATGGTGGCGCGTCCCCGCGAGTCTTGGAGCTACGACGATCTGGACCGGGAGTTCTCCTGGATCCCCGGCCCCAAACGCAACTACTTGCTCCGCAGCCTGCGCGACAGTGGCTGGCTGGCCCAGGACCCGTACGACGGCTACCAACTGACCGAGGTAGCCCAGGTGGTCTGCTCCTTCGTCGCTTTCCTGCGCGGCTTGGACGCCACCGGCGACTCCCTTGGGCTGGCCGTCTTGGGGCTGGAGTACCACCTGAAGAACGGCCGCGACCCACTGCCCCTCGTGGCCCAGATCCGCTTGCGCCTGGCCCAGCTCGTCGACCGGGCCGATGCCGCCCTATCCTCACGCTCGCGCCCGGTCATCATGCGAACCCGGGATTACTTGGAGGAGAGCCTGGCCTACTCGGCCGACATGCGCCGTGTCCTCGCCTCGACCGACTACGCCGACTCCCGCGCCCTGCGCGAGGCCCGCGCCGCGCACCGCCTCTTGGCGCGCCTCCACGAATACCGGTCCGAACTGAACCGTTTGGTGGTAGAGATGGGACGCTCGCTCTTGACGCTGTCGGGCGGGGTAACCGAGGAGCAGATCGCGGAGCATTTCTTGAACATGGACGTCAAGGAATTGGCTGCTCTCGCCCGTCGCCACTTTCATTCACCGCTGCCGGCCTGGGCCTACATTCTCCCAGACATACTCGTTTCCACCGCCGAGGACTTCCTCTCGAAGGACCTGGTCGCCGGGGAGCAGGTGGAGCCGTGGGGGCCCGTGACCGAGGTCCAAGCCGCGTCGGCCACCCGCCCATCCAGTAAGGAACTGGAAGCCTTTGTCGCCGAGCTCACCCGTTATGCTGAGGACTTCGGGAAGCAGAAGGCGGAGCAAGAGCAGAGACAGGGGCAGAATGAGGAGCAAGGACCAGAGCGACCGCAAACGCGGGCGCCGGCCTCGGTTCCCCTCACCGCCTTCGTCCCCCGGGGAAACCGCGGCACATCATACCTGCGCCTGCACCTTCTCTCGCTACTCCAGCCCCTCGGCAAACCCGTCGCCCGCCGTGAGACGGCCGTGGGGCGCCTGGTCAGGCTACCCTTGAAAGTCGAGACCGGCCCCGGCGAAATCCCAGTACGTGAAGGTGGGCTTGTCGCCATGTCGCCGGGGACCCTGGGGCCGGCGCCCGAGCCCGCACTGGCGCCCGCACCGACGCCGACACCGGCACCGGTACTGACACCGGCGCCGTCGTCGACACCCGAGCCCAGCCCCGCCCGGACGAAGGAGGACCCCGCGGCATGCTGACGGAAGCCGATAACGACACCGTAACCGCCATCTTGGCCAAGATCCACGTCCAGAGGTGGGTGGAGCGCAAGGAATTCCCCGAGCTGGTGCGCGAGGAAATCCGCGCCGAGCTGCGCCGTCGCCTGGCGGACCAGGGCCTGGAGCTGGCCGCCAGCCCGTACTCGGACTTCTACTCCGTTCGCCTTTCGTCACAGATTAGGCAGCTATCCGGCTATGAATGGCCGGGGAACCTCTCCTGGGACGCGAACTGCTACGCGCTCCTCATGGTTCTTTGGGTCCGCCTGGCCCTGCCGCGCCGCTTCCACGGGTCCGGCGGCGGTGATGCGACAGAGCCCCCCACGACCTTGTTTCCAGAGCCCGGCGATCATCTGAAGGAAATGAGGGCCCGGGGCACGATCACGCGGCGGCAAATCGAAGAGGAGTTCGGGCGGAGGCTCGGCGGGAAAGGCAAGCTCACACAGTACCTGAAGCAGTTGAAACAGCAAGGGTTCATCGACTACTCGTCTCAGGACGAGATCACCGAGGGCCCCATGCTGGAGCTGATGGCCGATGCCGAGGAACTGACGGCTCACATCCGCGAAAGTGTCATTCCCAGCATTCTGCGGGGCCTCGGGGGTGACGCCTGATGCTGAAGATCCGCTCCGTCACCTTCCACAACTTCGACTGCTGGCGGGACTTCACCCTGTCCCTGGACCCGTACACCAATATGATCACCGGCCCCAACGGCTCGGGGAAGACCTCCTTCATCGACGGCATCCGCCTGGCCTTCAACGCCCCGCGCCTCAGCTCAGGGCGGCGCCTGTCCGACTACATCGGCGACCGGCGCCGCCGCACCGTGGTCAAACTCGTGGTGGAGAACCCGAAGGAAGGGCGCGGTTACGCCTTCTCCTCGTACCGGAGCATCAACTCCGACATCGTCAGCATTGGCTGCGCGGTGATCTACCGGGACGGCGCCCCAAAACGCCGGTTCTTCATCATCCCCGGGGACGCCTCCATGGACGTCGTGCGGCGCGTGGTCGAGGACGAGAAGGAGTACCTCCCGGCGAATGACTACTCCGAATACCTGGCCCGCGCCGGCGTGAGCCGCGCCCTGATGGACCTCCTCGCCATCGAGCAGGGAGAGACGCACCGCTTCTGCCAGAAGACGCCGCGCGAGCTGTTCCTCGCCGTGCTCCAGGCGATGGGAGACCAGGGTACGCTCGAGAGCTACCATAAGGCCAAGCTCCGCTACGAAGAAGCCGAGCAGGTCCTCCGCGACCAGAGAGGGCAACTGAACGTGGAGGAAGGCCGGCTCATCGACCTCACCCGCCGCAAGGAGGAGTACGAGCGCTTCGAAGCGCTCCAGGGACGGCTCGCCGTCCTGAAGGAGCAGGAGCTTCCCCTCGCCAGCCTGGCGGCGCGGATGGAGGAACTGACCTCCGTCATCGAGTCCAACCACAGCAGTCGCGGGCTGGTCGCCAGCCTGGAGACCCGCCTCAGGGACCTGAACGAGCAGCTCAACTCGCAGGTGGAGCGACAGGCGGAAGGCGACCGCGCCCTTGCCTCGGCCAGGCTGGCTTCCGAAGAGGCCCGCGGGGAGCACGACCGTGCCCTGACGGAAAGCGCCCAGTCCGCCGCCAAGCGCGCGATATTGGAAACCGAGGAGGAGGCGGTCAAGGCTATCCAACCCCTTGACCCCGCCGCTCTGCAGAAGGCCTACGACGAAGCCGACGCCGCGGTGGCGACCGTCCGCGCCGCGAGAACCGCCATCCAAGATAAAGACCACGGACTCCGCGAAGAGATAGCGCAGCTCGAGAAGGGTCTGTCCGCCCACCCCTCCGAAGTACGGGCTTTCACGCGGGTGCTGGGACGGGAGGGCATCCCCCATAGCCTCCTGGCGGACCTGGTCGAGATTGAATCTGACGAGTGGCGGGTGGCAGTCGAGTCCGTCTTGGGCGCCGACCGCTTCACCGTCTTGGTCGAGCCGGCTCAGTCGGTCGCCGCCCGCGAGCACGCCCGCCGCGAACGTTACCGCTTCTACGTCTCGGAGCTGGAGGCGGGGAGCCGCCCGCTAAGAGCTACCCCCGGCTCCCTTCTGGAGGAGGTCACCTTCCTGGACCGGCGCGTGCCGTCCTGGGTGGCCGAGGAACTGAACCGGGTGGGGAAAGTGCGCACCGTGGCCGATGGGTACGCCGCGGTCGGCTCCGGGGCCTGGGCGGCAGCCGTGACTCCCGACGCCTACTTCCAGAACCGGCGCGGCGGCAGGTGCATCGAAGTCCCCGACCATTTCTGCGGGACCAAAGGCCGCAAGGTCCGTCTGGCGGCGGCCCGTCGCGCCCTCGAAGCGGCGGTGCGCGAAGGGGAGCGGCTGGCGGCTCTTCTGGAAGAGGCCGTGGAGAAAAGGAAAGCCGCCGACCGAGCCATGCTGGAACAGCAGCGCCGCCTCGAATGGGCCGCCCGCGGGGCGCGGCAACTGGCCGAGACCAGAGCCGCCGAAAGGGCGTTGTTGGATAGGACCCGTCAATCCGAGGCCCGCCTGAGCGAGTGCCGGGCGGTTGAGGAGAAGCTGGTGAGGGCGTCGGGAGAGACGGAAGCCCGAATCGACTTCCTGCGGTCCCAAGTTTCCGACCTGGACCGTAACCTGGCCGGGTCCCGGGCCAGCCTCGACCAGGGCCTCAGCCGGCAGGCCGACCTTGAGCGTCAGGTAGCCCTGATCAAAGCCTCCTTGCCGGCGGCCCTCGGCACTCCCGAGAGGATCGCCGCCGCCCGCGACCTCAGGCTGGTCCAGGCCGAGGTGGACGAGGTGGCCAGCCACGTCGACACTTTCCAGGGTTGCCGTGACCCGGACGTCCCCTTGCAGTGGAAGGCTCAGCGCCAGGCGCGAGACGACCTCAGAAACCATGTGGACCGGTGCGGACAGGAGGTCGCGGACGGGCGGCGGGAGTTGGACCACTGCCGCCAAGACTACCTCCGTGTCGTGGCCGCCGTCTTCGAACGGTACCGTCGAAACGTGCGGGAGCTTGGGGAAATCGCCGGCTTCACTTTCCGGCTGCACCTGGAGCCCGAGCTGGCCGATAACGACCAGGTCTTGGAGAAGATCGAACTGAAGGCCGAGGTCAGCGTGGACGGCGCCGCCTTCCGGCCGATCAACACCGCCCGCCTTTCCGGTGGACAGCGGGTCATCGCCAGCTTGACTCTGCTGATGGCCCTTTCAGACCAGGAAAGCCGCACCGGTCTGTTCATCCTGGATGAGCCTTTTGCCCACCTCAGCACCGAGCGCATCGACGAGGTGGCTCAGTTCATCAACGCCGTCCAGGCCCAGTTTATCCTCACTACCCCAGTCACGGAAAACGCCACGGTCCTCAGCACGGCGCGCCGGCTCATCATTATGCAGATCAAACCATCAGCCGAACTTCTCGCGCCCCTGCCCTATCTGGCGGTGGCCGCCCCCGAGGACGAGGCCATCGCATCCGTGGCCGCCGGTGGGACGGCGACGGCTGCCGGCGGGACGGTGGGCCTTGATGGGGCGGGGGCGGTGACGGGACGTGTCGGGGACAAGGTGGCCGACGCGGGTGAAGGGCAGGGCGGCCGGTGATCCTGCCTGGCGAGCCTCCCGACTCCGACCCCGCCGCCGCTTCCGACTGCGCTACCGGCTCCGTCCGCGACCACGGCCCAGACCCCGTTCCGGGCCACGTCTGCTCCTTCACTCACCGGCGCTTGGTCGCGGTGAGTTCGCGCGAAGATGGGCCGGTGCTGGAATCGCCGCTGGCGTGGGTGAACTTCTGCGAATGTGGCCGGAGTCGACCGTCCGACCGGAAGCCCATCGCCGGCATCCTCCGGACGCCGGTGAGCTGGGCCCGCGCCGAGGCTGTGCGCGCCTATTCTGAAGACGAGCAGGAGAACGCCCTCCTCACCGCCTTCCTCAGGGCGACCTTGAACCGGCGAGTGACTTCGAGCTACTCCGGTGAAGGCGAGTCGTTTGTGACTTGCGGAATGGCCCTTTTGGTAAGGGCCTTGGACACTGGGGCGCTCGATATCGAACCGATAGCCGACTCCCTCTGCCGGCGCGGCTTCCTGCGCCTCGAATACCGGCGGCGCCAGGTGGGTCGGCCAATGGCCTTGGAGACCCTGTCGATGGAGCCCAATCTGCACCGTGCGCTGTTGAAGACGTCAGGGCTGGAGGAGCGGAGCGCTACCGCGAGGCGCCGGCGTCGGCTGGAGGAAGGGGCCGCGCAAGTGCGAACGGCGGCGGAGGCGCTGCGGGCCCTGGCGGAGCTCGCGCGTGAAAGCGGGCCCGCGGGTGCCGGCGCTCCCTCTCCCGAGAGCCTGCGGAGATGGTTCGACATGGCCTCTGAGCACCGGGCCGCTTGGGAGCGGGGGAACGTACCTACTATCAGCCTGACCGGCTTGACCGGCCCAAATGGCCCAGAGGGCGCGAACGGCCCTAACGGTCTGGATGGCCCAAATGGCCTGGATGGCTCAAAGGGCTCGCCCGCCAAGGCCGGGCCTGAGCTTTCCGGATTGACCCAGAGATATGCTCAGCTGTGGAGAGCGGTGATGGAGGCCGCCGTGGCCCTGTCCGACGGCGGCCAACTGCCCTTTCGGGAGCTATCGGTCAAGGTCACCGGAGACAGCAAGGCTCTAACCACCCTCGAACCGGTCTTGGAAGCGGCGGGGTTCAATTTGGAGGAGTGGGGTGTGGTGAAACACCAGCCCCTTCTTCTGGTGGCGGGGCCCGTCTCTTTGCGGTGGACACCTTCGCGACCGGCACTCCCGCGTGAGCCGGTGTGGCTTGATGCCGGGCCGAACTACGCATCCTTGACACTGGCCGGCGTGATGGAAGCGGAGATTGTGGAAAGCCACGTCCGTGAGATTTGGGTGATCGAGAACTTGACCCCTTTTGAGGCGGTCGTGGGAGAAGGGTCCTGGAGGGATGCCGGGGCCGCCGTGCTCTACGCCGGTGGCTTCCCGGGGCGCGCCGAAAGGGCGTTCCTCCGGAAGCTTCTGGCGGCCGGGGGCGTGGGGGTTGCTGGAGGCATGGGGAGTACCGGGGTCGCCGGGGGCATGGTGGTCACCGGGGACGCCGCACGCGCGGAGCGCCTGGAAGGCTACTGCTGGACCGACCTTGACCTGGGCGGGCATCGGATTTTCCTGGCCTTGGATGACATTTTCAGGCAGGCGGGGGTTCCGCTGCGCCGCATGGGGGCATCCCCCGAGTTCATCGATGGCCTGCCATCCCTTGCGCTCGACGAAGTCCAGCGCTCAGGACTGGCGTCGGCCGTCCAAGGGGCGCCGGGCCCGCTTCCCCGTGGCCTGGCCTGGATGCCGTTATGTTTGGAGAGGGGCATCCGCGTAGAACAGGAAAGCCAGCTCCTGTTGCTCAGCTCGATCTTGGCCGGCCGACGCGGTTCGTGAGCAAGGGAGGAATGCCTGCTTGCTTACGGGGGTGCGGAGGAGTATAATCAAACGTAACTGAACAGGGTTCTGACCACTAGGGGAGCTCTATGGAGCTGAGAAAGGGATCGACCTCCCTTGACCCTTGAACCTGATCTGGTTAATGCCAGCGTAGGAAAGTGGTGGCCGGTTGAAAGTGAGACCGCTTCTTTCCGAGATTCCATCGGTGGAAGCGGCTTTCTTTTTGTCGTTTGTCGCCGGTGGTTCGGACGCCTTAGGAGGTCATGCGGATTTGAACGACGGTTTGCCGCGGGCGCTGACCATCGCCGGTTCGGACGGCGGGGGAGGGGCCGGGATCCAGGCCGACCTCAAGGTTTTCACCGTCCTGGGCGTTTACGGCATGAGTGCCGTAACGTCGGTGACGGTGCAAAACACCATGGGGGTGCATGCCGTATACGACCTGCCGCCCGAGGCGGTGGGGGCGCAAATCGACGCCGTAGCGGACGACATCGGAGTCGATGCCTTGAAGACAGGCATGCTTTCCACGGCGGCAGTGGTCAGGGTGGTCGCCGCCAAGGTGACCCGGCACCGGCTGGACCGGTTGGTGGTTGACCCCGTCATGGTGGCCAAAGGCGGCAGGGCGCTCCTCACCGACGACGCCCGCCAGACACTGAAGGAGGTCCTCCTCCCCTTGGCGTTGGTTGTGACCCCCAACATCCCCGAGGCTGAGATCCTCACGGGGATAGAGATCCGGGACGTGGCCGGCATGAAGGATGCCGCCCGGAGAGTCGTCACAGACCTGGGCGCACGGACGGTGGTCATCAAGGGTGGGCACCTGCCGGGCGGCGCCGGGGGAGAGGACGGCGAAGGACACGGCGGCGAAGGGGCGGTCGACGTCTTCTACGACGGCGCAGCCTTCACCGAGCTCTGGGCGCCGCGGTATCACACCAGAAACACCCATGGGACCGGGTGCAGTTTCTCGGCGACCATCACCGCCGAGTTGGCCAGGGGCGCGACTGTGGCGGAAGCCGTGCGAAACGCCAAGGAGTTCATCACCGGGGCCGTGGAGCACTCCCTGGACCTCGGCCGGGGCCAGGGACCGACGAATCCCTGGGCCGGCGCCGCGCGGCTGGGCAGGGTAGGAGGTTGAGTCCTTGGAGACATCAAGACAGATTCCTGAGCAGGTGGTTGGGCAAGCACCCAGGGAGATAGCCGGGCAAGCACCTATGGAGACAGCTGGGCGGACACCCGCGGAAAGGGCGGCTTCTCTGCTGGAAAGAGTGCGGCGGGCAAAGCCGCTGGTCCACCACATCACCAACGTGGTGGTCGCCAATCTCACGGCCAACGCCACTCTGGCGGCCGGAGCTTTGCCGGTGATGGCCCACGCCATCGAAGAAGCCGCCGACATGGCCGGGGCGGCCGATGCTCTGGTCCTGAACATGGGCACGCCCACCACGGCGACGGTCGAGGCCATGGTGGCGGCGGGCAGAGCGGCCAACGCCAAGGGGATCCCCGTGGTTTTCGACCCCGTGGGCGCGGGGGCGACCCCCTTCCGTGACCGGACGGCCGCGACCATCCTCAGACAAGTAAACGTAACGCTGGTGCGGGGCAATTCCGCCGAAATAGCCTTTCTGGCTGGGATCAGGGCGGAAATCAGGGGAGTGGAGGCGACGGCCGCGACAGTCGGCCAGGGCCTGGCTCCCGCCGAGTTGGCTCCTCTGGCGGCAGCCCGCCTGCAGACCGTGGTGGCCGTGACCGGCCCCCGGGACTACGTCGGCGATGGGCGGAGGCTGGCCGTGGTCGATAACGGCCACCCCATGATGGCCCGCATCACCGGGAGCGGCTGCACGGCCACCGCCATCGTCGCCGCCTTCTGCGCCGTGGAGCCCGACGCCGTCGTGGCGGCGGCTTCCGCTCTGGCTTACCTGGGCGCGGCCGGGGAACTGGCGGCGGCGGCGAGCCGTGGCCCCGGATCGTTCCAGGTGAACTGGCTTGACGAGTTGGCCAACCTGACCCCCGCGAAACTGGCCGAACTGGCCGCCATTTCGTGGAAGGAATGAAGGAGGAATCGCCTTGGGTAACAGCTCCCTAAGTGACCCGACATCACAGGAGAGGCTTCGCCCGGTCCGGCTCCGTCAGGCTATGGGCATCTACGTCATCACGGATTCCCGCCTCTCCCTGGGACGGACGAACCTGGAGGTGGTCCGCCAGGCCACCGGCGCCGGCGCGCGCCTTATCCAGTTGAGGGAGAAGGAACTCTCCACCCGGGAGCTTGTGGCCATGGGAGAGGCGCTCCTGGAGGTCACCCGCGCCGCCGGGGCGCTGCTCCTGGTAAACGACCGGGTCGACGTGGCGCTGGCCATCGGGGCGGACGGCGTTCACCTTGGGCAGGACGACCTTCCGGCCAACCTGGCCCGCGGGATCCTGGGTCCTGGGAAGATCATCGGCGTGTCGGCCGAGAGCCCCGCCGAAGCCCGGGCCGGCGAGGAGTCGGGCGCCGACTACCTTGGTGTGGGGCCCATCTACGCTACCAGCACCAAGGCCGACGCCGGCACGCCTCACGGGCCGGCCCTCATCGGAAGGATCAAGGCGGCCACGTCGCTGCCGGTGGTGGCCATCGGCGGGATCAAAGCCCAAAACGCGACCGAGGTGGGCAGGGCCGGAGCGGACGGGATCGCGGTGGTCAGCGCGGTGGTCGCCCGGCCGGACATCGGGCGCGCCGTCCTTGAACTGGACCGGGCGTTTCGTGGGGAGTGAGAGGACAGTGAGGGGGAAGGAGAGGTTGCAGTGAAGGTCAGGGATTTGGTCCTCATGGGACTTTTGGCCGCCATCGGTACTCTATCGGCCGGCGTGGTGGCGGTCCCCATCGCGGCCGGGGCCAAGGTATTCCCCGTTCAGCACGCCATAAACGTCATCGCCGCGGTCTTCCTGGGGCCGGGCCCGGGGGCTCTGGTGGCCTTCGCCATCGGGCTGCTCCGGATGATGCTGGGCACCGGCACGCCCCTGGCCTTTCCCGGCGGGATGGTGGGGGCTTTCGTGGCGGGGTACGCCTACCGGCTTACGCGCCGGGTCTGGGCCGCCGCCCTCGGAGAGGTTTTCGGGACCGGGGCCTTGGGGGCGCTTCTCGCCTATCCCGTGGCCAAGCTGGTCCTGGGTAAGCAGGTGGCGGTCTTCGCCTACGTCATCCCCTTCGCCACGGCCAGCGCGGTCGGCGCGGTCTTCGGGCTGGTCCTGGTAGCGGCACTGCAGAACACGGGCCTCTGGCGATCCGACGGCAAGAAGCAGATCGGAGGTTAAACCAGATCGGAGGGTAAACCATATGACTCAGCGTGAGGCGGCATTAGCTGGGCAAATGACTGCGGCCATGCGCCGGGTGGCGGAAAAAGAAGGGTTGGAGCCGGAATTCATCCGCGCCGGCGTGGCGGCGGGGACCATCTGTATTCCGGCGAACCCGGCCCACGTCAGGCTCGACCCCGACGGTTTTGGGGCCGGGCTTCGCACCAAGGTCAACGCCAACATCGGCGCCTCTTCGGATTTCCCCGATACCGCCAAGGAAATCCAGAAACTTGAACTGGCGGTGCGGGCTGGCGCCGAGGCGGTGATGGACCTGTCTACGGGTCGGGCCGAGGACATCGACCGCACGCGGAAGGCCATCCTCAGTACGTCGACGGTGTCGGTGGGGACCGTGCCGATCTACCAGGCAACGGTGGAAGCCTTGGAAGGTCGCGGGGCCATCGTCGATTTCACCGCCGCCGACCTCTTCGAGGTCATCGAGCGGCAGGCCAGGGACGGTGTGGATTTCATGACCGTCCACTGCGGGGTCACCAACGCCACCCTTGAGCGCCTGAAAAGGGAGGGCCGGGTCGTCGACATCGTCAGTCGCGGCGGGGCCTTCATGACCGGGTGGATGCTCCACCATGAGAAGGAAAACCCCCTGTACGAGCAGTACGACCGGCTTTTAGACATCGCGCGGAACTACGATGTAACGCTCAGCCTAGGTGATGGTCTCAGGCCCGGCTGCCTGGACGACGCTACCGACCGGGCGCAAGTCCAGGAACTGCTCATCCTGGGGGAGTTGGTGGACCGGGCGTGGAAGGCGGGGGTCCAGGCCATGGTGGAAGGGCCGGGGCACGTGCCCTTGGATCAGGTTGAGGCCAACATTAGGTTAGAAAAGAGCCTGTGCCATGGGGCGCCGTTCTACGTTCTGGGCCCTCTGGTGACCGACGTGGCGCCGGGGTACGACCACATCACCTCGGCCATCGGCGGGGCCCTTGCCGCGGCGGCGGGGGCGGATTTCCTCTGCTACGTGACCCCGGCCGAGCACCTGGGCCTGCCCGACGCCCAGGACGTTTGGGACGGCGTCATCGCG
Organism: Bacillota bacterium; assembly: GCA_021791495.1. GTDB lineage: Bacteria > Bacillota > Sulfobacillia > JAJYWN01 > JAJYWN01 > JAJYWN01. The sequence goes on from JAJYWN010000055.1 coordinate 19,917, forward strand.
GCCCGTATCGCCGCCCACGCCGCGGACCTGGTAAAAGGGGTCAAGGGCGCCAAGGCGTGGGACTTGGAGATGGCCAAGGCCCGGAAAGCCCTGGACTGGGACAAGCAGATCAGTCTGGCCATCGACCCCAAGAAAGCCGGCCGCCTTCGGAAAGAGCGCAATCCCGAAGGGCTGGTGGAGTGCACCATGTGCGGCAAGTACTGCGCCATGCGCCTGGTGGGCGAGTATCTGGGGACCACCATGGAGCAGTGCTAAGCCACCGGAAACCCGACTATTCCCCCTTGAACTTCGTTCATTGCCGGTGCAAAGTAGCACCCACCGGCTCTGGAAGCCGTTCATGACCGTGGTTTGGGCTGGGATGCTGGGGAACGGATCGACCATGACGGCCGTGCGGATCGGGGGTTTCCACCACTCGGCCCCTTCATCGACCGCGAAATGAACTTCACGGTGAGCAGGTCGGTCACGAGCGAGAGATGGGCGCCTCTCTCAGGCCACCCCGGCGTATTTAGCGTAGATCGTCGCCACGTACTTGATCCCATCCAGGTAATGCCCGATAGTGATGAACTCGTTGGTGGCGTGGCCACGCCAGTTCGGTGGCCCGATGGAGGACGAAACGCCGGCCACACCCAGCTTGGCGGCGAGCCATGGTCCCTGTTTCCCACTGGCGTCGCCGCGCGGTCGCAGGGCCGGGCCCTGGGGGTAGACCGCCCGGGCGGCCCCGATCACGGCCCGCGAAATCTCCGAGTCCAAGGGGGCGTAGGAGGGCGGGATTGCGCCCAGTTTGCGGACTTCGACGCCATCGATGCCCAAGCCGTCGATGCGCCGTTTCACCTTGACGAAGATGTCGTCGGGATCCTGGCGGGGGACCAGCCGGAAATCCATCTTTAGCAGAGCCTTGGCTGGCAGCACGGTCTTGCTGCCCGGCCCGCCGTACCCGGTGGTCAGCCCGCTGATATTGCAGGTGGGCTTGTAGAGCAGGCGCACCGCCGCCTCCACCCCGGTGACCCCTGTCAGGAAGCGGCCCACGCCCAGCTCTGCCATCTGCTGCGCGTCGTCCCAGCCGGCCTCCTCCAGCATGCGGCGTTCCTCGGGCGTCGGGCCGGTCACGTCGTCGTTGAACCCCTTGATGAGGATGTTCTCGTCCCGGTCCTTCATGCTGGCGGCGATCCACACGGCCTTCCAGGCGGCGCCTTCCACCAGGCGCGCCCGCGCTGAGTGGAGGTCGCCGACGGCGGAACCCGACGTCCGCACTTCGACGTAGAGGAGGCCGCTGGACCCGAACTGGATGCGGGGGCGGTTCGACGCCTCGAAACCACCGTCAAGGGAAAGGCCGGCGTCGGCGCGGAGGAGGTCGCGGTTCTCGTCGACGAAGCGGTCGATGGAGGGGCTTGAGCAGCACCCTCAAAATCTCACCAAATATGGTCTAGTAGAGCGATTCCTAAGTAGGTTGCCCCTGCCAACTGGCAGACGTCCCCAGCGTCACTGTGGTATTGGGACCGGCGTTT
>JAJYWN010000044.1 GCA_021791495.1 Bacillota bacterium
CCAAGATGGCCTTCCCCCAGGCACCGCGTGGCATCGGCGAGCGCGGTCACCGGCCGCAGCACCAGCATGTTGCTTGTCGCCAGCGCGGCCACAAGGCCCGGTCCACCACGGCAAAGGCCATAGCTAGGGGAATGTCGGCGCTGGCATACACGCGGCGTGTCACCGAGGCATGAAATGGAGCGCAGACGTGGAGCCGTTGCACGCCGTCCACCCCAGCCGCAGCCGTGCCCTCCTCCTGCCGGGCGAGAATGGTTTTGATGAGCGGCGAGTCCGGCAGGGACTTGCCCCTACATTTTTCCGGTCCAGGGTAGCGCGCCAAGATCGTGCTGTTGTTATCCATGATGAGCAGCGCCGTGCCCTACGAGAGCGGCATACCGGTAAGCAAATAGAGCCAGGCGGAAAGGTCCAGGGCTATGAAGACCACGACTCGGACATTACCCGCGGCATTGGGCACTGGGGTAACCGAAGTTGACGCTGTTTTTGCCCGTTACACGGCCGATCTGGTAATCGCCGGCAGCCAAAACGCACGTCTCAAGGAGCTTACGAAAATACAGCCGGTCAGTCAAATTGATGCGGCCCGTCGACGCACTCCAGACGTTCCCGTTCTTCATCCTGGCCCTCACCCTGGCGGCGGTGCTGGGGCCCGGCCTCGGTAACGCCATGATGGCCATCGGCATGGTACCCGGCTTCAGCCGGCGGCCTAGGTGGTCGAACGCGCTGGCGGCTGATCGTGGCGCGTCGTTGCGCCAACTAGCGGTGGTGGATTGGTCCGGCTTGGCCGCAGCTCACACGGGCAAAACTGCGTCGCCCGAGCGGGTCACCATGTGGGTCCATGGTTCGCAATGGCTGGAAACATGCTGACCGGTCCAGAGGTGGTGACGGCAATGGCGGCGGCGTTCACCGCCTCCGAGGGGCTGGCCCTGCCCGAACATCTGCTGCGCACGCTGGAGGCAGAAGAGGCGTCGGGTGGTGACCGGCACAGCAAGCAGTCGGCCGCGATCCACGTGGTGTATCAAGAGGAGTATCCGCGTCGACGACCAGCCCGAGCCGCTGGCCGAACTGGCGCCTGTATGATATGAGCTGTCGGAACAGCTCCTTGCGCCCTATCGGTCCATGGCCCCCACGCGCGCCAATCCGTCGGGTGAGACACGAAGCCCGTCACCACCGCGCGAGCCCAGATTGACAGGCTGCTCGCCCATACCCGCGGATCCATCCGCGACGCCGCCGACCGACTTCGCCCCTTGCCAGAGTGAGCCAAGCCGCACCTTGGTCAACATGTCAACCTCCGCACCCTCCGTTGACGGCTCAATCTGCACCTGCTAGCTTGAGGGGAGAAAAGGTCCAGGCAAAGGAACCTGTTTTATGAAGTATCAGTCTTACGCCTATGGGCAAAACCACTGGGACCGGGACCCGGACCTGCATAACGTCCTCCGACATTACTGGCCAGCCTACACCGATCACAAGGAACAACTGGGGCGCTTCGGCGCCCTGGCCGGCCAGGAGGTCTACGAGGTCGCCTACCACGTTGACCACGAGGCCCCGCCGGTACTGGTCATGCACGACCTGGATGGAAACCGGGTGGACCGGGTGCGCCTTGCGCCGGCGCAGACAGCGTTACTCAAGGAACTGGCTCCGATGAACCAGCCGCCCTACACGGGTAGCACGTGGCACCACCATTACGCCCTGGGCTATCTGGTGGCCGACCCCGGGCTCTACTGCATCTTGACCATCACCAACCAGACCGCCTACATCATCCACAAATACGCTCCCGAACGCGCCGAATGGAAGGAAAAGCTGCTGAATGGCGAGTCCTGGGGCGCTACCTGGATGACCGAGGTCCAGGGCGGCAGCGACCTCGGCGCCAATTCCCTCAAGGCCGTCCGCCACGGCGACGCCTGGCGACTCGAAGGGGAGAAGTACTTCACCAGCGGCGCCGGCCTGACGGACGTGGCCGTGGTCACCGCCCGACCCGAAGGCGCGCCCGCCGGGCCCAAGGGGCTGGCCCTCTTCCTGGTATCCCGCCTGAACCGGGTTGGCGAACTGAACTACCGCGTGCGCCGGCTCAAGGACAAGAGCGCCACCCGCGCCGTCCCTTCCGGCGAGGTCGAATTCCCCGGAAGCGAGGCATTCCTGGTCGGCAAGGCCGAAGGCGGCATCTACTACACTCTTGAAGTGCTGACGGTGTCCCGGCTGGCCAACGCCATCGCCGGCATCGGCATTGCCCGCAAATCGCACCTCGAGGTGTTGGAGCGGGTACGCCGCCGCCGTTCCTTCGGCCGCTACCTGGTCGACCACCCGCTGGTCCGCCGCGACCTGACCGACATGGCCGTGCGCATCGCCGGGGGTCTGGCCCTGGGCTTCCACGCCGTCGACCTGTTCGAAAAGGCCTGGAACGAAAGGCCCCCGTACACGGGCCGCTACCATTACGCCCGCTTCCTCTCCCATCTGGCCAAGAACCGCACCGCCGACCATGCCGCCGAAGTCACCCGGCTGGGCATGGAACTCTTCGGCGGCCTCGGCTTCCTCGAAGAGTACGCCGTGGCCCGCTGGCACCGCGAGGCCCTCATCACCCCCATCTGGGAAGGGCCGAGCAACATCCAGGCGCTGGACTTCTTAGAGGCCATGCACAAGAAGCGGGCGCACGAGTTTTTCCTGGCCGAGTTCATCCCTCTCCTCGAAAGTGTGGGCACACCCGAGGCCCGCGCCGCGGCGCGGGTGATCGAGACCACCCTGACTCAGCTCGGCAACTGCAACCCCGAAGAGGCGCAATGGTATGCCAAGGATGCCGTCGCCCGGCTGGCCGACACCGCCCAGGTGGCATTGCTCTACAAGCTGGCCGAAACCGCGGGCAGCCGCTATGCGCACCTGGCCACCCTCTATGCCCACCGGTTCCTGAACGGCGAAGAGTACCCGAGCTGGGCACTGGAGAGGTCCGAAGTCTGGTCGGTCTGAAGTAGCTTAGGAGAGGAGGAGTGGTCGATGCGCGGACTGGTCATCCACGAAGTGTTGCAGAGCGCGTTGCGCAACGGGGCGGGGGCGGAGGTCGTCTACGAATCGCGCCGGTTTACCTATGAGCAGGTGTACGAGCGGGCAGTACGGCTAGCCAATCACCTGAAGCAGCTCGGTGTGGGGCGCGGCACCGTCATCGGCGTGATGGACGTCAACAGCAACCGTTACCTGGAGCTGCACTATGCCAGCTCCATGCTCGGCGCCGTCCTGTTCACCGTCAACTTCCGGCTCCCCCCCGATGACCTGCTTTACACCATCCAGCATGCCGGCGTCGAGTGGTTCTTTGTCTGGGAAGGGTTCAAACAACCCCTGGCCAAGGCACGACCGCTCTTTGCCAACTGGGTCTGGTTGACAGACGGTCCCGACAGCCCCGAACCCGGCACGCCCACCCACGAAGAACTGGTGCAGGAGGGCAGGGTCGAGGTCCCGGACGA
>JAJYWN010000067.1 GCA_021791495.1 Bacillota bacterium
TACCCGTGGCCATGCCGCTCCTGGCGGAGAACGGTTTCCTGCCCGACCTCGACGCCATCGACCCGGCGGTGGCGGCCAAGGCCACCATCATGTTCCTGAATTACCCGAACAACCCGACGGCGGGCGTGGCCGACCTGGCTTTTTTCGAGAAGGCCGTGGCCTTCTGCAAGAAATACAAAATCCTCCTGTGCCACGATAACGCCTACGCCGAAATGACCTACGACGACTTCACCGCCCCCAGCGTGCTCCAGGTTCCGGGGGCCAAGGACATCGCCGTGGAGTCCTACAGCCTTTCGAAGCCTTACAACATGACCGGCTGGCGCATCGCCTTCATGATCGGGAACGCCGAGGCCATCGGGGCCTTGGGCATCATCAAGACCAACACCGACTCCGGCCAGTTCACCGCCATCCAGATGGCCGGCATCGAAGCCATGAAGCACCAGCCCGAGGCCTTCGTGGGCCAGATGAACCGGATGTACAAGGGTCGCCGCGATGTGCTCATCGGTGGCCTGCGCAAGCTGGGGTGGGACATCGAGGCGCCCAAGGGCTCTTTCTACGCCTGGATTCCCGTGCCGAAGGGTTACACGTCGGCCGGCTTCGCGGAAACCCTTCTCGACAAGGCCGGCATCATCGTGACCCCCGGCAACGCCTATGGTGACTGCGGTGAGGGGTACGTCCGGTTCGCGCTGACCGTGGACGAGAGGCGCATGCAGGAGGCGGTGGACCGCATCGGCAAGGTGCTGAAAGGCTAAGGCGGAAGTGGTGGGGAGTGGCGAAGATGGACGGGAGTTCGGCGCGGATAGCCTGGAGCTGCTTTTCGAGGGATAGCCGGTCGGCTGCCCAAGCCGGCTTACTCGAACTCAGCCTCAGGCAGTTCGGCGGTTCCTTGGCGGAAAGCCCTTTCCGGGTGATGACCCCCGATCAGGCCGAGACACCGGTGTCCATCGAAGGCCTGGCTTTTGCCGGCAAGGTCTGGGGCGCGGCAGCAGCCGAAGCTTGGGCCGAGGCGAACGGCTACCCCGTACTGGTATGGACCGACGCCGACTCCGTGGTGGTACGCGAGCCAACACCGATGCTCTTGCCCCCCGGTGTCGCTTTTGGATATCGCCCGGTGGACCTGGCCTTGATCGGGTCGCCTTGGGGCGAGGCCCCCGATGCTTTCTGGCAGCTAGTCTATGAAGGATGCGGAGTCGAAAGGATAGAGGCGGAGCCCCCGATAACCACCAGCGTGGACCAACGGGACATCCGCCCCTATTTCAACGCAGGCATGTTGGTGGTCCGTCCGGAGGCAGGGCTGTTACGTGCCTGGCGCGATAACCTCCTCCGCCTCCACAGCGAACCAAGGTTCCAGCAGTTCCTCAATCCTCGTGAGTTGCACTGGGTCTTCTTTCACCAGGCGGTGCTGGCGGGTACCGTACTGACCTTGGTGCCACGCGAGGCCCGCCTGCAACTGCCGCACTTCCTCAACTACCCCCTGCACCTGCATGCCAGGTATCCAGAGGACCGCCGGCCGGCCTCGCTGGCACAGCTTCTTTCCTTCCGCCACGATGACCTCTTTGACCGGCCGGGCTGGGTTGAGATGGTACCGGCCGCCGGAAGCGACCAGCCGGTTCTCTCCTGGCTCCAGACTCAACTTATCTCCAACCGCGCGCCCGAAGTGGGTGAAGGAATTGAAAGGTAGAAAGCTATTCGGTAAGCGGGGGCCAACTTGGAGCGCGTAATCGCCCTAACGGACTGTAACTGCTTTTTTGCCTCATGCCTGGTGGTGAAAGACCCCACCCTGGCCGGGAAGCCCATTGTCGTCGCCGGGGACCCGAAGACCCGCCGCGGCGTGGTCCTGGCCATCAACTACGAAGCCCGCGCGCTGGCCGCCGGGCAGGTCCGGGCCGGGATGCCGGTGAGCCAGGCCTTGCGCCTGCTCCCTCCGGAAGTCCTCTTCCTGCCTCCCGACCGCCACCTCTTTGAAGAAGTGAGCGACGGGTTCCTGACCGTCCTGGAGAGGTTCTCGCCGGTCAACGAGCGCGCCTCCATCGATGAGGTCTATTCAGATTGGACCGGCTGCACTCACCTGTTCGGCGGAGACCCGGTAGCCATGGCGTTGAAAGTGAAGGAAGCCATTCGCGAGGAGGTGGGGATCCCCGTTAGCGTGGGCATCGGCCACTCCAAGGTGGTGGCGAAAATGGCCGCCGAGCTCCAGAAACCCAACGGCCTGATCCTCCTTGATAGGGAGAGCTGGGTTCGCCGCGTCCACCCGCTACCGGTGGGTGACCTATACGGCGTGGGCCCCAAGACCGCGGCCAAGCTCCGGTCCCTGGGGATCATGACCGTCGGTGATCTGGCAAACGCCCACCCCGCCATACTCAGCGGCCACTTCGGCGCTCCCGGCCTCAGCGCCCAGCAGGCGGCGCGCGGCGAAGACGCCGATCCCGTCAGACAGCGGAAAAGGGAAGAGACCAAGTCCATCAGCAACGAGACCACTCTCTCTGAGGACCTGACCGACCGCGGGGCCCAGAAGAAAGTCCTCCTAGACCTAGCCGACCACGTCGCCGCCCGTGTTCGAGCCCACGGCTTCTTAGGGCGAACGGTCACCATCAGAGTACGCGACCCGTCTTTCGCCACTTTTACCAGGGCCTTCACCTTGCCTTCGCCCACCGATGAGACGGACGTTATCTACCGTACCGCCAGCGCCCTCCTCGACGCGCATCTCGAACCAGGCATGCCGGTCCGGCTCCTTGGGGTGGGGGTCTCAGGGCTGGAAACGGTGGCCCCACCGGCCCAGGCGCCTACCCAGCTCACCTTGTTCGATCTCTTCGAAAGAGCTGGATCTGGAACCAAGGGGGCGGGCGCGCCGGTCTCCGGAGGGCCGGCGGCGGACCCAAAACGGCGCAAGCTGGACGAGGCCGTCGACGCGATACGACTGAAATATGGCAAGAACGCCATTCTCCGGTTGAGCCAGGCCACGAAGCGCCGCTGATCGCCGCGAACCGTAACAGGAGGGACGCTGGTCTTGGGCCGAAAAGGACGAGAGAAAAGTACGTTTGATAGGGTCGGGATGAAGAACTTCCTAGGACATCGCGACTCCCGTCGGCCCCATTGCCCACTGTAGCTGGGATGCGGCAATAATAGGTCGCCTTATCAATATTTTCCGAGCTAAAAGGATTTTTTCCCCAATAGCAGAATAACTGGCCTTAAGGTGGGTTAGCCTAGCTAGCCAGGGGGAAGGGGTATTTGGCCGTAAGAAGCATGACCGGCTATGGCCGTGGCGAGACACGGGGAGACCGCCAGGCCATCACTGTTGAGGTCAAGTCTGTCAACCATCGCTATGCTGAGGTCGTCATCCGGATGCCCAAAGAGCTTTCGCCTTTGGAGGAAAGGGTCCGGGCGTATGTGACGGAGCGGATGTCCCGGGGACGTATCGAGGTTTACGTAAACCGCGAGCGGGTGGCCCCGGGCGCCAAGAGCGTGCAGGTTGACCGTGACTTGGCTTCCGCCTACCACAGAGCCCTATCTGAACTCGCCGATTCCCTTGGTATGGAGGCCAGTGTGCCGGTATCTGAGCTATTGCGTCTTCCGGATGTGGTGATTGTGTCCGAAGAGGCTGAGGATCTGGAGGCTAGCTGGGCCCAACTGGAGTCGGCTCTGGGACAAGCTGTCGACTCCGCCGTGGCGATGCGGGGTTCCGAGGGGCGGCGCCTGGGGGCCGATCTGGACAGCAGGCTTCACGCCATCGAGGCGCAACTGGCGTTCATAAGGGAGCGGGCGCCGGCCGTGGTAGAGGCCTACCGGACCAGGCTGACCCAGCGCGCGACGGAACTCCTTGGCGGCGCGGTCCCGGATGAGGCCCGTCTGGCCGTGGAAGTCGTCCTCTATGCCGAGAGGAGCAGTATCACTGAAGAGCTGGTCCGCATGGAAAGTCACATCGTCCACTTCCGGGAGTTCCTGCGTTCCGAAGAGCCTACTGGCCGGAAGATGGACTTCCTCCTACAGGAGATGCACCGGGAGACCAACACGATGGGTTCCAAGATAGGGGACGTCTCCATCGCGCAGGCGGTGGTTGAAGTCAAGAGCGAATTGGAGAAGATTCGCGAACAGGTCCAAAACATCGAGTGAGGAGGTGGAAAAAAGATGGCTCTTCCGAAACTAACCCTCGATCAGAAGAAGAAGGCCCTGCAAAAGGCCCAGGACATGCGGAGCCGGCGCAAGAGCGTGCGCGAGCGGTTGAAGAAGGGTAACCTCTCCCTCAGCGAGGTCCTTGATAGCCGGAACGACGAAGTTATGGGGAAGATGCGGGTCGCGTATCTCCTGGCGTCTCTGCCGCGTATCGGCAAGACCACGGCACGCAAGATCATGGATGAGATCGGTATCGACGAAGCCAGACGGGTTCAGGGATTGGGTAAGCGCCAGAAGGAGGCCCTGCTCGAGCGTTTGGCCAGCAGGGGGTAAACCTTAGTAGATGGATATCAAGCTGATCAACATCGGTTTTGGCAACATCGTGTCGGCGAACCGTATCGTGGCTATCGTCAGCCCGGAGTCGGCGCCCATCAAACGCATCATTCAAGAGGCGCGGGACAGGGGGACATTGATTGATGCCACCTACGGCCGCCGGACCCGAGCGGTCGTCATCACCGACAGCGATCACGTGATTCTGTCTGCGGTGCAACCCGAAACGGTGGCCAATCGCCTGTCATCGCGCGAGGCTCCGGACATTCCTGACGAGGAAAGCCAGGGGGACCAGCCTTGAGCGAGGCGGAAGCCGCCGGCGGTCTGGTGCGCCAAAGCCTACTGGTCGTGATCTCCGGTCCATCGGGTGTCGGCAAGAGTACCCTGTGCCGTCGCCTCTTGGCCGAAGAGCGGGGTCTGATATTCTCCGTTTCCGCTACGACCAGGCCCAGGCGCCCGGGGGAACAGGACGGCGTCGACTATTTCTATATAGACGAAGCCGAGTTCTTGGGGCGAGTGAAGGACGGCGAGTTTCTTGAGTGGGCGAGAGTTACGGACCATTATTACGGAACTCTCGCCAGTTACGTCCAGAACGTTCTGAAGCAGGGTAAGAGCGTCCTATTCGACATCGACACTCAAGGGGCCAGACAGCTCCGTGAGAAACGTCCCGACGGGGTGTTCATTTTCGTAGCGGCGCCGAGCCAGGCCGATTTGGAGGCCAGGATCACCGGGAGGGGTACCGAAACCCGGGAGGAAGTGGCCAAACGCCTGTTGAACGCAGCGCACGAAATGAGCCAGATGAAGTACTATGATTATGTCGTCGTAAATGATAATCTAGAGGATGCCCTGGCAAAGCTACGGGCAATCCTGGTCGCCGAACGTTGCCGGACAGTTCGGGCACCAGCCGGCGAGGAGACCAAGGCTCAAGGGGGTCAATAGCGAACCCGATGATGCACCCGTCACTGGACTCATTGATTCGAAAAGTGGACAGCAAGTATACCCTGGTCGTCGTAGCCGCTAAGCGCGGCCGCGAATTGATGAGCGGTTCCACCAAGCTGGTGGAGAGCCGTTCCGCCAAACCCGTGTCGGTCGCCCTTGAGGAGATCGAACGGGGCCTGGTGCAGTACGAACGCACCAAGGAAGGCATCAAGTAACGGACCTGGAGACCGACCTCCAGGGGCCGCGGCCCCTGGAGGTTTTTCTTTTCGCGGCGCCGAAGACCGGGGCCAGCGGAGCGAGAGTGGGGTGTCCGGCTGGTGGAAAGCTTAACCCCTGATAAGGGCGTTTCCGTTGCCCGGCGCAAAGGCGGTCGCCAGAAAGCGGCTGTTGGGGCCGCGGCCGCGGCCGGCCCGCTTTTCGAAGCGGTCCTGCCTGCCCCGGCGACCTCGCCCTTTACGACGGCTCCACCCTCTGTGGCTTCCCGAGCGCCCTCTCGGTTTGCCGCCGTGGCCATCCTCGACGCCCCGCCCACTTCACCGGGAGTCTATGACTACTCCATCCCAGACCATCTCGGTGATGCCGTGGGGCCGGGGACGGTGGTCGTGGCGCCCCTGCGGGGGCGTCTGGAACGGGGCGTGGTGGTCGACCTCCCGCCCGAGCCGGCCGTGCGCGACGGGTTGAAAGCCATCCATTCGGCCGCCACAGGGATGCCCGCGGTTTCGCCGGAGTTTCTCGATCTGGGCCGCTGGATGGCCCACCGATACGTTTCCTCGCTGGGCCGTTGTCTCTCAGTCTTTCTTCCTCCGCTGCGTTCGGGCCAGGACGGCCAGGTGGTGGCGCGCCGCGGTCGCCCTACGGTTATCTTCACTCTGGCTGTGCCGCCCGAAGAGGGCCGGAAGGCTCTGGCAGAGATGCCGGCACGGGCCGTTGCCCGGCGGCGGGCCCTGGAAGCCCTGCTTTCCAGTGCCTCACCTTCCCACGCCCATCCCGCAATGCCGACCGGGAGCGCGGGAATACCGGTGCGGAGCGGGGGAATCTTGGCCGAGAACGATCCCAAGCTGGCCACGGCCTTAAGGTGGCTGGCAGAACAGGGGCTGGCGCGCCGGACGGAGGAGCAGCCCAGGCCAGAGCAGACCCCCGAGGGTACGGCCGGGCTGCTGGTCCCCACTACCGAGCAGTCGGCGGTACTCGAGCGGCTCGATGCCGCCCTGGCCGCGCGCCGTTTCTCGGGTTTCCTGTTGCACGGAGTCACCGGTAGCGGGAAAACCGAGGTCTACCGGTGGGCGGCCGCCGCCAGCCTCGGGCTGGGGCGGGCGGCACTTATCCTGGTTCCCGAGATCGCCCTGACCCCACAAGCCGTGGACTGGTTTCGTGCCGCTTTCCAGGACCAGGTAGCCATCTTGCACAGCCGGTTGTCCGCCGGCGAGCGGGCGGCGGAGTGGGAACGCGTCCGCACCGGGAGGGCCCGGGTGGTGGTGGGTGCCAGGCTGGCCGCCTTCGCGCCCATCCCCGAACTGGGGCTCGTGGTGATCGATGAGGAGCAGGAGGGCACCTATCACCAAGAAGAGGACCCGAAATACGACGCCCGCGAGGTGGTCCGCTGGCGTGCCGAACGGCACGGCGCGGTCCTGGTGCTCGGCAGCGCCACTCCGAGCATCGAGACGGTCGAGGCGTGCCGCCGTGGCGAGCTTGAACTCCTGGAGCTGACACGCCGCGTAGACGGGCGGCAGTTACCGGCCGTGACCGTGGTCGACTTGCGCGAGGAGCTGAAAGCGGGGAACCGCGGCGTCTTCAGCCGCGCCCTCCGGGAAGCACTCGATCGGATCCTGGAACGTGGCGAGCAGGCCATCCTTTTCCTAAACCGGCGCGGCTACAATACGTTCGTCCTCTGCCGGAACTGCGGTTATGTGGTGCGCTGCCCGCACTGTGAAGTCAGTCTGACCCTCCACGAAGACACCGGCCTGCTCACCTGCCATTACTGCGACCACCAGGAAGTGCCGCCCGCCATCTGCCCCCACTGCGGTTCCAAGGCCATCCGCGGGTTTGGCGCCGGTACGGAGCGGGTGGCCGCCGAGGTGGCTCGCGAGTTCCCCCGGGCGCGGGTCTTGCGCCTGGACCTGGACACCACCGCCACCAAGGGGGCCCACGGCCAGATCGTCCGCGCTTTCCGGCGACGCGAGGCCAATGTCCTCGTGGGCACGCAGATGGTGGCCAAGGGGCTGGACTTCCCGGGAGTCACTCTGGTGGGCATCGTGGCGGCCGACCTGACATTGAACCTGCCCGATTTCCGTTCGGCCGAACGGACCTTCCAGCTACTGGTTCAGGCAGCCGGCCGGGCCGGTCGGGGGGACCGCGCCGGTCGGGTGATCATTCAGACGTATTCTCCGGAGCACTATGCCGTGATGACGGCCGCCGCCCAGGACAACGCGGCTTTCCTTGAGAAAGAACGCCGGACGCGCGCAGACCTGCACTATCCACCTTTCGCCTGGCTGGCCCGGGCCCTCTTCACGTCGCCCTCTCAGGAAAGGGCCGCGGCTGCCGCCGTCGAAGCCTTACGGAAGTTGGAGGGCTTGGATGTTGAAGCCCTCGGTCCCTCGCCGGCGCCGCTGTCCAAACTGAAGGACCGCCACCGCATCCAGGTGGTCTTGCGGGCCCCTGACGGCGAGCCCCTGCGCGAGGCGGGCCGGCGGATGATGCGTCTGGCCGGCGGGCGTGGATGGGATTCCAAGGTGGATCTTAGCTTCGAAATGGACCCTCGGAGCATACTCTAGATGAGTTTTCAGGAGGATGTCATGGAGAGCAGGGACCGCCGACCGGCGGACGAGATCATCATGTTCCGCGCCCCGGTGCTCCGGCAGAAGACGCGACCGGTGCGGAAAGTCAACGCCCAGATCAAGCGGACGCTGGAGCAAATGCTGGACGTCATGTATGAGGCCAACGGGGTTGGCCTGGCCGGGCCACAAGTGGGTCTGGACCGCTCGGTCATCGTGGTGGATGTGGGGGACGGGCCGGTCAAGCTCGTGAACCCCCAGATCATGTCCTCCGAAGGTTCTTTCTCGATGGTAGAAGGCTGCCTCTCCCTGCCGGGCATCAACGGCGAAGTAGAAAGGCCGGCGAAGGTATCGGTCAAGGCTCTGGACGAGAGCGGGCGGGACGTATGGATCGACGCCGACGGTTACCTGGCACGGGCCCTGCAACACGAGATCGACCACCTGGACGGCAGGCTCTTCATCGACCGTGCCAAGACGCTGATCATCGCCCGGGAGGATGACGAGGTCTGAAACTCCTTTTCTTGGGGACGGCGGAGTTCGCCTGTCCGTCTCTGGAGGCTTTGTCGGCCCGCTTCAACGTCGTGGGTGTGGTCACTCAGCCCGACCGCCCGGCGGGCAGGGGGCACCGTCTTCTGGCCGCGCCGCCCGTGAAGAAGGTGGCGGTGAACCTTGGGTTACCCTTGTTACAGGTGGGGCGCAAGGAGAAGGAGCGCCTGGCGGAATGGGCGCAGGCCCGCCACCCCGACCTGGCGGTGGTGGTGGCTTTCGGGCACATCCTGACACCTAGGTTCCTTTCTATCCCCCAGAAGGGCACCCTGAACCTGCACGCCTCGCTCCTTCCAAAGTTCCGCGGGGCGGCGCCTATCCACCGGGCCATCATGGCCGGCGAGGGCGAGACCGGGGTCACCACCATGTACGTGGCCGAGGCCCTTGACGCGGGAGACGTTATTTACCAGGAGAAGACCCGGGTGGGGCCCGATGAGAACGTGGAGTCGGTGCACGACCGCCTGGCGGCGGTCGGAGCGGATCTCCTCGCTCAGACGGTGGCCGATGTGGCGGCGGGCCGGGCCCCGCGCCGGCCCCAGAACGAAGCCGAGGCCACCTGGGCTCCGCCTTTGGCCACATCGGACCAGATTATCCGGTGGGATGCGCCGGCCGCGGTGGTCCACAACCATGTCCGCGGTTTGGACCCCTGGCCCGGAGCCTTGACCACGTTTCGTGGAAAAGTGCTAAAGGTTCTTCACACGGACCTGGTATCATCGGACGAGGGATTGATGCCGGACCGAAACGTGGAACAAGAGGGCAGAGGGCGCGGCGGAAAGCCCGGCGCCCTGGCGCTCGACGCGTCCGGCAACCCGTTGGCCCTCTGCGGAACAGGAGCGGTACGCCTTTTGGAAGTACAGCCGGCCGGTGGGCGGCGCATGTCGGGCGCGGAATTCGCGCGTGGCCAACGGTTGACGTCTGGCGATGAACTGGGACTTGAAACCCATGTTATAATGGGGCATAAGGACAAATAACGTCAAATCGTGCGGCGGTCAGTCTTTGGCATCGCCTTTACAAGCAAAGGAGGATGCAACGTGCTCTTCGGTTGGGATCCGACCATGGTCGTGTTGATTCCCGCGTTGGTCTTGGCTTTCTACGCGCAATCTAAGGTGCGTTCGACCTTCGCCCGATACAGCCGGGTCACGCTGGCGAATCCGGTAACGGGCGCCCAGGCCGCGCGTCGGATCCTGGACGACGCCGGGCTTTCCGACGTGAGAATCGAACGAATCGGCGGTCAGCTAGCCGACCACTATGATCCCCGGAAGCGGGTCTTGCGGCTGTCCGGCGAAGTCCACGACTATCCATCGGTGGCGGCCGTGGGTGTGGCCGCCCACGAGGCGGGACACGCCATTCAGCATCAGCACGGCTACGTGCCGCTGGCCTTCCGGAACGCCATCGTGCCCGTGGCACAGTTCGGCTCCAATGCGGCCTTCATCCTGTTCCTGGCGGGCTTCTTCTTCCAGGCCACAGGGTTGATGGACCTGGGCATCCTGCTGTTCGGCGCGGCCGTCCTGTTCCAGGTCGTGACGTTGCCTGTGGAGTATAACGCCAGCGGCAGGGCCCTGGCCATTCTTGCCGACAACGGTACCGTGACCACCAGGGAACGCCAAGGGGTGCGTGAAGTGCTGAACGCGGCCGCACTGACCTACCTGGCCGCTGCCCTCATGGCTGTGCTGCAATTGGTCCGTCTCCTCCTCCTCCGCGGCAGCCGCCGCGACTAGGTGGCGGGGGAAGGTAGCTCGTGGCATCACTTTTCGTCTACGTCATCTGGCCCCTCATACTCTTTGTGTTGCTGAATATCATCTTCACTCCGAGCGGGCTGCCGGCCCGCTCGCGGCATATGTGGGTGACTTTTCCGTTCCAGCTGTGGAAGATCGCCACGAATGAAGCCCTGAGACGTAATCACGCCCTCGAGCACGCCACCATCAACGTCATCGAGGAGACCTACGGTCCCCAGCCTTTGGCGGGAGCGGCCACGGCCGGCGGTTTCGTTCTCCGGGGAGTCACCTCGCCGCGCCTGGTCGAGATAGCCGCGAAGCGAGGCCTGTACCGCTTGAAGCAGGGCGAACGGCGTCTGGCGGTTCACGGCCGCTGCGGGACCAGTATCGGGCTGGCCAACCTGTTGACATCCACCGCGGCCGTGGGCGCCCTTTTCGTGGCGGGCCGCGGGAACTGGCTGGCCGTCCTGATGGCGGTGTGCGCGGCGCATCTGGCCGGTCCGTATGTGGGGCGTTGGGCGCAATCGATGATTACCACATCCTCCCGGGTGGAGAAGCTGGAAATAATTGCAGTGGAGGCGACGCCGCGGTTGGCCGGGTTCTACGGGCGGACCATGCCGGTGATGCCGGTGGAGGTCTTCGTTTCGACACGAGCCGGGAGGGAACAGACCTGGAGCACCGCCAAGGTATAAGGCAGACCCCCTTGCCCGCGCGGGCGCGGCTTTCACCTGCCCGCGCGGTGGCGCTCGTTGTCCTGGAACGGGTGCGCCGTGGCGACCAGTTCGTCAACGACTCCCTGGACCTCGAACTGCGGCGCGCCGCTCTGTCATCTTTGGACCGGGCGCTGGCCACCGAACTGTGCTATGGTGTCCTGCGGCGCCGTGGCACCATCGATTACTACCTTGACCAGGTGTCCGCCCGCCCGACGGGCCGCATCGATCCGCCGCTCCTGGATGTCTTGAGGCTCGGCGCCTACCAGCTCCTCTTTCTCGACCGCATCCCCGAGCACGCCGCCGTGTCCGAGGCCGTCGCCGCCGCCAGGAGGCTCGGTGAAGGGCAGGCTTCTTTCACCAACGCCGTCCTGCGCGGCTTGTTGCGGCGCCGGTCCGAACTCCGGCTTCCCTCGCGGGAGACCGATCCCGTGCGCTTTCTGGCGGCGGCCGGTTCCCATCCGACCTGGCTGGTGGAGCGCTGGGTGTCCCGTTACGGGCTGGAGGAGGCGGAGGCCTTGTGCCGGGCCGATAACGAACCGGCGCCCCTCTCGCTCCGCGCCAATACCTTGAAGGCTTCGGGGAAACAGGTATCGGAGGTTTTAGGAGCGGCGGGGATACGGGTCCGTTCCGGGTCGCTGGCACCCGAGGCCCTGGTGGTGGAGGGGCAGGCCAAAGGCGTCGGCGACGGGAAGAGCGCCGGCGGCGTGGAAAGCTGGCCCGGCTTCGCCGAAGGTCTGTTCTACGTCCAGGATGAGTCTTCGATGATGGTGGCCCGGGCCCTCAGCCCCGAGCCCGGGATGCGAGTCATTGACGCCTGCGCCGCTCCCGGAGGGAAGACGACCCATCTGGCCCAGCTCATGCGGGATCAAGGGACGGTCGTCGCCAACGACGTCTCCGAGAGGAAACTGGCGCTGATTAGTGAGAATCTCGCCCGCCTGGGCGTCCGCTCGGTCCAGACGGTGCTCGGCGACGCGTCGGCGCTGGCCGGCCGCTTCGCGGGATGGGCGGATGCCGTCTTGGTGGACGCTCCTTGCTCAGCCCTGGGAGTGGCCGGCCGCCGACCCGACGTGCGCTGGCGGGTGAAACCGGAGGATCTAGCCGGCCTGGCCGCGGAGCAGGCGCGCATCCTGGGCTCTATGGCGGCTTGCGTCAAGCCCGGCGGGGTCATGGTCTATAGCGTTTGTTCTCTGGAACCCGAGGAGGGTGTGGGGGTTATCCGGGCGTTCCTCCAGGGGCATCCTGATTTCCGTCCGGAAAGCCTGGCGCCGTGGGTGGGGGAGGCCCTGGACGGCGAACCCGGGGTGGGCGAGGGCCGGTTGCACCTTATGCCGCAACGGCACGGTTCGGATGGTTTCTTCCTGGCCCGGCTGCGTCGCTCGGGTCAGGGGTAGGGGCTGTCAACATGGCTGAAGCGCAGCAAGAGAACCTCATCGGTCTCACTCTGGCGGAAATGGGCGACCGCTTGGCGGCCTTGGGCCAGCCTGCTTACCGTGCCCGCCAGCTCTGTGCCTGGATCTATCCCCGGGGGGAGACCCGTTGGGAAGCCATGACCGACTTGCCTGCCCAACTCCGAGAGCTGCTGGCGGCCAGTTTCCGCCTCTCTTGGCCGGAAACCCGTCGCACCCTCGTGTCGGACGATGGGACCGTGAAGTACCTTCTCGGCCTGGACGACGGGGACACCGTTGAGGCGGTCCGCCTCCTCTATCGCTACGGGCCGGCTTTTTGCTTGTCCACGCAGGTGGGCTGCGGAATGGGCTGCGTTTTCTGCGCCAGCGGCGCCGGGGGTCTGGCCAGAAACCTGACCGCGGGCGAGATTCTGGGTCAGGCGCAGCGATTGCGGGCGGACCTGGGGATGACGACCGGAGCGGCCGGAGCGGGTGGCAGAGGCGGCGCGACTGGCCCGGCGGGCGCGGTCGGCCCCTCGTTCCATGTCGTCCTGATGGGCTCGGGTGAACCCTTGGCCAATTTCGACGCCACCCTTCGTTTCATAGAGATTCTGCACGCCCCTTGGGGGCTGGCCCAGAGCCACCGCCACGTGACTCTTTCCACCTGCGGGCTGGTCCCCCAGATCCGGCGCCTGGCCACTCTGGGCCTGCCCGTGAATCTGTCCATCTCGCTTCACGCACCTAACGACAGGCTACGACCTTCACTGATGCCCGGAGTAGCTTCGTTTCCCGTGAGGGACGTGGTGGCGGCGGCCGACGACTACGCCAAGGCTACCGGCCGCAGGGTTACCTATGAGTATTCGCTGTTCAAAGGCGTGAATGATTCAGTGGCGCTGGCGCGCGAGCTGGGCCGGCTGCTTTCCGGTCGCCTGGCCCACGTCAACTTGATCCCCGGAAATCCTGTGCCCGGAACAGGGCTCGCTGGTTCCTCCGGCGAAACCATTCGCGGATTTGCGGTGGTTCTCCACGAAACGGGCGTGCCCGTGACGGTCCGCCGCGAATTGGGGTCAGATATCAACGCGGCTTGCGGCCAGCTCCGCGGGAAAGCCCGGGCAGGTGAAAAACAGTGAAGAACGCCATGGTCTCCGATGTGGGCCTGGTGCGTCCGGTAAACGAAGACAGCCTTGTATATGAGGTCTTGGACCCCGCACGCCCCATCGTCCTGGCGGCGGTGGCCGATGGTGTCGGCGGGAATGTGGCTGGGGAAGTGGCCAGCCGGATGGCCACCACTGAGCTGAAGGTAGAAGTGGCCGACCGTGGTCGGGCGGTCTTGGCGACCGAAGACGCCGGGGCCCGCGAGAGCGTGGCTAAGTCGCTCTTGGCCCTGGGGTTCGAACGCGCTCAGACAGCCATCCGCCGCGAGGCGCAGTTGAAGCCCGAACTCACCGGGATGGCTTCGACCTTGACGGCCGCTCTCTTGGTGGGCCGCGACCTCTTCATCGCCCACGTGGGCGACAGCCGGGCCTACCACTGGAGCGGCGGAACCCTGACTCAAGTATCGGAAGACCACTCTCTGGTGGCTTTCATGGTCAAGAACGGTTCCCTCACCCTGGATGAGGCGCGCGTTCATCCCCACCGGCACGTGCTCACTCAGGCCTTGGGTACTGACCAGAGTCCCGTGGTGGAACTGGCCTTGGTCCGGGTGGCCCCGGGGGACCTGGTACTTCTGTGTACCGACGGGCTGTCCGCGGTGGTCGACGACGGGGAACTCGGCAGCGTCCTGGCATCCGCGGCGGCCGACAGCGATAGGATCAACAACCTTGCCCAGGCCGTGGAGCGGCTGGTGTCCATGGCCAAAGAGCGGGGAGGCCCAGATAACATAACACTCATCCTTATGGAAATGGACCAGGTACACGCGGTAGCCGGAGAGGGGGCCAGCCATGATCGGTAGGGTCCTCGGCCGGCGGTACGAAGTCCTGGAACGCCTGGGTGGCGGCGGTATGGCCCTGGTCTATCGTGGTCGCGACCGCCTGCTGAACCGCACCGTGGCCATTAAGGTCATGCGTCCGCAGCTGTCCGGAGACGACGAGTTCATCCGGCGGTTCAAGCGGGAGGCGGAAAGCGCCGCCGGTCTGTCACATCCCAACATCGTCGGTATCTACGACGTCGGCCAGGAGGAAGACATCTACTATATCGTTCAGGAATACGTCGAAGGGCGTACCCTGAAGGACAAGATCGCCGAAGAGGGCCCTCTGTCGGCCGAGGAAGCCGTGGTGCTGGCCATCGACATCGGCGATGCCCTGGCTTACGCGCACCGGCATAAAATAGTCCACCGGGACATCAAGCCGCAGAACATCCTCATATCGAAGGAAGGGCGCGTCAAGGTCACGGACTTCGGTGTGGCGCGGGCGGCGACGACGGTCACCTTGACCAATACGGGGAACGTGGTCGGCTCCGTCCACTACTTCTCCCCCGAGCAGGCCCGCGGCGGGTATTCCGATGAGAAGTCCGATATCTACTCCCTGGGCGTCGTCCTTTTCGAAATGGTCACCGGCCAGGTGCCCTTCGAGGGAGAGACCGCCATCACCGTGGCCCTGAAGCACGTGCAGGAGCAGCCGCGGTCGGTCCTCGAACTGAACCCTGACGCCTCGCCGGAGCTGGACCACATCGTTCAGCGGGCCATGCGCAAGGTCCCGGCCGAGCGTTATCCCAGCGTCGAGCACATGGTGGCCGACCTTGAACGGGTGAGTCGCGGCGAGCCCGCGTCCGCCGACGGGGCGGATCTCCGCGACTCGCCGACCATGGTCATGAAACCGGTCCGGGGGGTCCCGCCCAAGTCCGGTAACGGGCGCCCGACCGGGCACGGACGCCGTCCGAAAGGAGGCATGTCGCCGGCCGCCAAGGTCCTCATCCCCGTCGGGGTGGCCCTTTTCTTGTTTGCCATCGGTTTGAAAGTCCTCATCGATTGGTTCAATGTGCCCACGGTCATCGTGCCAAACGTGGTGGGCAAGCGGGTCCAGGAAGCCGAGCAGGTGCTCCGGGACAGCCGGCTCACCTATACCACCATTGACTCCATTCACGCGCCCGAGCAGGCGGGCACGATCATCTGGCAGGACCCACCGGCCAATGACCAAGTCCGCGCCGGACGGACCATCGAGTTGAAGGTCAGCCTGGGGCCGGAGATGGTGACGGTGCCCGACGTGGTGGGACAGCACATCCGCGACGCCGAGATCAAGCTGGGCGACGCTAAGCTGAGCATCGGGGCGCGGGACACCAAGTACGACAACACCATTCAGAAAGATTATGTAATCTCGCAGAACCCCCGTGCGCCCACGGTAGTGCGCGCCGGGGAGAAAGTAGACCTGGTTATCAGCCTCGGGCCGTCGCCGACTTCTTTCGCCATGCCGAACCTGATGGGCGAGACGCTGGCCAACGCCCGCCAGCGCATCACCGGTCTGGGCCTGCTCTACGGCGGGCGGGACACCCAGGTCAGCGCCCAGCCCATCGGGACGGTCCTTTCGCATAACCCGCCCCCGGGGCGGGACGTCAAGCCGGGCGACTTGGTCACTTTCGTCGTCAGCCGCGGCGGTTTCACCACGGAGAATACGTTTACGCATAACTTCACGGTGCCCACCGACGGACCGGCCCAGCAGGAGATCCGCATCGAGTTAACCGATGCCATCGGCACCGAAACCATCTATCAGAAGACCCACGCCGCGGGGGAGGCCCTCTACATCCCGGTACGTTGGGTGGGGCGCACGGGCGTACTGCGCACGTACGCCAACGGCGTTCTTATCGGCGAACTGCCGCTCAAAGCGGGGTCCTGATAGTGGCATTCAGTTTCGACTCGGGAGTGGGCCTGAGTGCCGGCAAGCCGGGCATGCGGGAAGGCCGGGTCGTCCGGACCCACTCGAACATCTGCTACGTCTTGGCCGAGGGCCGGCAGGTGGAGTGCGTGTTGCGGGGGCGACTGAAGCGGGAAGACCGCCGGGCCATGGTGGGGGACCGGGTCCTTTTCACCAGCCAGGTCGGTGGTGGCGGGGTTATCGAGGAGATTCTCCCGCGCACCACGGTCCTGGCGCGGCCACCGGTGGCCAACGTGGACCAGGCCATCGTGGTCTTCACGATCAAGCAGCCCGACCTGAACCGGCTGCTTTTGGACCGTTTCCTGGTCGTCGCCGAACGCGCCGGACTCAGCCCCGTCCTCTGCCTGAACAAGGTCGACCTGGCCACACCCGATGAGGTGGAACGGATGCGCGATACCTACCGCCCTGCCGGGTATGAGGTGCTCCCCGTCTCCGCCAAGAAAGGCCAGGGCCTGGACCAAGTCCGCGCCCATATCGGCGACCGCCTCTCGGTCTTGGCCGGCCCCAGCGGCGTCGGGAAATCGACTCTGTTGAACGCCTTGGTGCCGGGGCTCAGTCTCCGCACCGGTGAGGTCAGCGCGAAGATTCAGCGCGGAACCCACACCACCCGGCACGTGGAGCTGGTGCAGGTGGAGGGGTTGGGGGCCATCGCGGGGGCCGTCGCCGATACCCCCGGGTTCACTGGGGTGGATATCGCGGACCTGGCTCCGGCGGACCTGGCCCCGTGCTTTCCGGAAGTGGAACGCCTGTCCCAAGGGTGCCGGTTCCAGGGATGCCTCCATCACAAAGAACCCGACTGCGCCGTGAAGGCGGCGGCCGGCACCGCCGATCTGGCCATCTCAAGGTACGAGAACTACGTATCGCTCTTGGAGGAACTCTTGAAGGCGGAGAAACACAAGTACCACCACTAGGAGGTCTCCGGACTATGACCCTGCTCGTGGCCCCCAGCCTACTCGCCGCCGACTTCGGCTGTCTTGCCGCGGAGGCGGCGCGGGCCGAGGACGCTGGGGCCGACATGCTTCATCTGGACATTATGGACGGTCATTTCGTACCGAATCTCAGCTTTGGGCCGGACATGATCCGGGCCATCCGAAAAGCCACGCGGGGCATCCCCCTGGACGTCCATCTGATGGTACAGCACCCGGATGACCTGGCCTCCGCCTTCGTCGATGCCGGCGCCGCCTACCTCACTGTGCATGCCGAGGCCGGCCCCCATCTTCACCGTAGTCTGCAGAATATCAAGAAGCTTGGTGCCAAAGCCGGAGTGGCGGTCAACCCCGCCACCTCCGTGGATTTCCTCCCCCACGTGGCCGGTCTGCTGGACCTGGTCCTCGTCATGAGCGTGAATCCAGGTTTCGGAGGCCAGGCCTTCATCCCCGAAGCGGTGCCGAAAGTGAGGACCACCCGCGCCTGCCTGGACCGCCTCGGTCTCGCCTCGGTCCTGATCGAGGTGGACGGGGGCGTGTCCGCCGCCAATGCCGGCTCACTGGCCGCCGCCGGCGCCCAGGTCTTGGTGGCCGGCTCGGCCCTCTTCCGGCAAGCGGACCTCGGCGCCGCCATCGCCGGTCTGCGTACCGCCGCCTGCCCAGTCGCCTAAAGCTGTCTGTCACGCTCCCCAAGCACCCCGAATACCATACATGGGCAAACGGTCCGGCCCTTTTGGCCGTTTGGAGGGGTGGGCGTGCGCTTTTCGACTCGCAGTACGGGTGAACCGGTGCGGCGGCTCATAGGGGTCCTGGCCATCGTCTTGGGAGTGCTGTTCGTCCTAAAGACCTTGCCGGCCTGGTTCTGGCTGGTGGCCGCGGGTATCGGCCTCATCGCCGCCGGATGGAGGGTCTTGAAGTAGGAACACACCTTGGTGGAGGGGGTAGACGAGGGTGAGGATTACCGTAATCAAATTGCCCAGGGGCTTGGGGCTGCTGGTCGGGGCCGTCTTCGGTCTCTTCGGCGGCAAGCGGCGTTAGGGCCGTTCCCCATCGTTCCCGGCTTCCACGGCCGGGATGGAGCTACGACGGGTTGTCATCGACCCGTCTTTTCTTTATACTATATACTAATACCAGCTTATAGTCAGCTGCGTTCGATGCAGGAATCGCCAACTGTCAACAGAAATCCCCATTTGGACCGAATGCCGATAAGACGAGGTTGCCGGGTCGGTCTCCGAGCGTGGAGGACGGTCGATGTCAAGGGAAGCCGATACCCCATACGGCCGGATCACCATCACCGACGAGGTCATCGCCACCATTGCCGGCGCCGCCGCCACGGAATGCTACGGCATCGTCGGCATGGCCTCAAGGAAGATCAAAGATGGCATCGCCGAGCTACTGGGCCGCGAGAACCTTTCCCGAGGTGTGGAGATAAGTGACGACGGGCAGAAGGTCGACGTCCGGCTCTACATCATCGTCGGATACGGCACCAAGATCCGCGAGGTCGCCCATAACGCTGCCGAGCAGGTGAAATATGTCCTCCAGAGCACAACCGGCCTCGCCGCCCCAAACGTCAGCATCGTGGTCCAGGGAGTCAAAGTCCGCGATGGACGGTAGAATGGACACCGCCGTACGCACCCTGGGCGGCAACGATCTGAAGCGCATGATCTTCGGAGCCGCCGACCACCTTGAGGCCCTAAAGGCGAAGGTGGACGCGCTGAACGTTTTCCCAGTGCCCGACGGCGACACCGGGACCAACATGTCGCTCACGATGAAGTCCGCCTGCCGCGAGATCTCGAAGATCAATTCCGACTCGGCTTCCGACGTGGCGCAGGCGCTTTCCCTGGGGTCGCTCATGGGCGCGCGGGGGAACTCGGGCGTCATCCTGTCGCAGCTCTTCCGCGGCATGGCCAAGAGCTTGGAAGGCAAGCGCCGCGTCAGTGCGCAGGACCTGGCCTGGTCTTTCCAAGAAGCCGTCACCTCCGCCTATAACGCGGTCATGAAGCCGGTGGAGGGCACGATTCTCACGGTGGCCCGCGAACATTCCCGGGCCGCCAACCAGATGGCCCGCCAGGGCGCGGGCGTGGAAGATACGCTGGAATTCGCGCAACGCCAAGCCGAGGCGGCCCTGGCCCGCACTCCCGATCTCCTGCCCGTCCTGAAGCAGGCGGGTGTGGTAGACGCCGGCGGACGGGGATTAGTTGTTATCTGGGAAGGCGCCCTCCGGGCTCTCCAGGGAGCGGCGGAGGTGGAAGTCGCTACCACGGGCGAATCGCCGAAGAAGGCCGACTTCCGGATCACCGAAGAGATCAGCGACATAGCCAACGCCTACGACGTGCAGTTCCTCCTGAAAGGTAGCAGCTTGCCCGTGGCCGAGATCCGCGGTGAGCTGTCGAACCACGGCGATTCCCTTCTGGTGGTCGGCACGGAGAAACTGGTCAAGGTCCACGTGCATACGAACCGGCCGGGGGCGGTGCTGGACTACTGTCTGTCCTTCGGTGACCTCCTTGATGTCGTCGTAGAGAACATGCGACTGCAGCATGAAACCATAAAGGGGCAGGCAGCATTGGGCGACGGGACCAGGGCCGGCGACAGCGCCGCGGATGGGACCGTCGATGGCACCGGTTTCGCCGACGGGGCCGTCGGGGACGACGAACGTACCATCCGGGAAGGCGCCAGGTACGCCAGCTTCGGCTCGGCGAAGTCGCACATGCCGGACGTGTTCGCCGAGGCGGCGGATGTCTCGCTTCCTCCTGGAGAGCCCCAAACGGCGGACCCTCAGACATACATGGTCGGAGCGGCGCCGCAACGGGAGATCGCCGTGGTCACCGTGGCCGTGGGCCAGGGGCTCATCGAGCTTTTCCGGATGCAGGGGGCCGACGAGATCATCGAGGGCGGTCAGACGATGAACCCCAGCACCGAGGAGATCCAATCGGCTATCGAACGGGCTCCGGCGAAGAAAGTCATCTTCATCCCGAATAACGGGAATATCATGATGGCTGCCAAGCAGGCGGCCGAGATATGCAGCAAAGAGGTGCGCATCATCCCTTCGAAGAGCATCCCGGACGGTTTCGCCGCCCTGGTGAAACTGAACTCCGAAGTTGGCTTGGAGGAGAACGCAGAGGCCATGACGGAGGCCATGGACCGGGCACGCAGCGGCGAAGTGACCTACTCCGTGCGTTCGGCTAACTACAACGGACTTTCCATAGCCGCGGGTGATACCATCGGGCTGGGCGGCGGGGAGATCATGTGTGTGGGCCGCAACCCGGAACAGGTTCTGGCGGATCTGGTGGGCCGCTTGATCCAGCCCGGAGACGCGGTGGCCACCATCTTTTACGGTTCCGACATCAGCGACGACCAGGCAGAGACCGCCCGCAAGGCCATCCAGGACAAGTTCCCGGATCTGGAGGTCGAGTTCTTGCAGGGCGGGCAGCCTCTGTACTACTACTTGGTATCGATAGAATAGGGCGGCAGAACGACCCGGGAAAGGCGGTGGCTCATAGATCTTGAAAAGAAGCGCCGGCGGCGCTTTTTTGCTTTTTTTGGCAGGCCGCTTCCTCGCCATGGCCGAATCGCATCAGACTGAATGTCCCACGGCAAGGCTACCATAATGTGTTCCTCATATGCCTATGCCGGCGTCGAA
Source organism: Bacillota bacterium (assembly GCA_021791495.1). GTDB lineage: Bacteria > Bacillota > Sulfobacillia > JAJYWN01 > JAJYWN01 > JAJYWN01. Next base: position 20,942 of record JAJYWN010000067.1, read on the forward strand.
CACTAAAGACGCAGCTATGGGAGGTGAAAAACATGGCTCAGGGCAGTCAGACCGGAAACAAGGCTCTCGTCACCAATGCTCAGGGAGCCCTGGATCGTTTCAAGTATGAAGTCGCGAATGAGCTCGGCATCACGAACCAGGTTAGGAACGGTTACTGGGGTGACATTCCGGCCCGCCAGTGCGGCGCGGTGGGTGGACACATGGTCAAGCGTATGATCGCCTTGGCTGAGCAGCAACTCGCCGGCAGAGGCGGCGGCACGACCGGGCAGTAAGCCCCATCTCGGCCCAAGGAGACGGCCCTTCCAGGGTCGCTCTTTGTGAAAGGCCCGGCGCGGGGGAAACCCCGCCCGGGCCATTTCGTTAGGGTGGGGGCCGCACCCTCCGCCGCCTGAACGCTCCGCCGGGCTCGGCCCGGCTGCGCTGGCGGCTGCAGGACCCCGGCCCCCACGCCCCCAAACTTGGTGGGGGCCGCTCCCTCCGCCACCTGAACGCTCCGCGAGGCGAAGCCTACCCGAAATACCGGTTCATGTCCGACTGATCGATGCCGGGATGGAAGGCTGAGTTCAGGCCGTTCGCCACCACCCTGGCCATCTCCACGATATGGACATCGATCTCCTTCGGAGTCACCATCAAGTCACCCACAGCCGGCGAAAGGACCTCCGAGATCAGTTTGCGCTTGTCTTCCTGGTCCATCTCCGCCAGGATCTCGTAGAATTGCGTCTGTCCGCGGAATTCGTGCAGCAGTAGGTCGATGGTGTCGTAAGCTATGGTTGATGCATGGACCACGGTAGGGACTCCGATGGCCACCACCGGACAGCCGATGGTTTCTTGGGTTACCCCGACGCGCTTATTTCCCACACCCGACCCGGGTGTGATCCCCGTGTCGGCGATCTGGATGGTGGTGAGGATGCGGTCGAGCTTACGGGCCGCCAGAGCGTCGACCGCCACTACAATATCAGGCTGCACCCGTTCGGCGATTCCCCGGATGATATCGCCGGTTTCAATGCCGGTCAGACCCAAAACACCCGGCGCCACCGCGCAAACGGAACGGAGTCTCCCTTTCAGTTCAGGAGGAACGAAGTCTTGCAGGTGTCTGGTGATGAGCAGATCCGACACCACGCGCGGGCCAAGAGCGTCGGGAGTGGCGTTCCAGTTTCCTAGACCGACCACCAGTACGCTGGAGTCGTCGGTGAGGTTCGTCATTCTCGCCAGTTCCGCGGCAAAAACGGAAGCAACTTCGTCTTCGACAACACGGTTATGGCCCCGCAGCTTAGGGGCTTCCACCGTAATATAATGGCCGATGGGCTTGCCCATGGCCGCGACGCCCTCAGGGGTATCGATCATGACCCGGGTGACCAGCGTTGACTCAGTCCGCTCCTCGGTAACGGAAACGCCGGGAACTTCCTGTTCCCGGCCGCCACGGGCGTATTCTCTGGCCTCAAGGGCTAGATCGGTCCGGATCGAGAAGGCCATGAACCCTCCTCCCTGCAATGACCATTTCTGGGCGTAGCTTACCCCGGAGCATCTTCCATATGCGAAAAAGTCGGCCTGGCGACGGCCAGGCCGTGGGGAGAGGAGAAACCGGAGGAAGAGCCTTGGGGGAGGGTCATTTCATTTCCCCGCAGCTATTATGCACGCTGGACAAAACCTTCATACTGCGCCGTCCAAGCTGCTTCGTGCTGGTATAATAGCTTTGATATGGAGAACCAGCCATGATTAGGGTAATCGGCGGGACAGCCAGAGGCAGACTCTTGAAGACTCCGGCGGGCCTATCCACCAGGCCCACCATCTCCCGCGTCCGGCAAGTGCTTTTCGACGTGCTGGCGCCGGTGGTACCGGAAAGCAGCTTCCTGGACCTTTTCGCGGGGTCGGGGGCCATGGGCATCGAAGCCTTGAGCCGCGGAGCCTCTCGGGCCGCCTTCGTCGAATCCGACCCTCGCGCCCTGGGCGTCCTGAGACAGAACCTGGCAGTTACCGGTTTCGCCGGGAGGGCACAGGTGGTGGGACGCCCCTGGCCCGCCGCCCTGGAACCCCTGGTAGGCACCTATAATCTGATTTTTCTGGACCCACCTTACGGCAAAGGACTCGTCTCGTCCACTCTGGAATCTCTCGACAGGTCCGCCCTGTTGGCCGTTGGGGCTGTGGTCATTGCCCAATGCTCCCTGGGCGAGGCCCCGCCGGCGGCCGTGGGCGGCCTGGAACGATACCGTCAAAACAAAATCGGGCAGACGCTGCTGTGTTACTACCAGCGCCGGCTGCCTCCCCAGGAGGGACGCCTGTGATCGCCATGGTCCCGGCCAGTTTCGATCCGGTCACCAGTGGCCACGTGGATATCATCGAGCGCGCGGCGAGGATTTTTGATCAGGTGTGGGTGGTCGTGTTCCATAATCCACGGAAGACGGCCACCTTTACCCCGGCCGAACGTGTTGAGATGCTGCGGAAGACCACCGCACACCTCGCGAATGTGCGGGTGGATTCCTCCGACGGACTGGCGGCCGACTACGCTCACGCGCATGGTGTGAAAGTAATGGTGAAAGGCCTGCGCGCCTTCTCCGATTTCGAATACGAGTACCAGATGGCCCAGATGAACAAGAAGCTGGATGACGGTATCGAGACGGTGTTCATGATGACCAGCACCCCATACTCCTTCGTCAGTTCAAGCCTGGTGAAAGAGGTTGCCCAGTTCGGAGGGAACCTGGAAGGGCTGGTGCCGCCTGTTGTCGAACAGAAGCTGAGGGCCAAGTTCGAGCGCGCGTGAAGCAGCAGAGATAAGGCGTCTGCATGGCGCCGCGAGTACCGCGGGCGCCGAGATGCGGGGCGGGGTGCGACCATTCGGGGAGGCTGGTTGACGTGGATGTCATGGAGTTGCTGGACCGTTTGGAAGCCCTGGCTTCGGAAGCAAAGAGAGTACCGCTCACTGCGAAGGTGATGATTGAGGAGGCGGAGCTTTTCGACCTCATCGAGGCCCTCCGCCAGCAGATGCCTCAGGAACTGACGCAGGCGAAGTGGGTGCTCCGGGACCGCGATCGTATCCTGGCGGAGGCCCGGGCCGAGGCCGAACGCATCGTCGGCCAGGCGAAGGAGTATATCGACGGACTGGCCAGCCAGTCCGAAGTGTTGCGCGTGGCCGAGGAGAAGGCCCGTGAGACCTTGGCCAAAGCCAACGAAGAGGCCAATGAGGTCCGCACCAGCGCGTACGATTACGCCCAGGAAGTCCTAGCCAAGTTCCAGGTGAGCATGGAGAAGGCTCTCTCCCTCATTCAGGATGGTCAGGCGACGCTCCGCAAGCGCGCCGGATAGAGGATACCGGCCCCGGGACAGTACGCCGCGGGCCGTCAATGGGAGGCCCTCTGGCGGCGTCCCCCGACCGCCAGGTATAGGCCTACCAGGAGCAACCAGAGCGTCCCCATCTCCAAAGCGCCCCAGAGAGACCCCACTAAGTTCGATAAGAAGACCTCCGCCCCCGTGCCGGCCCCGACACTGGCCGCTAGATCACCCAGCGGACTGTAGCTGCCGCCCAGAGCGCCCAGAGCGGTCAAGCCGTGGGGCGGCACCATCACCTTCGACACGATGTCCATGGCCGCCGGCGAGGCCAGGAGCCAACGCGCGAAAAGCGCTGCCAGAGCAGCTTGGGCGGCCCGGGCCAGGAGGACGGGACCCAGCCGGATGCCAGTGCCCTGTACGATGCTGGCTACCTGGGCGTGGATAGAGAATCCCCCCCAGGCCATAATGAAAGCTATGGCCACCACCTGAAGGTCCACCGGTGCCGCCAGCCCGGCCGCGGCCCGGGCACCAATGGTGACTTCAAAAACCCCCATGGCCACGGCCCGACCGGTTACCGCGGGCAAACCCAAAGGCGCCACGATGGCGCCGGCCAAATGCGCCAGCGGCGAGAAGAGCCCCACTTGGTCGAGGATGGCCGCCAGCACTGAGAACAGCATGATGAGCCCGCCGATAATGAGCAGAGTATTGACCGACTCCTGTACGGCGTCACCCAGTATCCTGCCGAACGGGCGCCCGTCGCGCCGGCGACTTTCCAGCAGCGCCGCGCCCGCCCGGACCGGTGATGGCCAGGGTGGCTCCTTCCAGGTCCGTGCCGCCGCCGGCGCCAGCCGGGCCGCCGCCAGAGCGACCACCAGAGCCGCCACGTAGTGGGAGCCGACTAGGACCGGAGCCAGGTCCGGGCGGCTCAACATGCCGACGGCCACCGCGCCCGATAGGAACAAGGGGTCGGCGGTGGTGAAGTAAGTGACCATCCGCTCAGCTTCAGCCACGGTGCATTCGCCGCGGCGCAGAAGATCTGTGGCCAGGATGGACGCCATGGGATAGCTCGAGCCGAAACCCATCAGCATGACGAAGGCGCCTGGACCGGGGACGGCGAAGAGGGGACGCATGAGGCCCTCAACCAGGACACCGAGGAACTGTACCACCCCCAGGGCCATGAGCAGCTTCGCACAGATGAAGAAGGGCAGCAGGGAGGGGAAGACCACCTCCCACCAGAGCTTGGCGCCGGCGGTCGAAGCCACCACGACGGTCTTCGGCGAAAGGAGCAGTGAGGCGGCCAGGAGGAACACCAGCGCCGCTAGGAGGAACGGTCCAGGGCCCGCGCCCTTCTTCACGGTCTTCACCCCGTAAACCTTACGCCGCGCCGGTGGCGGTCATGCCGGAGGTAAGGTGGACGGCGACGTTCCTCTGGCGCCGCTGTTTCTTGACAGGGGCGGCTCGGCGACAATATAATCTGATGGTGTTGGGGCAGAAGGAATATGCTGGTTGACGTTTCCGAACTGACAAAGACGCCTGGTGGCGAGGAAGTCCGGAAGGGCACAGTAGCTCTCTCCGCAGACGACCTCGCTCTGGCCGAGTTGAGGACCGTGGAGCCGGCCGAGGTGCGGATCCGCCTCCGGAATGTGGGCGGGACCATCATCGTTGAAGGCAGCGCCTCCACGCGCGCCGTGGTGCCTTGCGCCCGTTGCGGGACCGAGTTCCCGCTCTCGGTCGAGGCTAGTTGGGAGACCACCTACCGGCGCGGCCCTGAAGGCACTGCCGGGACCGTGGAGACAGGCGAAGACGGCCAGACGGAGTGGACATTCTTCGAAGGCAACGAAATCGACATCACGCCGGACGTGGTCCAGGCCCTGTCGCTCGCTCTGCCGATGAAGCCGCTTTGCCGGCCCGACTGCCGAGGTCTTTGCCCCGTCTGCGGGCAGAATCTTAATGAAAGATCGTGTTCTTGCGAAACCCAGACGGTGGACCCGCGCTGGGCTGCGCTTCAGGAATTCGCGCGCAAGACTAAGGGAGTGTAGAGAATGGTCGAGCCTAAAAAGAAAAAGTCCAGATCCAGACGGGACAAGCGCCGCGCTAATTGGAAGCTTACCGTACCCGGCCTGGTGGAGTGTCCCCAGTGCCATAAGCCCAAGCTCCCTCACCGGGTGTGCCCGGAGTGCGGTTACTACGACGGCCGCGAGGTCGTTCCCGCCGAGTAGTAAGTGAACTGGATCAGGAGAAGAGAACCGCCGCCGCGGACCAGCTTTGCGGGCGCGGCGAGTTGCTCTTTAGGTTTCGGTGACCCCGTCCGGAGAGGACGGGGTTTTGCGTTGTTCTTGTCAGTTTCCTCCTTACACGTTATAATGACGACAAGTCTTATGATGTGGTACTAAAACGCCCCCTTTGTCCGAGGAGTGGTCGGGTTGAAATCGGCCAGCAAGGTCGAGCGCCACCGTCAGGTCATCGATAAGCTGCGGGATAATCCGTTTCTGACCGATGCTGAGCTCGCCGATATCTTCAAAGTCAGCGTCCAGACCATTCGCCTTGACCGCTTGGCGCTGGGCATCCCTGAGCTGCGCGAACGGGTGAAGGAAGTGGCCGAACGCACCCACGGACAGGTAAAGTCGCTGGGTAGCAAGGAGATCGTGGGAGAACTCATCGATATCACCCTGGGCCAAAGCGGGATATCGGTCCTGGAGACCACGGAGTCCATGGTCTTCGAGCGCTCGCGCATTGTCCGCGGTCATTTCATCTTCGCCCAGGCCGATTCGCTGGCCATCGCCCTCATCGACGCCGACGTGGTCCTGACGGGCCTGGCCAACATCAAGTTCAAGCGCCCCGTCCAGGTGGGCGAGAAGCTGATCGCGAAAGGCGAGGTCTTGCGGCGAAAGGGTAACAAGTATGTGGTCCTGGTAGTCACCAGAGTGGGAGACGACCAGGTTTTCCGCGGGAAATTCGTGGTGGCGGCGGTGGAACCCCCGGCGCCGCCTGTTTCCGGTGGAGGGACGTAGGAAGCATGCGTATCGTCCTTGATGCCATGGGGGGTGACCATGCCCCCAAGGAACCCGTCACCGCCGCCCTGGAATCCGTCTCTACCCTTGGGGTGGAGGTGGTCCTGGTCGGGCAGGAAGAGGTGGTCCGCCCACTGCTCCCGGGGCCGCTGCCAGCCGGGCTCACCTTGGTCCACGCGAGAGAGGTCATTGGCATGGACGAACCGCCGGTGGCCGCCATCCGCAGGAAGAAAGACTCGTCCATGAGCGTCGGCATGCGCCTGGTAAGAAACGGCGAGGCCGACGCTTTTGTTACCGCCGGGAGCACCGGCGCCGCCATGGCCGGCGGCCTCTTCGTCCTGGGCCGGTTGCGGGGCATCGATCGCCCGGGTCTGGCCGTCACTCTGCCCTCTGGAGACGGTCGGGCTTACATCCTGATCGACATGGGGGCGAACATGGATTCCAGCCCCAGGAACCTGGCCCAGTTCGCCATCATGGGCAGCCTTTACGCGGAAGTCGCTCTGGGCGTCGAACGGCCGCGCGTGGGCCTCTTGAACGTGGGGCTGGAGGACGAGAAAGGGAACGAACTGGTCAAGGCGACTGCCCCCATTCTGAAGAACCTACCCATCAACTACACGGGCTACGTGGAGGCGCGCGACCTTCCGTCCCGGCTGGTGGATGTGGTAGTGTGCGACGGTTTCGTCGGAAACGTGGTGGAGAAGTACACCGAGGGGCTGGCCATGTCACTTCTCGGCCTGATCAAGCAGGAACTGCTTTCCTCCACGCGAACCAAGATTGGCGCCCTATTGGCCAAGCCCGCGTTCAACCGTCTTCGCCGGCGCATGGATTACTCCGAGTACGGCGGGGTGCCCCTTTTGGGACTCAACGGGTTGGTCATCAAATGCCACGGCAGTTCCAAAGCCACGGCCCTATATAACGGGGTGCGCGTCGCCAGGGACTTCGTGCGGTCAGGGATGCAGGGGAAGATCGCGGGGATGATCACGTCGGTCCCGTCGGAGACGGCGGAGCCGAAAGAAAGGGGCTAGAGTTCAGACATGGCCAAGGTCCATATCGTGACGGACAGCACGTCGGACCTGCCGTACGAGATGTACGCGCAGCTCGGCGTGACCATGGTGCCCTTAAACGTGCATTTTGGCGAAGAGGTCTTCAGGGACATCGTCGAGCTGCCCCCAGAGAAGTTCTTTACCAAACTGGTCAATGACAAGACTCAGCCGCGCACATCGCAGCCTTCACCGGGAGATTTCGCCGAAGTGTATCGCCGCCTGGCGGCCGAGGGCGGGCCCATTGTTTCCATCCACTTGTCGAAGGACTTGTCCGGCACTTACCAGTCGGCGCTGCTGGCCAAGTCCATGGTCCCGGAGGCCGATGTCACGCTGGTGGACAGCCGGTTGGCATCGCTGGGGACCGGCTTGGGCGTCATCGACGCGGCGCGCCTGGCCGAGGCGGGGAAGAGCCCGGCCGAAATCGCCGCCCACTTAGAGAGCGTTTTTGCCCGCTCCAGCGTCTATTTCGCCGTGGACACACTGGAGTATCTCCAGCGGAACGGCCGTATCGGGAAGGCCACCGCCTTCTTGGGTGGGCTGCTATCGGTGAAACCGATCCTGATGCTGAAAGACGGCATCGTCCATCCCGTCGAGAAGGCGCGTGGGAGGGTGAAGGCCCTGGCGCGCATGGTCGAAATCGTCACGGAGAAACTGGCATCGGGGTCGGAGGCCGGCAAACCCGCGCGGGTGGCTGTCTTGCACGCAATGTGCCAGGAAGAGGCGGTGAAGGTGCTGACGGCCATCAAGGAGAAGGTGGACGTTCGGGAATCCCTGGTCGCTCCTATCGGCGCGGTCATCGGCGCCAACACCGGCCCGGGCACCATCGGGGTGGCGTTCCACAGTTTGTAAGGCTTTGCGGCATATCCGGCCGCGTCTCCCGCTATCCTTGATTGTCAGAGGCCGGTTTGCTAATATGTTCCTAGAATTCCGGCCCGAGCCGCACCTACCGCACGTCAGCAAGTCGGCGGGTGCGCCCACCGGGGACGGACCCGAGGAGGTGAAGTTTTTTGGCTAGCCGGGATGCGACTTTCGAGAAGGTGAAAGCCATCATAGTGGAGCAATTGGACGTCGATGAGGACGAGGTGACCGAAGAAGCCCGTTTCATCGAAGATCTCGGTGCTGACTCCCTGGATATAGTAGAGTTAGTAATGGCTCTGGAGGAGGAGTTCGGCCTGGAGATCCCCGACGAGGAGGCGGAGAAGATTCTCACCGTCGGCGCGGCCGTGAACTACATCAAGGAAAATGCCTAACCATTGAATTGAGAATGTAGGGAAGCCCCTGACCCAAAAGGTCACGGGGCTTTCTTGGTTCTTTGCGCCGGAGAGGGCTCCGGGTGATAGGGGGAGACGGCAGAGTGGCAGGTCCGCAAGAAACGTGGGACGAGAAGGCCGGAAAGCTGGAGGAGCGTCTGGGCGTCCGGTTCCGGGACCGAGGGCTCCTGCGCACGGCCATGACCCACAGTTCGTACCGGAACGAGGCCGGCGGCGCCGGGGAGGACAACGAACGCCTGGAGTTCCTGGGCGATGCGGTGGTGGGCTTCGTGGTCGGCGATTTTCTTTTCCGGCGGAAGCGTCCCGTCCTGTCGGAGGGTCAGCTGACCCGGACCAGGGCCGAGCTGGTGCGCGAAGAGAGCCTGGCGGCGGCTGCGCGCCGGATGGGGTTGGGAGAGGCGCTCCTGCTGGGCCGGGGCGAGTCGGGCGGGGGTGGCCGTGGGAAACCGTCCATCCTGGCGAGCGCCTTTGAAGCGGTGGTGGGCGCGGTCTACCTTGACCAAGGTATCCGCGTCGCCTTCCGGTTTGTCCGGCGGCAACTGGACCTACCCGACCTGGCCGCCAGATCTTTGGACGACGGGCGCGACCCTAAGACCAGACTCCAGGAGTGGGTCCAAAAGTCGGGGCCGGGTGTTCCGGAATACACGGTGACCGGAGTGGAAGGGCCGCCGCACGACCGGCTTTTCGCCGTGGAGTTGCGTGTGGGTGGGGAGCTGTTGGGCACGGGACGCGGTAAGAGCAAGAAGGCAGCCGAACAAGAAGCGGCGCGGGTCGCCCTTTTGCGTGCATTTTCCGGTCCGGAAATGGGCAAATAGGCACTTTGCAGGAAGGTCAGATGTCGTTCTTTGTCGAAGCGGTTTTTTAAAGCCAACCAGCGTCAAGCAACAAAGTTCGGGCCAGAGATCGTGGATTGGCTGAAGCAGACAGAGAGGAGCAGCGAACACATGGAGGCACTGAGGGTTTCCGGGCAGTCCAACCCTAAGTCGGTGGCCGGAGCGCTGGCTGCCGCGGTCCGTGAGAACGGAGCCAGCGAGTTGCAAGCCGTGGGTGCCGCAGCTATCAACCAGGCCGTCAAAGCCATCGCCATTGCCAGGGGGTTCGTCGCTCCCAGCGGGACTGACCTCATCGCCATCCCGGCTTTCACCGAAATCGAGATCGAAGGGGAAAAGCGTACCGCGATCCGCTTCATCGTGGAACCGCGGTAACCGGGACCCGGCGGACTGGGGTTGGCCCGGCCCCGCTTACTGGGCGACCCAATCGAGTAGAGCTGGACGCCATCCGCTCACCTGGAGCGGATGGTTTTTTTGTCCCCGCAAGCCCAATCTGCCAGGCAAAGGGCGCCTGTGGTAGAATGATATGGTAGTTTGAGCACACCTTTCTCAGGGGGTGTGGGGGCCGGGGTCCCGCAGCCGCCAGCGCAGCCGGGCTTCGCCCGGCGAAGCGTTAAAGGCGGCGGAGGGAACGGCCCCCACCAAGTTCGGGCGGCCCCCACGAAGTTCCAAGGGGGTGTGGGGGCCGGGGTCCCGCAGCCGCCAGCGCAGCCGGGCTTCGCCCGGCGAAGCGTTAAAGGCGGCGGAGGGAACGGCCCCCACCAAGTTAGGGAGGCTGGCGTTTGCACCTCAAACGACTGGAGATTTCCGGTTTCAAGTCTTTCGCCGACCGGGTGGAGCTGGCTTTCGGCCCCGGCGTCACCGGCGTCGTCGGCCCCAACGGCAGCGGTAAGAGCAACGTCGTCGACGCGATCCGCTTCGTCTTGGGAGAGTCCAACGCCAGGGAACTGCGGGGAGTCAAGACGGAAGACGTCGTCTTTTCCGGCAGCGAAGGCCGCCGGCCCGTGGGGCTGGCCGAAGTCTCAGTGACCTTCGACAACACCGATGCTTCGCTTCCCGTGGAATACACCGAAGTGACCATCACCCGCCGCGTGAACCGATCCGGAGAGAGCGACTACTTTCTGAACAAGACCCCCGTCAGGCTGCGCGATGTCCACGACCTTTTCCTGGATACCGGGGTGGGTAAGGAAGGGTATTCGGTCATCGGCCAGGGGCGCGTGGAGGAGGTTCTGGCGGCCAAGTCGGAAGACCGGCGCGGCGTGTTCGAGGAAGCGGCCGGCATCGCCAAGTATAAGGCGCGGAAGAAAGAGGCCGAGAAGAAACTGGCCGACAACGACGGCAACCTCATCCGCCTGGGCGATGTCATCGCCGAGTTGGAGAGCCAGATCACGGAGTTGGAGCCGGAGTACCGGCGCGCCCTCCTATATAAGACCTACCAGGACGAGCTTTCCCGGTTGGAATTGGACCTGTCCCTGGACGAATACGCTTCGGCGGAAAAGGCCTTGGAGCAGGTCGTCCACCGCAGCGACGGGCTGCGGCAGCGGCTGGCCGACCAGACGGCGGCATCGGCTAAGTTAGAGGCGGATTTCGCCGCGGCGGGGCAGGCGGCGGTCAAGGCGGCGGAGGAAGCCGACAGGATCCGGGCCGCCTTGTCAGAGGCCCAGGCGGCGGTGGAGCGGCTGAGAGGCGAGAAGGCGCTCTTGGAGGAACGCGCGGCGTCGGCGGCGCGGGAGGCCGGCCGCCTGGAAGAGGACCGGCAGGGGCTCGAGGCCCAGTTAGCCGAGGAAGAGGGGCCGGGCCGGGACCTGGCGGCCCGGCTGGCGGACGTGGAGACGCGGCTCGCCGGAGCGACCAAGGCCAGGGAAGCGGCGGAGGGGCATCTGGCGGCGCTGGAGGCCGAGCGCGGAGAGCGGGAAGCCCTCATCGAGAAGGCCAAAAACGAGATTTTCGACTTGATGAACGGGGCGGCCCAGGCGCAGAACCGGGCCAAGCAGGCCGAGACACGTATCGTCATGACCGAGGGCGAGGTCGCCCGTTTGAGGGCCCAGGCCGCGGAGAGGCAGAAGAACCGCGAGGCAGAGGAGCGCGAGGAGAGGGAGACGCGCCAAAAGCTGGCGGCCGCAGAGGCGGCGCTGGCGGGGTGGACGGGGCGGCTCGATGAGGCCCGGAAGCGGCGGATCGAGGTCCAGCGTCTGAGGGAGCAAAAGCGCAGCGAGAGTCACCAGGCCCAGCTTGAGGTTCGGGATCTGCTGTCCCGGCTGGAAGTCCTGGAACAGATGGAAGAGCATCTGGAAGGGTACCAGCAGGGGCCGCGGGCGGTGCTGGCGGCGGTACGGAACCGGGGCGGCGCCGGCGGCGGGGCCGGCTCCACGCGCGGCGGCGCGCCGGGGTTCAAGGCACCGGCGACTGTAGCGCCGACCCAGGACTTCTCGGGCGCAGGCATCCGCGGTCCGGTGGCCGACCTCATTACCGTGGCCCCGGAATACCGGTTGGCGGTGGAAACCGCGCTGGGACAGGCTGTTCAGAACATCGTCATCGACACCGAGGCCGAGGCGCGTAAGATCATCGCCTGGCTGCGGCGGACGGGGCAGGGGAGAGCTACCTTCCTCCCGCTGGACACGGTGAAGCCGCGTCCTTGGCACGGGCCGCGTCCCGACGATCCGGGTGTGATCGGAGTGGCGGTGGATCTGGTCCGGTTCGACCCGGCCGTGCGCCCCGCCATGGAAAACCTCTTAGGCAACATCCTCGTGACGCAGAATCTGGAGGCCGCCGTGCGTGTAGGGCGGCGCGCCGGTTTCAGTTTCCGCGCGGTCACCCTTGAGGGCGACGTACTGCACCCCGGCGGGGCGTTGACCGGCGGTAGCCAGCCTTCCCGGTCCGACGTGGGCCTCTTGGCGCGTAAGGACGCCCGGAATCGCCTGGAAAAGGAGATCGCCGAGGGGCGGCAACGGGTGGCGGCGCTGGAGAAGGCGCTGGCCGACGCGGCGGCCAGGGTGACGGCGGCCGAGAACGAGGTCCAGGAAGCCGACGGCGCACGGTCGCGGGCCGTGGCCGAGTTGGAGGTCCTGAAGGGCGCGGCTCAGGCGGCGGCGGCACGCGCCGCCTCCCTGCAACGGGCCGTGGCCGAGCTGGAGTTGGATGAGAAGCGGCTGTCCGAGGAGGCGCGCCATTGGGCCGGAGCTAAGGAAAAAGAGGCGACGGCCGCCGCCGAAGCCGAGGCCCGCCTGGCGGAAGCGCGACAGGCGCTGGCTGAACAGGAAGCGGTGCACCGCAGCGGGGATGACGGAGTGCGTGCCCTCTCCGCCAAGGTCTCGGACCTCCGGGTGAGCGAGGCCCGGCTGGCCCAGGAGAAGGAAGGTCTCGGAGCCGAGATCCGTGGCCACCAGGAACGGCGTGCGGTGGTAGAGCGCCGGCTGGAGTCTCTGGCGGAACAGATCGCGGGGCGGCGGGCCGACGCCGGGCGGCTGGGGGAGGAAGGGGCCGCGGCGGAGCGGCGGTTGGCCGAAACCGTGGAATTGGTGGCCAGTGAGGAAGGCCGTCTGGGCGCGGCCGGCGCGGCGCGGCGCGAGGCCGAGGAGAAGCTGGGGACCATCGAGCGGGAGGTTCGTCAGGCGAACCGCACCGTCATGGCCTTGCAGCAGCGCTTTTCGGAGAGCGAGGTCGAGCAGGCCCGCCTGGAGAGTGTGCTGGCGCGGGTGAAGGCCCACCTGACGGATCAGTTCGGGCTGGGTGACACCGATCTTGGGTCGCGGAAGGTTTTCTTGAAAGACCGCCAGCTTACGATCGAACAGGCCCGGCAGCAGCGGGCCAGGCTCGCGGAGCTGGGGCCGACCAATCTGGCCGTCATTCCGGAGTACGAGCGCATCACGACGCGCCGTGATTTCCTTAAGCAGCAGTGCCTGGACCTGGAGCAGGCCGGGGCGGTGCTGCGGCGGGTCATCGGCGAGATGGAAGCCGTCATGCGGGAAAAGTTCATGGAGCAGTTCCGGGCCATTTCGGCCAAGTTCGAGCTGCTCTTCCAGAAGCTTTTCGGCGGGGGACGCGCCGAGCTGCGGCTCTCGGACGAGTCGAACGTGTTAGAATCGGGAATCGACATCCTGGCCCAGCCGCCGGGGAAGACCTTGCAGAACCTGGCCCTCCTGTCGGGCGGCGAGCGGGCCCTGACGGCGGGGGCGCTGCTCTTCGCGGTGCTGGCCGTCAAGCCCAGCCCCTTCTGCGTCCTGGATGAAATCGACGCGGCTCTCGATGAGCTGAACGTCCACCGGTTTGCCGAAACCTTGAAGGAGTTTTCGGAGGCTACTCAGTTCGTCGTCGTCACCCACCAGAAGAGGACCATGGAATCGGCGGATGTGCTCTACGGCATCACTATGGAGGAGGCCGGCGTGTCGCGGGTCGTTTCCGTTCGGCTGAGCGAGGCCGTCGCCGAGGCCGGGGCCGTGGGGGGGCGGGGGTAGACATGGCGTCACTGAAGGAGCGCATCGAACAAGGGCTCGCCAAGGTGCGGGGCGGCTTCGGGCAGAAGCTGGCCGGCCTGTTCACCGGAGGCCGCCGGATCGGCGAGGACTTCTATGAGGAGCTCGAGGAGACCCTCATCGCCGCCGACGTGGGCGTCCAGTTAGCCACCGACTCCGTGGAGTACCTGCGGAAGAAAGCGCGCGAGACACGGGCCTCGGAAACCGGGCAGCTTAAGGACCTGCTGAGGCAGCACTTCTTGGAGACGCTGGAAAGGCCCATTGTCGCGCCGAGCGCCTCACAGGGGGGCGCTGCGTCCGGTGAACCCCTGGCCCTGGCAGCGGCTCCGCCCACCGTGTACCTAATCGTGGGCGTGAACGGCACCGGCAAGACCACCACCATCGCCAAGCTGGCCGCCCGAATCAAGGTCCATCGCCAGTCGGTGCTTCTGGCCGCCGGCGACACTTTCCGCGCCGCCGCCGCCGAGCAGCTCGGCATCTGGGCCGACCGGGTCGGCGTGCCCATGATCCGACACCAGGAAGGGGCCGACCCCGCCGCCGTGGCTTTCGACGCCATCAGCGCCGCCAAGGCCCGGAAGACCGACATCGTCATCGTGGACACCGCCGGTCGGCTTCATACTAAGGTCAACCTCATGGAGGAACTGAAGAAGGTCCACCGTGTGGTCGCTCGCGAGGTGCCGGGCGCACCGCAGGAAGTCCTGCTGGTGGTCGACGCCACTACCGGTCAGAACGCGGTGCAGCAGGCCAAGCTCTTCAAGGAAGCCGTCGGCGTCACGGGCGTGGTCCTAACGAAGATGGACGGCACGGCCAAAGGCGGCGTGGCCATCGCCGTGGCCGGGGAAGTGGGTCTGCCAGTCAAGTACGTTGGGCTGGGCGAGAGCGTCGAAGACCTGGTACCTTTCGACGCCAAGGCCTTCGTTCAGGCACTGGTGCCCTGACTGCTTCCTAGCACGCTCTTTCCAGAGTACTACTTCTTGTCGCTCCTGTCTGTGGGTCTTGAAATGTGGCTGTGAATACCTGCCGGAAGCTTGTCGGGCGGTGTACCGACTCCCCTGTATCCCTTTTCCAGCGGGAGGTACACTCTCTCCTTCGGAGCCTTGCCTTTGGGCGGACTAGTCTTCCCTGCCACGGTGTTCTTCCCCTTTCGACTGGATGACTTCGAGAACTCGCACCTTGCCATAATCAACCAAGCAGCCTGTTCGGAAAAGGGGATCAACAGACTCTTCGAGTGGACGGCTTCGTAGCTGTTGGGTATGGACATGTTGGCGCCTCCCCGGAGATCACCGATTAGGGTGTTTCCGGGCCGCTGTTGGTGGCGTCACAACCCAGTGCCATGATAGCACTAGGATTGCGGTGGCCTGGAACAGCGATAGCCTGAAGTGGCTCCAGTCGCTTTTGGCCTCCGCCGCCCGATCTCCGGCGCGCCTCGTCCCAGTACCGTTCATCCAGCTTGCCTCTGTCAGCCGATCACTGAACCCTCGATGTGTATCCTGTCAATCCATTCACGCAAGTCTTCAGGTGACATCGCGAGCAACCGATCAAAGATACTCTGGTTGTTGGCCACTCCAAGCATGTTCATGAGAGCGAGGTAGCTTATCACGGCATATCGAAAGGCGCTGCGCACCGATTCAGACAGGCCGTCTTTCTTGCTTTGCTCGTGCTCTCTGAGGGTTTGGATCGAAGCGTGAAGCTGTTCAATGCAGGACCTCATCTTCTCTGCCACGTAGTCCAAGGGAGGGCCGGTTCGTCTTTCCGTTTTCTGGTAAGCGGGGCCGTTAGCGTCCGGAAGACCATCCTCACTGAAATTGGGGCTGTCGCTGGGTAGCATGGCAGTTCGCCACCACCTGTTCTAGAATTGGACCAGCCTTAGAGCGGACTTCACTCGGGAAACGGTCAGTGCCGCCTCGCCCCGGACTCGTGTGATTCCGGCGGCCAGCACCTCCTTGACAAACCCCGGTCTCTCCTCGTAATACCGCCTACGTTCCCGTGCCGGTGCCAAGAGGGTGTTCAAGGAGCGGGTCAGATTCTCCTTGCACGCCGCGCAACCGATGGCACCGGCTCGGCAGCTCCGCTCAAAGTCGGCCAGAGCCTCCGACCCCCGGGCGCCTTCGCCCAAATACCGGTGGTAAGTGTGCACCACGCAGACCTCGGGGTGGCCGGGGTCGTGGGCGTGGAGTCGTTGAGGGTCGGTGACGGCGGACTTCACCTTCGCACGGACCAGTTCCGGCGCGTCGGACAAGGAGATGCCGTTGCCCTTGCTCTTCGACATCTTGCCGCCGCCATCCAGGCCCACCAAACGCGGGCATTCGCCCACCAAGGCCTGGGGCTCCACCAGCACCGGCCCGTAGAGGGCGTTGAAGCGCCGGACGATGTCCCTGGTCAACTCGATATGCGGGAGTTGATCGTCGCCCACGGGTACAAGGTGCGCTCCCACGCTGGTGATGTCGGCCGCCTGGCTCACCGGGTAACCGAGGAAACCGTAGGAGAGGGAAGTGTAGCCGCGCTCCGCCGCCTCCGTCTTGATGGTCGGGTTGTGGCGCAGGGAGTTCACTGACGTGATCAAGGAGTAGAAGACCGTCAACTCGGCGATCTCGGGGACCGCCGACTGGACGAAGATGGTCACCTTCTCCGGGTCCAGCCCCACCGCCAGATAGTCCAGGCAGACCTGATGCACATTCTCCGCCACGACCTCCGGCTGCTCGAAGTCCGTGGTGAGGGCCTGGATATCGGCGATTTCGATGAACGAGTCGTACTTGTCCTGGAGCGCCACCCGCGATCGCAGCGACCCAACGTAGTGCCCGACGTGCAACCGGCCCGTGGGCCGGTCGCCCGTCAGAATCCTCTTTCGGTGAGTTTCCATTCCTGTCGGTCTGTTTTCTGTTCGAACGTCCATACTTAGAACTCCCTTCCCACTGTCCGCGAGGCCTGGCGCGCAACACCAAAAAGCCCCGTCCCAACTGGGACGGGGCTTACCCGCGGTACCACCCATGTTGACCACTGCGCCGCACGTTTTCCGCCTTCGCACCAGCCCTATAGGCCGGCGGGGATGAGGCCCGCGCCATGGTCCACCTTGATCGCAGGCACGGGCCGCCTTGTTCTGACAGGAGGCCGATGCCTTCCCCTGGTAACGGAGGGGTTCCGTCAGTGCCGCTCGCGGGCCCATTCAGCGGCTTCCCAAAGCGCCGGCCTCGCACCCTCGCCGGCTCGCTTGGTCTGGGATGGCGCCGCCTACTCTTCCCGCGTCATCGCGTTTCTCGCTGCCATTATACACAAGTCGACCATTCCGAGAAACCGAAATCTGGTGACAAGCACCAAACTGGGGCCGCAGGGGGTGCCGCCGGTGGCCCTGGGGGGTAGCGCAGACCCATGGTCGGGGGCCAGGGTCGGAAAACCGGGTACTTGCCATTCGCTTACTGTCCGGGAACCCGGACTGTTCAGGTAATTATGTGAACTAGCCTCTCCGCTACAGGAGGTTTGGGGCCCAGATGGGAGGGGTAGTGTCCGGGTTTCCGGACGCTTTGACACCTGTGAATGTCCGGAAAGCCGACCCTTTGCCCTCGAACTTCGTTCGTTTCTGGTACAAACCCGTGCCTCGACCTCTTGAACTAGTTCGGATGATTCCTCGGGGCCCGTCTGCCGGTAGGATTGCGTGCACGAGACCGGTAGTAGCCCGATGGGCGGTTGCATTGCCGGTGCCCGACCGTCTATAATAGCCTGTGGAGTGTAAAGCATTTCTCCTTGACACACTCGGACGGTGGCGGCATAGTGTTACTGGACCGAATGGTGCGCATCGCGATTCTGTACGACTACTATGGCCCGCTGCTCACCGAAAAACAGCGGCGCGTGCTAGAGATGCATTATCAGGACGACATGTCGTTGGCCGAAATCGCCGAGATCGAGCAAACCAGCCGTCAGGCGGTCCACGACATCTTGCGGCGCGCTGAGGAGACCTTGCGGGAATTCGAGGCGAAACTCGGCCTGGCGCGCCAGGGTGAACGAGATGCGCGGCGGATCACCGCCGCGGCGGATTCTTTGGCCAAGGCGATGGCCGCGCTGGAAACCGCGGGAGAGGCCGGCACCGCGGCCACTGCGCACGTCAAGGCGGCTCTGGCGGCTTTGAGGGACGGAGCCGGTGCCGCTCCAGGCGTCGAGGCCGCACCGGAGGACTCAAGTGACAGACCAAACAGGGGAGGGCGGAGCTGATGTTCTTCCAAAACCTAGCTGCTAGGCTCGAAGAAACCTTCAAGCGCCTCCGGGGCCGCGGTAAGCTGACCGAGGCCGACGTAAACGAAGCCCTGCGTGAAGTGCGGATGGCCCTCCTGGAGGCCGACGTTAACTTCAAGGTCGTCAAGGATTTCACCGCCCGGGTGAAAGAGAAAGCCATCGGCGGCAACGTCATGGAGAGCCTCACTCCCGGCCAGCAAGTTATCAAGATCGTCCACGAAGAGCTCACTGAACTCATGGGCGGCCAGTCGGCCCGCCTGAGCCTCGGTAACGCCATCCCGGCCGCCATCATGATGGTGGGGCTGCAGGGTTCCGGTAAGACCACTTCCGCCGCCAAACTGGCGGCCCACCTGCGTAAGCAGGGCCGGCACCCCCTTCTGGTGGCCTGCGACCCTTACCGTCCAGCCGCCATGGAACAGCTCCGCGTCCTTGGCAAGCAGCTAAACATCCCGGTTTACCTACCGCCCGCCGTGGCCGCGGCCGCTGCGGCCGGAGGCGTGGCCGTCATGGCCCCCACGGCCCCCGCGGGGGTCACGGCCGTGCCACCCGACCCCGTCCGCACCGCCCGCGAGGGCTTGGAGCACGCCCGAGCCGGCGGCCACGACGTGGCCATCATCGACACCGCCGGCCGCCTCCACGTGGACGACGAGCTCATGGCGGAGCTGACCCGTATCAAGGAAGCGGTAAAACCCCAGGAGGTCCTCCTGGTGGTGGACGCCATGGCCGGTCAGGACGCCCTAAACGTAGCCGAATCCTTCAACCAGCGCGTCGGTATCGATGGTCTGGTCATGACCAAGCTGGACAGCGACGCCCGCGGCGGCGCCGCGCTCTCCGCCCGCAGCGTCACGGGGCGACCCATCAAGTTCGTGGGCGTGGGCGAGAAGCTGGACGCCCTGGAAGCCTTCCATCCCGAGCGTATGGCCTCGCGTATCCTGGGCATGGGCGACGTCCTCAGCCTGATCGAGAAGGCTGAGGAAGCCCTGGACGTGAAGAAGGCCGAGGAGATGCAGAAGAAGCTGCTCTCCGCCCAGTTCACCCTGGAAGACTTTCTGGAGCAGCTAAAGCAGGTCCGGAAGATGGGGCCATTGGACCAGGTCTTGGGCATGATCCCCGGCCTGGGGAATCTGAAGAAACTGGGCGGCCTCCAGGTCGACGAGAAAGAACTGGTCAAGGCCGAAGCCATGATCAACTCCATGACCTTGAAAGAGCGCCGCACCCCGGAGATCATCGACGGCAGCCGCCGCCAGCGCATCGCCCGCGGTAGCGGCACCAGTGTGCAGGACGTCAACCGTCTCCTTCGCCAGTTCGACGAGACGAAGAAGATGTTGAAACGGTTTGCGGGCCTCGAGAAGGGGCTCCGCAAAGGCAAGGGTGGCAGATTCCCTTTCCCCATGGACTAGGAGGTGAACACTAATGGCGGTCAAGATCAGACTGAAGAGGATAGGTGCCAAGAAAAACCCCTTCTACCGCGTGGTGGTGGCCGATTCCAGGTCCCCGCGCGACGGGCGGTTCATTGAAGAGATCGGCATCTACGACCCGCGGCAGGACCCGCCCCTCGTTAAGATCGACGGGGACAAAGCCCGGCAGTGGGTGGCGAACGGGGCTCAACCTACCGATACGGTACGCAGCCTGCTGAAGCGCTCGGGCGTGACCGAGAGCGCGGCGGCCGGCACGGCCGAACAGGCTTAGACCGGGGGGTAAGACCCATGAAAGAACTGGTGGCCGTGTTGGCCAAGGCCATCGTCGACCAGCCCGACGCCGTCACCGTGGCGGAACACGAGGGCGAGGACGGCGCTACGGTGCTGGAACTCACCGTCGCCTCCGACGATGTGGGCAAGGTCATCGGACGTCAAGGGCGCGTGATCAAGGCGATCCGCATGGTCGTGAAAGCGGCGGCCGCGAAAGAAGGACGGAAAGTTGCCGTCGAAGTCGTCTAGCCAGGAGGCGGCGGCGCCTGCCGCGCCTGCTGCGCCTGCTGCGCCTGCCGTGCCGGTAACGACCCAACCGCCGACTGCGGCGGTCGCGCCGGCCGGCGAAGGGCCGTCCCTTTTGGTTAAGCGGCAGGTCACGGTGAAGGCGCGCCTGACGGAAGCCATGCGCCAGAAGCTGGCGGCGGACTTCCAGGACGCCGTCCGCAAGCTGGACGTCGAGCTTTCGCAGCTGGAGTTCCAGGGCAAACGTCTCCTGGCGGACGCGGAAAAAGGGGGTCCGGAGCGGACCGCGGCCGTCTCCGCGCAACTCTCCGGGGAGCGACAGAAAAGGCAAGAACAGAAAGTACGGATCCTTGAAAGCCTGAAAGAGCTGGGCAAGATGTCCTTGGGCACCGAAATCGTCCAGGGCACCGTGGAGAGTCTGGCCGAGGTCCGCGTGGGTGACCGCCTAGCCCTAGTCACGGCAGCCGAAGTCGTGGTGGAAGACGGCATCGTCGTCGCCATCCGCGACGGTGGCAACGTGACCATCCTTGAAGGGAGCGCTCGCGGCTGATGCTCATCACCATCGGGCAGGTTGGGGCGCCCCACGGTGTGAAGGGTGAGTTCCGCGTCCATCCGGCGACCGATTTCCCGGAGCGGTTTGCCCGCACGAAGGAAGTCCACGTCGTCTTGGGCGGGAGTCCCGACGCGGCGGCCCGAAGGTACCGCGTCCATAGCGCCCGTCCATCCGCGGGAGGCCTCGGGGGCGGAGCCGGAACGGCCACCGGGCCGTGGCTCATGTCTCTGGAGGGCGTGACCACCCGGGAAGCGGCGGCGGCGCTCGGCGGTGCCTTGTTGAAAGTACCGGAGGAGGAACTGACCCCTCTGCCCGAAGGGCACTTCTACCTGTTCCAGATCGTTGGGCTCTGGGCCGTGACCACGGACGGGCGGCCGGTGGGCAAGGTGGTCGACGTTCTGAAGTACCAGGCCAACGATGTATACGTGGTGCGCCCCGAGGCGGCCGCGAGCGGTACCGACGCCGGCACCGGTGGCGCGGATGGCGGCAAACAGGCCGATTACCTGATCCCGGCCATCCGGGAAGCCGTGGCGGAGATCGACGTCAAGGGAGGGCGCCTGGTTCTGCGGCGCCACCCCGGGGAAACTGAAGAAGCATGATCATTGACATCATCACTATCTTCCCCGACATGTTCAGGGGGCCTTTCACCGAGAGCATGATCGGACGGGCCATGGAGTCCGGCCTGGTGGACATCCGCATCCACAACCTCCGGGATTATGCGGAGGGGCGGCACAAGGTCACCGACGATTACCCTTTCGGCGGTGGTGCGGGGATGGTCATGAAGCCGGAACCCATTTTCGCCGCGGTGGAGGACCTGGTGGGACAGACGGCGCCATGGGGGCCGGATGGTCCCGGCGCCGGGACGCGCGTCATTCTGCTCTGCCCCCAGGGGCGGACCTTTGACCAGTTCGCCGCCCGGGAACTCTCGGGAGCGGAGCGACTGGTCTTCATCTGTGGCCACTATGAAGGGGTGGATGAGCGGGTCCGGCAGGCCTTGGTGACCGACGAGTTCTCGCTGGGCGACTTCATCCTAACGGGCGGAGAACCGGCGGCCATCGCCATGGTGGACGCTGTCGTCCGGCTGGTCCCGGGGGTGCTGGGGCACGAACTGTCGGCGGTGGAGGAATCTTACAGCGACGGGCTGCTCGAGTACCCGCAGTACACCAGGCCCAAGGACTTCCGGGAGTGGAGTGTGCCGGACGTTTTGTTGTCCGGGCACCACGAGAACATCAGGAAATGGCGCCGGGAGCAGTCGCTCCGGAGGACACTGGCGCGGCGGCCGGACCTCTTGGCCGCGGCCACGGCCACAGCGGGCCTGACTGAGAAAGAACGGCTCTATCTGGCGGAGTTGGAGTCTGGAGGAGGCCGGGACCGAGCCGAAACCGGCCACGGGAATGTGGGCGACGGCACCGGCCGCGGCGACGCGGGGGACGGACACGCCGCCGGTGACAGCGGTGCACAGGAGAAAAAAGGGTCCAAGCATGGGTAACTTGACTTCCAAAAGCCGTATGCTATAATATGCCATGTTGCAGAAAGGAGGCGTTCGCCGTGGACATCATCCGCACTATAGAGCAGGCCCAGATGCGTAACGACATCCCGGCTTTTGCTCCCGGCGACACCGTCCGCGTTCACGTGAAAGTCATCGAGGGCGGCCGGGAAAGAATCCAGGCCTACGAAGGAATCGTCATCAACCGGAAGAGTGGCGGCGTTTCGGAGACCTTCACCGTGCGCCGGGTCAGCTACGGCGTGGGTGTGGAAAGGACTTTTCCGCTTCACTCCCCGCGCATAGACCACATCGAGGTCCTGCGCCACGGGCGTGTCCGCCGCGCCAAGCTCTATTACCTGCGCGGCCTGAGAGGCAAGGCGGCCCGTATCCGGGAAAAGAGAGTCTAGGAGCTTAGAGGATCAACCTACGTGGGGGCTGGGCATACCGGTCCCCTCTTAGTGTCTTTGGGGGCCTTGGACTTTGCAGGAGAAGTCATTCTGGCTGGACATGGCCGAAACCGTCATCATCGCCGTAATCTTGGCCTTTGTTCTGAAAACCTACGTCATCGAGACGACGATCGTGAACGGTCCGTCCATGGAGCCCACGCTGTACACCAACGAGCGCCTCTGGTCCATCAAGTTCATCTATAGGTTCACTACCCCGAAGCGCGGGGATATCGTGGTCTTCGCCTATCCGCTCGACCCCAAGCGTGATTTCGTGAAAAGGGTCATCGCCGTGGCCGGCGATAAGATCGAGGTACGGAATGGCCAGACCTACGTGAACGGCATACCTCAGGTGGAACCCTACGTGAAGTACCCGGGGGGGCCCGACTATCCGCCGACCCTGATCGCCAAGGGTTTCATCTTCGTGATGGGTGATAACCGACGCAACAGTGACGACAGCCGGACCTTCGGACCAGTGCCCCTGAAGAACCTGAAAGGGCACCCGTTCCTCCGGTACTGGCCGGTAAACCGGACCCAGTTTGTGCGCTAGAGTTCGTTCACGGTCAAGACCGGCCGCCGGAGCATCCGGCGGCTTTTTGATCGCCCCGCGTCCCGTGGCGGGACCATAATAATGGTGACAAGGAGGTGCGGACCGCGACATGACGCCGGAAGACGACCGCGACTTACTACCGATGAAAGTGGTGGCCCCCAACCCCGGCCACATGGCCCGAGCGCGCCGGGAGCTCCGAGAGAACCTGAGACTCGTGGATGTGGTCCTGGAACTCCTTGACGCCCGCGCTCCCCTGGCCAGCCGCAACCCCTCCCTGTCCCGCGCCGTTGGGGAGAAGCCCAGGGTGATCGTGCTGAACAAGGCTGACCTGGCGGACCCGGAGGCGACCGCCCGCTGGGTGGCCTTCTTCCGGCGGGGCGGCGCCGAGGCGGTGTCCCTGGAGGCCCAATCGGGGCGAGGACTGGACCAGATGGAAGTGGCGGCGGGCCGCGCCGCCAAGAAGCCGGTAGCCCGTATCATGCTGGTGGGCATTCCGAACGTGGGGAAATCTTCCCTATTGAACCGACTGGCGGGCCGGGCCCGGGCCCGCGTGGGCGCCCTACCGGGAGTGACCCGCGGCAAACAGTGGGTGAAGACCAAAGCGGGGCACCTTCTCCTGGACCTGCCGGGCATCTTCCCGCCCAGCTTCGCCGGGGAGAACGAGCAATGGGCCCTGGCGGTCACCGGGGCCCTGCCGGACTTCGCCTACGACCACGAGGTGGCCGCGGCACGCCTGGCGGAATTGCTGAGGCACGGGCGGTATGCGGCGGTCTACTCCGAACGATTCGGCCTGGCGCCGGAAGATGCCGCCGCCGAGCCGTTGGCGGCCTTGGCCCGGCAGCGTGGATACGTGGGGGCGGGGGGACGCCCGGACACGGCCAGAGCCGCCGATGCCTTGCTAAAGGACTTTCGCCTGGGGGTGCTGGGCCGGGTGACTCTGGAGCAGCCCGGGACGTCCACCACCCCAAAAACGGTTTCCACCGGCAGGAAACCCGGGACCCCTTCCGAACCCTCCCAAACAGAAGACACAGAAGCCTGACTCTGTTTCATCTAGCAGGCAGTCGGGCAGCATGAGTCCAGAGTGGGGGATGGGCGGTTGGCGGTGCAGCCGGGGCGGGAACGCGTCAAGGTCCGCAGGGGCGAGAGCGTGCTCGACGCGTGGGAGAGAGAGCGGGGGCGGCTCCGCGGCCTGGTCGTCCACGAACTGGCGGCTTGGACCGCCGGGGCAAAATCGGTGGCGGGCGTCGATGAAGCCGGCCGGGGCCCCCTGGCAGGCCCCGTGGTGGCCGCCGCTGTCATCCTGCGCGAGGAGGCTGTTCGGAATCCGGACCGCTATCTGGTAGGGCTGGACGATTCGAAGAAGCTCTCGCCGGAGGCAAGAGAAGCCCTTTTCCCGAAAATCCACGAAGCCGCTCTGGCGGTGGGCGCAGCTTTTGTGAGCGCCGAGCGCATCGACGCCCTGAACATCCGAAAGGCCAGCTTCGAAGCCATGCGGCTGGCGCTTCGGGCCATGAAGACCGTCCCCGACAAAGTCCTGGTGGACGGTTTCACCATTCCGGACCTCTCCCTCCAGCAGCAAGCCATCATCGGCGGCGATGCCCTGTCCCTTTCCATCGCCGCCGCTTCCGTGGTGGCGAAAGTCCTCCGTGACCGGCACATGGTCGAGCTGGATGACCGGTATCCAGGGTACGGTTTGGCTAAGCACAAGGGGTATGCCACGAAGGAGCATTACCGGGCGCTGCGGCTGTTGGGTCCCTGCCCTGAGCACCGGGTGAGCTTCCTTTCGGGACCACCGGTCTCCGAGGAAGATGCCGACGGCGGTGAAGTGCCCGCCGGCGAGAGCCCCCCCGGCGAGACACCTCCTGATGACTGAGGCTCACACCTACGGGCGGGAGGCTGAGGCCCGGGCCGCGGAGTTTCTCGAAAGGAACGGGTTCCGGGTCCTGGAACGCAATTACCGCTGCCGTGCCGGGGAGATTGACCTGGTGGCGATGGACGGACAGACGCTGGTGTTCGTGGAGGTGAAGGCGCGCCATTCCTCCACCTACGGGTCGGCCGCGGAAGCGATCGACCAGCGCAAGACCGTCCGGTTGCGTAAAGCGGCCGCGGCATATTTGGCCCGGCGTGGCGTCACCGGCGCGTACGACTTTCTGGCCTGCCGCTTCGACGCCATTCTCTTCAATCCGGAAATCGAGCACCTCCGGGACATACTCTAGCGCCCGTGCGGCGTTCTCCGCGCCGGAGGCGCCGGCGATACTGATGAGGACAGCCCGGGGCGCCTGGAGGCGCCCCGGGCCCGGAGTCTCTCCTAGTCCGTCAGTCCCTTGACACTCATGTCGCCGGTTTTGGCGTCCAAGACATGGCAGGCGTTGCAGTAGGCCTTCTTGCTTTCGGTAAAGTTCTTACTGTTCAGGTGGATAGGGTGGACCACCACGGCAAGCCTGGCCGGCTTGGCGCCAATGGGTGCGTCCGTCTTGTGGCAGGTCACGCACGTGTTGACCGTGGCGTCAGCGGGCAGGGTCGGGTGGCTGGCCACTTTCTTGACCTCGGCCGAGAGGGTGTAGTCCTTATCCCCAGATTTCACATGGCAGCTGGCGCAACCGTTCGGCGCGGGGTCGGGCGGCGGGATCTGCACCACCTGGACCTCCTTTGGAACTTCGACGATCTTCTCCCTGGTGCAGGCCGCGCCGGCAAAGGCGGTCAGCAGCAACACCAGGGTCAGGACCAGCCAAAAGGCGGCACTCCGAGCGGATAATCGCAATGGCCCTCCTCCTCTCTGTTACAAGCTGTGATAAGCGGCAGAGTGCTTGCGGAGAGTATTATTGGTTCCGGCCGCCCCTTTTAGCAGTTGACTGATGTTTGCCCGGTCCGGGCGTATCTATGCCGGAGGCGGGAGAAAGGGGATAGTGGCCGCATCGGGCCACGATCGAAAACCCCGGCTGGAAACGGCAGGATTTACGCCGGGCGGATGCAAGCGGTGTCCAGAGGAGGTGGTCGCTATGACCGCCGGGGTGCGGACGCTGGCGCTGCACGGCCTGGACGTGAACCAAGTAGTCGTGGAAGTGGACATCGCCAACGGTCTGCCTTCTTTCGATATCGTGGGTCTTCCCGATGCCTCGATCAGGGAGGCGCGCAACCGCGTCCGGGCGGCCATTCGGAACTCGGGTTTCCGTTTTCCGACCCGGCGCATTACCGTGAATCTTGCTCCGGCGGATTTGAGGAAGGAGGGCCCGGCCTTTGACTTGGCCGTCGCGGTGGCGCTGTTGGCGGCCGACGGGCAGTGCGCGGCCGGGCCCTGGGCCGATTGGGCCGTCCTGGGCGAATTGGGCCTGGATGGGTCGGTGCGGGCGGTAGCGGGTACCTTGGCCCTCGCGCGCGTCGTGCGGGCCAGACTGGGCACGCCGGGGTGGCCGGCGGGGATGGTTGTACCGCGTGGGAACCTGGAGGAGGCCATGTTGGTCGAGGGGCTGCCTCTATGCGCCGTGGATACCTTACGGGATCTGGCCGAACCGGCGCAGCGGCACGTGTTCATAGGAAAAGGCCAGCAAGGGGTGGTGGGGGAGGAAGGTGGGGGAGGGGCTGACGACGGAATAGGGGGAGTATCAGGTAGCGGACTCGGCGGGGGGCACGGAGGTGGGGACAACGGGGACGTCGGTCCGGACCTGGCCCACGTCTTGGGTCAGGAAACGGGGAAGCGCGCTCTGGAAATCGCCGCGGCCGGCGGTCACCATCTGCTTCTGAGCGGCCCGCCTGGAGGAGGAAAAACGCTCTTGGCCAGGTGCCTGCCGGGCCTGCTGCCGCCACCCACCTTCGCCGAAGCCATGGAGATCACCACCATCTACAGCGTGAGCGGCCGCTTGCCCAGCGGCACGCTGGTGCGCCGCCGGCCTTTCCGAACGCCCCACCACCACATCACCGCGGCCGGCTTGATCGGCGGTGGAAAGCCACTGCAACCCGGAGAGATCAGTTTGGCCCATCACGGTGTTCTGTTCCTGGACGAGCTGGGCGAATACTCCCGGTCCGTCGTGGAACTGCTGCGCCAGCCCCTGGAACAAGGGGAGGTGACCTTGGCGCGGCAGGGGGCGGCGGTGACTTTCCCGGCGTCATTCACTCTCGTGACCGCCTGCAATCCTTGCCCTTGCGGGTTCTTAAATGATCCTA
The DNA here is from genome assembly GCA_021791495.1 of Bacillota bacterium. Taxonomy (GTDB): domain Bacteria; phylum Bacillota; class Sulfobacillia; order JAJYWN01; family JAJYWN01; genus JAJYWN01. The sequence goes on from JAJYWN010000067.1 coordinate 48,184, forward strand.
CCCACGCATGCCGCTGCAGCGAAGCGGACATCCGTCGTTATCAGGCACGGGTGTCCGGACCGTTGTTAGACCGCATCCACCTCCGGGTGGAAGTGCCGGCGGTGGACGAAAACGCGTCTTGGGTCAAGGGAGAGGGGGAGGCTGAAGGCGGAGGGGGAGGAGCCGGGCGCGGCGGCACCAGTATCGGCTCACTGCACGGCAGCGCCGCAGTGGCGGCCCGTGTGGCCGCCGCCCGCCACCGTCAGGTTGAACGCCAGAACGGCCGTCTGAATTCGCGGCTTGGCGCCGCCGACGTGTCCCAGTTGGTGAGGGACATGGCACGCGGAAGCGGCGGGTCCAGGCTGCTCGAAGATCTGGAGGGGCGCCGGGGCCTCTCGTTTCGCGGCAGGGAGAGCCTGCTGAAGGTGGCGCGCACCATCGCCGATCTGGCCGGCGGCGACGATATCAGAGAAGAGCACATATTAGAAGCTTTCACCTATCGTACCGAAAGAACCCTGGGCAAGACATGAGGCTCCCCACAGAGTGAAGATCCCGCGTGGTGGACGCACGCGGGAATACCGCTCACGAAAAATGGGAGGTCCCGGAGGTACGGGTTCACCGTCGCTAGAAGCCTTGTGACGGCAGGTTGTCGAAACGTGTCGGAGGTGGGGCCTTGAACAGCCTGGTGGAAAGAGTGGTGGCCTTCCGGAATGAGCGGAACTGGGGGCAGTACCATAACCCCAAGGACTTAGCGCTGGCGCTCAGCGTCGAGGCGGCCGAGCTGTTGGAGAATTTCCAGTGGAAGAGCAGCGACGAAGCCGTCAGGGAAAAGAGGGTCGCCATCGAAGATGAGTTGGGGGATGTTCTAATTTACGCGCTTTTCCTGTGTCACGCCATGGGGATAGACCCTGCGGACGCGGTCCTGAACAAGTTGGACAAGAATGCCGTCAAATACCCGGTAGAGAAAGCCTACGGTTCTAACAAGAAGTATACAGAGTTCTAAACCGAGTTCTAAAGCAGAGGACATGATACTTTTATGGACCAAGAGATCCATCAGGGTAGCAGAGATAGGAATGGCCGCGTCGGGAATGCCTCCCGCGCTGGGCGCCGCCGGCTCCGTGCCATCATGGCCGGTCTGGTCATCCTTGTGGCGGCTTCCGGTGCCCTTCTGTGGGCATCGTTCCATCGTTACCCAGTCGCTTCCGGGCAACTAACAGCCGGATACGAGGAACCCATCGCCAGCTTGGACCCCATCCGGCTGGAAGGAGTGTCTCCCGGGGCCAACGTAGCCGTCTCGTCGCTGATCTTCGAGACGCTTGTGGTCAAGGGCGTGAACGGCGAGATCCTCCCCGGTTTGGCCGAGACCTGGCGGGTCTCTCCGGACGGGCGCGAGATCCGCTTCCGCCTGGCCGCCGGACGGCGGTTCTCGGATGGCACCCCCGTTGATGCCGCGGCGGTCAAGGCTTCGCTTCAGCGCCTTCCGACCTCTTCCTCGGCCGGCCAGGGAGGGACTGGCGCGGGCGGAACGGGCGCCGCCGGAAAGAGCGGGGCGGGTATGGCCGCGGCTCCCAACACCGAGACTCCATCGCCAGTGACCGTGGGTCTCGGCCCGCTGACCGACATCGTGGTGGAGAAGCCGCGCCAGTTTGTTCTAAGGTTCTCCGAACCTTACCCGGCAGTGTGGTCCGTCCTGGCCGGCCCAGGGGCGGCCATCGTTCGCCCGAGCCCCGGCGAAGTGGCCGGCCTGGCCGGTTCCGGCCCCTACCGGCTTGAGAAATGGGACAGCGACGGGACTATCACCCTTGCCGCCAAGTCCACGCCGCCCCGTGGCTTCGTCTCGGCCTTCATCGGCCAGGGGCCGTCCGCCTCCGCCTCGGCTTCGGCCCCGGTCACCCCCACCTCAGGCCCCGCCCGGTACTGGCGCGCCCTCACCGGACGCGGGTCCGGCCGGCCGGCCAAAGTGGTCTTCCAGCGTTTCGCCGACGCCCAGGCTCTGGAAGCGGCGCTGCGGAAGGCCTCCATCGCCTTGTCCTACCCGGCTGCCGGAGACGAACCGTCTCCCGGCGCCGCCTCGGCTACATCCTTCCTTCGGTCCAGCGATGAGCTGTTCTATCTGGGTTTCAACGTGGCGTCCGGCCTCTTCCACGACCCGGCGCCGCGTCAGGCCGCCGCGTCGGCCGTCAACCGCGCCTCCTTGGTGAAGACGGTCTTCCCGGGCCGCGCCGTCCCCAGCGACCACCTCTGGCCGGACTTGTCCCAGTCGTCTGGAACGCCGGGGCCGGGGGCCGGTCAGCGCAGCTTCTATAGAGAGGACCCGGCGGCGGCCAAACAGCTTCTGAACGGGAAGACGCCCCTGGACGTCGAGATCCTTACGGTCCGGTCCCGGGATGCCTTGAATCTGGCAAAGGCGGTGGCGGCGCAGCTTGACGCCGCGGGGTTCCGCGCCAAGTTCACCGCCCTTGACGGCGCGACCCTCTTCCGGCGCTTGGAGGCGGGACAGTTTCAGGCCTTCGTGCTGTCCTTCCAATGGCCGGACCCAGGCATCCTCTACGACTTGCTGCATTCCTCCCGAACGGGCCAGACCAACCGCACCGGCTACGCCAACCCTCAGGCCGACGCACAGTTAGACGCGCTGGTGACCAAGGTGGACCCCGCCGCCCGCCGCCGGGCGCTGCTCGGCGTTGAGTCGGTGGTGTTGAAGGACGCCCCCTGGGTCCCTCTGGTGGCCTTGGAGCGGTCCATCGTCACGGGCGCCACGCCCACCTGGACCGACCTGGCCTTCGGGGCCCACGGCGAGCTTTGGCTGGACCTGTCCCGGCCGGCAGAGGCATCTCCGTCCGCGCGCTGATGATTCTGGTCGCAGAAGGCCCGAATTAACTGAAACTTTACCTTCCGGTAGGCGTAATAACGCCCAGGAACAGGAAAGACAGTGTTTTGCGGGAGGGATGCGCCGTTGGCACAATACGAGCGGATCGTGGCTACGGACGTCGGTAGCACGACCACGAAAGCCATCCTCATTGAACGGCGGGGCAGGGAATACCGCCTGACGGCCCGGGCGGAGGCGCCCACGACCGTCGAAGCGCCCCATGAGGATGTCATGATCGGCGTCCGGAACGCCTTTCGCCAGCTTGAGCAGGAGTCCCACCGGAAGTTCCTGAATGATGGGGGCGACCTGATCACCCCGTCCCAAGGGGAGGACGGCGCCGACATCTACGTTTCGTCTTCCAGCGCCGGCGGGGGCCTGCAAATGGCCGTGGCCGGCCTCATCAAGACCATGACGGCCGAAAGCGCTCACCGCACCGCTCTCGGCGCCGGGGCCATCGTCGCGGACGTTATTTCGTTGGACGACGCGAGGCAGGTGGTGGAGCGCATCCGCCGTCTGAAGGAACTTCGCCCCGACATGATCCTCCTGTCCGGTGGCACCGACGAGGGCCAGATCAGCCACGTCGCTTCCCTGGCCGAATACATCGCCGCTTCGAGCCCCAAGCCGCGTTTGGGGGGCGACTACCGTGTCCCCGTCATCTACGCCGGGAACATCAAGGCCCGCGACTACGTCACGGAGACCTTGACCGAGGCCAACATGGAAGTCCATGTGGTGGATAACATCCGGCCCACCCTCGATAAGGAAGTCTTGGGCCCGGCCCGCGCCGAAATCCACCGCCTTTTCCTCGAACACGTCATGGCCCGCGCTCCCGGCTACCAACGCCTGGTGCAGTGGACGGCCGGCCACATCCAACCCACCCCCATGGCTGTAGGCAAGATGATGCTTCTCCTGGCCCAGCGCCGCAAGGTCAATATCCTGGGCGTAGACATCGGGGGCGCCACCACCGACGTATTCTCGGTGATGGACGGGGTCTTTAACCGCACCGTTTCCGCGAACCTGGGCATGAGCTATAGCCTGTCGAATGTGTTTGTGGAGGCCGGCGCCAGCCAGATCAGCCGTTGGGTCCCCTTCGAACTGACGGAAGGGGAAATGCGGAACTGGCACTCGAACAAGATGATCCGGCCGACCACCCTTCCGCAGACCGGAGAGGACCTTGTCCTGGAGCATGCTTTCGCCCGCGAGGCGATGCGACTCTCACTGGTTCACCATAAGACGTTGGCTCGTGGGCTGAAGGGCGTCCGGCAGGAGCGAGATATCGGCGATGTGTTCAACCAGACCGGCACCGGCGAGACCCTCATCGCCATGAACAAGGTGAACATGATCATCGGCAGCGGCGGAGTGGTAAGTAACGCCCCGCGGCGGGCGCAGGCCGCTCTCTTACTGGTCGACTCGTTCCAGCCGGAAGGACTCTGCCGCCTTTATGTGGATAGCATCTTCATGATGCCGCACCTGGGCGTGCTTTCGGAAGTGGACCCCGAAATCGCCCTGGAGGTTTTCGAAAAGGACTGCCTGGTACCACTGGGCGCCTGCGTCTCTCCAACGGGCAAGCCCGGCCCCGGCGGGTTCCTAGGAGCAGTGAACCTCATCCTGCCGGATGGACGGGCGGTGGAGGAACATCTGATCGCCGGTCAGCTGAAAGTCATCCCCTTGCCGGCGGGCCAGACCGCGCGGATCGTGGTCTCCCCGGTCCGTGGGGTGAACGTCGGGGCCGGTCCCGGCCGGCGTCTGGAAAGCCTGGTGGAAGGGGGAGAGGTCGGCGTAATCCTTGATGGCCGTGGCCGGCCCATCGAGTTCCCCGCCGACGCCGGTGCCAGACTGGCGAGGGTGGTCTCCTGGGGGCGGGAGTCGCGCGCCTACGGTAACGGGGACGAACTGTCCGGTGAGGGTGCGAACCAAGGCGAAACGGGCCGGAGTCTTACGGCGGGGGTGAACTGAAATGGCAATGCCGGCGGAAACCCACGTTCTAGAGCGGACCACCATTCGGAAGGAGCGGCTTCTGGCCCTCCCCGGCGATGTTCTGGTGACGCCCGGTCAACGAGTGGACCCCGATACCGTCATCGCGAAGGCGGAGGAACTACCGGGAGAGCCATACGTCATCGATTTGAAGGCGGAGCTGCGTACCTCTCTGACCCCGGAAATGGTGGACCGCACCGTCGTGGTGAAGGTGGGGGACAAGGTCAGTGGCGGCGACACTCTGGCGCGGTATACCCGGGGCTTCCTGGGGGAAGTGTTGGTGGTGCGCTGTCCGGTGAACGGTACGGTCGAGTTCATCTCGCGATCGTCGGCCCGCATCTTGATTAGAGAAGACCCCCGTTCGGCCGAACCGGTCCATATCGTGTCGGTAGCCAAGGAACTGGACATCTGGGCCGCGAGCCTGCGGATGTACATGCGGTTCAAGGAAGGCGACGAGGTCAAGCAGGGGATGGCCCTGGCGGCCGCTCCAGGCGGCGTCGCCTCGATGATCTACTCCTACTCCCCTGTGAGCGGTATCATCGAGAAGGTATGCACGAAAACGGGGACCGTCACCATCGTCCGCCCCATCAAGGCGACGGTGGTCGATGCCTATATGCCGGGCGTGGTGGCGGAGATCGTGGCCGACCGCGGCGCGGTAGTGGAGACCGCCGGCTCGGTGGTGCAGGGCGTCTTTGGTATCGGTTTTGAGAACTACGGAACCTTGAAGGTGCTGGCCACCAATCCGGCGGACGAGATCGGGGCGGACCGCGTGCCGGACAACTGCAACGGTCTGGTCTTGGTAGCCGGGGCGCACATAAGTTACGAAGCTTTGCGGAAAGCCCTGGACGGCGGGGCTACCGGCATCATCAGCGGCGGCGCCGACAGCGGCGATCTGGTGAAACTCACCGGACAGGAGATCGGCGTCGGCATTACCGGCCAGGAAGATATCCCGATCACGGTTGTCCTGACGGAGGGATTCGGCCACATGGCCATGGCCCGGAGGATTTTCGATCTCCTGGCGCGGGCCGACGGCCGGAAGGTATCTTTGAACGGTTCGACGCAGGTAAGGGCGGGCGTCATCCGTCCTGAGGTTGTCGTCCCCGAACCGCAACCGGCGGGGGAGACGGAGCAGGGGATTCCGGCCACCAGTACCAAAACCGACGGGGCGCCGGCGTCCGGGTCCGGCGAAAAGCCCGTGGTGGCGTTGAACGAGGCCTATGTCGGATCTCGGGTGCGTGTGGTCGCCAAGCCCTATTTCGGGCTGTGGGGCCAGGTCGAGGGTCTGCCTGGCGGCAGACAACGCGTCGAAAGTGAAATCCAGGTCCGCACGGCGCAGGTACGTTTGGATGACGGCCGGCTGGTGACTGTTCCTGACGCGAACCTGGAAATCCACAGGGAAGACGGCGGCATTTTGCACTGACCAAGGTTGACGCTTCTTTCGCGGGCATGGTAAAATGTCGATGTTCTGGCTGGGCTTAAGGATTTGGCGGCCTCTGGGCCGCGCGGTCCGGGCAGAAAATGGGCACCGTCTATAAGGATATAGGTGGTGCGAGAAAGAGGGAAACACCATGGCCAGTGTGTGCGAAATCTGCGGAAAAGGTCCTATGCAGGGCGTGAAATATACGCGGCGCGGCGCGGCCAAGAGACGCGGCGGCGCCGGCCAGAAGGTCACCGGGAAGAACAAGCGTGTCCTCCTGCCGAACTTGCAGAGGGTACGGGTGGTCGTGGGCGGGACGCCCCGACGGCTATATGTATGCACCTCATGCCTGAAGGCGGGGAAGATCGCCAAGTTGGCACGGTAAGGACCGGCCGGTCCGCTTTCTAGATCGCCCGACGTTTGGAACCCGGGGAGTGCTCCCCGGGTTTCTGTTTTGTCCCCGTCCCTGTTTCGGCTGTCGACGACGTCATTTCGTGTTTCCAGTGGAAGGATTAGCCCAAAAGAGCCCAAAGAGCCTTCGGTAATCGGGAGAACAAAAAGGAACGGGGAGACCCCCCATGGCACCCCATTTCCTGGAACCATGCCCGGCCGCCGGCCCCTCGGAGCTTTCTCCAGCGCCGCCCTCCGCGGCGGCCGCCGCCTTGCAGCCCCTTTGGTCGCCCCCAGAGCGCGAGGCGGCCCTGGCGCTGTCATCCATCCCCGGCATCGGCCCGGCCCGCTTTTGGGCTCTGGTGGGAGCCTTCGGCACCCCTGCCGGTGCCTTGCGAGCCCCTCCGATGGAATGGCACGCCGTTCTGGCCGCGGCCTCCACTACCGGTGGCGGTGACGTCCCACCGGCGGCGACTCGCCACTTGGTCGACCTGGAGAGAATCCTGGCTGACTCTTGCCGCTCCGGCACGGGCTACTTGGTCGCGGGAGACCCCGCCTACCCACCTTTCCTTTTCCAGGTCCCTCATCCACCCCCCGTCCTTTATGTGATGGGTGACCCCGCCTGCTTGAGCCGCCCCTCCGTGGCGGTCGTTGGGACCCGGCGTGCCAGCCCCTACGGCTTGGGGGTGGCCCGCTTTCTGTCGCGTGATCTGGCGGGGGCGGGGCTGGCCATCGTTAGCGGGCTGGCTCGTGGCATCGATACGGCAGCCCACCGGGGGTCCTTGGACGTCGGCGGCCAGACTGTGGCGGTCGTGGCCTCGGGACCGGACGTCACCTACCCGCCGGAGAACCGGAATCTGCGAGCGGAAATACTGGAGAAGGGCGGAGCGGTGGTCAGCCTGGACCCGCCGGGCACGCCGCCCGACGCCTATCGCTTTCCGGCGCGAAACCGGGTCATCAGCGGCTTGTCATTGGGTGTGGTGGTGGTCGAAGCTCCGGCTCGGAGCGGCGCCCTCTTGACGGCGCGGCACGCCTTGGAACAGAATAGGGAGGTTATGGCAGTCCCCGGCATGGCCGGCGCCCGGACGGCAGAGGGGTGTCACGCCTTGATACGCGAGGGGGCGACTCTGGTGACCAGCGCCGGGGAAGTCCTCGCGGCCCTTCCCGATTGGTCGGGGGGAGGCGTGGACCCCGGGTGCGTGGCGGGCGCACCGGGGGCGTGGCAGCCGCCGGCGGCCGAGCGGCCCGTGTTGGCCGCCTTGGCCGACGGTCCGCTTCACCCCGACCAGTTGGTCCGCCGGACCGGACTGCCACCGCGCGTGGTGGCCGGCGTTCTGGCCCGCTGGGAACTGGACGGAAGGGTTATGCGCCTCAGTGACGGACGATACTGCTGGTGGCGGGCCACGCATAGAGGTTTGAAGTCTTAAAGGTCCGCGCGCTGGACAATACCAATAGTGTAAGGAGAAACGCTCACCAGTCGAGTCAAGGGAAGACATGATGCTTCGGAGGTGCCCTATTGTCTAAGCCACTCATCATCGTCGAATCGCCGGCCAAGGCCCGCACTATCGAAAGGCTCTTGGGGCGGCGCTATTCCGTGAAGGCCTCCATGGGGCATGTGCGCGATCTTCCACGGAGCCAGTTCGGCATAGATGTTGAGGAAGGTTTCCGTCCCAAGTACATCACCATCCGTGGCAAGGGCGACATCCTGAAAGAATTACGCGACGCCACCAGAAAGGCGAGCAAAGTCTTCCTGGCCACCGACCCTGACCGCGAAGGAGAGGCCATCTCTTGGCACCTAGCCCAGGCGCTCGATCTTCCCAGCACCGGGGCCCGGATTGAATTCCACGAGATAACGAAAGATGCCGTACAGCGAGCCCTGAAACATCCGCGGGCCATCGACCAGAACCTGGTCAACGCCCAGCAGGCCCGGCGGATACTGGACCGCATCGTCGGCTACAAACTGAGCCCCCTGTTGTGGAAGAAAGTCCGCCGTGGGCTGTCTGCCGGGAGGGTGCAGTCGGTGGCCTTGCGGATGATCTGTGACCGGGACGAGGAGGTCAAAGCCTTCCGGCCCGAGGAGTACTGGTCGATCGAACTGCGACTGGCACCGGCGCGGGAAAGCGCCACCGCTTTCCCGGCCCGGTTCTGGGGGACGGCTGAAGGCAAGATGGACCTCCCCGACGAGAAATCGGTGGCAGCAGTGCGCGAGACCCTGGAACGGGCCGCCTTCCGCGTTCTGGACGTGAAGAAAAGGGAGCGTCGCCGCAACCCGGCTTCACCCTTCACCACCAGCACTATGCAGCAGGAAGCTTCGCGCAAGCTCGGCTTCACGGTGAAAAAGACCATGGCCGTGGCCCAGCAGCTCTATGAAGGCCTGGAATTGGGTGATGAGGGTCCTACCGGCCTGGTGACCTACATCCGGACCGACTCGACGCGTGTGGCCGATGAGGCTGTCAAGGCCTGCCGCGACTTCATCGCCGAGAGGTACGGCTCCGAGTATCTGGCCGCCCCCGAAGAGAAGGAACAAAAGGGGCAGAAAGAACGGGCCACTGAGGCCCCGGGGGTCCAGGGTGCCCACGAGGCCATCCGGCCGACGGAGGTCATCCGCCTGCCGGACGAGGTGAAGCCTTTCCTTACGAGTGACCAGTTGAAGCTGTACAGATTGGTCTGGGAGCGTTTCGTCGCCAGTCAGATGGCGGCTTCAGTCTACGACACGGCCACCGCTGAGATCGAGGCGGGAGCGTACCGGCTACGGGCCACGGGGTCCATCCTGCGGTTCGCGGGGTTCTCGAAGATCTACACCGAGGGCACCGATGAGACAGGCGACCAGGAGAAGACGGAGGAGGGGGTGCTCCCCGACCTGACTGCCGGTGAGAACCTGGTCTCTCAGGGCATTGAGGCCAGGCAGCATTTCACCCAGCCGCCGCCGCAATACACCGAAGCCATGCTGGTGAAAACCCTGGAAGAGAAGGGCATCGGCCGCCCCAGCACCTATGCCCCCATCATCGAGACGCTCCTGCAACGGGGGTACGTGCTGAAGAAGGACAAGCGCTTCCTTCCCAGCGATCTGGGGTGTCTCGTCGTCGCCATGCTCAAGAACTACTTCCCGGATATCCTGGACGTGGCTTTCACAGCCGACATGGAGGACCGCTTGGACGAGGTGGAGGAAGGGTCCGAGGATTGGGTCAAGGTCCTGTCACAGTTCTACCGCCCTTTCGAGAGCACCCTGAAAAAGGCGGAGGAAGAGATCGGTCCGGTGGAACTCCCCGAAGAGGAGTCGGATGTCCTCTGCGAGAAGTGCGGCCGGCGGATGGTCATAAAGCAAGGGCGGTTCGGCAAGTTCCTGGCCTGTCCCGGCTTCCCGGAGTGCCGGTTCACCAAGCCGCTCCTGGAAGTGCTGGACGCTCGCTGCCCCCAGTGCGGAGGGGCTATTGTGGAACGGCGGACGAAGAAAGGGCGCCGGTTCTACGGGTGTTCGAACTACCCTTCATGCACCTTCATCAGTTGGCAACGGCCCACGTCCCAGACTTGCCCGGAATGCGGGTCCTTCACCGTCAAGCGGAAAGTGGACGGGGCCGACGTCCTGAAGTGCGTCAAGGAAAGCTGCGGGTACGAGGAACCTTACACGGCCGTGGATGAGGATGAACGTCAATAGCGTCGATCGGGCTGACGGATTCCCAAGGAAGGGCGGACCGGAGATCGGCCGTCACCATCATCGGGGCGGGGCTGGCCGGGTCGGAAGCGGCCTGGCAGGTGGCCCGGCACGGTGTTCCCGTACGCCTCTATGAGATGCGCCCGGGGAAAATGACCCCGGCCCATCACACCGGGCTTCCCGCCGAGCTTGTCTGCAGTAACTCCCTGAAGGGCGAGGGCCTGACCAACGCTGCCGGCCTCCTGAAAGAGGAGATGCGGCACGTTGGGTCTGTCATTATGTCGGCCGCGGAACGCTGCCGGTTGCCCGCAGGCGCGGCCCTGGCCGTGGACCGGGACTCCTTCTCCCTGGCCGTGGCCGGCCTCCTGGAATCCACCGGTCTCATAGAGGTTATTCAGGAAGAGGTGACGGCCATCCCGCCCGGTGACGGGCCGGGGTCTGTCATCATCGCCACCGGCCCGCTTACATCGGACAGCCTGGCAGAGGATCTGGCCGCCTTCATCGGCGAGGACAGCCTGGCCTTCTATGATGCCGCCGCACCCATCGTGGACGTCTCCACGGTGGACCCGGCCCATGCCTTCCGCGCTTCGCGCTATGGCAAGGGCGGCGGAGACTATATCAACTGCCCTCTGACGAAAGAGGAATACGAGCTTTTCTACCGTGAGCTCATCGCGGCGGCCCAGCACCCGGCCAAGCCTTTCGAGCACGGGCTGTTCTTCGAGGGGTGTCTGCCTGTGGAGGAACTGGCCCGGCGCGGCCCGGACACCTTGCGTTACGGCCCCATGAAGCCCGTCGGCCTGACCGACCCGACCACCGGCCGCCGCCCCTACGCCGTCATTCAGTTGCGCCAGGACGACGCTGCCGGCACCCTCTACAATCTGGTCGGATTCCAGACAAACCTCCGCTGGGGCGAGCAGAAGAGAGTGTTCTCGCTGATCCCCGCCCTGAGAAACGCATCCTTTGTCCGCTACGGCGTGATGCACCGGAACACTTACGTCTCGTCGCCGCGGGTCCTCCAGCCCACCTTGGCCACGCGCCGCCGTCCGGACCTCTTCCTCGCCGGCCAGATCACCGGGGTCGAGGGGTATGTCGAGTCGGCCGCCATGGGGCTCCTGGCGGGAATCAACGCCGCCCGCCTGGTCCTCGGGGCCGAGGCCGTCGTTGCTCCGCCCGAGACTATGCACGGCGCCCTGGTCCGCTACATCACCACGGCGGACCCTGGCCTTTTCCAGCCCATGAACGCCAACTTCGGCCTTCTGCCGCCGGTGCCGTCCTCGGTCGTGTCCAAACTGGCCGCGGCCAAAGCCCAAGCTGCCCTGGAAGGTGAGGCTACGCCACCCGCCGCCGGAGAGACGGCAGACCCCCACCGGCACGGGCGCCGGTCACGCCGCCGCCGCAGTGCCACCAGACGCCTACGCAAACCCCTCATCCAGGAGGCCAAGAGCTTGAGGGCCCTGTCTACCTGGGATGATTTCATAGAAAATTATGAATTGCTTTCTGGACGTCTACAATTCAACATGGTAAAATAACTCGGATGATGAACGAACTGGTTCGCAACTTCCTGGAGTACTACCAAGGGACCCGGCAAGCCTCGCCGCGCACCGTGGAAGCGTACGCTTCCGACTTGGCCCAGTTCACCGAGTATCTGACCAGCAAGGGTCTGGGGCCGGACCCGGACCCCGCCGCCGTCGACCGGCTCTTGGTCCGTTCCTACCTCGGGTTCATGCACGACCGGGAGTACTCGAAGCGCAGCATCGCCCGGAAGTTGGCTTGCTTGCGCTCGTTCTTCCGGTTCGTGGTCGTGGAGGGCGTCCTAGCCGTCAGCCCCTTGGTGGGGGTGGCCACTCCCCGTCTGGAGCGGCGGTTGCCGTCTTTCATGACGGTGGGTGAAGTGGACCGTCTCCTGGCCCAACCCGACGCCGCGAGCGCCGCCGGTCTGCGGGATCTGGCTCTGCTGGAAACGCTGTACGCCACGGGCATCCGGGCGTCGGAGTTGGTGGGGATGGACACCACCAGCATCAGCCTGGAAGAGGGGTACGTCTTGGTGAAAGGCAAAGGGCAGAAGGAGCGCCTGGTGCCCTTGGGCCGCGTGGCGGTCCGCGTATTGTCCAGGTACTTAACCGCGTTGCGGCCGGACCTGGCTTCTCGTTCTTTGCGGCCGAAGAAAGACGAGAGGGCCTTGTTCCTGAACCTCCGTGGCGGACGGATCACGGACCGCAGCGTGCGCCGGATTCTAGAACAGCATCTCAGCCGCTTGGCGATCGAGCGACACGTGACCGTGCACACCATCCGCCACAGTTTCGCCACGCACCTCCTTGAGGGCGGGGCGGACCTACGGTCGGTCCAAGAGCTCTTGGGGCACGCCAGCGTTTCCACCACGCAGGTGTATACCCATATCACCGGAGAGCGCATCCGGTCGGTCTACGGCCGCGCCCATCCGCGCGCCTAAGTCAGGCACGGCGCCGGGACGGTGCAGGTTGGGGCGGCGCCGTGCGCAGGGAGGATGAGGTATTGGGCGAGATCGAGTTCCACGGCACCACCATCGTGGCCTGCCGTCGCGGCGGGCGCGTCGCCATGGGCGGCGACGGGCAGGTGACCTTCGGTGAGAAGACCATCATGAAGCACCACGCCCGTAAGGTACGGCGTATCTATGAGGGCAAAGTCCTGGCCGGTTTCGCCGGATCGGTGGCCGATTCGGTCACCCTCTACGAACGGTTCGAAACGAAGCTCCAAGAGTTCGGCGGCAACCTGCCACGGGCGGCCGTGGCGCTGGCCCGGGACTGGCGTACCGACCAGACGCTCCGCCGCCTCGAAGCTATGCTCATCGTGATGGACCGCGAGAACCTACTGGTGGTGTCGGGTAACGGTGAAGTCATCGAGCCCGACGACGACGTGGTATCTATCGGGTCGGGCGGCCCGTACGCCTTGGCGGCGGGGCTGGCCCTCCTCCGCCACACGGAGCTGGCGGCGGTGGACGTAGTGAAGGAATCGCTCCGGATAGCTTCCTCCATCTGCGTTTTCACCAATCAGGAAGTAACCATCGAGGAACTGTAACGACACCGGGGCGGCCTACGGATAGGAGGTAAGGGTTTGCTGGAAGACCTCACTCCCAGAGAAATCGTCAGGGAGCTGGACAAATACATCATCGGACAGAACAAAGCCAAGAAGTCGGTGGCTATCGCGCTGCGAAACCGGTACCGCCGCAAGCTCCTTCCCGATAAGCTGCGCGACGAGGTGGTACCGAAGAACATCTTGATGATCGGCCCTACCGGCGTGGGGAAAACCGAGATCGCGCGCCGGCTGGCCCGCCTAGTGAACGCACCTTTCGTCAAGGTCGAGGCCACCAAATTCACCGAGGTCGGCTACGTGGGGCGGGATGTCGACTCCATCGTGCGTGACTTGGTGGAGACGGCCATCCGCATGGTCAAGGCGGAGCGCATCGCCCGCGTGCAGGACAGAGCCACCCGGGCCGCCAGCGAGCGGCTCCTCGACATCCTGGCCCCGCTTCCCAAACGGGAACCGGTGCAGAAGAACCCCTTCGCCGCCCTGTTCGGGACGCTTACCGGCGCGGACGCCGATTCCAGCGACGACGACGATGACGAGGAAGAGGACGAGGGCGGGGAGGGCGGCTTCCAGCGCAAGCTGGTGGCGGCCCGCGACTACCGCGAGGAGACGTCCCGGCGGCTCCTGGACGGCAAGCTCGAGGACACCATGGTGGAAATCGAGGTCGAGGACCAGGCGCCTTCCATGCTGGAGGTGTTCTCGGGTGGGGGCACCGAGGAGATGGGCATAAACGTCCAGGATCTTTTCGGCGGCATCCTGCCAAAAAAGCGCAAAAAGCGCCGCGTTTCGGTGGGCGAAGCCCGCAAGATTCTGGCCCAGGAAGAGGCCCAAAAGCTCATCGACATGGACGAGGTCACCACGGAGGCAGTCCGGAGGGCTGAGCAGAGTGGTATTGTGTTCATCGACGAGATGGATAAGATCGCCGGGCGCGAGAAAGGCATGGGGCCGGACGTCAGCCGCGAGGGAGTGCAACGGGACATCCTGCCGATCGTGGAGGGCTCCACGGTGATGACCAAGTACGGACCGGTCAAGACCGACCACGTCCTCTTTATCGCCGCCGGCGCCTTTCACGTCTCCAAACCTTCGGACCTCATTCCGGAGTTGCAGGGGAGGTTCCCCATCCGCGTGGAATTGACTTCTCTCACCAGGGAGGATTTCAAGCGCATCCTGGTGGAACCGGAGAACGCGCTGATAAAGCAATACACCGCCCTCTTGGCCAGCGAGAACGTGGAACTGGTGTGGAGCCAGGACGCCATCGACGAGATGGCGGAGATGGCCTACCGGGTGAACGAGCAGTCCCAGAACATCGGGGCACGCCGCCTGCAGACGGTGATGGAGAGGCTATTGGAGGACGTTTCGTTCCAGGCGCCCGACCCGTCCCTCCGCCGGGTGGAGGTCACGCGGGAATACGTGCGCGAGAAACTGGCGGAGATCGTAAAAAACGAGGACCTATCCAGGTACATTCTCTAGCCGGCGCCCATAGGAGGCACGTCAGATGATACATACCTTACTAGATAAGACGAGGCAGATATCGAGACTGGTTCAAAAATCAGTGGGGCATCCCGTTGATTTCGAAGAGATGGCCCAAGTCCTTTCCAAGCTCATCAACGCCAACGTCTATATCGCCAGCCGGCAGGGGAAGATCCTTGGTTACTCCCTCTCGCAGGGTTTCGAATGCGAGATCCTCCGCCAGGAAGTCATCGAGAAGCACAAGTTCCCACCGGATTACAGTGACGGACTCCTGCGTGTAGACGAGCCGCTGGTCAACGTCACCCAGGATGAGAAACGGTGCGTCTTCAAGAGAGCCGAGGACTGCGTGGCCGCGAACAAGGTGACGACCATCGTTCCCATCAACGGGGGCGGCGAGCGCCTTGGCACCCTCCTCCTTGCCAGGTTCGGCACGCCCTTCGTCGACGAGGACCTCATTCTAGCGGAGTACGGGGCCACCGTGGTGGCCATGGAGATACTGCGAGCGAAAAGCGACCGCATCGAGGACGAAGCCCGGAAGAAGGCGGCGGTCCAGGTGGCCTTGGGCACCCTGTCCTATTCTGAACTCGAGGCCGTCCAGCACATCTTCCGCGAGCTGGGCGCCAACGAAGGCCTCCTGGTCGCCAGCAAGATCGCCGACCGCGTCGGCATCACCCGTTCGGTCATCGTCAACGCCCTCCGGAAGTTCGAGAGCGCCGGCGTCATCGAGTCACGGTCTTTGGGCATGAAGGGCACCTACATCCGCGTCCTGAACGACCGCCTGCTGGAGGAGCTGAGAAAGATCCGGTAGCCCCTCACTCCTAACCTGCCTGTCCGCCGCGTATACTAGCGTCTCGTGAACCGTCTACGGACGGGTCGCCAAGGGCAGGCAGGGCGGGAGGGTTGTCCGGGGTGAGGAAACGGCGATTCAGACACGGGTTTCTGGTCGGTCTGGTGACGGGAGTCGGGCTGTGCCTGCTAGTGCTCGGGGCGGCGGGCCTCGTACTGGTCCGGCGCGGTATTACCGTTCAGGTGGACCTCTCCGGCCTGGCCACCGTCCTGGCCGACAAGATTAGGGAAGAAGCGAACGCCGAGATACCGGCGGTCATGGCCGAGGCCAGGAGCCACGTACCCGAACAGGTGGCCGAGGAGATGCGGGGAGCCATCGGTAGCGCTTCGGTCTCCATCGGTGATCTCAGCGTCAGTCTCCCCGACGACATGGTCACCGATCTGGAAAAGCGCCTGGCAGCCCTGGTCGAGGAATCGGTGTACGGCGTGTTTGAAACCATGGACCTGACCGGAGTGGTGGACGACCTGGCCGAACGCGCCTACGGCATGATCACTACCGGCCTTGCCGCCGAGATCCGAGAGCTTGGCCTTTCCGTACGAGGTCCATTGAACCTGTCGGTGCCAGTCACGGTTAAGGCACGCTAAGACTAGTTTTCAGGCGGCGGACATCTGGCCCGCCCGTGATCAGGGGTCGAGCGTGGGGAGGGGCCAGACTAGCGTCCGGTCGGTGCCTCCGGCCACAAGAATGCTATAGGATAGCATGAGTTCAGACATCATCCAGATAGCGAACTTCCCCGCCGCCGTGCGCCCCCCACCCAGATTCGGCCGGTCATTGACCTCCAGGAGCCAGGGGTGACCCTGGTGGTCGAGGGCGATGTCCAAAGCGATGAGACAGCAATCGCCAGCTTCCGGGCCCGACACAGCCCGGGCCACATCAAGGGCGCAGCGGATGAGGGCTTCTTTCATTTCGTGGGTGCTTCTCGGGAACACCTTGTCCAGGAGATCGTCTATGGGTCCCCACACCCCTCCGTAGCTACGGTTGGTACAGATCGCTCCCGGTTGGGCCCGCCTGCCCCGGTAGTAGAACGGCTCCCACCGGCCCCGACCATTCCGGCCCAGGGCGATCCGGAAATCCACCGGCCCGCCGTCGACCTCCGGACGGGCGATGGCTTGTTGGCAGACGTAGTCGGAGTGACCTAGCGCCGGTTCGATCAGGGCGCGGACTTCATCCTTCGAATCGCACACCCTCGCTATGTTGCGATCTCCCAGGCGGTACTCGGCCAGGAAATGGGGAGGGGTGTTGGTCAGGCGGAGGATGTTCAGGCCGGCTGATCCTCTGGTTGGTTTTAGGAACACCTGCCCGAAGCGGTCGAGCATCTCCCACAGAACCTCCGTGGACCCAGCGGCAAGGGTGACGGTACACGGCACATACCGAGCCGCCAGGCTGTCGGCCGCCAGAAGGCGGAAAGCCCGCTCTTTGTCCAGCCACCCCTTGGTCAGGAACTGGGGATAGCCGCCGGGGCGCGCCGCGTATTCCTGTCCCAGCCGCCTATAGGCCTCTGTCTGCCCGGGCCCGACCGCTGTGATCTGGTTTATGACTACATCGGGAAGGGGGAGGGCGACCTCGCGCCAATCCGGCGGATCTCCTTCCTGACCGACAGGCCCAAGCACAAAGCCGCCAGCCCTCCGGGACGCGAAGTCCAGCTTCTCGGGTACCGTGACGTAGAAGAGGACGCCCCGTTCGCGGCTAGAGTAGGTGAGACCGGCGAAAGCGAGCTGGTTCTCACTTGGAAGAGCGGCCGGTGGGAAGCTCGAAACGGCGGCAACCACTGGACCGAGATGGGGCACGCCCTCGGGACCCCGATAGAGGCCGAGCCACGATGGGGTAACGTCCTGGAGACCGATTGAGTTCCAAAGGAAAAGGGACATTTCCACCGATCCTGCCGCGGCGGTGACGCCAAACCGAACCGGAAGGATCATCTTGCCACACGAAAGGAGGCCGTCGCCCGACCGCAAACGCAGCCGCCTGGCCAGGTCCCGCGGCAGTGTGATGAACTGAACGTCGATGGTCACGGAAGGGGGCCTCCTGCTGCATCTTATGTGCGGAGACAACTTGCAGCGCACGCTAAGACGGCCGGCGGCATCATCAGCTCGATCGGACGGACGTCGAGTACCACGACTATTCCTTCGCGCTGAGTCGTTGCGTGCTTTCCTTGCCTGCTTCTGGAGGCTTGTGATATACTCTCATGCGGTACATCCAGATTCCATCCATTTCGCACGTCGCTGGAGGGCGGCGGGGTGCCGGGATACCGGCTCCGCGGTCCGATGAAGGCGGCGGTGGAAAAAACCGGGAGGTAAGAACATGTCCGTTATTTCCATGAAACAGCTGCTTGAAGCAGGGGTGCACTTCGGCCACCAGACCAGACGCTGGAACCCGAAGATGGCGCCCTACATTTTTATGGAGCGCAACGGCATCTATATCGTTGACCTCCAGAAGACCGTTAAAAAGATCGACGAGGCGTACACGTTCGTCCGGAACACGGCGGCCGAAGGCGGGAAAATCCTGTTCGTAGGTACGAAGAAGCAGGCCCAGGAGGCCGTCCGCGAAGAGGCCGGCCGCTGCGGGATGTTCTACGTGAACCAGCGCTGGCTGGGCGGCATGCTAACGAACTTCACTACCATCCGCCGCCGCATCGACCGCCTGACCATGCTGGAGAACGACGAGGCCGAAGGGCGCATGGAGCGGCTCCCGAAGAAGGAAGTCGCCACCCTCATGGCCGAGAAAGAGAAGCTCGATAAGTACCTCGCGGGCATCAAGGACATGAAGGAGCTTCCCGACGCCCTTTACGTGATCGACCCGCGGAAAGAGCACATCGCCATCGCCGAGGCCCGCAAGCTGGAGATCCCCATCGTGGCCATCGTGGACACGAACTGCGACCCCGACGAGGTCGATTACGTCATCCCCGGTAACGATGACGCTATCCGCGCTGTGCGCCTGCTCACCAGCAAGATCGCCGACGCCGTCCTCGAAGGCCGCCGCGTCTATGAGGAGAACATGGCCCGCACCGGCGAGACCACGCTCATCGGCGGTTACAAGGAAGAAGACCTCATCACTCCGGACGAGGCACCTCCGGTCACCGCCGCTCCGGTGGAACCGACGCCGCCCGAGCATCGCTGATTCTGATCGTCTACCAGCGGCGGGCGGACAGACTGCCTGCCCTCATTCACAGGGGGTGTGGGGGCCGGGGTCCTACAGCCGCCAGCGCAGCCGAGCCTAGCTCGGCGGAGCGTTAGGGGCGGCGGAGGGAGCGGCCACCACTAAGTTCAGGGGGTGTGGGGGCCGGGGTCCCGCAGCCGCCAGCGCAGCCGAGCCTAGCTCGGCGGAGCGTTAGGGGCGGCGGAGGGAGCGGCCACCACTAAGTTTGGAGGGAATGAAAGATGATCACAGCTCAGATGGTTAAGGAACTCCGCGAAACAACGGGCGCCGGTATGATGGACTGCAAGCGTGCCCTGGAAGAAACCGACGGCAACATCGAAAAGGCCACCGAGCGCCTCCGCGAAAAAGGCCTGGCCAAGGCGGCCAAGAAAGCCGGCCGCGCCACCGCCGAAGGTCTGGTGGAGGCTTACATCCACATGGGCGGCAAGATCGGCGTCCTGGTGGAAGTGAACTGTGAGACGGACTTCGTGGCCCGCACCGACGAGTTCAAGTCGTTTGTCCACGACCTTTGCATGCAGGTGGCCGCCCTCAATCCGAAGTACGTTTCGCGGGAACAGGTCCCGGCCGACTTGGTCGAAAAAGAGAAACAAGTACTGCGCGCTCAGGCTCAGGCCGAAGGCAAGCCGGCCCCCGTAGTGGAACGGATCGTCACCGGCCGCCTGGACAAGTTTTACTCCCAGATCTGCCTGCTGGACCAGCTCTTCATCAAGGATGACGAGAAGACCGTGGGCACTCTCTTGAACGAGACCATCGCCAAGCTCGGGGAAAACATGATCGTCAGCCGCTTCGTCCGCTACGAGATGGGCGAGACCGCGGCCGCCGCCGCCAATACGGACGCAGAGTAGGGATTTCCTCTGGCGCCGTCGAAGTCGGGCGGGAAGGCGGAGGGGTTTCCTTTGGAAGCTAAATACCGGCGAGTCGTCCTAAAACTGAGCGGGGAAGCTTTCGGCGGTGAACGGGGAGCGGGGATCGACCCGGCAGTGGTGGATTCCCTGGCCGGCCAGCTGTCCGAGGGTTTGAAGCTCGGCGTCGAACTGGCCGTGGTGGTGGGCGGCGGGAACATCTGGCGCGGAGCCCAGGGCGAGCTGAAGGGCATGGACCGGGGCACGGCCGACTACATGGGCATGCTGGCCACCACCATCAACGCCCTAGCGCTTCAGGACGCGCTGGAGCGCCGGCACGACACGCCCACTCGCCTGCAGACGGCCATCGAGATGCGCCAGGTGGCCGAGCCGTACATCCGCCGCCGGGCCACCCGTCACCTTGAAAAGGGGCGGATCGTCATTTTCGCCGCCGGAACGGGGAACCCGTTTTTCTCTACCGATACCACCGCGGCCCTACGGGCGGCGGAGATCGATGCCGACGTGATGCTAAAGGCGACCAAAGAAGACGGTGTCTACGATTCGGACCCGCGGCAGAACCCGGACGCCCGCCTGTTCAAGACCATCTCGTACCTCGACGTCATCCGGCGTGGGCTGAAAGTCATGGACACCACCGCGACGACCCTGTGCATGGAAAACCACATTCCGATTATCGTCTTCAACATCAACCAGTACGGGAACATCAAGCGCGTTCTCATGGGCGAGGAAATCGGGACTCTGGTGGGAGGGGCCGACGATGGTCAAGGAAACGCTTAAAGAAGCCGAAGACCGCATGAAGAAAACCTGCGAACTGTTCCGCAAGGAGCTGGCCTCCATTCGGGCCGGGCGGGCGTCGCCGGCCATCCTGGAAAGGGTGACCGTGGACTACTACGGTTCGGCCATGCCGGTGAACCAGGTGGCGACCATCAGCGTCCCTGAACCGCGGCTGATGGTGATCCAGCCCTGGGACAAGTCGACCATGGGGGCCATCGAGAAGGCCATCCTCAAGTCCGACCTGGGTATCACGCCCCGCTCGGACGGCACCGTCATTCGGCTGGTCATCCCGCCTCTCACCGAAGATCGCCGCCGCGACCTGGCCAGGGGCGCCCATAAGAAGGCCGAAGAAGAGCGGGTGGCCATCAGGAACGTCCGTCGCGAGACCATCGACCTCCTGAAGGAGTTCGAAAAAGAGGGCGACATCTCCGAGGATGAGCTTCACCGGGCCCAGGAAGAGGCGCAGAAGCTCACGGATAAGTACGTCAAGGAGATCGACGCCATCCTGGAGGCCAAGGAAAAGGAGATCATGGAAGTTTGAGCGTCCCCGACGTGTTGGCGCTCACTCTTGCGGAAGCCCAGGCCCGCCTGGGGGAGAACGGATGGCGGGTGGGGCGGGTGACGGAGACCAGGCCGCCTTGGAGCGGTACGCCCCAGGGTGAATTCAGGGTTCTCCGGCAGCAGGTGGGGCCCGAGCGGACGGTCGACCTCTTGGTGGCCGCTCCTGAATTCTTGCGTGGGGGTTCAAGGGAGAAATAACCGTGGCCGACGGCGGAAAGTTTCTGGACGTTCCTCAGCACGTCGCCATCATCATGGACGGCAACGGCCGCTGGGCGCGCCGGCGTGGGATGCCCCGTCTTTTCGGGCACCGCGCTGGGGCGGAGACCGTGCGCCACATCGTCCGCGAGGCGGCCGACATCGGCATCAAGTACCTCACGCTCTTTTCTTTTTCGACGGAGAACTGGACCCGCCCGCGCGACGAGGTTGACGGGCTCATGTCCATCCTGTCGGAATACCTGGACCGCGAGGTCCCCAGCCTCTTGGAGAACGGGGTCCGCCTGCGGTTCATTGGGGATTTGGGGGGGCTTCCGAAGAAGCTGGCCCTGGGAGTACAGCGCGCTGTGGAGGCCACAGCCGGGTGCGACCGCATCACCGTGGTGATGGCCCTGAACTACGGGGGCCGACAGGAGATTCTGGAGGCGGCCCGGAGGTTGGCCCGCCGGTCAGCCGCGGGGGAACTGGACCCGGACGGCATCACGGAAGAGGTTTTCGGAAAGGCCCTGTCCAGCGGAGATTATCCCGCTCCCGACCTCCTCATCCGGCCCAGCGGTGAGATGAGGATCAGCAACTTCCTTCTGTGGGGTCTGGCCTATTCCGAACTCTGGTTCACCGATACCCTGTGGCCGGATTTCACTCCGGCCTTACTCCGTCAGGCGGTGGACGATTACCGGCGCCGCGACCGGCGCTACGGCGGCCCGGGGGCCTAGGTCCATGCTCCTACGCCGCGTCCTGGCCGCTCTGGTGGGGGGGCCCGTTTTCCTGGCCCTGGTTTATTTGGGGGGCTGGCCTCTGGCCGCCCTGGTGGCTCTCCTCATCTTCCTCGGCCTCAGCGAATACGCTAACCTGGTCCACCGCTGGGGCGGCAAGGCGCCGGTGTGGCTTTTCTTCGCTCTGGGAATCCTGCCCTTGGCGGCCGGGGTACTGGCCGGGCCGGGACCGGCTGCCCAGACGGCGCTGGTGGCTTTGGGCGCGGCCCTGTTCCTGCCGGTATTCGCCGGCGGGTATTCGGTGGTGGACGCCACCGCGCTCCTCTTGGGTGTTTCCTACATCGCCCTGTGCTTTCCATACATAGTCTATCTGCGGGCGCAGGGGTATTACGCCATCGCCCTACTCATCGCCCCGACCTGGGTGGGAGATACGGCGGCCTATTTCGCGGGCATGCGCTGGGGGCGCCGGCCGCTGCTGCCGCGGGTCAGTCCGAAGAAGACTTGGGAGGGTGCTATCGCCGGTCTGGCCGGCAGTGGCGTGGCGGGGTGGGTCGTGGCCGTGGTGGCTAAGCAGCCTACCTGGCAGGGGCTGGTGGCCGGGTTGGCGGTCGGGCTGGTAGGGCAGGTAGGGGATCTGGCGGAATCGGTTCTGAAACGCCACGCGGGCGTCAAGGACTCTGGAACGCTCATCCCCGGCCACGGCGGCGTGTTGGACCGGTTCGACAGCATGACGGTGGCCGCGCCGGCCCTTTACTATTTGATCATCTTGTTGGGGTGGGGGGTGAGGTAATGGCGGTCAGGCAGCACGGGTTCTGGTATTCCCTTGGCATCATGCTGGTGGCCCTGGTGGCCGCGCTATACCTTACCCAGTTGACCCTGGCCTACTTGGCGCCCTTTGTGCTGGCCCTGGCGCTGGCGGCCTTCATTGAGCCGGTGGTGACCTGGCTGTCCCGGCGGGGAGTCCCGCGGGGATGGGCCGTGGGGGCCGCCCTTTTCTTCACCGTGGCCATCCTGGGCCTGATCGTGGGGGCCGCGGTATCGCGGTTGGTGGTGGAAATCGGACAGTTGGTCGGGGCTCTGCCCGGCTACTCCCAGGACCTGGCCAACCGCGTTGAGTCCCTGCTTCAGGCGTATGGCAGGTATTCCGCTTCCTTGCCCCAACCCTTGGAGGAGTCCATCCGCAGCCAGATGGGATCCCTGGTGGCGGTCCTGCAGTCGCTGGCCGGGGCGGTCCTGGCGGCCGTTTCCGGGCTCCCGGGTTTCCTCTTGGTCTTGGTGGTGACCGTGGTGGCCACCTTCTTCCTGAGTCGCGACAAAGAGGCCATAAACGCGTTCCTTCTATCTCTCTTCCCGGAATCGCTGCGCGGCCGGGTGACTTCGGTGCGGCGCGAAGTAATCGGGTCCGCGCTGGGATTCGCGGGTGCCTATGTGACCTTGATGATCATGACCGCCATCCTGTCGGTGCTGGGCCTGACCTTCATCGGAGCCAGGTACGCCTTGGTGGTCGGACTGGTGGTGGGCCTCCTCGACATCCTGCCGGGTGTGGGACCGGCCACGATCTTCGTGCCCTGGATCGCCTACTCGGTCTTCTTCGGCAGCATCCCCTTTGCCATCAAGCTGGCGGTGGTCCTGGCCATCCTGAGCGTGGTGCGTCAGATGGTGGAGCCGCGCGTGGTAGGACACCGGACCGGCCTGCACCCCCTGGCTACCTTGCTGGCCATGTATTTGGGCATCCGGCTTTTCGGCGCTTCGGGCTTTCTGATCGGCCCCATTGCGGCCATCATTTTGAAGGCCGTGGGGCGCGCGGGACTGCTCCCCGGTTTCGGGGGAGACGGCGGTCACGGGGATGACAAGGGTAACGGCCGGGAGAGGCCTCGATGACGACGCCGCGCCGGCTGGTGGTGCTGGGGTCGACCGGGAGCATCGGCCGGCAGACCTTGGACGTAGTGGCGGCCAGACCCGACCAGTTCCAGGTGGCCGGTCTGGCGGCCCGCGGCAGTTGGCGGTTGGTCGTCGAACAGGCCTTACGCTTCGGGCCCGAAGTGGTGGCACTGGAAGACCCTACGGCCGCGCGGCAGGCCGGGGAGGCGCTGGCTGGGGCCGGTCGCCGGGACATCACGGTCCTCGCGGGGGGCGAGGCGGCAACCCGCGTGGCGGAATGGCCGGGGGCGGACACCGTCCTGGCGGCCATGCTGGGGCGGTCGGGGTTGGAGCCGGCCTTGGCGGCGCTGGGTCTGCGGCGCCGGCTGGCGCTGGCGAATAAGGAGTCCTTAGTGGTCGGCGGGCATCTGGTCATGGCCAAATGCCGGGAGACCGGCGCCGAGCTTCTTCCCGTCGACAGTGAGCATTCGGCGGCGTTTCAGCTTCTGAACGGCGTGCCGCGGGGGCAGGTGCGGACTCTGGTCCTAACCGCTTCGGGCGGCCCGTTCCGTGGCTGGACCGCCGAGCGGCTACGCGGGGTGACGCCGGAGATGGCCGTGGCCCACCCCACCTGGCACATGGGCGCCAAGATTTCCGTGGACAGCGCGACCCTCATGAACAAGGGGTTGGAAGTCATCGAGGCCTCGTGGTTGTTCGGTCTCCCCCTTGACCGCATCGAAGTGGCGGTACACCCCGAAAGCCTGGTGCACGCCGCCGTGACTTTGACCGACGGGGCCCTCATCGCGCACCTGGCGCCGAGGGACATGCGCATCCCCATCGCGCTTGCGTTGACCTGGCCCGAGCGCCAGTCGTGGCCGTGGGGCAACCTAAGTCTCAGCAACGGAAACACAGAGCGCTTGACTTTCGTCAAACCGGATATGCAGGCTTTTCCCTGCCTGGGTCTGGCCTATGAGGCGGCCCGCGCCGGCGGAACCATGCCCGCCGTTTTGTCGGCCGCGGACGAGGTGGCCGTGGAGGCGTTCCTGGGCGGGCGGATCCCTTTCACCGGCATCCCGGAGGTCATCGAGCGGACGATGACAGGGCACGCGCCCACAGTCGAACCCACCCTGGAAGAGGTGGACGGTGTGGACCGGTGGGCGCGGGCGAGGGCGGCGGAAATCGTGGAAATCCTGGGGCGGTGAGGCGTTGACTCTTCTGGCAGCTATCGTGGTCTTCGGCCTGCTCGTTTTCATCCACGAGTTGGGCCACTTCCTCCTTGCAAAGCGCGTGGGCATCCGGGTAGATGAATTCGCTCTAGGTTTCGGGCCGGCCATCGCCAGCGTGAAGCGGGGGGACACCCTCTACTCGGTGCGCCTTTTGCCTCTGGGCGGGTACGTGCGGATGGCGGGCAGCACGCCGCAGGACCAGGATGACGCGCGCGGTTTCGCTAAGCGGACGGTAGGCCAGAGAATGCAGGTCATTCTGGCCGGTCCGGTCATGAACTTCCTCTTGGCGGCGGTCATTTTCACCTTGGCCTTCGCCACCTACGGGTTCGTGAAGGTGGACGGCGCGGCCGTCGGGCAGGTGTTGCCCGGGAAGCCCGCCGAGCGGGCGGGGCTCAGGACCGGAGACCGCGTGGTGGCGGTAGACGGGACGCCGGTCAGCCAGTGGGAGGACTTGGTGGCACGTATCCAGTCGAATCTTGGGCGGAAAATGGTCCTCACCGTGAACCGCGGCGGCCAGACCCTGAACCTTTCGGTTACGCCAGAACAGAGCCAGGACGCGCCCGGCAAGGGCTTTATCGGCATCGGCCCGTCGGTCATCCGCGTCCGGCCATCCATCTTCGGCTCCATCGGCATGGCTCTGGGTGAGACGGGCCGCATGACCCTGCTGCTGATCACCGGCCTCACCACGGCCCTGTTTCACGGCCAGACGGCGAACCTGGCCGGGCCGGTTGGGGTGACGCAGATGATCAGTGAGGCCACGAAAGCCGGGTTCATGAGCCTGCTTTATCTGGCGGCGGCGCTGTCGGCGAACCTCGGGCTGGTGAACATGCTTCCCATTCCGGCTCTGGACGGCAGCCGGTTCATGTTTCTCATTATTGAAGCCATCCGCGGGCGGCCGGTGGACCCGGAGAAGGAGAACTTCATCCACTTCATCGGTTTCGCGTTCCTGCTGCTCCTCATGGTGGCGCTGACGTACCGGGATATCACCCGGCTGGCGTCGCCGGGGTCCTGAATATGAGTGGAGACAGGCCTCCGCGGCCCCGCCGCCGGACCAGGACAGTGAAGGCGGGGCGCATCACCATCGGCGGCGGCGCCCCCATCAGCGTCCAGAGCATGACCAAGACTGACACGCGCGATGCCGGCGCCACCGTGGCGGAAGTGGTGGCGCTGGCGGCGGCCGGTGCCGAGATCGTACGCCTGGCGGTGCCGGACATGGAAGCGGCGCGCGCGCTGGCGGAGATCAAGCGGCACGCTCCGGTGCCGCTGGTGGCCGACATCCATTTTGACCACCGCCTGGCCTTGGTCGCCCTGGAAGCGGGCATCGACAAGCTGCGCATT
The DNA here is from genome assembly GCA_021791495.1 of Bacillota bacterium. Taxonomy (GTDB): domain Bacteria; phylum Bacillota; class Sulfobacillia; order JAJYWN01; family JAJYWN01; genus JAJYWN01. Next base: position 74,540 of record JAJYWN010000067.1, read on the forward strand.
AATCCCGGCAACATCGGCGGGGCCGACCGGGTTCGGCTTCTGGCGCGGGAGTGCAAGGCCCACGGCGTGCCCATCCGCATCGGTGTGAACGGTGGTTCCCTGGAGAAGCGACTCTTGGCCAAGTATGGGGGCCCGACCCCGGAGGCCATGGTGGAGAGCGGGTTGGAGCAGGCCCGTCTCCTGGAGGATGAGGGTTTCGCTGATATTGTCCTTTCCCTGAAGGCTTCCGACGTCCCAACCACGGTGGCGGCCTACCGCGCCGCGGCGGCGGCAACCGATTACCCTCTGCACCTTGGCATCACCGAGGCCGGTGGGCGCCTATCCGGCACCGTCCGGTCGTCGGTCGGTATCGGCATGCTGCTGGCGGAAGGTGTCGGCGATACGCTGCGGGTCTCCCTGACCGCCCCCGGCATCGAGGAAGTGGCCGTCGGGTATGAGATCCTTGGCTCCCTTGACCTGCGCCGGCACGGCGTCCGCATCATTTCCTGCCCTACCTGCGGGCGCACCCACGGGGACCTTTTCGGGTTGGCGGCGGAGGTCGAGGGGCTCTTGGCTGGGCTGGACCTGCCGGTATCTGTGGCCGTCATGGGCTGCGAAGTGAACGGGCCGGGCGAGGCGCGTATGGCCGATGTGGGCTTGGCGCTGGGGGAGGGCACGGTCATGCTCTTCCGCGGCGGCGAACCCGTCGCCCGGGTGCCTTTAGAAGAGGCGGCGCGTCGATTGGTGGAACTGGCGCGGCGGGCCTCCGAGTCAAGGGGCAAACCTTGACATACGCCACTGCATACTGGTAAGATGAAGCGCAACCGAAAGCCCCGTTAAGGGGCTGGAGATAAGCCGACGAAGGGGAGCGTAACCGAGCAGGCGGCGCCCAAGGGAGCAGGGTCCCGAGACTGAGAGACCCCGC
>JAJYWN010000004.1 GCA_021791495.1 Bacillota bacterium
TCCAGGGTGAAGCCGAAGCCCTCGTAATACCGCAGCGCCGAGTAGTCCGTCTTGCGGCGGAATCCAGGCATCTGGTGCTGTGTCCGGCCTGCTTTCCGCAAGGCGAAGAAGCTTTTGTATGCCTGGATCACTTCGTCACGGGTCGCCTGCGCCGACAGGGAGTAGTACCCTTTTGCCCGCGGCAAGGTCTTCAGCACCGCGTTCAGTCTTTTCCGGGTCGCCTGCGTCTTGCCCGTGCGTCCAAGCTCGTCCCGCAGGTGCCAGATGAGGCCATTGTAGACTTTGGTGGCGCAGAGCATGGCGTCCAGCAGAATCGCTGTCGCTTCTTGACTGGCAACAACCTTCCCCTTAGGGTTAGCATCATCTGCCGGATCACCTCCTGGGCGCTACTGTTCCTCCGCCGCCTCTTTTTGGCGCTCGATATACCGCTGGATCGTTTCGCTGCTGACATGCCCCGCTGTGCCGACGTAGTACGAGGGGTTCCATAGGTGCCCGCCCCATAGCCGCTTCTTGCCCGGAAGGCGCACGAAGAGCATCCGGGGCCGAAGCACCCTTGATGAGCTTCACGGCGGTAGCTACCGCCCTGGCTGGCGGAACGCTGATGAACAGGTGGATGTGGTCGGGCATCACCTCCAGTCCTTTCACCTCGTAGCCATGCTGAGCGCAGATCTCTTGCAACAGGTCTCTTGCCGCCACATCAACGGGCGGAGTTAGCACCTTTCGACGGCACCTCGTTGACCATACAATGTGATGCGATGTCTCGTAGACGCAGTTCCCAATGGATTTCCATGCTTCGTGCTTGATACTATCAATCATAACACCGAACGTGTGTTCGGGGAAGTAGATTCCACCAAAAAGCTTCCGAGGGGGTCCGTGTATCCCCTGACTGAAGTCGGGGGGATTACAGCCCCCTCGGGCTCCCCCGGTACCTCTAGATGAGCCGGTAGCGGCGAGCACTGACGCCGCTACCAGGGCGGGTACCGGCCACACTGTCCTACGCCATCCAACCGACACCAGGAGAGCCTGGCGCGTGTCGGATTCGTAGTCCTCTCCGAAGGCGATGCGAACAAGGTACAAGCCCGCTGCCAACATCATGAGTCCGAAGATAGGACACGGGTCGTTCGTTTCACCCACACAACCCCCGTGGTTCTCGTCTCTCCCGTATCTCAAGCCTTGTCAACGCCGTTGTCTGGATGGAGAAGGAGGCCCAGCATCACTTTCCGGTATTCCGCGTAAGCCTCCTTGCCGGCCTTCGTCGCGGCGTACAGTGTATTTGTCTTCCGTCCGAGAAACTGTTTCTTGACTTCCAGGTAGCCGGCATTCTCCAGCGTCCGGAGATGGGATGCCAGGTTGCCGTCGGTCAGAGCAAGGGTGTGCTTCAGGAAGACAAAGTCGGCTTGGTAACCCTCACCCAAAATGCCCATGATGGCCAGTCTGGCCGGTTCATGGATGACTCGATCAACGTGGATTGAAGTGATGCCACCGCTTTCTCGGGCCGCCACGGGTCAGCTTCTCACCTCGGTTTGCTGTCACTGGTGCTTTCTCTAAGCCTTTGGCCGAACCGCCAATGCTGGTAGATACCCACGAAAGCCAGGACGGCGGCGAGAAGTCGGTAGTCAGAGACATCACCCGAAACCCACTGTTTCGCCGTCGGCCCCTCCCGCCACAGGCTGACACTTAACAACTGTGTTGCCAGGAAATAGAGGAAGTCCAAGGGTAGCCTCCCTCCGATAACCACTATGGCCCAAAGACCCGCCACCCAGACCATGCCGCCATAGACGGAGATGCCCATCGGAGTGCCTGGAGCGCCGATCTGGGCCGTTAGTGCATTGGGCCATACTAAGTATAGAGCGGGTAGCAGGTAGATGAGGAGTCGCCATGAGCTCCTCCTGGCCTCTTGGAGGAGTTTCTCCGACTCTACCCTCCCATGTCTGCCATACAGCCTGCGCCAAACCGGACTCCGCACAAGGAAGTACAATGCGTAGACAGGAACCAGCCAGAACGGTGACCACCAGTGACCTACCGGGGTCAATGGCAAGATGAAAGTCTGGATGACCAGGAGGAGCCCCTGAAGCGTCCAGAGCAGCCCACCGCCACTCGCTGCCCTGGCGTATTCCGCGAACAGATCGACTTTTGGTTGGAGGACTACCTTGGTTACCGGATCTTGTGGGGCGTTGTCCATGGACACTTTCGACCACCCTTTCGTTCCGGATCACTTTGCACTGCAAAGCACTCTGTAGATTCATATTACCTCTGTGGATATGTCTGAGTAAAGACCTTCCGTTTATAACGTGATGTCGAACTTCGATGTCTAGACACGTACGTTGCTACGTGTTATCCTGTTCCGGGGGGATCTCTGCAAGGAGGTCGGGAGAAATGACTGACAGGTATGTGTACCCCGCGATCTTCACCACGGACAAGGACGGCGTGGCCGTCGAGTTCCCTGACCTGCCGGGCTGTTATACTTGTGGCCGAGAGTTCTTCGAGGCTTTGGATCTGGCCAAGGAGGCAGCGGCCCTCCACCTATATGGCATGGAGTCCGACGGTGAGGCCATCTCGCCACCTACTGCCCCGTCTGATCTGCAAACACAGCTTATACCGGGCCAGTCTCTGGTCGCGGTGGAAATCTGGATGCCCCCAATCCGAGCCGAAATGTCCCAGCGGGCAGTCAAGAAGACCTTGACCATACCTAAGTGGTTAAACGATATGGCCGAGCAGCACCAGATCAACTTCTCACACGTTCTTCAAGAAGCCCTAAAGGCCCACATGGGCATAATCGAACCGCGGTCGGGCGGCCATGTGGCGCAGCCGCCGGCCGCAGGGGAATCCGCGACCAGCCCTGCAGCCGGGCAAGGCGGCGAGGGTGAAGCTACCGCAGAGGAGCGTGCCCCCTATAGGGCCTTCAGCAAGGCCGGCCGCAGAAAATCCAGGACCATCCAGGGGATGTCAGACCAGGGAGCACGTCAGACCAAGGGAGACGCCTGACGCTCGGCTGGGTGGTGGCGCCCCAATCCCCACTCAGTCCCCACTCGGACTCCACTTCCACGACGGCCAGCCGGCGCGCCTCGTGAGGATCAAAGTCTCCGGCATGGTCGGAGCGTGCAGCCCGGGTTCGACTCCGGCGACCTTACCATCATGGATCACCAGGGCGGGGTACCGGAGCGCCGTCAGGTCTGCCAACGGGTCGCCCTTGACGGCGATGATGTCGGCCACCTTACCAGGCTCGATGGTGCCGACCTTCTGGTCCACCTGGAGGAGTTCGCTGGCGTAGCGCGTGGCGGTTTTGAGCGCCTCCATTGGCTTCATGCCGATGTCGTGAAGGGTCTCGACTTCGCTAGCCACCCTCCCGTGCTCCATGAACGGGATGCCGGAGTCAGTCCCGGCGGCGATGCGGACACCCGCCTTGACGGCCTTGGTGGCGCCTTGGAAGTTCGGCTCCCGGATGACCGTGGCCTTGTCCAGGAAGACCTGCGGGATGCGGTGAATCTCCGGGTTTCCCCAGATGTAGGTGTGCGGAGCCAGGGTCGGCACCAGGTAGGTGCCTCGTTCCAGCATCAGCGAGATGCACTCATCATCCAGGAAAATCCCGTGCTCGATGCTGTGGATGCCGGCCAGGATGGACGACTTGATGGCATCCTTGGAGTGGGAGTGAGTGGCCACGCGCTTACCCATCTTCTCCGCCTCGGCCACCGCTTCGTGCAGTTCCTCTACTGAGAATTGGCAGTTACTCGATCTGGAAAGGGCTGTGAAGACTCCCCCGCTGGACATGATCTTCAGCACGTCGGCCCCCAGCTTAAGCTGGGTGCGGGCTGCCCTACGCACCTCCACGGCGGAGTCGCACTCATGCCCCGTGGCCCAGCCGTGGCCGCCGGTGATGGTGATGCCCGCTCCGCTGGCTATTACCCTTGGTCCGGTCACCCGTCCGGCGCGTTCGAGGTCTCGGAGCAGCAGAATAACGGCGTTGGGCGCGCCGAGGTCGCGGACGGTGGTCACGCCGCCCTGCAGGCTCTTGCGCATATTCTGCGCGACGTTCAGGAGCAGCCTGTATTCCCTTTCAGACGAGTTGGCCGGTGGGGCCGGCGGTCTCTCCGGCGAGGCTTCGCTGGTTAGGTGAACGTGGCAGTCGATCAGGCCAGGTAGAAGGGTATAGCCCTCCAGATCGATGACGGCAGCGCCGCCTTCGCTCGAAGTGCCGTTCTGGTCGCCGCGGGAGTGCTGCTCACCGGATTCCCCGCCGGCAGGGCCACCTGGAAGGGGGTCGATGGACAGGATGCGATCCCCCTCTATGTGCACGGAGCACGGTCCCTTTGCCGCGTCCGCTACTCCGTCGATCAGTACCGAACATCTTAGCGTCAGTTTCACTGCTTCATCCTCCCAAAGGGGTGCTGGTTTGGCCCATGGAGTCTCGGTCCACGGAGCTTCGGTCTATTGAGCTTTGGCTAATGGAGCACGCCGAGGAAGTCCTTCATCAGGAACTGCGCGCGGCCAAGGAACAGCGATATCCTCGACATCACCGTGTTCCCGAAGGCCGCCCCAAAGGCGATCATCATGATCCAGCGGCCGTAGGTCGACGTAACCTTCAGAACGCCCTTCTGGGAGGTGGTGAAGAAGAAGTAGATGAGTGTGGCCACGACCCCGGTGATGAGCACGATGTTGTTCAGAGAGACGCCCAGCTTGCCGGCCACCCAGACCGGCTTGATGGTAGCCGCGATCTGGTCGAGGAAGAAGGGTTTGATCTGCCTTGTCAAGGCGATGCCGGCGCCGATGCCCACCAGGAACGCGATGGTGATCCGACTCAGCCAGGCGACGGACTTCACGTACCTGGTGTAAATCAGGAGGCCGATGACCAGAGGGATGATGTAGATGTACTGGTCGTCCTTCACCACGCTCTTCACCGTGGGCCGGAGGTAGCTGTCCACGGCCACTATGACGCCGTGTCCGGCCGCGACTCCCACGAAGACGTGCTCGGCCACCCGGTAGAAGGGGTTCTCCTTATAGAGGAAACTGAACATCGCCAGCGTCAGAAGGGCCGCGATCCATATGTCCACCCTTTGCATTTGCATCGCCTTAAGACCTCCCTCGGGCCCTTGCCCGCTGCAGGAAATACCCGATGTTACCTACAAGGACGAAAAACACGATCGTCAAGTGACCCAAGGACTGCGCATCCATGCCCGCCACGGCCGTCCCCTTATCCTTGATCAGGAGTTCGTATTCAGCCGCGCCCCGCATGCCCTTCAGGACGCCCTTGAGGTGGCCGGACGTCACAAGGGGGATGGCCCCCGACACTCCGACGGCGACCGTCGCGGCGGTGATCGGAACCTTGTTCGGTTCGCCGTAGTTCGCGATCCACTGGGGATAGCCGGGTTCACCCGCCGTCATGCTGGCCGCCAGGGACACGTCGGCCGCGGTCCGGAAGTCTTTCATGATCGGGAATGAGTCCAGCGGCTTCCCCGAGGCGTCGGTGTTTGCGCAGGCGTCCTTGACGTTAGTGGCCAGCTTCTCGAGAAAGACCTGGCCGCCCGGCTTATACCCGATGTTGATGTAGTCGACCCCGTACCTTTTATCCGGATACTTCTGAAGGGCGACGCCTAGCGCGTCGTTGGCCCACATCCCGCCTTCCGGCGAAAGGGCGGTGAGCACGACCCGGACGTTCTTACTAAACGCGTGTTTTAGCATGGCGATAGCCGAAGGATGCAGCTCCGGAACGTTCGAAGCGGAGTAGTCAAAGCTCAGAACAAACAGGCTCCCCGGCTTCAGGGCATCTAGGGCGGCGTACACCGTCTGGGTTTCCTTGCCCACCCGAATCGGCATCCCGATCGGGTGGAGTAGGACGCCGACGATCACCGCCGCCAGGATCAGGTAGATAACGCGACGGTCGATGGATTGTAGTCTCTCGCTCAGGGTCAAGGTATTCCCCTCCTCTCATTAGGCTCGCTTGGACCGGCCGTACTCAGCTCACTCGGCCCGCCCGAAGTGGCTGCGTTCCAGGCCGAGCAAGATGCGGATTCCAGTGGCGATGGCCCCCAGGGTCGCGCCGATCATGATCCCGCGCATCCCCGCGGTGTTTGGGACGTCGAGAAGCCACTGGCTGAGCTTGGGGAAGCCCTGCCACAAGACGTCGCCGAGGGGGACCACCCCGATCATTACGATCACGGCGGTACCGAGGAGCAGGGCCGCGTCCACCGATCGCATCCGAAAGGCCCGGTATGCCGCTGAAGCGATGTAGAAGCACAGTATGGCATACATGGTGGAACTGAGGGGGTTGAGGACGTACTGGTAGAGCTGCGCGTAGTTGCGGCCCTGGCTTGTTTCCTGAAGACCCAGGATCAGGGTGAAGGCCAGCGCCGCCAGCAAGATGATGCTATAGACGAAGCCCGGCTTGCGGCGGCGGATGGCCGAAGCATGGACTACGTACAAGTTGATAACACCCAACAAGATCGTCGACGCGCTGATGATGAGAAACCATTTGTCTAGGTGACTTTTCATTACGTTGAAAGCCTTGATGTCCAAGAAGCTGGCCACAACGTAGAGAGCGGCCACGACGCTGGTGATAACCACAGGTAACTCCCGTTTCATGTTCTCAATCCTCCCGGTTCACTTCGCCAGGATTCGCGCGACAGAGCCGCCGCCTAGGGTTTTCAACACCACACCCAGGATGAGCAGTCCGACCGCGAGCATCTTGCCCCAGTCCTGGGCGATGAGGTTGGCCAGCAGAGTGGGCTCCTGGGAAAGGTAGGCCCCGGCGGCGTACAGCTCGTCACCGATAAGGGTGTAGTCGCAGGCTGCCACGAACATGGGAAGTTGGTAGATGTAGGCGGAACCGGCGATCTGGATGGCACCGGCCTGATTTCCCGCCTCCGCGAAGATCAGCGACTCGGCGTAATACAGCCCGAACATGAGGTTGGCGGCTACCTTCTCCCGGTGCAGGATGCCCACGACGCCGCTGGCGTAACCGAACTGGTTATCGGACAGGTAGCGGACGTCCGTGGGGTTAAAGGCGTTGAGCTTGCCTTCGGAGAGGTAGGCCTCCTTGGTGATGGACTCGGTCACAGGGTAGACCGAGGCATTGCGGTTCGTCACGATAAGCCGGGTGTCGAACCTGGCCGCCAGCTTAGCGACGTATTCCAGGACGGTGAAGGCCGCCAGGGTCATGGGCTCGCCGTAGTCGCCGATTCCTGGGGTGAAGTGGATGGGGCGGCCCATCTCCGTCGCCCGACCGATCGCTTCTTCCAGCGCCTCGAGGCCCGCTACCTTGCGGACTCTCGGTACCTTCTGCCCGCGCCTGGTCCTTCGCATGACGTACAGAAGGGACAGGGCGAAGGCTACTTCGATCAAGAGCGGGACCAGCATTCCCTGTCTGATGACCATACTACATACCTCCTTCTCATGACCCGACGGCGCCCTTACGCCAGCCAGGTGGCAGCCCGACGGCGTCCCGCCGGCAACGTCGCGGCCTCTGGGAAAAACAAAAATCCCCGTCCAGCAAGGGACGGGGATCAACACTCGCGGTACCACCCAAATTAGGCTTTACGCCTCACTCACCAGGTGCGGGACTTCTCGCGGCTTCGCGCAGTCCTCACACCCTACCCAGATAACGGTGGGCTTCCGGCAACCACTACTCCGCCTGACGCGTTTCGATTTGCCGCTCGCGGCTCCATTCGAACGCCCAACTCCGCACCGGTCTCGCACTGTCACCGGTTCGCTTAAGCGTAATGCGGCGCCTACTATCTCCGGTCATCGCTTTCAGGAGTAACGTTTAGTTTGACCCTGATGCTAGCACTCCGGCCTTCCGGTTGTCAACAAGGATTTTTGTCATGGTCTCCTGGGACAACGCTGCCAGGGGGTCCCCCGAACGGCTAGAGCCTTCCCAGCTCCTTCAGCATGTTCCGGCAGTGAGCGTACACCGGCACGGCGTTTATACAGAGGTACTGCATGCCGCGGGCGATCTGCTCCTTCCCGTGCTCGGCACTGTAGGTCAGGCTGCCCACGGGTTTGCCGGCGGCCAGGACGGCGTCGATCGCTTTGTCCATGGTCTCCTTGTGAAGCGGGCTGCCGATCTGGCCGGGGATACCCAGCGACAGAGACAAGTCCACCGGACCGATGAAAACGATGTCCACACCTGGGGCGGAGGCGATGGCCGTCGCGTTCTCCACGCCCTTGATGGTCTCGATCTGAGCGATGACGGCGATCTCCTCGTTAGCAGTCTTGACGTACTCAGCCAGGGGGATGGAACCGTATCCGGCGGCCCGGACCCCGGCCAGGCCGCGCGTGCCCAGTGGGGCGTAATGGGCGCCGCGCGCCACCCGTTCAGCCTGCTCGCCGCTTTCGATCATGGGGATCTGCACGCCCATGGCCCCGGCGTCCAGGGACCTCGAAATCAGGGTGGGGTCGGTGTTATTGGTGACGCGGACGAAGGGCATCATCCCGCCAAGGTCGGCGGCGCGGCACAGGTTCTCCACGGTTTCGATGCCACCGGGACCATGCTCGGTATCGATGATGACGAAGTCCATGCCGGCGTAGGCCATGGTCTCCACGATCTGCGGAGAGGTGATCGGTAAGAAGGCGCCCACGGCGGGCTTGCCGGCGCGCATCAGTTCCAGGACCTTGTTCTTCGGGAAAACTCGCGGCATATTTGTCGGCTCCTTTCGATTGCATGCTCACTTCGAAAAACGGTAGTGGCCGGTAACCGGCCAGGGAAGCGCCAGTAGTCTGTCTTCCTCGGCGGCCCAGGGTCCGGCGTTATGGATAATGTAGGGCACACCGTCCCGCCGTCGCCGGTCGGAGATGATGCCGATGTGCTCCATCCGGGTGCCGAAAACCACAATGTCTCCGCGCTGCCACTCGGCCAGGTTCTTGGTGTCACCGGGGATTACCTCGGTGGTGAGCTTCGTGGCGAAGCGGTCGAAGAAGGACACCAGATTCGGCACCCGGCGGAAATCAATATTGGGTTCGGGTTTGCCGGTCACCCGGGGGTAGGCTGCCGGGTTGGAGGCGATGTCCTTGTCGATCATCCCTTTCAAGTCATAGCCGGCGTTCATCAGCGCCCGCCAGATGACATCGGTGCAGACCCCGACGCCTTTGGGCGGGTAACCGCCCTGGTAGTAGCCATCCCTATAGACTGTGCGGAGGCCGACCTCCTGGCGCGCCCCTTGGACGATGTCGTCCAGGTCGGGGAGCCTGTCTCCATCCTTGTCCGTGGTGCAGGCGATCACCGGCACTTGGACAAGGGGCCTTTGCCAGGGCCAGTGCAGGGCCAAGGCTTCCACGAACCAGCGTAGGGGGGCCCCTGCGTACCAACCGGCCTGCGCCGGGAGGCGCGGGACGAAAACCAACAGACCGACCGACACCGCCACCAGGGCGATCAGCGCCGCCAGCAGCCGGCCACGTCGACGGACGACCAGTCTCCGCCCACGCCGCACCGGGCGCGCCGGCCTCACTGGCCGCGGAGTTCCTTCCAGGCCGCCTCGACCAGGGACGGGTTCGTGAGCAGGTCAATAGTGGTAGTCGCCAGTACTTTCGCTCCGATGATGAGTCCGCGGTGGCCGCCCTCCGATCCAGCCGCCGCGCACATCTCGTGGGTGTGACCGGGCGTGCCCTTGGGGGCGATGGCGATGTGCGGGTGGATGGCCGGCACCACGCAGCTGACGTTGCCCATGTCGGTGGAGCCGGCGCCGCCACCCTTGCGTTCCTCCATTTCCTCGGCCACACCTTGGGCGACCAGATTCGCCGTAAAGACCTTCTCCAGGACGACGTTGCTCTTCATGGGATCGTAAGGAATGCCGGTGCGCTCGAATTCCACCGTCGCTCCGGTGGCCAGCGCGGCGCCGCGGGCGATGTTCTTCACCTTCTCTACGTTCTTCTCATTCATGTTCTTATCGGCGGCCCGGATGACGAAGTTGCCCTCGGCGAAGTCGGGGATGATGTTGGGGGCGGCGCCGCCCTTGGTGATGATGCCGTGGATGCGCACGTCGGGCGTGACGTGCTGGCGCAGAGCATTGATGCCGTTAAAGGTCATGATCAAGGCGTCCAAGGCGTTGATCCCCTCATGGGGTGAGGCGGCGGCGTGGGCCGGCTTGCCGTGGAAGCGGATCACCAGCTTGTACGAGGCGATGCTGGAGGCGTGCACCCGGTTATTGGAGCCGGGGTGGATGATCATGGCCGCGTCGATGCCATTGAAGATGCCCTTTTCCACCATGATGACCTTGCCGGCGCCGCCTTCTTCGGCCGGGGTGCCCAGCATCACTACCTTTCCGGGGAGGGCGAGGGAGGAATCGGCCGGTTGGGAGGCGGCATCGGCCATCAAGGTCTTGATGGCGATGGCGGCGCCTACGCTCATGGTGCCCATGAGGTTATGGCCACAGGCGTGGCCGATCTCGGGAAGGGCGTCGTATTCGCCCAGGAGGGCAATGGTCGGACCCGGCCGCCCCGAACCGTAGTCGCCGCGGAAAGCGGTTTCCATACCGGCGGTGCCCCGTTCCACGGCCAGTCCGGCTTTCTCCAACTCGTCGGAGAGCAGCTTGGCGGCGTAGCGCTCCTCGAACCGGATCTCGGGGTGGGCGTGGATGTCATCGGCGATCTCGATGAGCCGGGGAGCCATGGAATCGATGATTTCCACAGCTCGGCGTTTCAGTGCGGCGGTGTCAATGGTGGTCTGGGTCATGCGATACGGCCTCCTTTGGGCGGCGAGCGGTCCGCGGGCCTGCCGGTGTGGCCGGCCCTGCGCCGGCGTGGCCGGTGTGGTCGGCGTCGTCGGCGTGGCGTTGGCCGATCTTGAGCGGGCAGCCCACCTGTTCTTTCCATCTGCTTCGCGCCCCGAACGTTCCTCACCTGCCTGATGCACCCCCGCGAAACATCACCGCCTGTCCTCCCACCGGTCGTCAAGACCACACCGAGCGTGTAGGCCCGCCGTGCGGTTCGATACCTTGCCGCGCGCGGCACCGAACTGCTGCCGGGAAATGATAAGTCTGGCAGACCACACGAGGGAGGGTGTTTTGTGGATAAGACAGAGCTAATCAGCTTAGGAGAGCAGCTCCGTGGCATAGGTCATAGGCGGCGCGAGTTAGCTGAGCGGGTTTACTCCGAGGTGCAGCAGGGTGATACGCGGGACTCGCGCGCTCTCTATGAGGAATTGGCCTACGTAACCACGCAGGCCATTGGCCTCATGGAGAAACAGCGGACCATTCTGGAGGACGAGATTTCCCGCATGCGTGTTCAGTAGCGAGCGCCCCAAACTGACCCCGGGCCTTTCCAGGCCTCCAAACCACCAGAAACTAGCGGTCTACGCGGCCGGAATCGCTAGTTTCTATCGGTCAGGCCCTTTCGAGGGGTCGCGAATTCGGGCTCACCGACCGCCAAGATTTGGCGTGTCCTGACGTGTCCCGACGCGTCCCGACGCGTCCTAACGAGGACGAAGCCCCGCCGCCCGGAAGCCCCGCCAGTCGGGCGTGGCGGGGCTTCGTACCGATTAGCTGGCCTTTCGTGATGGCGTTAGGCAATTCGTGATGGCCTTAGACAATGACGTGCTACCTACCGCCGTCGGCCGTGATCCCGGGTGGTCCCGTAGGTGTAAGTGCCACTCGTGTTGCCGGCGTGCTGACCTCCGGTCTCCGTCTGCGTCCCGTAGTTTGGAATCGTGCCGAAGCCCTGGGGCGTTTCGTAGTTGCGCGTCCCGTACTTGGTGGGCAGCCCACCGGTTTGAGCTTCTTGCGTCGCCCAACCGGTCGGCCGCTCCACGTTTGTCTGAAAAGCCGGCGGCACGGCGTCCGGCTGCCCATAGTACTTGCCGGGGGTGGAGAGGTCGAAGTAGAGCTTCGAGTCTTGCGTCACACCCCAGTCGCGCGTGGAGCCCGATCCCTGGATCTTGTTGAAGGCCTCGCGGAAGAGGGAGTTATGGGCCTCTTCGCGGTTAAGTAGGAAGTCGATGGTCTCGCGCACTCCGCGGTCGTTGATCTGGCGGTAGAGGTACTCGTAGGTAACCTTAGCCCTCTGTTCCGCCGCGATGTTGGAGAGCAAATCGGCCGGCAAGTCGCCGGTCACCTTGAGGTAATCCGCCGTCCACGGGTGGCCGGAGGTGTTAAGCAGGCCCGGTGTCAGGCCAGTGAAGGTGTGCGCTTCCACCTGCCCGACTATCTGGTTAGCGGCATCGAGATCGCTGCCGTTCAGCAGGTTGATGGCGGTGGCCACCATCTCCATATGGCTGAATTCCTCCGCCCCAATGTCCAGGAACAGGTCCTTAATGGCCTTATCCGTTACCCGGAAGCTCTGCGAGATGTACTGCAATGCGGCTGATAGCTCGCCGTTTCCGCCGCCCAACTGCTCCTGAAGAAGGTTGGCGTAGGTGAGGTTGGGCCGCTCGACCCAAACTGGGTGTAGCAGCTGTTTTTCGTGTTTGAACAAACGAAAACCCCCTTTCAGAATGGCTTGCTTCGTTAGTCTTGACTCTCGTCCCGGCGCTATGAATGGGAGGTCTGAAGGATTTGGCCGCTTCCTGGAAAAATGACACCGGGACGATGAGTGACTAAATGTGAAGGGACGGTCTAGACCACATGAGCGGAAAGATCGGCTTCGCCATCCATCCAAACACCGCACCAAGGCTCAGCCAGGACATCATCAAACGTTACGCCGCGCTGCCCACCGGCAACATCGCCGACTCCATGGGCCGTTTCCGCGCCATGGACGCCGAAATCAAGCCTATCTGGTCGGGTATGCGTATGGCCGGCCAGGCCGTCACGGTGATGACCCGCCCCGGCGATAACCTGATGGTGCATAAGGCGCTGGAAGTCGCGTCACCTGGCGATATCATCGTCGTCGACACCACCGGCGGATACCGCAGCGCGGTCTTCGGCGAACTCATGGCCAGCGTGGCCAAGGGTGCCAAGCTCGGTGGCATCGTCGTCGACGGTTGCGTCCGTGACGCCGCCGAACTGGAGGAGATCGGCTTCCCGACCTTCGCCAAGACGGTGGCCGCTACCGCCTGCGATAAGGACGGCCCCGGCGAGATCAACACCGCCATCTCCTGCGGCGCCGTGGCGGTGCTGCCTGGTGACGTCATCGTCGGCGATGACGACGGCGTGGTCGTCATCCCCATCGGCATGGCCATGGAAGTCTTGGAGGCGTCCGAAGCCAAGGCCAGGCAGGAAGAGCAGCGGCTGGCGGATATCGCCGCCGGCAAGCTGTTTACGCCGGACATCAACAAGACCTTACGGGACAAGGGAGTCATCTAGCCGCCTGACCACAGCCCGGCCAAAGACAAACCCCGGGCCCGCCTGATGGAGGCGGGCCCGGGGCATCTGCGAGTGCCCTGCAGAATCTTTACCGTCGTCCGTTCTTGCCGATGCGTCCACCTTGGCCGTTGCCAGACTTGGGTTTGAAGGTCTGGCACATGGTTTCCGATGACGTTGTCGCGTCGCTGCCGCCCTTGCCCATTTCGCCGACTTCCATGCCGTACGAACCCCTGCCACTGGTGCGTCCCCGGCTGTTGTCCACCACGATCTGATCCGCCTTGCAGACCTGACCGGTGCCCCAATACTGGCAATTGTCAACGTAGCAGCTGACTCCAGTTGTCTTGTCTCCCAACTTTCTCACCTCCGCCTATCAACGTTTCCAGGGAATTGGTGGCTTATGCGGAGAGAGAAGGGGGCTTTCCACAGGCGAGCGTCTATTTCAGAGAGTCCTTCAGGATCTTGACCTTAGCCTTCTTCACCAGCCCGTCGACGAAGTCGTCGTAGAACTTCTTCTGCGCGTTGGCCAGGTCGGTGCCTCCCAGAGGAGGATTGGGCTGCTGGAAGGTGGCCACCACGGCGCTAGTCAGCTTCGAAATGGCGTTCGAGCGAGCCACCGCCGGATACAGGGACGACCAATACTCCAGTTCGGTCAGACCCATCTTCTTGACCTCGTCCAGGAAAGTGGCCTTAGATTCTGCGTCGGAAGCGAAGATGGAATCCAATTGGGCACGGTCTTGCTTAACGTAGGAATCGATTTCCGTCTGCTTCGATGTCAGGTGACGGCGCCTAGCCTCCTGGTATTGGACGATCTGCTTCTTCAGTTGCTCGAAAGCTTCTTTGTCGGTGATGGCCGACGGCTCAACCGGCGGTGTCTTCTCCGACGCCAGATAACCCTTCATGACCTTGATATTCTGTTCGTGAAGGCGGTAGCCGTTGATGGTGGCCACGACCGGACCGACGTTCTCGGCCGGCATGGCCGGCGCGTTCGGCAGGTAACTATAGAAGTAGTACATGACTGCTACGACGATCACCGCGGCCGCGATGATGGCGCCGTTCAAGATGGTCCGGTTGCGGACCTTGCGGGCCTGAGTGGCCTTACCCTCCGGGCTCTTGGCCAGAGTACGCTCTTGCTCGCGGCGGAGCTTACGCGGCACGATGGCCTCGCCCTTGGGTCGGGCGGTGGCGCTCTCCGTGACCTTGAACACGGTACGGTCTTTCTTCTGCTTCTTGGACGGTGCGGCGCCTCTCTTGGCGCGGGCTGTCTTCTTGTCGTCCGACGGCGTGGTCGGGCTGAACCGCTTTGGCACGGGCTTCCTCCCCAAAGTACCGCAGCTTCTCTCGGCTGCAGTTGATTTTGCTCAAGACTTCATGACCTTAGACGAGAACCTACGAGAACCTAAATCTGTTTCAACTGGGTCTGGCAGTTTCCTTCTGGTCGGCGGCGCGCCTTTGCCAGGAATATGGCGCCATGCGCGGAAGAGTAAGGTTGGCGAGGCAAAAGTGAACGAAGCACGTCGATAAGGAGTGCGCGGCCATGACGGAGCCGGACTTGGGCCACGGGAAACTCATCGAACTCCTGGGCGTCTACGCTCGGCTTTGGCTGGCCCACGACGGTTTGTGGTTCCAAGCCGTGGAGGGGGAGTTCGGTCTGGAGACGGCCATCCGACTGGACGAAAAGGCCATGGCCGGTTTCTCCGCCAACGAGGGACGGCGCCTGAAAGAGTTTCTGGGTCTGCCGGAGCGGCCCGGGTTGGATGGCCTGGAACTGGCGTTGAAGTACCGGATGTACTCTCAACTGAACGAGCAGGAATTCCGGCGCGAGCCAGCTACCGGATGGGCATCGGCGGCCGGAGGGGCATCAGCCGCCGGAGGGGCATCAGCCGGCGGAGGGGTATCGGCTGCCGGGGGGACGTCGGCCGCCGCGGGCGCGCCCGAAGCCCTGGTCTTCAAAATGCGGACTTGCCGCGTGCAGGCGGCGCGCGAGAGGAAAGGGATGGCCGCCTTCCCTTGCCGTTCGGTGGGTATCGTGGAATACACGGAGTTCGGCAAGGCCATCGATCCGCGGATCAAGGTCGAATGCCTGTCGTGCCCGCCGGCGCGCAGCGATGCCGCCGCCTGGTGCGCCTGGCGGTTTACCTGCCCCGACTGACCCCGGTCGGGCCGGCGCCGGTACCAGCACCGGCGGCGGCACCGGCACCGGCCTCGGCATCGGTTGCCGCGATCGCACCCTTGGCCGCCCTTCCGCTCTCGCCCGCCCCCCGCAGCAGGCGCAGCGCCGCATCGATCCCGATGTTCCGCACTACGGCCAGCCCCACCAGCACGGCGATGGCGCCGGTCAGGCGCAGCCAGTTCCAAGGTTCACCCAGCCACAGCCAGCCCGTGATGCCCGCCCAGATGGGCGAGAGGTTCTGATAGGCCGCGGTCCGGGCCATGCCGAGCTTACCGAGACCCCAGTTCCAGATGATATAGGCGCCGGTGATGGCCATAGAGCCGGAAAAAACCAGCGCCGCCCAATGCCCGGCCCCCACCTTCGTCCAATCCTGCGCCCGCAGCTCCGGGACGGAGGCCGCCGCCAGAAAGACCGTCCCCGTCAGCATGGTCCACGCCGTCACCTTCAGCGAGGAATAGCGGCGCAGCAGCGGCTTGATGAGCACCGTGTACCAGCTCCACCCGAAAGTCCCGGCGAAAGTGATGGCGTCCCCGCGCAATGTCTTGCTGGCCAAGGAGAATTCCTTCCCCCCACCCACGGACACCATCATGACCCCCGCCAAAGCTACCGCCATGCCGGCCCAGGCCCTCCGCGACGGGAACTCGAGGCGGGCCAGGCGGGCGAGGAGGGCGGTGGACACCGGCATGGTGGCCAGGACGAAGGCCGTATTGCCGGCCAGGGAGAGGTTGATGCCCTTGATGAAGGCCAACTGATAAACGAAGTTGCCGAGGAAGCCGGCGAACAGCATCCGGCCGAAGTCCTCCCGCCGGATGCGCAGGTCCCTTTCGAACGCCCACAGGAAGACGAACAAGGTAACGGTGCAGACGACGAACCTGATGCCGTTGAACGAGAGCGGCGTGAACCCCGAAAGGGCGTATTTGACCAAGGGGCTGTTGATACCCCAAACGACCGTCACACCGAGCAAAAGCAGGTCGACCAGGCTGTATGACGACGTGGCTGTCGCGCTTGACTTACCCATATTGGACGGTTGGTTCGCCCCACGAAAGGGAAGTCCTTCACGTTCGGGCCGGGCACCTCGGCGATGTCCTCTTGATTCCGGGTCGCCCGAAGGGAGGGGGCAGGGGAGCACGGAACAGTGGCGCCGCACCCGGCGTCTTGATATGCTGAAAGGTGCGAAACGGAGGTAGACCATGGGATCCATGAAAGGCCGCGTCGGCGGCGAAGTCATTGGCAACACCATTGAATGCGAACTGGCCGGCGGCAACATCACCGGGCGCTTCGGCGGCGGAATCATCGGCAAGGACCTGAACCTTTCCTGGGATCCGACCAACGGAAGGTTGGAGGGCCGTTACGGTGGGGTCATGGGCGGCAAGGACATCGTCGCCTTCGTAGACCGCGATCACCTGAAGGGCCGGATGGGCGGCGCCATCGAGGGGGCCGACCTGGACCTCGAGATGGTGGGGAAGACCATCGTCCGCGGCCGCATCGGTGGCGACGTCTTCGGCTTCTCCATGGATTTCGAGGTGGCGGCGCGCATCGGCGAAGACGGGATGGCGAACGGGAACATCAGGGGGCGGATGGGCGGCGACGTCTTCGGGAACGATGTGCTTCTAGCCCTCGAGGGTTTTCCAGTGCTGGTAGGGGCGGCCCTGGCCGCCGCGGTCTACTTCGAGGAGCGTCAGCGCAGACACCACTCGGGCGGCGCCGCGTCCCACGGCAGCTCGCACTAATGAGACCGCGATGAACTTGCGCGTGTACAGTGTGTGGCCTGGGACAAGGGTGAACGGCCCAGGCCTCCGTTTCCTGATTCACCTTCAAGGGTGCTCGCGGCGCTGTCCAGGGTGCTTCAACCCCGACACCCACGACCCGGCGGGCGGGTGGGAGATGAAAACAGAAGACCTTGTACAGGAGATTTCTGACGCCGTCCAGCATGCTGAGTACCACGGCCGGCCCAGTCCCGGGGCCGGTGCGGAGAAGGTGGAGCCATTCGAGGGGACTCCGGCGATCGAGGGAATCACTATCAGCGGCGGAGAGCCTTTGGAGCAGGCGGAAGCCCTTGCCGAGTTCCTCGGTCTCCTGCGACGGCGCGAGCCGGACCTTTCGGTCGTGATCTATAGCGGCTTCACCCGCGACGAGATCGCGCGGACACCCGTGGGGCGGCGCGTCCTGGAGCTCGCGGATGTCCTGATCGACGGGCCGTTTGTAGAGTCTTTGGCCACGGACGATGGCATCCGTGGCTCCACGAACCAGGTTCTGCACATCCTGACCGGCCGCTATGGGCCGGAGGATTTCCCGCCCAAATCCGGGTCCTTTGAGATCCGGATCCAGCCAGACGGCACCGTGGCCCTGACCGGATTCCCCCCGCCGGAAGTGCGGGAAGCCGTCGCCCGCAGGGTGCGAGGGGCTTGATACGGTTACCAAGGTCCGTCCAGGGGACAAGGGGGCGTCAAGTTGGGGAATCTCGCTGAGCCGGCCCAGAAAGCAGCCACCGACATTGGTAGACTGTTCCTGCTCACTGGTGTATTCCTCTCGGTCGGTCTGCTTCTGGCTTTTCTGGTCTGGTTGTGGTCGGTCAACCGGCCGGTCCATGTCGAGGCCCTGCAATGGGGAACGGATGGCGCCGAGATCTCATACCACCTGATCTTCAACGGCCCGGACGAACCGGGCCCGGCCGAGTTGAGGACCAAGTACGGCCTGGAGAAACTGGTGGCCTCCGCCCCGGATGACACCACGAAGCTCGTCGCCCTAACCGGGTGGGCCCACTCCCGCTGGGCGCACAACGGTTCGAACCAGCCCAGCCATCCCGACCCGCTGACCATCCTCAAAGAAGCCGGCGAGGGCAAGCGTTTCCGCTGCGTGGAGTACGGCGAGGTGATCACCGGTGCGGCCCAGGCCCTGGGGATGCCGGCCCGGGTGCTCGGCCTCAAGACCAGAGACGCTGCCACCAGGAAGGTCGGGGCGGGCCACGTGGTCTCTGAGGTCTGGCTGCCCGACCGCGGCAAATGGGTCTTCGCCGACGGGCAGTTCGGCTACGTGCCGACTCTCGACGGCGTGCCGCTGAACGCGGTCGAGTTCCAAGAGGCCATAGCGCGGAAGGACCCCGGCCTTACCCTGGTCACGCTAAACGGACCGGCCGACGCGAAGGCCCGCCAGGCCTACATCAAGTGGGTCTCCCCCTACCTCTTCTATTTCGACTTCACGTACGACGCGCGGCAGTTCAAAGAGAACGGCACGTCGGTGTCCTCCAACCGGCTCCAGCTTGTCCCCAAAGGCGCGCCGAACCTGACGGTGTTCCAGCGGACAATGTCGTTCTCGGCCGTCTACACGTCGGACCCAGCGGTGTTCTACCGGCCTCCGGTGGGACCCTGAACGAAAGGACGGCGAACGCCCTCCCACGGCGGATTCCCTCCGTGGTCAAGGGGAACCATCATCATGGGGCCGACGGTGTGCCGGGACTGATCTTCACGGGTGAGGGATGGCCCTCGGAGAGAGACTCCCGGCGGATGTGGCCGGCCAAAAGGCGCTCCGTCCAGACTTCGTAGGAATACCCGCTATTTCGTGGCTTGGCGCACGCCAGTGCCGTCACCCACTAGTAGAACGGTTTCTAAATGGCTTGGTGGTCTGATGGGTGGTGCCGTCCAGCGGCACGTGACAATTCCCCACCTCGGTCGCGGGGAGGGGGCGGGCCGGGGTGGCTTCCCGAACTTTCCGCCGCGCCAGAGGGATAAGCGTTCGGACCTTTCGACCGTTCCGGCGTCGCTTGTGTCTGGAGGAACTAGTGT
>JAJYWN010000047.1 GCA_021791495.1 Bacillota bacterium
TCGGGAGTTCGTCCGGCGGGGTAGGAGAAGCAAGGCCGGCCCGTCGGTGCATCGCGCCAGGATATGCCGCCGACCGAGACTACCCTCATTTACCTGCGGTAATTCGTGTCCATGGGCAAGTCGGAGAATGCCTGTCATCCGGGAGCACCCAGCGGCACCCCTCCGGGAACCACCCCGGGGGACGGCATCGGACCCCGATGTGTACTCAGGACACACGCGTTTCCCCAATCGTGTGTCCCGAATCGACACACTAGTTCCTGCAGACACAAGCGACGCCGGAACGGTCGAAAGGTCCGAACGCTTATCCCTCTGGCGCGGCGGAAAGTTCGGGAAGCTACCCCGGCCCGCCCCCTCCCCGCGACCCAGGTGGGGAAATATCACGTGCCGCCGGACGGCACCACCCATCAGACCACCAAGCTATCTAGGAGGCGTTCTACCAGACCCGTTCCGCCAAGGGAACGAACCCTCTAGCTGGTAAGGACTCTCGGTAGACGTCGATCTGCGGCCCCGTCCAGTAGAACTGGCTGGTCTTACAGTAAAGCACTGTGTCAGGCAGGGTGAGCGCCAGGAGCTGGGCCGGAAGGTCCACGATCCTCTCCACAAGGTGAATGCGCTCCGCGGGGAAGCCCGCCTCCAGGGCGCCCGCGCGGACCGCGTCGCAACGTTCGTCCGCCACCACGAGGACGAGTTCGCCGCCGGTGCCGACAATACCGGCCAACCAGGAGCCCAGAGCGCGGTGGTACGAGACCGAGCCAACGCCCAACTGGGCCACGCCGGATATCACGGCCACCAGGCGCCTTCCCCCGGCCAGGGTCGTGGCGGCCCGCAGGCCGTTCATGATGGCATCTATGCTGGCGCTGAAAGTGTCGTCGATGACCACTAGGCCATGGCTGTACCGGTGGACGGCGAAGCGACGGTGGAGAGGACTCGTCTGTTCGAGTGCTGTGACCACATCCTCAAGGGAAAACCCCAGCAGGCGGCCGGCCAAGGCCGCGGCGGCAGCGTTGGCGGCCTGGACTTCGCCGAAGGTTCTCAGATGGCACGGGGTGCTTTCTCCGAAGAGACGCAGGCGGAAAGTGGTCCCGCCTTCGTCCATCTGGACACCCTCATAGCCCGCGTCGGCATGCGGACCTCCGCCGAAAGTCACCACGCGAGACCGGACCCCCGACCGGGAGATCAAGGATGACCCCGGATCGTCGGCGGACAGCGCGAAAAACCCGTCGGGCGGCAGGTGAAGCCCCAGCATCCCCTTTTCCTGAGCCAACACTTGCAGTGACCCACCGGCCCCATCCAGGTGGTCTGGAGTGACCTTGGTGATGATGCCACCGAAGGGTCGGGCGAGGGACGCCATGCGGGCGATATCGCCCCGCCAGCCGAAGCCCATTTCTACCACGACGGCTTCGTCGCCGGTCCCCCGGAGGTCAAGGAACAAATCAGCGCAGTCGGTGATGAGGTTGTGGCTGTCTCTCGTGGCCGAGACCCGGTAGGCCCGACGGCAAATGCTAGCCAGGTACTCTTTCGTGGACGATTTTCCCGAACTGCCGGTGATCCCGATCACCACCGGTTTGGCCCTTCGGCGGGCCGCGGCGGCGAGCCGAAGGTAGCCCTCCAATGGAGAGGGGAGTGAAAGGACGCCCAGGTCGGGAAAACCGGGCTCCGGCGGCGGTTCCTGACCGGAGTAGATCACGACACCGGCCGCGCCGGCCCCCTGGAGCTGCCGGAAGAGGAGTACCTCCACGCTTTTCCAGGACATGGGGAAGAAGAGCGATTGCGGGCCAACGGCAGAGAGGTCCTGGGTAGCCCGCACCGCCGGCCCCGCGCCGGCCGGCCAGCGCAGCTTCTCGGCCTGAGTGACGCGGATTAGGTCGTCCAGTTCCCAAAGCATGCCGGAGGCGTCACCTTTCTCTTGCCGACGCGTTCCCGGCCTTAGCTCTCGCCCGGGAAACCCGCCAGGTGTGAAGCGTAGAGGAGCGGGCCCGACTTGACCGCCAGGTAGGCTTGCTCTTGTCCGGCGTAGAGCGCCAGTTCGTGGAAAGGAAGCTTGTTAGCCTCAAACAACCACAGATGACCTTCGACGTCGATCCCCACATCCAGTCCCAGGTCACCATAGCATCCGCCGCTTTCGTCCAGCGCCCGGCAGACCTCGGCGCAGAAGTCGACCAGCCGGCATTTGAAAGCGAAGGCCCCCCGCCACGTGAGGCCAAAGACCCGTCGCATGGCCTCGTCCGCCGGCAGAGCGTAGCCGTTATTGATGAAACTGGTGACAATGCTGCCCGGGCTTCCGAAACGACCCAGGGCGACGACGGGTTGCCATGCCCCGCGGTGGTCCTTTTGCATCATTACTCGGAAATCCACCACCCGGTCCTTGTAACTGGGAAGTCGGATGTGCTCCTGGACCAGATAGGGCCGACCGGTCACCAGCGGGCCCAGCTTCCTCTTCAAGGAATCCGCGCTCGGGAAGTGCTCCGTGCGACCGCCCACCCGATAACGCGCGGTGCAGCCGTCGCCGTCCCCGTCGGGTTCAAGGAGGACCATGCCGTATCCGGAGTTGCCCTCCCGCTGCTTCAGCACTATGGAATGGCGGGCGGCCAGTCGCGCCACGAGGTCGTCTACATTCGTCAGCGGGGCGGTTTCGGGGAGGTGGCGACGCAATGACGGGTTGGTCGACAGGCGCCGGAACCCCTCCCACTTGTCAAAGAAGTCCGAGTTAAACACGTGGCCGTCTGTCTTCTCCATCAAGGCGGAGAGCGTGTCCGGCGGAAGCCGGCCGCAGCGACGCCAAACCGCCGCCGGGAGCGGAAACCTTCCGGGAGCCAGGTGCCCCCCCGCGGTCGTGTCCGGTAGGATGGGAACCCTTGAGTCCGCCGTCGTCTCCGTCTTCTCCATCGCCTTCCTCCCTAGAAACTCGGCTCCCATGGCCTGGAACCGTGCCGTCCGCCGGTTGGTCTCCGCAGGTAGTCCTTCCGAAGAGGCCCTCTTGACCACGCGTTCCGCCAGCCCACGGGTCCGCCTCCAACTCTCGCCGCCCGTGGTGATGTCGCCGCCAGGGCTGGCGGTCGGGCCCGGCTCACTCCCCTCGGGCTTCCAGTAGTAGCCTTCAACCCACCCTTCACTCACGTTCAGTCCATCGGTGGCAAAGGCAAACGCCAGTCCACCCACGCCGCCGTAGCGTAGGAAGAAAAGCCTGGCCGAACTGTGTGGTCCGGTGGCCATGTCCTTCGTCTTCGCCGCCAGATGAAGTCCGACGACCGGTCCGACGACAAGCTCGCCGCCGACCCACTTCAGACGATACGGCAGTCCTTCGACCAGCCCCAGCCTTTGAACCGCGGCGGAACTGGCAGGCAGTTGATGGCCTTCCTCTAGGACAGGCACAAGGTCCGACAGGACGCGACGGCACCCGTGGGAAACCCAGACCCGCGACGGAAGGTCCGGCGCCGAAGCGTCGCGGGTCTGGACCCTATAGGCCGAGTAAGTCAGGTAGAGGACGGGCTCAGACCCGGAAGTCCCGGTGAAGGTGAAGGTCATCATGATGGGGGAACCGCCTCCCTATCGCCTCGACCACCTCGGTCGCCCAGGTCGCCTCGACCACCTCGGTCGCCCGGATGGCCAAAACCAGCCAGGTAAACAGTGTATTCAGCCGGCAGGGACCGGGCGCGGTAGAACAGAGGCCAGTCTCCGACTTCCCAGGCGATATTGTGGTCGGGGTCCCGGTTATTCGCCTCGATCACCCAGGGATGCCCGGCCGTATCGTAGGCCAAGTCCAGACCAAGGTCACCCAGGATCAGCCCGCCACGCTCCAGCGCCTTCCCCACCATCACCGACAGGGTGACCAGCTCTTCCTTTCGCCGGAAAACGGTGATGGGATTGGAGCCGAAAAGGAGAGCTAAGGCGTCCTCCACCCGAACGGGGAAGCCGCCGGCGGCCATGTTGCTCACGTGCAACTTCGGAGACCCACACCGGCCCACGATCCCTGGTACTGTCCAGTGCCCCGTGCCGTCCTTCTGCAGAATGACGCGGAAATCCACCAGACGTCCACCGACCGACGCCAGGGGCAAGGCTTGTTGGACCAGGCCGAACCGTGGCAGACGCGGGCCGAGGTAGGATTCCAGGGCGTCCGTGGCCGCGAACTCCCGGCGGGGCTCCCCACCCGCTTCCACGGAAAAACCACCGTTCACCTTGGTGACGCGTAGGACTCCGCGGCCAAGACTACCCCAGGCCGGTTTCACGTAGACGGCGCCCAAGCGTTCCAGCATTTGCAGGACGACCGGCAGGCCACCGGTCAACTCCCGCGTCTCAGGCAAGTGAGGCAAGAGCCCGGCCTCCGCCGCCATCCAGTGGTGGGCTTCGACCTTGTGAAAGACCCGTTCGTTACTGGTCTTGACACCGATGGAGCGTAGGGACCGGCGGAGGCGCGCGGGAAAGCCTACCCCGTAGCGGCGGAATATGGCGGAGGGGAGAGGGTAGACTCCCGATTCCCAATCGTTACCGCCCCCCGGCAAGAGTCGGAACCCACGGATGCACCTCTTCTCAAGGTCCACCGAGTCCCTGGAAAACGCGACGAAGAGGCCGCCACGCTCCATTGTCGACAGGAAGTGGTTGCTGATGGGGTTCAGGCGCCCAGGGGTGAGGTCGTCCTTGGCGGCCGACACCAGTGCGCCGACCACCGGACCAAGGTAGACCCACGCCCCCGTGCCCGCCTTGGCCCCTGCCTCCGCCGCCGCCCCGCGGTCTTCACGGACGCCGGCCCTGGCCAGGCACTGCCAGTCAAGAGGCAGGTGCAGGCCAGAGCGCACGTCCGGAGAAAGCCCGATAGCACTCCCGTCAAAGCCGAAGCGGGCCGAAGAGCATTTCGCTGCCGCGGTGAGGGCGCCGGCGGAAAGGGAGACCCGGTCCGGGCGCCCCACCGCGGCCGACAAGTCTTCGGGGAGCGAGATAGTTCCGGAAAACCCGGTGAGTTCTTCGATGTGGTAGACGGTCAACCCGTCCATGGCCGCGCACCGCCTTCCGTCAAGGAGACGTGGCCGTTTGGCCCGAAACCAGCCAGGCAGCCTGCGTAGAGAAGAGGCGTCGACAGGATTTCGGCGTAGAGATTACGGTCCAGACCGATGAAGCCGTGGAAAGTGGGAATGACGTTCGCCTCAATGAACCATAATTGACCGGACCGGTCCAACGCCAGGTCGATGCCGAACTCACCGTAGTCCTGTCCGGTCCGCTCCAGGTCGGTGCACACGCGAGTCGCCACGGACACCACCGTGCGCTCCGTCTCGACCGGATCCAGCCGGCCGGCGAAGGCACCGGCTACCGCCTCTTTCAACCACAGCGCCCGGCCGCCCCGGGAAATGTTGGTTACGAGGTACCCCTGCCCGGCCAGCCGGCACTCGATGCCTGTACAGTGCCAACTGCCGGCTCCGCTGCCATATCCGCGCTGCATCACCGCTCTGATATCGAAGGGCGCTCCTCCCAGGCGGGCCAGTTCCAATTTCCTCTGGCATAGATACGGACGGGTGCGGGCCAAACCGGACAACAGAGACACCAGGGCTTGGCGGTGGAAGGCCACGGGGGAGGGGGGCGCCTCTTGACGGCAGTCCAAGACGGTGTAGGAGCAGTCTTGCCGCTCGACGAAGAGGATGCCGCGGCCCCGTGACAGGTCCGAAGGTTTCAGGATCACGGAACCGTGACGTTCCAGTAGGTGCAATGCCTCTGTCCCGTCTTTCAGCAGGGCGGTGTCGGGCAGGTAGGGCCGGAACTTCCTGTCCTTTGATAGGATCTGATGCACTTCCCACTTGGAGTAGCGCCAAGAGTTGAAGACCCGGACCGAGAGGCGGTTCAGCCTCCGGATGAGCGCTGCGTCGCTCTGGAAAGACCGGCGGTGGACCACCGATGGCAGCGGCAAGGTGCCGAACCGCCACTCTTGCGCGGCCGGGTCGTACAGGAGCCCGTAGGCCGCCTGATCGATCACAGATACATTTCGGGGAGAAAAGGCACAGTACAATCCCCCGGTCAGAGCGTAGGCGGGCATCACCCTTTCCGGTTCTCTTTCAAGAAACGCGCCGTTATACCAGTGATTGCGAGGGCCGAGCAATAGCCCCAGGACCGGGCCGATCTCCAGCTCGGAACCGGTGGAACTCGATCTTAGCTGGTACACCGGTTCGGTGCGGAGGTTCAGGCGCCTGATCAAGTGCGGGTGGACGACGACCTCCGCCGGGTGTTCCCGGTCCCAAGTCGCTTCGAGATCTAGCTTCCGGACGCTGACGGTAGCCCGGACCGTCCGGGCTCCATAGCGCAAGGAGATTTGCCCAGCGGGCCCGCGCCAGACGGGTGCGGGGACCTGCAAGTCAGGACCACTTCGCGTTCCGGGAACGACCGAAATCCACATCCAGCTTGGCAACCCCCATCCGGGTAACGAGTCGGGCAAAACGCGCCGGGTGTTCCAGGACTCTGTTCAGCGAGGAGTAGTCGCCCACCCGTTCCAGCCAGTGCGTCCGGTAGTGGCCGGTCAGGTCGATCAGGATAGGCAGGCCTTCCCGGTTGACCCAGAAATCGGTGGCCAGGTGGGCAATCCCTGGTAGGAAGAGAGAGAGGTTCCGTGCCACTGCCAGAGCGGAGCTGCTCAGGGTGTCTTCCAGGGAAGACGACGTCTCCCGGCCAAAGGTGAGGAGCAGAGCCTCCCGCACCCGCCAAGTCAATGCGGGGCGGCCAGGTTCCCACACGATATCCTCTTTCGCCACTGCCCCGGCCAGGGTCCAGGCTCCGGCTTGGTCCTCGCGGTGCAAGTAGAAACGCCATTCTACCACGTGGCCTTGAGGCCCCACTGGAGGGCGGTCAAGCCTCGAGATGAGCACGGTCTTCCAGTCGGAACCAGGACTGAATGGGGCGGGAGTCGCCTCGGCAGGAAGGGAGAGGGGTTTCCCCAGCCCACCCCGGGGATCCAATTGCCAGCAGACTCCACGACGGTCTCGCTGTAGCAGCATGCAGCGGTCCCGTACGGCGCGGCGGGAAGTCGCGAGGAGATAGAGGCCGGGCTCGCGTGGGGGACCGGCGTATGGTTGGGTTGGAGGAACAAGATCGCGGGTTTCCGGTAGCGCGCGCAACATCTCGTAGACCATCTGACGGCGCCACCGGTTTGTTTCGTTGAACACCACAGTGTGTTGGTCGCCGTTCAGTTGTCGGAGGGCCCGTGCTTGGGCCGGATCCGGGAGCACAATCCGGTTATGGTAAACCCTTGGTAGCCCTCTCACCAGTTCCTCATGCCATCCGCGGGCGGTAGGGACGGCCGCGTACCCTTCGTTCAGCCCGCCCGATAACGCAGCGGGGTGAGCCACCACGGTGCGGACTCCCAGGTTCCGCTCCTCGGCCAGAGCTCTCAGGCGCCAGCCATTCCAGTGCCCGGCCAGAAGCTTCTGGTATCTTCCGGCCGACAGGAGTACGCCCATGGTAACCTGCATTTTGCGGTCTCTCCAGCGGTGTCGGTGGGCCGGTAAGGCCGACCCACCGACCCAGTTATGGTGCCATGTTATGCCATGTTGACTGCTAGGGTGAGTATGGTCAAGGGCCCGCCCAGGCGCTCCGTCTCACCGCGGCGCGCCGGCTCACTTCTTCTTGGTGTTGTGGCCCGTGACGCAGAATGACCAGTCGGCGCAAGCGCCGTTGTTTATGGTCACACAGTCAGTGTAGACGAGGTAGACGACCACCACGGGGCAGCAGCAGTCGCCGTCTTGGTGGTGACATCCGCCCTTGCCCAGTTCGCTGTCCTTGATCACGCCAAGGACTTCCTTCAGGTCCTCCTTACTCATGCTGCTTGGATCACCTCTCTTCGGACGCCGTGCCGCATCCCGGTTTGCAGAACCGCCACCGGGAGCAGGCGCCGTTATTGATGGTCAGGCATTTGCTCCAGACCACGTACACCACCAGGTCTGGGCAGGAGCAATCGCTTTCCCCACACTCGCGCCCTTTCACACCGGTCTCCGCCACCGCATCCATAACGATCTTGACCTGCTCTTTTTGGCCTTTCTCCACGCCGCTCCCCCCTCCAAAACGCCCTAAAGGGGCCATCTCGATGGTGGCAATCTATTCTCGGAGGGCCAGGTGTGTGAAAGCGCCCATGCGCGTGAGTAACGCGGAGGTCGAGGAAGCGGACGATAACCGCCTTTCGACCGCCCCTAACCGCAGCTTGTTGACAGATCCCAGAGCCGCTGCGGCCGCACCTAACTGAGATTGTGCCGGATGGCACTAAACTGTCGATTCCAGACCATCTTTCAAGGGATCGATGGTGTCACGAATACACATGTAACCCGACCACAGCCGGATGGGGGTATCGGTGGGGCATTTCTCAGGGTATGAAACGCGGCGCGGGGGCCTGAGAAGACATCCAGAAGTCATCGTGCATCTACGCCAATTGACGTGGGCGATCACAACCCCGCAGGCTACCAGCGATAACACGGCTGTCTAAGAAACAGGGCGATTTCCGGTCGTCGGTTGGTGTTGTGTCTGTCGCCGCTCACACCATGGCCGAGCACCCTCCTTGGAGCCAAATGGGTACTCCAGACACACCCATCCTTGTACAAACGTGTCCCGGAACGACATTATCGTTCTTCATGGCACAATCAGGGTCGGGCAGTGCGGAAGTGGCATTCACTCCTTCTTCGCTCCCAGGGCTCGAGGCGAAGACTTCGCCAGCAGGCTGAGGCAGGGACGGCCTTTAAGCCGCCCCTGCCACGTCGCCGCCAACTTTGGCCGGACCGGTCAGGGGTCGTCGCACTCGTGGTGGTGATCTTCGCATTCCGGTTCGAAGAAGAACACCTTGATAACGAACTGCTGGCCCGCGGGCACTCCGAACAGGAACTGGCCGCACTCGTCGGTGAAGGTGAAGGTGACCGGGACAAGGTTGCAGGAGTGGCAGTCGGCAGCTTTGAAGAGTTTGACTACCGCGCCCTCCACGGGGCGACCGTTGGGCAGTTTGACGATGCCGTGAATGACCGCCCGGCATTCCTCCACGAGGTGGAGGACCACCTCTTTCTCCTCACCGCACTCGAGTTTGAAGCAATACCTCTTGAGCTTGAAACGCATGGGGTGCGCAATCCCTCCTCTCGACTCCAGGTGAGCCACTGACATACTATGTTAACTGCGAGCGGAGGGTATCGGGTCGGGCTGGGTCTTTAGCCTATTTGCGCTTGCGTTTGGGCGTTATGGTGAGTTCCAGCCGGATTTCCTGGTTCGCCTCGGCGGTGACGGGCCGGCCGGTGAGGTCCTGGGAACGACCCGATGGGGACGCATCGGTCCTGAGCACGCTGAGGATCTCGGCCTCCTCCAACTGATCCGGGGTCGCGGTCCGATGGCGGCCGGGCACTATCGGGGTCAAAGGTTCGGGCACCGGTGCGGTCGGGCGTACCGCGGGCGCGGGGCCAACCGAAGGTCCGCGGCCCCGAAAAACGGATTGCTGGTTCGCCGGGGCGTCCATGATGGTCAACGGGGGTTTGGGACCCGAGGTAGACCTGGGGTCCCGGCCCGGTGATCTTCCGCGAACATAATCCACGATCAGGCTCTTCAGACGCTCGGTTCCGCCCGGTCCACAGTAGTAGTCCAAGACAGCCGTGGCCACCGGTGCCGGGGCATCCCGCAGTATGTTCGTTACCCGGATCACCGGCGTCCCATGGGGGTCCACCATTGGACGCATCAAGGTCCGGCTATAGGGCCGGTACTCAATGCGGATTCCTCGTTCGGCGGCCAATCTGACCAACGTATCCACGCCCAGCTTCACCGCCATTTATCGGTCTTGTGTCGGACCCAGTCTACGCGGATTTCCGTTGCCCGGTGCATCGTAGCCGGCGGCCAAGATTCAGCATATGGTGGTCCATACTGGTCCGGAAGTGGGAATCCGACTTCCGCGCAGCCGTATGGAGGGTGTAGCCATGACGAAATCGGAACTGGTTCGAAAGGTGGCCGAAAGGACCGGGACTTCCCAGAGGATGGTTAAGAAGACCCTGGCAAGCTTCGTAGATGTGCTGGCCGGCGAGCTTTCTGAGGGAAAGACGGTGAAGATATACGGGTTCGGTTCATTCACCCTGAAGAAGTGGCCAGGGAGGCGGAACTGGGACAACGCCATAGGAGAGTGTAGCTGGAAGAGCGACTCGGTCTATCCGGTGTACCATCCTTCCTTCACCTTTTCGGGGAAGGTAAGGGACCGGTACAAGGCGGGCACGGAAGTGTGAGGCTCCCCTCGACGGATTGACATCCGGCTTTCAAGGTTTCGGAGAAACCCATCCGGAGGGTAAGGACCCTTCCCCGTGGAAAACAGAAGGCACACACACGAGGGGAAGGATCCGGTTTGCCCATAGGGTGGAGGGCGCAACCGCCTGCCGTGACGTTTGAGGAGTGGCCCGACTTAAGCCAGGTCAAGGCCGTCCTTCAGGCCGGGCTGGCTCAGGCTAAGGCACGTGGTGCCGAGTACGCTGATGCCCGCTTCGTCTACCGCCACCTGGAGGAGTTGGGCGTGGCCAATGCCTGCGCCCGGACCCCCCGCGAGAGCCTGGATTTCGGAGTCGGTATCCGCTGCCTGATCCGCGGAAGCTGGGGATTTGCTTCCGCCAGTGGCCTTTCTGTTCCCGGTGTCAAGCTTGCTTCCGCCCAGGCCGTCAAGGTCGCCCTGGCCAGCGCCTCGGCTAACATCCATCCTCTCCAGCCGCCCACACCCTCGTCCGCCGTGGATACCTGGTCCGGGCCGGTGGGGCGCGATCCTTTTTCGGTGAAGACCGAGGAGAAGCTCGCTTTGCTTGGGGACTGGGAGCAGCGGCTACGTGGCAGACCAGAGGTGAAACAGGGCCTGGCCGAAGCCGAGTTCGCGAAAGAGTACAAGGTCCTGGCCAACACGGTGGGCAGTCTCATCGGGCAGGAATCGTACGCCACCCACGTCCATCTGGTGGCCGCCGCTTCGGACGCCGGTGCGCCACTGGTCCGGTCGGCCAGTTTCGACTTTTCCAAAGGTTTCGAGGCTGTGGACGAGATAGCGCTCCGTTCACCTGTGACCCAAGATTGCCTGGACGGGTTTCAGGTGGCCGAGAGGCTCTCCGTGGAAGCCGCCGCGCTCCGGGAGGCTCCCATGTGCCAGATGGGGGAGGCGGACCTGATCCTTGACCCTTCTCAGCTGGCCTTTCAACTCGAAAGAACGGTGGGCCTGCCTCTTCTGGCGGGCGGCTCATTCCTTTCGGACTTAGCGCCGGAACCTCCGAGTGCTCTGAACATCACCTCCGACCCCACGATTCCGGGAGCGCCGGGCACGTACGGGTACGACGATGAAGGAACGCGCGGCCGACCTTCGGTCCTGGTCCGCCGGGGAAGTGCCGCCGCCGGCCGGTCCTCTTTGGGCCGGCGGGCCGTCGACTACGCCTCTCCTCCCTATCCGACTCTGGGCAATTTGGTCTTGGAACCGGGAGACTGGCGGACGGCCGAGCTGATCCGGGACACTGCACAAGGTCTCTACCTGGACACCCCCCTGCTGCCAACGGTCCCCGCCGGAGCGTCTTCTTGGAGCGGCATGGCCTCTTCGAGCGGCAAGGCCTCTTGGAACGGCGCCGCCCCTGTGCCTCGCTATTTCGGCACCGAGGTGGCCTGGGAGATCAAAGATGGCTCCCTGGGGCGGTTGGTGCGGGGAGTCGGTTACGGCGCGGCGGCCGCCGGTTTTTGGCAGCGTCTCGACGGCGTGGCCGACCGGGAGTTCCGAGCCCTGTGGGGGCCGACCCGCGGCCAGGGGGCCGTCACGCCTCCCGCTCAGGCGGTCCCGACTGGATTCGGAGGCTCCCCATCCCGCTTCCGGCGGGTCCGCGTGGGACCGTGGTCCCAGCAAGGGAAGGATGGCGTCCAGTGATCGGAAAAGAAGGGGCGCTTTCTTTGCTCCGCGCCGGGACCGCCGCTTCTCGCGGAGACCGCACGGTCATGACTCTCCTGGCCCGCGACGCGGCACTCACCAGGCTGGAGAATAACGAAATCGGCGAAAACATCGTCGGCTCCCGCACGCTGGTCATGGCCAGGGTGGAGGCCGGTGGATGGTTGGGCTGGGCCTCTACCTCAGACGCGACGGTTGCCGGCGTCCGCATTTTGGCGGAAAGAGCCTATCAATCGGCCATCCAAGGGAGGCTGGCTCCCGCTACCGCGCCCGCTACCGCACCCGACGCCCCCCCCAACGCCCCCCCCGACGCCACCCCGGTGGCGCGCCAAGTCCACGACCCCTTTTCCCCGGCCACTGCTCGTCTGGCGGTCGAGGGCGCTCGTGAGCGCGCCGACGACTTGGCTACGGTCGCGGTCCGCGCCCGGCGGAAGGGATTGGCGGCGGCGGGCGGCTACTCCGTCAGCGCTCTGGAGATGGCCGTCGCCACCGTCTCGCTCCGGGGCGGGGCCGGCCAGTCGTCCGACGACTATCACCGGGCGACCAGAGTGGCGGTGTGGTCTAGAGTATCGGATCCCGGCAGTGTCGCGGGGAGCCCGGCTTCCGCGTATTCCCAGGACGCGCGGGACATCGACATAACCGTCTTGGCCGAACAAGCTATCGCTCGGTGTCAGGCGACGCGCGGTCAGGCGGGTAGACTGGCGGGTGGCAGGTACGATGTGGTTTTGGAGCCGGCGGCCACCAGGCGACTCTTCCTATCCTTGCGGCGGCTGCCGCCCACGGCTCGCCGGCAGGTGACGGCCTCGGGCGCAGTGACTTTGGTGGACGACCCCTCCGACCCCTGGGGGGCTGCACAGGCCTTCGATTTCGAAGGAGCGGCCAAGGGACCGCTGACGCTCATCGCAGGCGGCACCCCGCGCCACACGATTTCAGATCAAGCCTGGCACATGACCCTGCTGCCCGGAGGTGCGACTGGGACCGGCGCCGCCCGCGGGACGGACG
Organism: Bacillota bacterium; assembly: GCA_021791495.1. Taxonomy (GTDB): domain Bacteria; phylum Bacillota; class Sulfobacillia; order JAJYWN01; family JAJYWN01; genus JAJYWN01. The sequence continues at coordinate 12,881 of JAJYWN010000047.1, forward strand.
GGATCGGCACCCCGCACGGCGCCGGCGACCTCTTGTTCAGCGCGGGGACGGCCGAGTTGGTGGCGAAGGTAGAGAGGGGGCTCCTGGTAACACGGTTGGGTCCGGTCCAGTTGCTCGACGGGCAAACGGGTCTCGTGGCCACCGCCATCCTGGGGTCCGCTTTCTTCATTGAAGGAGGACGGGCGGTCCGGCCGGTCGCCGGCCTCCTCTGGCGTCAAAGCCTCTATGACGTGTTACAGGACGTACGGGAGGTCGGCGGGGTGCCTCACTTGTTCTTAGGTGCGGTGGAAAACCCGGCGGGAGACCCGGTGGACGACCCCAGACGAAACCTCCTGGCCGCGGCTAACTATGCGGGAGGTCGCTTCCCAGCCGTCCTCATTGGGGGGGCGGACTTCACAGACCGCTGACCCCCATGGCTAGACCCTATCCGGCCAGTCCGCCAGGATCTCCCGGGCCTCCTTGCCGTGAAGAGACTTCGGGTGCTCCTCGACCAGCCGCTCGAACTGTTTTCGGGCGGCTTCACTATCTTTCAGCAGCCACAGGTAGCTCGAGCCCAAGTCGAAACGGGCCTCGGGCACCATCTCGTGGTCGGGGTGCTCCTCTAAGAAGCGCTCGAACCGCGTGACCGCCTCGGCCGCCCGGCGCAGGTGCATGGCGCAAAAAGCGAGGTAGAACTCGGCGGCCGCCGCGGCTTCGGTCTTCGGGTAGAGGTCCAGAAGCCGGTGCAGATCGGCGGCGCCTTTCTCCAGGCCGCCGCGGTCGCGGGTGATGGCGGAGAACAGATTCGTCAGCGCTCCCGGCTTGATCTGGCGGACCGCCTGGTCCAGGATTTCCGCGGCCAGTGCCTCAATCAGCTCCGGAGACGCCGTCTTCGGGTCGGCCCCGGAGTCGAGGATGGCCGCATACTCCGTGGACTGGTCGAAGTCCCGCAGTTCCCGGATGCGCCGCGCCACCAAGGGGTGGGATTCTCCCAGTTCGGATACCGTGTTATAGGCCGAACCGGCCTCCGACTGTCGCAAGAACACGTCGACGTCCACTTCGGAGGCCAGTCGCCGCGAGCCCAGCACCAGCTTGACCAGGGCTCTGGCGGCGGTGTCCACGTCCTGGGAGCAGATGAGACCGGCCCGGTCGGCGGAAAGCTCGGCCGACCGTGACCAACTTTCCAGCGCCAGCCGCGCCGCGCGGAAGACCAGCATCCCCAGGCCGTAGCGGGCCACCAGTCGCGCCGCCTGGGTGGTCAGGAGGTGGAAGGTGGTGAGGTAGAGAGAGTGCTGACTCTTGATGTGCCCCATCTCGTGACCCAAGATGTAGCGGAGTTCATCGTCCGAAAAGCCGTCGACCAGGGCGGAATAGAGGAGGATGAAGGGTTTGTCCACGCCGAAGGTCATAGCGTTATAGGTGGGGTTTTGGCGGACGTAGATGTCTGGGACGGGCACATGAAGTATACGGGCGCATTCCTCGGCGATACCGTAAAGGCGTGGGAACTGCTTGGGTCCGGCCTTCACCGCGTTTCCAAGGAGCTGGCCCGTGACCGACGGCTCACCCATGTGGGCGATGATCAGCCGCGTGACCGCCACCACGGGCGAGAGCACCTTGATGGCCTCGGTTGCCCGGCGGTCTTCGGGGTGTTGGTACTGGGCCACGTGGAGGAAAGCGGGACAGACCCTGGGCTCGGGCCGGCCCTCGGCCCCCAAGTCGGCGTTCCCTGAGGCGCCGGTTCCCGAGTCGCCGGCATCTTCAGGTGCGCCGGGTGTCCGCGGCGGCGGCGGAGGCGCCCCTTCAACCGCGCGACCACAGCTCCAGCAGAACCGGGCCCCGTCCCGCAGCTGGGCCCCACAGTTTTGGCAGTACATCTAGCGTCTACCTCCAGCATTCCGGCGGTTAGCATGAACTAGTACGCCGTGACATCCCCAAGGTTTCTTCTTCGCGCCGTAATCCCCGCCCTGCCATTCTCATATTTACCAGAGAGCGCGTTATTTCCGGCTCCCATCGAGACCCCTCAAGGGAGAAGCGAACGGATGCGGGTCATTACCATCGGCCGGCGGACCATCGTCTTCGCCGCGCTGTTTACCGTCTTTTCCATCTTGCTGGCGGGGCCCCTAGCGGGGACAGTGCGCGAAGCCATGTCGCCCCTCGTTGGTGTGCCGATACGCCACGGGCCCAACGGGGGCGGGATGATTGCCCTAACTTTCGACGACGGCCCCGACCCCCAGAACACGCCCTACATCCTTGAGGTGCTCGCCCGCTATAACGCCAAGGCCACTTTCTTCGTGGTGGGGGAATGGGTCGACAAGCACCCCAACTACGTTCGGGACGCCGTCCAAGCGGGGCACGAAATCGCCTCCCACAGCTACACCCACCGCAACGTCGCCGGGAAGTCCGATGCCCAGTTCCTGCAGGAGATTCAAAGGACAGAAGACTCGGTTTTCAAAGCGGCGGGTGTGCGTCCCAACTGTTTCCGTCCGCCTTACGGCCGGGTTAATTCCCGGATGCTCAAAATCCTCGCGGCCAGGGAATATACGGTGGTACTGTGGAGTCTGGACAGTCTGGACTGGAAACTGGGCAGTGCCTCCCAGATCGCCACTTTGGTGATCCGCGACGCCAAGCCGGGCGACATCGTGCTCATGCACGACGGGGGCGGCCCGCGCCCCCGCACCATCAAAGCCTTGGACACCATCCTGAAACAACTGTCGGCTAAGGGGTTTACTTTCGTCACCCTCGACGAGCTGTTCCGGGCCGAGGCCGAAGCTGGACCTGGTGAGTAGGCTTGACCCACGCACCTCCTTCTGTTAGCCTTATGACTGACCCTTCAGTCATAACCGTGGAGGCGCCGGAATGTCTGTAGCCCGCTTTGCGGTGACGCGCCGCATCACCATCCTCATGGCCGTCTTGGTCCTCCTTATCCTTGGCGTCGTTTCCTACAGCCGTGTGCCCATCGACCTCTTCCCGAACATGGCTTTCCCGGCGGCGGTGGTGGTCACCAGCTATGACGGCGCGGGACCGCGGGAAGTGGAGAACCTGGTCACCCGCCCCATTGAACAGGCCATGGGGGCTGTGACCAGGGTCAAAACCATCAGCTCCGTGTCGCGGGAAGCGACGTCGCTGGTCATCGTGGAGTTCGAGTGGGGCACGGACATGGACTTCGCTGCCCTCGACATGAGGGAGAAGGTGGACCTGGTCAAGGGTTACCTGCCCAGTGGCGTCGGCGCCCCCTTGGTCTTCAAGTTCGACCCCTCCATGATGCCCATCATGATGGTCAGCATGACCGCCGGCGGGGCGGACGTGAACCTGCGCAAACTGGCGACCGACGTGGTCAAGCCACGTCTGGAACGGGTGGACGGCGTGGCCCAGGTGGCGGTGGCCGGCGGGTCGGATTCCCAGGTCCTGGTCTCGGTGGACCAGGCGAAGCTGGCCGCCAACGGGATTTCCTGGACCCAAGTGGCCGGCGTGTTGCGCGGGCTGAACATCAACCTGCCCAGCGGCCGCGTGACGGAAAAGGGCCTGGACTACCTGGTCCGTTCCATCGGCGAGGTCCACAGCCTGAAGGAGATTGAGGACCTGATCATTGGGAGCAAGGGTGGTGCCGGCGCGTCGCGGGGCAGCCCGGCGGGCCTGCCGGCTGGTATCTCGCTGCCGGCCGGGATGGCCGGTTACGGGCCGGCGGGCGTGGCCGGCGCCGGTGCCGCAGCCAACGCTACCCAGAGCGCCCTGACCGCCAATGCCGTGCGCCTGAAGGACGTGGCCACGGTCCGCCTGGTTAACGCCGAAGAACAGTCCCTCTCACGGTTGAACGGCCGGCGGGCGGTGGCCATCACCATCCAGAAGACCTCCATGTCCAACACCGTCCAGGTGGCCGGCCGCGTGGCCAAGGCCCTGGATGACATTAAGAAGAATATGCCGGCGGGCACCCAGGCGCAAGTCACCATGAATCAGGCGGACTTCATCTCCCGGGCCATCGACCTGGTGAAAGGAAACGCCTGGCAGGGGGCCCTTCTGGCCGTGGCCGTCCTCTATCTGTTCCTCTGGAACGTGCGCAGTGTGCTCATCATCGGCCTGGCCATTCCCATCTCCATCATCACCACCTTTAACCTGCTCTACTTCAATAACCTGACCCTGAACCTCATGACCCTGTCGGGGCTGGCGCTCGGGGTAGGTATGCTGGTGGATAACTCCATCGTCGTCTTGGAAAACATCTTCCGGCGGATGCAGGAGGGTGAGGACCCGTCGGTGGCGGCGGTGAACGGGGCGGCCCAGGTCGGGGTGGCCATTTCGGCGTCCACCTTGACCACGGTGGTGGTGTTCCTACCGGTGGTCTTCGTCGGCGGCATTTCCGGGATGCTTTTCAAGGAACTGGCCGAGACCGTCACCTTTTCCCTTCTGACTTCCCTGGTGGTGGCCATCACCTTCGTGCCCATGGCCGCCTCCTTCCTCTTCCGGGCCGGCGAGCGAGTGGCGGCGTCGCGCCGCGACAGTTGGCTGGTGGGCGGGTACCGCACCCTGCTACGCGGGGCTTTACGTATCGGGATCGTGCTGGTGCTGGTGGCTTTCGCCGCCCTGGGGGGCAGTTACTTCCTTCTCTCGAAGCTGGGCGGCGAGTTCATCCCGAAGATGGATAACGGCGAGTTCACCGTCTCGGTGAAAATGCCGCCGGGGACCACTCTAGCCGAAACTGATAAAGCCGTTACGCGGGTAGAGCAGTTGGCCGAGTCCCTGCGCGAAAAGGCCTACGTGGTGGCGAACACCGGTTCCAACGGTTCCAGCACGAGCGGCCGGCGCGGCGGCTTCGGCGGTTCGGCGGACGCGGGGTCGGTCACGGTGAAGCTGGTGCCACGCAAGGAACGGAAGCGGTCGACCAACCAGATCATGGAGAGCATGCGGAAGACCCTTCAGGCTGAAGGGGTGTACGGTGGGGCGCGGCTGACTTTCGAGCAATCGGGTTCGCTCCTGAATATGGGCGGCCTCCAGCCGGTGGAGGTCATTCTGTCCGGCGAGGATTTGGCCACGCTGCAGAAGCTATCCGATAGGGTCGTGACGGAGATCGCCGGGGTCCCGGGAGTCACCGATGTGACCAGTTCCCTGGAGGCGGGCAGACCGGAGATGCGGTTGGAGTTCAACCGCGACGTGGCGGCAGCTAACGGGCTTTCACCGCTGCTGGTCGGGAGCATGGTCAAAAGTGAGGTCCAGGGCGAGACCGTGGCCCGGTACAAAATGGGCGACGGCGACGACATCGATGTGGTCCTGCAACTCCGGCCGGAGGACCGCGATCAGGTCTCCAAGCTGGTAAAGATCCTCATCCAAAGCGCTACCACGGGGCGGCTCGTGGAACTGGGGGATGTGGCCCGGCTGACTCAGGAAAGCGGGCCCACGTCCATCCAGCGCGAGGCGGGAAAACGCACGGTCAGCATCACGGCAAACCTGATCGGCCGGGACGTTTCCTCGGCCATGTCCGACGTGAAAGCCAGGATCGACGCCATGGGGCTGCCCGCCGGGTACAGCGTCGAGTACGGCGGCGAAGCGCGGGAGATGAACGAGGCTTTCAGTGGCCTTTACTTCGCCCTGGCCTTGTCCGTCGTCCTGGTCTACATGGTGATGGCGGCCCAGTTCGAATCGCTCTTGTACTCCTTCATCATCATGTTCACTATCCCCCTGGCGGCCATTGGAGTCCTAGTGGCCCTGTACATGCTGAAGATGCCCCTGTCGATCCCGTCGGTCATCGGCATGGTCGTCTTGGGTGGCGTGGTGGTGAATAACGCCATCGTCATGGTCGACTTCATTGTCCAACTGCGGAAAGAGGGGTGGCGGCGCCGGGACGCCGTGATCGAGGGCGCCGGTCTGCGTTTGAGGCCCATCCTGATGACCACGGTTACTACGCTTTTGGGGCTCATCCCCATGGCCATCGCCACCGGGGAGGGTTCGGAGCTGGCCAAGCCCTTGGCGGTTACGCTCATCGCTGGGCTGTCGACATCAACATTCCTCACGCTCTTCATCATTCCCATCATCTACACGTGGGTGGACCAGTTGTCGGAGACCATTGGGGGCCGGGGTCGGCATTCGCACGGGCGACGGCGACAGTTGAGTGGAACTCCTTAGAGGTACCGGGGGAGCCCGAGGGGGCTGTAATCCCCCCGACTTCAGTCAGGGGATACACGGACCCCCTCGGAACCTTTTTGGTGGAATTCACTTCCCCGAACACACGTTCGGTGTTATCATTGGTAGTGTGAAGCACGAAGCGTGGAAATCCACTAGGAATTGCGTCTACGAGACATCGTATCACA
>JAJYWN010000023.1:0-124561 GCA_021791495.1 Bacillota bacterium
GGTGGCAGCGCCGGCGACTGGTTGGCCTTCATCTTGGGCATCGCCGCCGCGGTCGCCCTGGCCGTGGCCGCCTCCTCATCCACCGCCCGGTTGGACCTGCGGCGGTTCTTCAAGGTTTCGGGACTGCTACTCGTTCTCTTCGGCGGGGGGCTTCTGGCCCACGGCATTCACGAGTTCCAGGAGGCCGGTGTGCTGCCTGTCGTGGTCGAACACGTCTGGGACCTGGGAAAGTACCTCAGCGACGAACGTGGCCTGGGACAGCTGCTTCGGGCGCTGTTCGGTTACAGCAGTGCTCCTTCGCTGCTTGAAGTGATAGCGTGGATTACTTTCGTTTTCTTCGCGGGGCGAAGCTACCTGAAAACCGGCTCGGGAAACCCGTGAATTTCAGACCATGCGGCGCCCTGCGCAGAAGGCAAGTCCTCCCACACCAGCGAAAAGAACCTTCCATAAACGGTCCGATCCCCCAAAGGCCAACCCCTTCATGACGCGGGCAGCCCGTAGGTGCTCCGGACGCCAGAGGAGGCAACTTTCTTGTACAAGGACTACGCCGAGCAATACGGCGACCACGTCTTCTTCCGCGACGTCAACAAGGACATGCCCGTCATCGTCAGGGCCCAAGGCATCTACCTTTACGATGACAAGGGCAAGGAGTACATCGACGGCTGTTCCGGGTCCCAGGTGACCAACATCGGCCACGGGGTCGAGGAAGTGGCCGAGGCCATCGGCCGCCAGGCGAAGACGGTGGCGTTTACACACCTTTCCCGCTTTGCCAGCGTGCCCATCATGCGGTTGGCTCAGCAGGTGGCCGAACTGGCCCCGCCAGGACTATCGCGCGTCTACTTCGTTTCCGGCGGTTCGGAAGCGGTGGAAGCGGCCATCAAGTTCGCCCGCACCTACTTCCTGGAGCGCGACGGCGCCGACACGAAGAAGCACAAGATCATCGCGCGCTGGCACAGCTACCACGGGAACACGCTGGGCGCCCTGTCCGTCACCGGCCACATGCCCCGCCGGAAGAAATATGACCCTATGCTGGTGGATTTCCCGCATATCCCGGCCTGCTACTGTTACCGGTGCTTCGCCGGGAAGAGTCAGGGCAGCTGTAACCTGGATTGCGCCAATGCCCTGGAAGCAACCATCCTGGAGCACGGGGCGGAGAACATCGCGGCCTTCATGGCCGAACCCTTCGTCGGGGCGGCATCGGGGGCCGTCCCGCCGGCCGAGGGGTATTGGGCCCGGATCCGTGAGATCTGCGACAAGTACGACATCCTTCTCATCGCCGATGAGGTCATGACCGGCTTCGGGCGTACCGGCGCCGATTTCGCCGTGGACCACTGGGGCGTGGTGCCCGACATCATCTCCTGCGCGAAAGGGATGAGCGCCGGTTACGCGCCTCTGGGGGCCTTCATCGTGAAGGAAGACCTGTTCAAGGTGCTCCAACGCGGTTCCGGTAAGTTCACCCACGGCCATACCTACGGGGGCAACCCCCTGGCGGCGGCGGCCGGAGTGGCGGTCCTGGACTACTACAAGCGTCACAACCTCTGTGAGAACTCGCGTCTCATGGGAGAGCGCCTGTTCGCCGCGCTCGATCCCTTGGAGGAGACCAGTCCCATCGTGGGTGATGTGCGCGGGCGCGGCCTGTTCTGCGGCGTGGAGATCGTTCAGGATAAGGCTTCCCGCAAGCCCTTCCCGCCCGAGATGAGCATCGGCGAAAAGCTGACCCTGAAGTGCATGGACCACGGGTTGGTGGTCTATCCGGGCAGCGGGCACGCCGACGGGCGCGCCGGCGACCACGTCCTCATCGGGCCGCCCCTCACCATCACGGCGGCCGAAGTGGACGAACTGGCCCGCCGCTTCAAGGCGGGGCTGAAAGACCTGGAAAAGGAATTGGGGTACTAGCTGGACTTTGGGGGCCTGCGCCGAGCACGCGGGCCCTTTGCGCCGCCCGCGGCGGCCATCCCCTTGAGGCGGTCGGGAACGGTCATTTGTAAGAAGGAGGGTTCTCTAGGTGGATAGATACGACCTCATTATCAAGAACGGCTGGGTCGTCGACCCCTTGAACAAGGTTAACGGCCGGTTCGATGTGGGTGTGGGCGGCGGAAAGGTGCAGGCTGTGACCGAATCCCTGGCCGGTGCCACCGCACCCCAAGTCATCGACGCCGCCGGGCGCCTGGTAATGCCGGGTATCGTTGACTCCCACGTCCACATCCCCGGGCGCGGTATCGCCCACCGGGCCATGGCTCTGGCAGGAGTGACCACGGCCGTGGATTACGGGCGGTTCCGCAAAACCATGTCCGAGTTACCGGAGGCCGGCGCCGGCCTTAACATCGCCGGGCTGGAGATCTTGGGACCCTGGGTCGAGGAGCAGCCCACACTGGAAGAACTGGAGAAAATGACCGACCAGGTCCTGAGCGAGGGGGCCGTCGGCATCAAGATCATGGGCGGCCACCACCCGTCCACCCCGGCGGCCACCGCACGCATGATCCAGGCCGCGAATAACCGGAAGGCTTACGTGGGCTATCACGTGGGGAGCACGGCCACGGCCAGTAACCTCCTGGGACTGCGCGAGGCCTTCGAGCTGGCAGGACGCAACCGCCTTCACCTGGCGCACATCAACGCCTACATCCGTGGCATGATCCGCCCGGTCATGGAGGAGATCGCGGAAGCTCTGGACCTCCTGGCCGAGCACTATTGGATCGTGTCCGAGACGCACCTGGGCCCACGTAACGGGACGGGCGGCAAGATGGGCCCGGATGGCCAGCCAAACGATTGGGTCACCCGGAACTGCCTGAAGATGCGGGGCTACCCTTGGACGTACGACGGTCTGAAGCAGGCCCTACTGGACGGGTACGCCGCCGTCAGCGTGGTCCGCGAAGGCCAACTGGTGCAGGTCTTCGGAACCGAAGCGGCGCGCCTCTGGGAAGAGGCCAAGACCGACATCAGTCTCAGCTTCCCGGTGAACGTGCGGGTCACGGCTCAGGCCTTGGCTACCGCTGTGGTCCGGCGCGCCGACGGGCGGCGGGAGGACGTCATCGACGCCATCGCCACCGATGGGGGCGCTTGGCGCAACTTCATCGCCCAGAACGGCCTGGCGCTGGTCCGCTTTGGCGCCTTGGGCATTGAGGATTTCGTACGGAAGACTTCCCTGACGCCGGCGCGGCTCTACGGCATGCACGGGAAGGGCCACCTTTCGGTGGGTGCCGACGCCGACATCAGCATCCTGGACTACCAGCGACTGGCGGCCTACGCGGCCATCGTGGGCGGTAAGGTGGCGATGCTGGACGGGGTCGTGGTCGGGAGCGGCGCCACCATCGTCTGCACCGAGCGCGGCAGGGCCGCCCTTGAAGCCAAGGGGTTCCCGACGCAGGTGGTCAACATCGAGGAGAGCCTCTTCTGGACCAAGGGCGACCGTGATCCGGGACCAGGAGTGGTGGAAGCGGTCTAGCTCCTGTCGTCACCCCAGAGCCTAGACATGTGACGAGGCGTTTTACCATGAGGCGCCTCGTCTCTCCTTATGGTTCCTGTTGGTCAATCTTCCAGGAAGACGGAGACTGACGATTTCTCTCTCAAGCTCTATGCTTACATTACACGGTAGACCGTTCATGGTACTGCTCGTATGAATTGAACATCAACTGGCGGCCACTCATGTTCCCTCTTGGTAAGCCCGCCAAACGCGTCCAGCTACCCCTGAACATAACAGTGACTACCCAAAGTTAGGCTCCTGGCCTGTCCATCTCCGACTTTTCATCTAGCGGAAAGCATGGTTCAGAATTGTCATCAGTACACAAGGCGGGTCTTCGTGGGTATCCAACACTCCCTTAGTGACTGATTGAAAGGGGGCCAATATGACCAAGAAAGACCTCAACTACCTGGCTCCGGCCGGTCTCGAACCGCTACTCAATATCCTGGTCGAATACGGTGAAAAGGCAAGGCTCCTTGCGGGCGGCACGGACCTCATCCCGGCCATGCATAAGGACAAGCTCGACCCCAAAGTCACCACTCTGGTCAGTCTGAAGCGTACGGCTCTGGGGTATATCCACGAAAGGGACGGGAACCTGGTTATCGGTTCGGCCACGACCCACACCGATGTGGCGACTTCTCCACTGGTTAGGACCAAGGCGGCCTTACTGGCCACCGGGTCCGGAGCGGTCGGGTCACTCCAGATCCGGAACGTGGCCACCATCGGCGGCAACGTCTGCAACGCCGGCCCCAGCGCTGACACATCGGCCCCGCTCATGGCTTTGGACGCACAGCTTGTGGCAGCTTCGAAACGCGGGCGGCGGGTCGTGCCGGTCAGCCAATGGTATTTGGGCCCCTCGAGGAACACCCTTTTGCCCGACGAGGCCCTAGTCGAGATCGTCATCCCCGGGTTACCGCCGCGGACGGGCACTCATTACCAGAAATTCAGCCCCAGGAGCTACATGGACCTGGCCTGGGTCGGAGTCGCCGTCGTCGTCACCCTGGACCACAAGCTCAAACGCTGCGAGGACGTACGCATCGGCCTGTCCGCGGTATCCCCTAGCCCCATGCGGGCGATCAAGGCGGAGGCCATCCTCAAAAGCGTGGAGATCAGCGAAGACTTGATCGACCGGGCGGCCCTGGCGGCTTCTGAGGAATGTAACCCCAACCCGCGGTCCAGGCGAGTCCCAGCATGGTACAGACGGGAGATGGTACGGGTCCTCACCAAAAGGGGATTCCTCGAAGCCATGCGTCTCGCCTCGGCCGCAGTATGAAGGGGGACTGGAGATTGCTTTCCATCACTCTGAATGTCAACGGCATCAGCCGCAAAGTTGACGTGGAAGCCACCACCACACTCTTAGATGTACTCCGTGACCGTCTTGGGCTGCTCGGAACGAAGAAACGTTGCGAGGCAGGAGACTGCGGGGCCTGCACCGTCATCCTTGATGGACGGGCGGTGGCTTCCTGCCTCATTTTGGCCGTGGAGGCCGATGGTCGCAAAGTCCTGACCGTCGAGAGCCTCTCCAACGCGTCGGGAGAACTCAGCCCCCTCCAAAAAGCGTTCATAGACAAAGGCGCCGTCCAATGTGGCTTCTGCACTCCCGGCATGCTCATGAGCGCCAAGGCGCTGCTGGACCGGAATCCGCACCCCACCGAAGACGAGATCCGTGAGGCCATCGCCGGCAACCTCTGCCGGTGCACCGGTTACGCCAAAATCGTCGAGGCGATCATGGAGGTGAGCCGCCGTGGATGATGAGAAGATCCTTGGTGCCCGCAAACCTCGCGTCGACGGGGCGGCCAAGGTCAGCGGCAAGTTCACCTTCCCCACGGACACCGTTCTTCCAGGCATGCTGGTCGGGAAGATACTACGCAGTCCGCACCCCCACGCGACGGTCCGTGATATCGACCCCTCGGCAGCCCGGGCCATGGAGGGCGTGTTCGCCGTGGTCACCGCCGAGGACTTCCCGATGCGGGTCTACGGCCAGGATATCCCCGATGAAACTATCCTTGCCACCCATAAGGTCCGCTATATCGGGGACGAAGTCGCCGCGGTGGCAGCCATCGACGAGGAAACGGCCGATAGGGCCCTCGAAGCTATCAAGGTTGACTATGAGGTGCTTCCCGCCCTGCTTGACCCAATAGACGCCCTCCGCGCCGCCAAATCCGAACAGCCGGTACTGGTCCACCAGAACCGGCCCGACAACATCGCCCAGGAATACCACATCGATCGTGGCAACGTCGTGGTCGGTTTTCAGGAAGCCGACTACATCTCCGAAGCCACTTACAAGACTCCTCGCGTTCATCAGGCCTACATGGAAGCGAACGTCGCCGTCGCCCATGCCACCCCCGACGGCCGGTTGACCATCTGGCCCAGCACCCAGTGGCCGTCGCGCTCCCGCGAAGATATCGCGGAAGTCTTGGGTATGGACGTCAGCCGCATCAGAATCATCCAGGCCGGCGTGGGAGGAGGATTCGGCGGCAAGTTCTGCCCGAAGGTGGCCATGGTCACCGCACTATTGGCTTTGAAATGCGGTCGTCCGATCCGCATCCTGAACACCTTGAGTGACGACTTCGAGGCCGCCCGGCCCTTTGTAGCTACCGAGATCAGGGCAAAGACCGGCGTCCGGAAGGACGGCACCATCTCCGCCCGACAGCTATGGACCATCGTCGATAACGGGCCCTATAGCGCCAGTGGCGCCGGATGCCTGAGTGTGGCGTCCAGCCGTGGCAACAACCTCTACAGGATGCAGAACGTGAAATCCGATGGACTCTTGGTCTACACGAATCTGGTCCCGACGGGCGCCTATCGCGGCTACGGCAACCAGGCCCTGGCTTTCGCCTTGGAGTCCGAAATGGACAGCATCGCCAAGGCCATGGGATGGGACCCGGCCGAGTTCCGGAAGAAGATCGCCACCCGGACCGGTGATGTCACCGTTGACGGCTGGAAAATCGGGAGTTCCGGGCTGGTCGAGTGTATCGACTGGGTGGTAGAGGCTTCGGATTTCCACAACCGCCGGCCCACCCACGGGCCCATCCGCTATGGGAAAGGCATGGCCTGCGGAACCCACGTATCTGGGAACATTGTGTCCTACAAGCACTGGGACGGGTCGGGCGCCATCATCAAGGTCGACCGCGACGGCCGGGTCCACCTCTTTACCTCCGAACCGGACATCGGCCAGGGCGCTTTCACCGCGCTGGCACAGATCGCGGCCGAAGGGGTGGGTGTTAGGTACGAGGATGTTGATGTCCACGACAACGACACCGACATTACACCCTTCGGCGTGGGCGCGACCGGAAGCCACATCACCACCGTGGGCGGCAATGCGGTGAAGATCGCCGCGGAGAAAGCCCGCCACGAGATCTTGGCCTGGGCCGGTCGCATGCTGAAACTTGCTCCGGAGAACCTGGATGTCCACGGCGGCCGGATCTACATGAAAGCCCAGCCAACCGCAGCCCTCCTATCCGTGCCCGAGGTGGCTTCCGACTATTTCGTAAACAACTACATTCCGCTCTTTGCCAATGGGTCATACCGCACTCCGGGCGCCGTCGACAAGGCTACCAAGTACGGTAGTCCTTCCCCGGCCTACTCCTTCGCCAGTCATGTGGCGGAAGTCTCCGTGGACATGGAAACCGGCAAGGTGCGGGTTCTCAACTACTGGGCGGCGCACGATGTCGGTAGGGTCGTGAACGAGATGGCCGTCGAGGGCCAGGTGGAAGGCGGAGTGGCTCAAGGCATAGGCTTCGCTCTGACGGAAGAAATGCTGTTTGCCAACGGCAAGGTGACCAACAGCGACTTCCTGGATTACAAATGTGCCGTGTCCACCGATATGCCGAGAATCCACACCCATTTCGTCGAACCCATCGATCCCCTTGGTCCTTACGGCGCGAAGGGCATTGGTGAGTTAGCCTTCGTCCCGGTGGCGGCGGCCATCGCCAATGCCGTCGCCGATGCCACGGGCATCCGTTTCACACAGCTGCCGATCACCCCGTTCCGACTACTTGAAGCCGTGCGGAAGTCCCGAACCAGATAGCCCAGAAGGAGGCCAACCGAACAGTGCCCTCTGAAGTCAGTCAATCACCCGAAACGCCGACCCAACCGCCGCTCCAACCGGCCGCCCAGCCGGCGTCCGCCAGGATTCTGGCCATTGCTTGGAGTCCAAGAGCCAAGGGCAACACGGAAATCATCATCGACGAGGCCATTGCCGGGGCTCTAGAGGTCCCCGGAGTTACCGTCGAGAGATACAGCATGGTCGGCAAGAAAGTGGCTTCGTGCGTCGAGTGCTACCGATGTCGCGAACTGGGGACCTGCTACCAGAAGGACAACTTCCAAGAGATTCTGGATAAATGGCTTTCAGCCGATGGACTTATTTACGCCTTCCCCGTGATGCACTTCGGGATTCCGGGTTCGGCCAAAGTGGTGTTAGACAAGTTAGCTCATGTGATGTTCGCCAAGTTCAACCGCAAACTGCCCCGGTTCGCCAAGCCCGCCGCCGTCCTGGCACAAGGTTCCAGCCGCTACGGCGGCCAGGAAGTTACCATCCAGAATGTCCACGGTGGACTCCTCATGATGAACTGCCTACCGGTTTCCGGGGATACCCCGGGGAGCTATATCGGTGGTCCAGGCTTCTCGGCCACTTGGGAGAAGGGGAGCATCCTCCAGGATGAGCAGAGCCTGCAAGTGGCCCGCAACCTCGGGCGGCGGCTGGCGGAAATGACGCTCGTGGTCAAGAGTGGCCTCATGGCCATGGAGTCACGGTTGCCAGAAGGCTACTACTTCACTTGGCAGCGGGCGGGCCTCTAGAGGAGGTGACACAGCGGGGAGGCGCCACGAAAGACGGGGAGCCGCTTCATCCCGCGAACGGGCAGCAGCCCCCTGAAGGCATTGTCCATAGGGTCCCGGTTTCTAAGAACCTCAGGAGGTGGATAAATGATCGGATCCAAGCATGTACTCCGTAGTCGAGTGCTGGTGTTGGCCTTGCTCCTGGTTATCGTCTCGGCCTCCTTGGCTGGATGCTCGAGCAAGAAAGCCAACGATGAAGCCATCAAGATCGGGGTTATCGCCCCCATGACTGGTCCGCAGCAGTTCGAAGGCCAGACCGAGGTCGATGCCGTCAGAATGGCTGTGGACGAAGTCAATAAGGCCGGCGGTATCCTCGGCGGCCGGATGATCACGCTGGTAGCTGAGGACGACGGGGCGCAGCCCGCCCAGGGCGCCAGCGCCGTGGAGAAACTGATTACCAAAGATAAGGTTGTCGCCATCCAGGGCGCCCAGTGGAGCTCAGTCTCTAAGGCGGTCATGCCTATTCTGGAGAAATACGGCGTGCCCGCCGTGACGGCCATATCTACCGCTCCGGATATCACCGAAGGCAACCTCCCCGGCAAGGATTGGATCTTCCGGGTCATCCCCCACGACGGCCTGGTTGCCTCGGCCATCGCTGAGTTCATCAAGACCAACCTCAAGGCCACCAAGGTCGACGTCTTGGCCGTAAACGATGACTGGGGCCGGCAGAGCACCGCGGCCGTCAAGGCTGAGTTGGAGAAGCGGGGCGGCACGCTTCCCAAGATCGAATACTACACCGGCGGCGAGACCAACTTCCTGCCCCAGTTGACCGCTATCAAGAACGACAATCCCGACGCCCTGTTCCTGGTCGGCCAGAGCCAAGATGGTTCGATGATTGTGAAGCAGCTGAAAGAGCTGAAGTGGTCCAAACCGGTCATCGGCCTCGGCGCGTTTGCTTCCGACACCTTCATCAGCCTGGCCAAGGACGCCGCCGAGGGAGTCTACTCCCTGGCCCAGTACGTCGATAGTGTTGACTCGCCCATCAACAAGAGTTTCGTCAACGCCTGGAAGACTCGCTATCCGAAATCACTCCTTCCGGACAAGTATGCTTGGGGTCCATACACAGCCACCAAGGTCATCATCGAGGCTATCAAGAAAGCCGGATCCACTGATCCCAAGAAGATCCAAGAAGCATTGAAATCGGTTACCTACGATGGAGCCACTGGCAAGATTGCTTTCGACGCTAAGCACCAGGCGCACCCGGATGTCTACATCACCGTGATCAAGAACGGGAAGGCCGTGATTCAGACTCCGATTTCCACCAAGTGAACGAAAACTCAGTATCGCCGGCAGCAACTAACGCAGTAACAGCAATGCAGTGACGGCAGAACGTTTGGCACTAGGAAGGCGGGCGCCTCCTCCCGTCGGGGGCGCCCGCCTTCCGGGTCAAGGAGTGATGAAATGGGTCAGTTAGCACAGCAACTCCTGAACGGGGTCGTCATGGGGGGCATCTATGCCCTCAGTGCCTTGGGGCTGACGATGGTCTATGGAATGATGAACATCGTCAATGTTGCCCATGGGGAGCTCTACATGCTCGGCGCCCTCTTCACCTACTACCTTACCAGTACGCTTGGGTTACCCTATCTCCCATCGGTTCTCGCGGCCCTTGTTCTGGTCGCCTTGATCGGAGGGGCCATGGAGCGGAGCTCGCTGCGGCGGATCAGAGGCCAGACCATGGTCGTCACGACCTTGGTCACGCTGGGGTGGTCTCTGATTCTACAGAACGTGTCCCTGATTCTCACCGGCGGCATCCCCCGCTACATTACCTCCCCCTTTCCGGAGACCTCGTTGGTCCTGGGTGGATTGCAGATCGCGCCGTCCAGGCTTTTCGCCGCTCTAGCGGCCGGTGCGGTCATTGTCCTGACCCACCTGTTTCTGCAAAAGACGGTCCTGGGCAATGCGATGCGGGCTTCCTTCCAGGACAAGGACGCGGCTTCTCTGGTAGGCATCAACGTCGGTCTCATCTACATGCTGACCTTCGCTCTGGGCGCCGCCTTGGCGGCGCTGAGCGGTGGCCTCCTCGGCACCATCTCCTATGTCGACCCCTCCATGGGGGCGAAAGGTTTGATGAAATCCTTTGTCGTGGTGACCATCGGTGGTATGGGTAGCTTCATCGGCGCCATCTTCGGCGGACTCATCCTGGGCATCGTTGAGGCCTTGGCGGCAGCCTACATTTCCTCAGCCTATAAGGATTTCATTGGCTTCATCATGGTCGTGGTAATCCTCTTGTTCCTGCCGTCTGGGCTGTTCGGAAAAAGGGAGAGGTACGCATGAAGCCAAGAGCGATGAACTACGTGAAACCGACCAGAAGAAGGACCGGCACCATCCTGTCCCTGGCCGCATTGGGTCTGGCGGCTCTGGCGCCGAACGTTCTGGATAGCTACACTAGGCACGTCCTGATGCTGGCCATGATTAACATCATCCTCGGGCTCGGCCTGAACTTCACTCTGGGGTACGTCGGCCAACCGAACTTCGGCCAGGCTGCCCTTTTTGGGTTTGGTGCCTACACCTCAGCTATTCTGGCCATGAAGATGCATGTTTCTTTCCTCGTTTCCATTGTTGCCGCCGGGTTGGTCACTCTGATGGCCGGATACGTCTTAGGGTACATCTCTCTGCAACTCCGTGGGGCGTACTTCTGCATGGTCACCATCGCTCTTGGCCAGGCCTTGTTGCTGATGGCCTCAAACCTCCTGCGGCTCACCGGCGGGCCCATGGGGCTGGCAGGGATTCCCGGACCAAAGCTGGCTGGGCTGCTGTCCAGTACTTACAGCTTGTGGCTGGTGGCCCTGGGGCTACTGGCCCTGATGCTTCTGGTTACCCGGCTCCTCGAAAGATCGGTCATGGGCAGGGCGTGGGTAGCCATCCGTGAAAGCGAGACGCTGGCCCGTTCGACCGGGGTGGACACTTTTCACTACGCTCTTTTGGCGTATGTGGCCGGGGCGTTGTTCGCCGGCCTCGGGGGGTCTCTCTACGCCCACTATGTCGGCTTCGTCGATCCGAGCATCTTTGCCTTCTCGTGGTCGTCCATGTCCGTGGTCGCGGTGGTCATCGGCGGAAGGGGCACTATCTGGGGGCCGGTCATCGGTGGTCTGCTGGTGACGCTCCTTCCTGAGTACCTTAGGGTCGCCGCCTTGTGGCGACTACCCATGTTTGGGTTGGTATTGATCTTGATCATTACCTTCATGCCGGACGGACTGGTCGCGTTGCCCCGCCTGCTCGCGCAGGTCCGTAGCCGTGGGAAGACAGGCGTCGCCCTGCCTGGCGGAGGAGGTGACTAACCATGAGTCTTTTGGAGGTACGAGAATGCACGATGAGGTTCGGCGGGCTTACCGCGGTCAAGGAAGTCACCCTGGACGTTAAGGAAGGGGAGATTGTCGGGCTTGTCGGGCCGAACGGCGCCGGGAAGACGACGACCTTCAATGTGATTTCCGGCTATCTTAGGCCGACCTCCGGGAGCATCCTGTTCGAGGGTCGAGACGTCACCGCCCTTCCCCCATTTGATCGGACACGGATCGGGATGGTCCGCACCTTCCAGAAGAACGAGTTGTACGGCAAGTGCACGGCTCTGGAGAATATCCTCATGGCCCACCATCTGGCCTGCGG
The DNA here is from genome assembly GCA_021791495.1 of Bacillota bacterium. Classification (GTDB taxonomy): domain Bacteria; phylum Bacillota; class Sulfobacillia; order JAJYWN01; family JAJYWN01; genus JAJYWN01. The sequence continues at coordinate 11,900 of JAJYWN010000023.1, forward strand.
GGGATGGCGCTACGGCAACGCTCTGGTCACTAGTTCACTTTCGACCGGCAGCCGGCGGGCGACCGAAAGGGAGGCACTGTCGAAGGCGAAGGAGGTCCTCTCGTTCATCGGCCTCGATCACCGGAGGGATGTGGCGGCTCGAAGCCTGCCTCACGGGGAACAGCGTATGCTTGGAATCGGTGTCGCCCTATCGACCGGACCCAGGTTACTGATGCTGGACGAACCGGTGGGCGGCATGACGGCCGGTGAGGCCAACAAAGTCATTGACCTGATCCACCAAGTGAGGGACCGCGGCGTGACTGTCCTTCTGATCGAGCACAACATGGCGGTGGTTATGGGAATCTCAGACCGCGTCTATGTCCTTGACCACGGGGAGAAGATCGCGGAGGGGCGTCCTTCTGAGGTCCAGACCGACCAGCGAGTCATTGAGGCCTATCTGGGGAAATGGTGATAAGATGCTAGAGCTGACTAACCTGGACGTCTTCTACGGTGGAATCCACGCCATAAGAGCAGTCAACCTGAGAGTTAACGAAGGGGAGTTTGTCGCCTTGATCGGGGCCAACGGTGCCGGCAAAACGACCCTTCTGCGGACTATTTCGGGCCTGAAGAGACCGGGCCGTGGCTCTCTCCGGTTCAATGGCGCTGAACTCTCAACGTTGCCTCCTGAAAAGATCGTCGCCCTTGGCATATCTCACTGTCCGGAAGGACGCCACGTCTGGAACCATATGACCGTGCGGGAGAACCTCATGCTGGGGGCCTATGCCAGGCGCGGCTCTCGGAGCCTGCCCAAGGACCTCAAGCGGATCTACGCGATCTTCCCGAAGCTGGAAGAACGCCAGCGCCAGACCGCGGGCACGTTGAGCGGCGGTGAGCAGCAGATGTTGGCTGTGGGCCGTGCGCTGATGGGTGCGCCGAAACTGCTCCTCTTGGACGAGCCCTCCTTAGGCTTGGCGCCCGTGGTGGTGCAGGAGTTGGCTCGCGTATTCAGCCGGATCAACCTGGAGGGTACTTCCATCCTACTAGTGGAACAGAACGCCACCATGGCCTTGCGTCTGGCATCAAGGACCTATGTTCTTGAAACCGGCTCCGTCGTGAAGGAGGGGACCAGCGCCGACCTGGTCAGCGACCCTTCCATCCGGGACGCCTACCTTGGGGGTCAGAGCCTAAGGACCGGAGCCGCTCGCTAGATGCCGGCGCTAGAAGAAAGACGCGTTGGCGAACTTCAAGGTCTGCGTGATCTCGGCCGCCGACTTGGTGATCATCGGGATCAGGGTCTGTATTCTCTCGATCGGCATCCGGGTGACCGGTCCGGAGATGCTGAGGGCACAGAACACTCTGCCGTCGGCCCCCATGATCGGTGCACCCAGGCAACGGGCACCAGACTCAAACTCCTCCATGTCGACAGTGTAGCCTTGTTTCCGGCAGCGCGAAATCTCCGTCGCCAGTGCTTCGGCCGAGGTTATGGTGTTCGGCGTATACCGTTTGAGCCCTGCCCCAGCTATCTGCCTGATCTCGGCATCATCGACGCCCATCAGGAGAGCTTTACCCACCGCAGTGCAATGCAGTGGTACGCTACGGCCGACTTCGGTCACAGTGCGAAGAAAATGCGTTCCGGTCACTTGCTCCACGTAGGCGACTTGGTTACCGCCTCGGATAGCAAGGTTGGCGGTCTCCCCCGTTCTCTCCATAAGAGTTTGAAGGAAAGGCCGGGAGACCTGGCGGAGGACGCTGACGTGGGTTACCGAGCTACCTATCTGAAAGGCCTGAATCCCTAAAGAGTATTTGCCGTCAGCCGGGTCCTGAGCGACAAACCCATGCGCTTCCATGGTGTGAAGAAGGCGGTGCGTGGTGGTGGGGTCCAAGTCGACCAAACGCGATATGGCCACCAAGCCGAGGGGAGATTCCTCGCGGGCCATCACGGTCAGGATAGTCAGCGCCCGGCTGACCGCTCGCACTAAGGTACTATCCGAGGCCGGATCTTTCACATGATCACCTCTCAACGATTCTAATCTAAAGGGTTCGAGCTTGGTTTGCAACGTTCAAGGTCAAATTGGAGGGAGCAGGTGTGTCGGAAACTGGAAAAGAGGTCTTGAAGAAAGTCGCAGCTTCATTATCAGGTGAAGGGCTTGCGGCAGTGGTGGCCATGTCTCCGGAGAACGCTCCTTACGTTGCCGGATTCGCCGTCCCCTCGCAGAAAATCATCCGAGGCAGGCTGGTCATGTGCGTGGTGGCCGCCGACGGTCAGTCCTGCCACGTCGTGGCGGACATGGAGGAGAGCTACACGAGGGCTTCCACTTCCCTGGCCACAGTCCGCGCCTATAACGAGTTCACGGAAACCCCGATGAAAGCCTTGGCCGACGTTTTGACCCAGATGGGTCTGGCGAAGGAGAAAATAGCCATCGACCTGGACTACCTTCCGGCCTTGGCCTGGGAGGAACTGCGCCGGCTTCTGCCGGCGGTCGCGTTTGTGGATTCGGCCTCCTTTTTCTCGAAGATGCGGGCTATCAAGACTCCCGCCGAAATCGAAACCCTGCGGACCCTGGGCCGCGCCGTCGAGGGGGCCCACCAGGCCGTGGCCGCGCAAGCCAAGTCCGGCATGACCGAGATGGACGTGGCCCTGATTCTGTACGATTACCTCTTCCGCCACGGCGCCGACGACATCGCCCAACTCTGTGTAGGGTCCGGCGAGCGCAGCACCCATGCGAACCCTTACGCCACGGCCCGGCGCCTGGTGAAGGGCGACGTCATGCGCATCGACATCTACGCCAAGCTGAACTCCTATCTATCGGACTGCGCCCGGACCTACGTGATCGGTGAACCCACCACCGAGGAGAAGGACTTGTGGGAGAAGATGCTGGAAACCCGCCGCCTCTGCCTGGACATGGTCAAGCCCGGCGCGCACACGGCCGACATTTATAAGGTCTTCTATGAGAAATTCACCGGATGGAACCTGAAGCCCATCAATTTCGTCGGCCACGGACTGGGGCTTTCCCTTCACGAAGACCCCTATATAGGCCGGTACGGAGATTGGGTGCTTCAGGAAGGCATGGTCCTATGCGTCGAACCGTACGTCGTCTTCCCAGAGAAGAACGCCGGTTTCCAGGTGGAAGACGAAGTTCTGGTGACTTCGATGGGCTACGAGCTCTTGACCGGTTTCGGAAAGACGCCACCCCTGTTCGTGCTCCGCTAGACCTTTTTGCCACGGGTCGGAAAGGCCTTTCATAGCTCGGAAAAGGCTTCGTCCAGTTGCCACCAAGGGCAAAGGTCGGACCCGAAGTGTGTCCAAGAAGTCCAGCAGGTTGAAATGCGGCTCCCACAGCTCAAGACATACCAACCAGACCCTCGGAGGTGTGCTCTAGTGAAGAAAGTCGAAACCATCACCATCGTCGGCGGGGGAAACGGCGCCTTCATACATGCGGCCGACCTCTCTCTGAACCGGGGATTCAAAGTCAACCTCTTTGAAGCTCCTGAACTTGCCAAGAGCATCGAAGGTGTGATGGAAACCAAGACCATCACCTTGACCACGAAACAGAACCCCGGCATCGGCGAGGGAGTGGCGAGAATCCACAAGGTCACCACGGATGCCCAGGAGGCCGTGACCGGCGCGGACGTCGTCCTCGTGGTGGTCCCCGCTTTTGGTCAGCGCCGGATGGCGGAGCTTCTGGCCGACCACCTCACTGAAGACCAGGTCGTGGTCCTTGAACCCGGGAACTTCGGCGGTTCCCTGGAATTCGCCCAGGTCATGCTGGCCAAGGGCCGGACTAAGCTGCCCATCCTGGTGGAGTTCCAGTGCATGATGTACACGGGTTGGAAAGACAGCCCAACCACTGTCTGGACCAGCGGCTTTAAGCGCGGTACCTGGGCTTCGGCCTTCCCGGCCAACCGCAACAAGGAAGCCATGGCCGTCCTCCACCAGATCTATCCCGACCTCATCGAAGCGCACAACGTGTTTGAGACCGGTATGTCGAATGTCAATACGGTCTTCCACGCGCCCATGATGATGTGCAACGTCGGCTGGCTGGAGTTCACCGGCGGCGACTTCATGCTCTACCGGGACGGCGACAGCAAGTCGGTGGGCAACCTGGTCCAGGCCGTCGACAACGAACGCCTGGCGGTCGGCCGGGCGGCCGGCATGAACCTTGAGCCTTCCATGGACATCATCCTGCGTTGGTACGGGTATATGGGCTGCAAGGGCAACACCCTCTGGGAGGCCATGACCACCAACCCCGCTTACCAGTTGGACAGGGCTCCGTCTTCCATCACCCACCGGTTCTTCACCGAAGACATCCCCTACGGGATGATCCCCCTGCGCGACTTGGGTAGGCTGGCCGGCGTACCGACTCCCAACACCGCGGCCATCGCCACCATCGTCTCCACTTTGCTCCAACGGGATCTGGAGAAGGAAGCCCGTAGCCTCGACCGGCTGGGCCTGAAAGGCCTGGACCTCCAGGGAGTGAAGAAGGTCCTGACCGAAGGCTTCAAGGCCTAGGGGCGGCCGGCGGATGGGAGAGACCTGTCACCATGAGCCTTGAACGACTGTTCCGCGCCCGTTCTGTCGCGGTGGTCGGCGCCTCCGCCAACCCCGGCAAGCTGGGCCATACCATACTCAAGAACCTGATAGAGGGTGGGTTCCAGGGCCCGGTTTACCCTATCAACCGCAAGGAAACGGAGATCCTCGGCCTGCGGGCCTATCCGGGCCTGCTGGACGTCCCCAGGGATGTTGACCTGGCGGTCGTGGCCGTCCCGGCCGGCGCGGTGCTGGCGGTCGTCCAGGAGGCCATTCAGAAGAAAGTCGGGGCCGCCATCATCGTCAGCGGAGGTTTCCGGGAGGCCGGAAACTCTGAAGGCGAAAGGGAACTGGTGCGGATCGTCCGGGAGGGCGGCCTGCGTCTGGTCGGTCCCAACTGTCAGGGCCTGGCCTATTTGCCTAACAACCTCTGCGCCACCTGGCCGGTGCAGCGGAGCCGCGGTCCCATCGCCGTCATTTCCCAGAGCGGCACCGTGGCGGCGGCCCTGGCGGATTGGGCGGCCCGGGACGGGCTGGGCATATCCTGCATGCTGGCTTTGGGAAACAAGACCGATGTCAACGAGACCGAGGCCATCGATTTCCTGGCCAACGACGGGGAAACCAAAGTGATCGCCGTCTACAGCGAGGGTTTCGGCGATGGCCGAGGCTTCATGCAGACCTTGAAGCGTGCCACTGCCAAGGTACCGGTGGTGCTGTTGCGTGGGGGGCGTACCCCCACCGGCCACGCGGCCGCCCAAACGCACACGAAGTCCCTGGCCGGGCAGTACCAGGTCTTTTCGAGCCTGGCCGAAGCCAACGGAGCCACCGTCGTTATAAGTATCGAGGACCTCTACGATTCCGCCAAGTCTCTCGGCACTCTAGGGAAGCCGACGGGAAATCGGTTCTGCATCGTCACCAGCTCGGGCGGTGCCGGGGTCCTGGCAACCGACGCGGGGATCGAGGCAGGACTTCAGTTGGCGTCGCTGGCCGAGGTGACGAGCGCGGCTCTGCGCTCCAGCCTGCCTACATATTGCTCGATCCGTAACCCGGTGGACCTCACCGGCGACGCCACCGCAGAGATGTACGAGACGGTCATCCGGACGGCGGCGAGGGATCCGAATGTCGATTCCTTCCTGGTCATTTTCGGAGACCCCATACCGGGGGCGGCGGAGGCCATCAAGCGTGTACAGCGCGACTTCTCCAAGCCCCTGGCCGTGGCTTTCCTGGGCGGCGGCGAGGTCGAGGCTCAGGAACGCAAGGTCTTCGCCGAAGCCAGGATCCCTGTGTTCTCCAGTTCCGAAAGAGCCGCCAGAGGTCTGGGCCTCGTGGCGCGTCAGAAAGGGGCGTAAAAGGTGAAAGACGATCTATACCTGGCGGGTAAGCCCGGCACCGACGAAGTCATGCTGGGGAACCACGCCTTGGCCAGAGGGGCGGTGGAGGCCGGCGTTGACGTCGTCACCGCCTACCCCGGGACACCATCATCTGAGATAGTCGAAGCCTTGAACGAAGTCAGTCTGGCCCAAGGTTTCCACTCCGAATGGAGCACCAACGAGAAGGTGGCCATCGATGTGGCGTCAGGCGCCTCCCTGGTAGGAGCCCGGGCCTTGGTGGCGATGAAGTCAGCCGGTATCAACGTGGCCATGGATACTTTCGTGACCATGCCTTACGGTGGGGTGAAAGGGGCTCTGGTGATCGTGGTCGCCGACGACCCGGACGCCCACTTCTCCTCGACGGAGCACGACAGCCGCCCCTTGGCCAGGCAGGCCGAGATCCTGTGCCTGGAGCCGGCCGACGCCGGCGAAGCCAAGGAAATGGTCCGCCAGGCCTTCGATCTTTCCCATGAGCTGGAGCTCCCCGTGCTCGTCCGTTCGGTCAGCCGCGTCTCCCACGGCAGTGCCAACGTTACCCTTGGCCCCATCCGCCGCGATGAGACCAACCCGGCCTTCAACAAGCACTATGGGTTCCAGTATCGCTGGAACGTCTACGGACCCCCGGGGACCCGCAGTAAGCACGAATGGCTGGTACAGCAATTCCCCAAGCTGGAAGCTTACGCGGAGCGGTCGCCCTTCAACGACCTGAAACTGACACCGGGCGCCCGGATCGGCGTCATCGCGGCCGGCCTTGGGAGCGCCTACGCCTACGAGGCCATCCGCCGCCTGGGCCTGGATGGGAAGGTCCACTGGCTCAAGCTCGGGACGGCCTTCCCGCTGCCCACCGAAAAGGTCTCCCAGGTGCTTGAGAACAGCGACAAGGTCCTGGTGGTGGAAGACGGTACCAACTGGGTCGAAGGCCTGGTCCGGGAGACCGCCCAGCGCATCGGGTCTATGTGCCGGATTTCTGGGAAGGGGCCTGGTGAGGCGGGCGAGGCCATGCCTCTCTGGGGAGAAATCAACACCGATATGGTGGTCCGCGCCCTGGCCGCGGTGGCCGCCGTGGAACTGAAAGAAGACGAGGCGCGACGCCAGCTCAAGGTCCAATTGGAAGGCGGGGTATGCCCCCGTTCCTCCACGCTCTGCGCCGGTTGCCCCCACCTCGGTTCCTATTGGGGTCTGCGGCTGGCCCTTCAGAGGTATCGGGATGACGTGCACATCCTGAACGGCGACATCGGTTGCTATGAACAGGCTGGGTACGGCATCTTCGCCGAGAACCTATTCAGCGGGGACGACAGCCACCTCTGGAAAGCGCAGAGCGTTTACGAGATGCTGGACACCATCTATGTCATGGGCAGCGCCCTCGGGATGGCTCAGGGGCAGTCCCTGGCAGATTACAAGGGCGGCAAGGTAGTGGCCATCGCCGGCGACTCCACCTTCTACCATGCCTGCCTTCCCGCCGTCGCCAACCTGGCGTGGAACGGTGGCCAGGTGGTCTTCATGATTGTTGATAACCGTTGGACGGCCATGACCGGACACCAGGCCAACCCGTCCACCGGGTTGGTGGGCAACGGCTCGGAAGCCAAGAGGCTGGACATCTCCGAGGCCACCAAGGCTTTGGGCGTGGAACATGTCCTAACGGCCAACGCCTACGACATCAAAACGGTCAAGTCCGCTCTGGACCAGGCGTTCAAACTGGATGGGCCGGTGGCGCTGGTCATATCTGGAGAATGCCGCCTACAGATGATCCGGCGCGAAAGGAATATGGCCCGGCCGACTACCGTCGTGGATCCGGACCGGTGCAACGGTTGCGGCCTCTGTTTGCGGTTTGGTTGCCCCGGTTTGGGCCTGGGGCCGGACGGAAAAAAGGTCCAGATTGACCAAATCCAGTGCAATAGCTGCGGCCTCTGCAGCCAGGTCTGCAACCGCGCGGCCATCACCGTCCAGGGAGGCACACACTGATGAGCACGACCAACGTCATCGTGGCAGGAGTGGGCGGCCAAGGGTCGATCCTTATTGCGCACATCTTGGGGAAAGCGGCCCTCAGGCAAGCGGCAAAGGCCAGCCGCACTGTTCAAGTCCGGATCGGGGAAACCTACGGAGCCGCCATGCGTGGCGGCAAAGTCTCTTCCCATGTCCGCTTCGGAGACGCCCGGGCTCCTCTGACCATGGAGGACGGCGCCGACCTTGTCATCGGGCTAGAACCGCTGGAGACCCTCCGGATGTCCATCCCCTACCTTGCCCCCGAGGGTACCTGCATCTTCAACACCGCTCCTTACATGCCGGCCGATGTGAAGATGGGACGGGCCGAATATCCCGATATCGATGGACTTCTAACCGGGTTGAGGCGGCTGGGGCGCCAAGTCATATCTCTGGACGCCACCGGGATGGCTCAGGAACTCGGGAAGTCCCAGGTCATGAGCGTGGTGATGCTCGGGGCGGCCAGCGCCACGGGCGCTCTCCCGCTGGACCAGGATATCCTGATGGACACCATAGCCGGGGAAGTCCCTAAAGGCACGTCCGACCTCAATCTGAGGGCTTTTTCCAGGGGGAGGAGCCTGGCCGAAAATCTACTAGGGACTGGGGCGAGTTCCTAGATGACCGAAGGGTACCGGAACTTGTCTGAGGCTGAAATGTATCGTCTTCTGGCGGGCGCCGGCATCGGCACCGTCCCGTCCGAAGTGGCCACCACTCCGGAGGAAGCCGTCCGCGCGGCGGAGAGCATCGGATACCCGGTCGTGTGCAAGATCCTCTCGCCCGACATCCTGCACAAGTCGAAACTGGGAGGGGTCGCCATGGACCTGTATTCGGCGGACCAGGTAAGGGTAGCCTTCTCCCGCATTCTGTCTTCGGTGGGCCGGGCCCGGCCGGAGGCGAGAATCGAGGGCTGCCTCGTCTGCGGTCAGGCCCCCAAGGGGCTGGCCGAGATCATTATCGGATCTTCCGTGGATGAGGAATTTGGCCCCGTGGTCATGTTCGGTGTGGGCGGCGAATTCGCCGAAGTCCTAAGGAAAGTGGAGTTCGGCTCCATTCCGGTGGATCTTGAAGACGCGACCAGAATGGTCCGACGCGTCCAGAAGACTATGGGGGCGGCGCAGGGATGGGGTAGAATGAACCCCCTGGTGGTGGCCGGTCTCATCCACAGGTTTTCCCAGTTGGCAAGCGCGCACCCGGAAACAGAGAGCATCGACCTGAACCCGGTCATCGTCTATGAAGACCGCTGTGTGGTGGTGGATGCCAAAGGAACGCTGTGTCAATAGCCGCGTCGGTAGCGATCAACCGCAATCGGGAGGTGTCCAGAAGAGTGAAACGAGTAGCCATTTTCGGGGCGGGCAACGCCGGTCAGGCTGCCGCGGCCCACATGACCAAGATGGGTCTGGAAGTCAGACTCTACAACCGGTGGGCCAACGAGATCGAGGCTATTAAGGCCGCCGGCGGTATCAATCTGAAGGGAGTCCTAGGCGAGGGTTTCTATAAGATCCCGGTGATCACCGCGGACGTGAAAGAAGCCGTCGAAGGGGCCGATCTATTCTGGGTGGCCACGCCGGCCGTGGCCCACGAATTCCTGGCCGCCGAGTTGGCCCCGATTCTGCCCGAAAGGGCCAAGGTGTTTCTGAATCCCGGTAGCACCGGGGGCGCACTGGCCTTCACCAATACGCTACGGAAGCACGGTGGGCCCAAGGAAGTGGTGGTGGGCGAGACCAACACGAACATCTACATCACCCGTATCACCGGACCGGCCACGGTAACTGTATGGAACGTGGGTGGAGTGCTCTTCTCCACCTTCCCTGGAAAGAAACGCGAGGAGTTTTTCGCCGAGGTGTCCCCGTATTACCCGAGTCTGGTACTGTCCAAGACTGTTCTCGACACTGCTTTCGCCAATGTCAACGCGGTGATGCATCCGGCCGGCATCATTATGAACGCAGGCTGGATCGAGCACACCGGGGGCAACTTCCGGTTCTACACCGAAGGCGGGACTCCGGCCGTCGGGGCGGTCATCGACCAGTTGGAACGCGAGCGGGTGGCCACCATGGTCGCCTTGGGAATCACCCCCAAGCCCTTCGTGGAGGTCTTCTATCTCTATGGCGCCACGTCCAAGGAAGCGGTGGAGACGGGCTCCTGCTACATCGCCCTGCGTGACAGTGAGGCCAACAAGGAGATCATGGCTCCGCCCAGTATGAAACACCGTTTCATGACGGAGGACCTGCCCTTCGGTATTGTCCCCTACAAACACCTGGCGACTCTGGCCGGCGTCCAGACGCCCGTCATCGACTCCCTCATCACCCTGGCCTCGGTGGTCAGCGCCACGGACTGGCTCTCCAAAGGGCTGACTCTGGAAAAAATGGGGCTAGCCGCGGTGGCTAAGTACAACCTGTTGAACTTCCTTCGGGAGGGGACCATCTAGACAGACAGCTGGAAGTTCATTTCAGCCAAAGACACGAGAAAGGCCGCTGTTGCAAGGCTTTCTTACCACAGTGGCCTTCTTGAGCCATGTGCCCATCTCACCCTTCCCCCCCTTCTTGCCCATTCCCGGATCCTGGCGAGTTCTCGCTCCGATGCCGCCAGCAGCTAGTTGGGTTGCAGGTAGTGGGCTTGATCCAAGGAATCCAACTGTGGGGGATGATGCCATGGGCCTGTGTGATGACGGTAGGGTCGACTGCTACCAGGTGGGGGTCGAACTGATTTGCCCCCGAGGCCGGGACTTGTACACTGCGGCTTTCGGAGGCAGTCCCGGTGTCCGGAGAGTTGGAGGTAGCCCTCTCCTACGCCGGTGAGCTGGGAGTCGTCGCGCCTTGGGAGGTAAACCGGATCACTCCCCAGATACCAGCTACCAGCTGCTGGGGTTGGGCTAGGTGGCCCAACGGGAACCGGGGCGATGGAGCTTACGTTCCAATCGCCCGGTCGGGGATATCGTGCTCCTGGCGGCACCCAACCTCATGCGGCATTTGGAGCGGCGGACGGGACCGAAGGGCGGCCCCCCCCCCGCGCCGAGGTGTGTTACGTGAATGGGGATGAACAAGATAGGGCCGGGGGAGTGGGCCGGCTCTGTCTGGACTACTCAACTTCTTCCAGAGGTGGCTGGACAATGCCGAAGGTTTGTCGGTGACGGTGGTGGCGGCGCCCCGGACCCGCAGCGGCGCCTATGTGCGGCCCGGCCTCATCGTTCTGCAGTCTTTCGATGGTTACGAACACGGCCCGGAGCGTTTCGTGCGCTTCTTGGCCCACGAGCTCGACCACGATCAGGGACTGGGAGTGGTGGAAGTTGTCTGATGTGGCCTTCTTGGCGAGCCTGCCTGACCGTGTCAAAGGCCCTCTCCAGGTATTCCTTGACCGTACCATCAAGCGAAATGACGTTCGTGCCGTAGCTTTGGCCGGTTCGTGGGCCTCGGGACGCGGCGGACCCCGGAGCGACCTAGACTTGATGGTGATCACCACCGGCAACCTCTCTGTCCGCGAGGCTGAATGGGCAGAGGGAGTGGAAATCCAGGTCATGGAGGGGCCGCCGTCCTGGTATCACCTGGCCTTTGCCGAGAGGAAGGTGGGCACCGTCCAACGGATGATGGCCGGTTGCGTGGCATTGTGGGATCCTGACGGGCTCGTCAGCCGGCTTCAGTCGGAAGCCGCCGAAGAGGTGGCCCGCGGGCCGGACCCGGCCGATGACATCGCCATCAGGCGGGCTCGGTTCAGAGTTACCGAAGCCCTGGATGACCTGGAGGACCTGGCACGGTCTTCAGAACCCGACTGGGGAGCAATTGGCGTGGTCAATGCGGAGCTTGTCCAGTGCCTTCTGGATGCCTTCTGGCTCACGCGCCGGTGTTGGCCGGAGAAGGCCAAGTACGCCCTGGAAGCCGTTTGGGCGGTTGAGCCCGCAGCAGCAGACAGCTTGAGATGAATCTTGGTCGGCACCCCCCGAGGCTAGGTGGATAGTCTCGGACGCACGATAGAAGGTTCCGCCGTGAACTTACCAATCCAGCAGCCGCCGCTGACCCTCGAGCCCGCGGACGCGCGTCACATCCTGGACGACTTCCAGCGTGCCGCGGTACTTGCGGTTCTCGTCCCGGACGGCGAAGTACCTGATGTAGATGAACTTACCGCCCAGTTCCAGCCAGAACTCGGCTACATCCTGAGTGCCCGCCCGGAACTCGTCCAGGATCCGCTGGACGATGTGGACGCTCTTGGGCGGGTGGCAGTTCTGCACCTTGCGGCCGATCACGCCGGGGCTGCGCGGGAAGACCCGGTCGCCCTCCGAGTAATAGCGGACCTCGTCGTTTTCATCCACGAAGGTAACGTCCACGGGCAGGTGGCGGAAGAGCAACTGCACCTGTTCCACGGTAAGTAGTCCTGTCTTCAGCGGTATCCCTTGTAGGCCCTCGGCCGCCCCGACGGCGGCCTGCCCGCCCGCCTCCTCCGCTCGGCGTTCGGCCTGACGCAGCTCGGACGTGTCCCGGGCCACCCCGGTCTGCCCGACCACCGCCGTGGCCGTCCGGCCACCATCCGGTCCGACCTCAGGAAGCTTGGGCTTCCACTCATCCCCCGGAGTGACGAGAGCGTATCCGAATTCCCCGCCCCCGTCACGAACGACGACCCAGTCTTCATCGGAGAACGTTTGGAGGCATAGAGGGAAGAGGATGCGTTCCTCCTTGAAGAACATATCCTCTACCATCTTAAAGAGCATCTTCGCGTCGACCACCAGCGCCTGCGGGTTCTCCTCCATGAGTTCGCGGCGCACCGCTTTGATGAGCGCGCGGATGTCGTCGTGGACGGCCCACATGACCTTAGGGGGCGCGTCGATGCCATACTTTTCGAGGATGGGGAAGATCTCGTATTCCTTGCGCAAGTAGTGCCGCTCCACCTGGGCCAGCATGTCAAACCCTTCCTCGATGTTACGCCGGTTTTCACGGAGTCTTTCCGGCGCCGGCGGGGTGCCCAATTGGGCCAGGGCCGTGTCGAGCCATTCGATGACGGCCCCGAGGGCCTCGTTTTCTTTGCGCATGGTGTGGATGGGATGACCCGCTGGGACGCGCGTTTCCTCCTGGCCTTCCAGGGAACGGCGGAAGATTTCGGCGTGCACGTCGCACAGGCGCTTGATCTCCGTCTCCGGCAGTCCCTCGGCCACCAACTGGTGTTCCATTTCCGCGATCTCGCTGGGGCTCACGTCGCGGACCAGCGTGGCGAAGCGTTGGGTGAGTTCCTCACGGTCCTTGCCCGCGTGGAGGTCGCGGATGATCTTCTTCAGGGTTTCGAGGCGCGCCCTCTTGGTAGCGTCGGCGTCATCGGACGGGGCGACTGCGCCGGCCGCCTTCCCCGCGTTCTCAACTTCCGGCTGCTCCCCGGTGTGCTCCCGGATGGCCGTGGCTATCGCATCGATGAGGGCTTCAAGGTCTACGCCCCCGAGCCCGGCCGCCATCGAGAGGGTGGCGACGGCCCCCATGGTTTTCCGCATGACCGGATTCCGGAGCTTCCCGAACTCCGGGGCATACCCGGCCAACAAGTCGATCAGAAAAGGGTAGGTGTCCAGCAATTGGCCGATACGGGTCTGCGGACTGATCTTCATGACGGCGCTCCCTCGCTTCTCCCGGGTCTTCAGCCGGGCTACCATTGTCTTCCGAGCCTATGTTACCCCGGGGAGCGCGCGACTTCCTTGACGGCGGTCATGAATGGGAGGGAGATTACTGGACCTCGGGCGGGTTCACTTCTGAAACGTCTATCTGGGCCTGGGTCACGGCGGCTTCCTCCTGGACGTGGTGCCATTCGGTGATAGCGTTTGGTTCCTCCTCGACCCAAACCAGGAACGCATCGACCGCCTTCGGGTCGAACTGTGTCCCGCGGTTGGCCTTGAGTTCCAGCACCGCCTGAGTGACGGACATGGCCCGGCGGTAAGGGCGGTCGGAAGTCATAGCGTCGAAAGCGTCGGCCACGGCGATGATCCGCGAACCCAGTGGAATGCGGTCGCCGACCAATCCCCCGGGATAGCCCGTGCCGTCGTAATGTTCGTGGTGGTACCGCACCAGGTGAGCGCCTTTCTGATATAAGCGGAGGCGGCTGGCGGCTTCCGCTCCAGACTCGGGGTGGCGCCGGATGATCTCCCAATCCTTCTCGCCCAGGCGACCCTTCTTCATCAAGACGGAGTTATCCACGCCGATTTTGCCCAGGTCGTGAATGCGCGCAGCCTGCACGATCAACTCGGTCTGCTCTTCATTCAGGTCCATCCTGGCGCAAATCTCTCGGGCGCATTGGGCTACGCGCATGGAGTGCCGGTAGGTGTAGACGTCCCGCTGGTCGATGAGGTCGGCCAGGAGCTCAAGGGTATCCTTGGTCTCGGTCCTCAGCCCCACGTAGCTGCGAAGTGCATAGTGTATGATCATCACCGGCAGGATCATCAACAGGATGCCGGCCGGCTTCAGCATGTAGATCGTGGCGATGAGGATGCCGATGGCCGCGCTGGCGAAATAGAGGAAAGCCTCCTGGTTCTGAAAGTGAGTGTGCCACAGCATAAAGGGTGAACGTCCCGTGGTCAGCCCAACCACCATGGAGATAGCCGTGACATTCAGGGCGTAGTACATGACCGTCATCGCGATCAGCGCCGGCGCGTCGCGAATGAGGTCCAAGCCTGCGGGGGCCCACTTAAGGACGTGGAAGACCAAACCGGCCGATCCGATGCACACGGCGTACTGGGCGGCATTGAAAGCGGCCTTGTAGAACTTGCGCCGCGTCACCAGGTCGGCGATCAAGCTGGTGAACACACCCATCCACACTGCAACACCCAGCGGGAAGAGGATTACCGAGGCTAGGTGGAAGGCGGGTATCACCGTGATCACACCGTACTCCGGCACAGAGATGGGTGAGAGTTCAGCACCGACCGAAGCGGCCGTGAAGAGGATCACGTCGAAAACTTTCGGCTTGGCTAGCCAGTCCCGGGAAACCGCGATGACCAGAAGCGTTCCCAAGATGACGACTGCTAGAACAAAACGCCGTGCGTTTTGCGGCATGCGGGCCATCGGTACCTCCGGGTGGATAGGGCTGCGGGCCTGCCCCCAGTTCTAAGCGTCTATGTGAGACTCAGTCCCACTTATGGAAAGCGCCACTGGCCAGGAGCAAAACGGCTACGGTCGTGAGAAAAGCTACGATTCTCCACCTCATTCGCGATTTCACCTCCCGTGCCCTTGCGGGCGAAAACCCGTAAGGCGGAACCAACTCAGGATCGGATATCTGGACAGACCCAGTGAGAAACGACGGGGGCAGACCCGCGAGAGAGCCAATTCTTTGCAGACAAACATATATCCTCCATCACCCATTATTTGAAGTTGCGGCTGTCGATATATATCGGGCGGAAACAGCTCTCGCTTAACAGAGGGTTCCAGACGCGGGTGCCGGACTAAGTCAGACCTCTAGTCCGCAGCTACCCTCGGAGCAGCAGTCAGCCGTCGCGCCAACGCCGTCCGGCGGAGTTAGGTGGCATATGCCAGTTGCAAGCCACCAATATAGGTCGCCCCGAGGTCTTCGCGACCCCGGGGCGACGGAAAACCGGATAGGTTTCGCCGGCTAGATCTTAAGCGGCTCGCCCCAGTTTACCTCGTGGAACTTCTTGTAGAGGGCCAGGGAGACAGGGCCCATCTTGCCGCCGCCGGCCACCTTGCCGTCCACGTTCGTGACCGGATAGACGTCGATGCTGACCGAAGAGATGAACATCTCCTGGGCGGTCCAGATTTTCTCCTCCGGGATACCTTCCTCCACGATGGGGATGCCAAGCTCCTTGGCAAACTTGAAAATGAAACTCCGGGTGATGCCGCCGAGGATGCGCGGGGTCTTCGGGTAGGTATAGATCTTCCCGTCCAAGACGGCGTAGAAGTTGGCTGCGGCCGCTTCGATGGCGACACCGTCTCGGATGAGGATGGCCTCATAGCATCCCTTCTCCGCTGCCGCCTGCCGCGCCAGCACGTTGGGGAGGAGGTTTACCGTCTTGATGTCGCACCGGCCCCAGCGTAGGTCGGGGAAGGTGACACACTTGATGCCCTTCTGCCGGTCTTCCCAACTGGGGAACTTGGCCGGGCGCGCGGTCATGAAGATGCTGGGCTTGGCGTCCTTCGGGAACTGGTGGAGGCGGGGCGCCACGCCGCGCGACACCTGCAGATATACAAGGGTGTTCGTCAAGCCGTTCAGCTCCTGGAGCTTCTCGGCGACACCGATGATCTCATCATCTGACCAGGGGATGTCCAGTTTGATCTGCTCGGCCCCGTAACGCAGACGGGCCATGTGCTCGCGCGAGCCGAAAAAGACCTTGTTATGCGAGCACCAGGCTTCGTAGAGGGCGTCCGCGAAAAGGAGCCCGCGGTCATCGATGGGAACCTTGCACTCTTCGTGGGGTAGGAATTCGCCGTTGAGGTATGAGATCTGAGCCATGACTGGTTCCTCCTAGCTTTTTTCGCGTTTCGAATGGTTTCGCGTAGCAGCGCCGGTTTCCTTCCGTCATCAGAGTGCCACAAGCCGGCCCCTCCTTAGTTACCCTGCCCGGCTCCGGCAGCTTATAATGAGGGCGGGACAGGCATGCCGCACGCCGCACGCCACGCACCACCATGACGTTGAAGGGTGGCACGGAGGTTAATGGGGTTGAGAGTTGGAAAGCTGACGCCGCAGCAATTGCGCACTTTGGTCTACAGGCAGCTTGGGGCACGGCGGCCCGAAGTGCTCGTCGGCGCGGACATCGGGCGCGATGCGGCGGTATTGGACCCCGGTGAGAAACTGCTCGTAGCTACAGCCGACCCTATCACTGGCGCCGGGCACGACGTCGGCTGGCTGGCGGTCCATGTGAACTGCAACGATTTGGCCACCTGCGGTGCGCGGCCGCTGGGATTGCTTCTGACAGTAATGGCGCCGCCGGGAACGGCCGAAGGGGACTTGGCAGCCGTGATGGATGGGGCGCACCGGGCGGCCGAGGCGGTGGGCGTGGAGATTATCGGCGGGCACACCGAGGTGGTGCCTGTGGTCACCCAAATGGTCGTCTCGGCGGCCGCCCTCGGGTTGGTGGAGCGGGGGAGGCTGGTACGAAACGACGGCGGAAGACCGGGAGACGCCCTGGTAATGACCAAGTGGGCCGGTCTGGAGGGAACGGCCATTCTAGCGACGGACCATGCCGCTGAACTGGAAGCGGCTTTCGCGGCGCTGGACTCACCGCCGCAGCTCGGTTCGGACGGGGTGCGCCCTGGAGCGTCGGCGGCCGCCGAAAGAGCGCGCGGCCTGGCCGGCCGGTTGAGCGTGGTCAAGGAGGGCCTTCTGGCGGCGGCCAACGGTGCCACCGCCATGCACGACGCCACCGAGGGCGGGGTCTTGGGCGCGGCCTACGAGATGGCGGAGGCCTGCGGGTGCGGGCTCTATGTGGATGCCGACAGGATCCCGGTTCTGCCCGAGACGGAGGTGGTGGCCCGGCATTTCGGCCTCGACCCGTTGCGGCTCATCTCCAGCGGGTGCCTACTTATCGCCTGCGGCGACGGAGAAGACATGGCCACGGCCCTCCGGGACGCGGGGGTGCCAGCCACGGTCATCGGACGGTTGACGGCACCGGCCCAGGGGCGCTCGGTGGCTTCCCAAGGGAAGCTGGGGATTCTAGCGGAACCGGGTCCGGACGAGCTCTGGAAGGTCCAGGGGCGCGAGTGAAGGCGGCCGCACGGGGTGCGCGCTGCCCACGGTGAAGGGGCTGACAGCTTTGACTCGACCGACGTGTTTCGTGACCGGATACGCCAAGCTGCCGGCGGGCATTACCGCCAGCGAGCTGTCGAAGATGGTAGGGATCGCCTTGGAACTGGACCCGGCTGACAGCCGTATCGTGCGGGCCGACTGCACCCTGGCGACGCGACTGGCTCGAGAGTTCTTCGCCTCCTTGGTCGAGGGGAAGCGGCTGCGTGATGACCTTGAAGCCATCGTCCGGGAAATCGAATCCCGGTATTTCGGGAGCGCGCAGAAGCCGCTCATTGCGGCTCTACGGATCGCCCTGGAGCGTTTCGAAAGCCGGGGCGGCCGAGAGATACGCTCGCCCTCCATCAATACCAAGTCGCCGTGACCTATGCTTTCGGGTATTTCCCGCGTCCGTACTGGGTCGGCCAGTAATCGACCTCCACACCCAGCTCGTGGGCAGCCCTGAGCGGGAAATACGGGTCGCGCAGGAGCTGGCGGCCCAGAATGACGACGTCGGCCTTGCCGTCCGCCAGAATCCCCTCGGCCTGCCGCGCCGTGGTGATGAGGCCCACCGCCCCCGTGGGGATGCCGGCCTCTTGCCGGACCTTCTCGGCGCCGGGTACCTGGTAAAGTGGGCCAAGGTACGGTATCTTCTGCTGTCGCGAGTTCCCGCCCGAAGAGCAGTCCACAAGGTCGACGCCCCACACCTTCATCTGGCGCGCCAGCTCGACAGACTGCTCGTGGTCCCAACCGCCTTCCACCCAGTCGGTGGCGCTGATGCGCACCCAGATGGGGCGGTCGGCCGGGAAGTTGTCCCGCACCGCCTCGAACACTCGCTTCAGGAGGCGGATGCGGTTCTCAAAAGAGCCGCCGTACTCATCATCGCGATGGTTGGACAGGGGCGACAGGAACTCATGGACAAGGTAACCGTGGGCGGCATGTATCTCGACGCTGTCGAAACCGGCCGCGCCGGCGCGTGCCGCCGCCGTGCCGAAGGCCGCCACCACGCGGTCGATCCCGGCCTTGTCCAACGCAACGGGCGTCTGCCACTCCGGGGTATAAGCAATGGCGCTCGGGGCCACCGCCGGCTCCGGGCCCTGGCCCTTCGCCGTGGTCCAGGCCTTGCGGCCGGCGTGGGCGAGCTGCACGCTAAACGCCGCCCCCCGGCTGTGGGCGAAGTCGATGATGCGCCGGTAGGCTTCGGCCTGGACATCGTTCCATAGCCCCAGGTCACTGGGCTCAATCCGGCCGCGCGGCTCCACGGCGGTAGCTTCGGTGATGATTAGGCCGACCCCGCCCACCGCGCGCGAACCGTAATGGACGAAGTGCCAATCGGTGAGAATGCCGTCCGGACCCGCCACCCACATGCACATGGGGGCCACTACAATGCGGTTCCGCATTTTCAAGGACTTCTGTTGGAAAGGCTCAAAGAGGCGCGCCACGGTTCTACGTTCCCCTCCCCAATGACGCCGGCCGTCTTCCGCGACTGCCGACCCGTCAACCGGCGGCGATACCCGTCAACCCATCGACCACAAATATGCCCAGCTTTTCTAGCCGGCTTCGGGGCAGGGTGTTCGCTGTCGAATCTTGTCTTCCTTCGTGTATACTGGGGCTGTGGCGCGCGGAAAGGACGGAGGAGAACCGTGACGAGGCCGAAAGCGTGGATCGCCTGGAGCAGCGGTAAGGACAGCGCCTGGGCCCTTTACCAGGCGCGGCAGCAAGGCGAGGTGGAGGTGGTGGGCATGCTCTCCACCGTTACCGAAGCTTACGACCGCGTATCCATGCACGGTGTTCGCGTCAGTATACTGGAAGCCCAGGCCGAAGCGGCTGGCCTCCCGCTACGTAAGGTCCTCATTCCGGTCCCGTGCACTAACGAGCAGTATGAGGCCGCGATGCGTGCGGCGATGGAAGAGGCGAAGGCGCAAGGGGTTACCGGCATGGTCTTCGGCGATCTCTTCCTGGAGGACATACGCCACTACCGCGAGACCCAACTGACCAGAGTCGGGATGACGCCCTTCTTTCCCGTCTGGGGCCTCGACACCGTAGCCCTAGCGGAGGAGATGATCGCCGGCGGTCTGCACGCCCACGTAACCTGCCTGGACCCCCGCAAGATGCCCCGCGCTCTAGCCGGGCACGCCTTCGACCGCGCTTTCCTGGCGGCCCTGCCCGCGGGCATCGACCCGTGCGGCGAGAACGGCGAATTCCACACCTGCGTCCACGCCGGCCCGATGTTCAGCCATCCCTTGGCCGTGAAGGTGGGGGCGACGGTCGAACGCGACGGTTTCGTCTTCACCGACTTGGGCCTAGAGGGCCTTTAGGACCGCCATGTGGTCGCTCTTGCCTGACCACCAAGGGTCGCCCAGCATTATGGCTCGACTCAGAATGGCCTTGGATCGCTTGCGGCGACTACTTGCTCGACAACCTTCTTCGGCGGCACACCGTAACCAGCCCAATACGTCAGAATCCCTGCCACATGCTGGTTCAGGCTGATCCCATCCGACTCAGCCTGTGACTTGAGCTCCCGGTGCACCCATTTGGGGATGCGGATCAGAAGACGGCCCCCAGGTCCGTTCGCGGGGGGAGGGACTGGCCTGTTCCTGCCCATCTGAACTTCGATGTAGGCCGGTATTGATGCAAGTAAGTGCTGTACAGCGGCTTCGGGCGACTTCTCGGCGGCCTCACACCCCGGTAGTTCGGCCGCCCGCGCAACCCAAACTCCTCCGTGATCCGTGATTTCCCTGCGCAGGATCATGGTGTAGTTTCGGATATCTCCGTCCCAATTCATCGTCGTTCTCGCCCCTCCGGTCCCAGGGATTTTAGGTACCCCAGGCGCCTCAGTTCCCTTACGGCGCCGACAAACCGCTGGATATCGTCGGGGCCCAACCCGCTGTCGTTCGGAGACGACAAGCCAATCAATATAGGGCAAGGTATGGCGGGATGGGTTAGGAGGCAGTCCACCGGACCGAAATGTCTCTTGAAACCGCAGAACCATGCGAAAGCCAAGAGATCCTTGAGGTGAACTGCCTTGGAATGGGGCTGAGTGAGGAGAGCCCAGAACTGGCGACGTCTATCCACGGTCAATCGCTCCGAGCCCCTGTGAACTACCTTGATAGCATATATGATAGCACCCAATCCCACAGGGGGCAAAACCTGAACGGGCACCCCATGCTGGGTGCCCGCAGAGATGTTGCTGTTCAGGAAAGTTCCAGAACAAAGACGAGAAGGACATGAGGAAGGGCGCCCCTAGATCACCGTCGCTCTCTAGATCGTGGCAATCGACCAGCTTCCCGGGCGGCCTGCCGGAGCAAGAACTCGATCTGGGCGTTAACGCTGCGGAGTTCGTCGGCCGCCCATTGCTCCATCACGTCGTAAAGGGCTGGGTTCAGGCGCAGCAGGAACTTCTTTGGTCCCGCATCGGGCGGCCCTGAAGCCGAAGGCCCGGCCGGGGGCGGCCGGTCGCCGCTGCCAGGAACGGACATGGTCGAGCGCCTTCTTTAGTAGAGCGAACCGGTATTGATGATAGGCTGGGCGCCACGCTCACCCACGATGGCCACCATCAGGTTATTGACCATGGCCGCCTTGCGTTCTTCGTCAAGGTTCACGACGTTCTCCACCTGCAGCTTCTGGAGGGCCATCTGGGCCATGCCCACGGCGCCCTCCACGATCTTCTGCCGCGCCGCCACGATGGCCGAAGCCTGCTGCCGCTGGAGCATCGCCGCCGCGATCTCCGGCGCGTAGGCCAGATGCGTCAGGCGCGTCTCCAGAACCACCACGCCCGCCGCCGCCAGCCGTTCCTGCAGCTCGCCCCGGAGCATCTCGGCCGCCTCCTCCGGATTTCCGCGCAGCGAATGCTCACTTTCATCGTAGGCGTCGTACGGGAACCGGCTGGCCAGGTGCCTCACGGCCGTCTCGCTCTGGATGGCCACGAAGTGTTCGTAGTCCTGTACGTCGAAGAGAGCCTTAGCCGAATCGACTACCTTATAGACCACCACCGCGGCGATCTCGATGGGGTTCCCGACGGCATCGTTCACCTTGATCTTCTCGCTGCTGAAGTTCCGCACCCGCAGGGACACGCGTTTCTTCGATGTGAAGGGGGCGGTGAACCAGAAGCCGTGTTGGCGGGTGCTACCCTTGTAGTTGCCCAGCAAGACCAGGGCCCGCGCTTCGTTCGGCTGCACCACGAAGAAACCGCTCCAGGCGATGAATACGCCGATGTAGATGACGAATCCACCGGCGATGGGCACCCACGCTTCCGCCAGGCCGCCGATGACAAACAGGTAGATCCCCAGCCCCAAAAGGGCCAAGGTGAGGAAAAACGGCAGGAAACCGTTGATAGCCCAGGCTCTGCGTTCTTGCATGTCAGATACCTCCCCTACTTAGTAGCACGTTGATATCACTCTGATAACCATAATACTCCAACCGCGCCGGGCCGGCAACCATTGGGCCGCGTCATCGCGAGCGCCAGTGAAATCACAAGGCCTTTTGACAGGAATCGCACCTCGCGTGACGTAATAAGAAGAAACGTAAAACCGAAGCCGACAGGCCCAGCCACGTTGCGGATGCATTTCAACTACGGGCTTGTTGTCCGCTCAGCGTCGCCCTTCTCGGGGGACGGGGCCGAACCCCCCATCCTGACGAACGAGAGGGTTGCACCGGCTGGAGCTCTACCGAGTTGTTGGTGAGCCGGCCGGTTAATTGTTTGTGGTAGCGGATTCGGGCGCGGCGCCCGTGACATAGGGCGCCGTGCGCGAAGGACGAATGGCAGCAAGAGGAGGGGGATCCGATGCGCGTGATAGAGGCCGGCAAGGTGACGGAAGAGGTCCGCCGCCTGTGCATCGAGGCCAACTACTTCCTGGGTGAGGACATGGAGAAGGCGCTTCGGGAGGCCGCAGACACCGAGGAGTCGCCCGTGGGTAAGGACATCCTTGGGCAGATCATCGAGAACGCCCGCATCGCCCGCGAGGAGCAGTGCCCCATCTGCCAGGACACCGGCACAGCCGTAGTCTTTGTTGAGCTGGGGCAGGAGGTCCACATTACCGGCGGCGATTTCGTGACCGCCATAAACGAGGGCGTCCGCCAAGGCTATAAAGACGGCTACCTGCGCAAATCCATGTGCCACCCTTTCGCCCGGAAGAACACCGGCGATAACACTCCGGCCGTCATCTACACCGACATCGTCCCCGGTGACCGCCTGAAGCTAACGGTGGTGGCCAAGGGCGGCGGCAGCGAGAACATGAGCGCCGTGAAGATGCTCACCCCGGCCGCCGGCAAGAAAGGTGTCAAGGATTTCGTCGTCAAGACCGTGGTCGAGGCCGGCCCCAACCCTTGTCCGCCCGTGGTGGTGGGTGTCGGCGTGGGCGGCACTTTCGAGAAGACGGCCTTGCTGGCGAAGAAAGCCCTCCTCCGAGAGGTCGGAGTGCACAGCCCCGACCCCGAACTGGCCCAGATGGAAGCCGAGGTTCTGGAGGAGATCAATAAGTCCGGCGTTGGCCCGCAGGGCCTGGGCGGCCGCGTCACCGCCATGTGGGTGGCTATCGAGATGATCCCTTGCCATATCGCCTCCTTCCCGGCGGCCGTGAACATTAACTGCCACGTCGCCCGCCACAAGGAAGTCGTCATCTAGGGGAGGATGAGAAAATGTCGTCCAAGAAAATCCGGACACCCTTCGGCCCCGAGGTGGCCCGCACGCTGCGTGCCGGAGACCGCGTCCTCCTGACCGGAACCATCCTGACGGGCCGCGATGCCGCCCACAAGCGCCTCTTTGAGTTGCTACAGGCCGGCAAACCCTTCCCCGTGGACATCAAGGACATGCTCATTTACTACGTGGGTCCCTCACCGGCGAAACCAGGCAGGCCCATCGGTTCCGCCGGCCCCACCACCAGCCTGCGCATGGACCCTTACGCCCCGGCCCTTATGGAGGCTGGCCTGCGCGGCATGATCGGCAAAGGTTCGCGCGCCAAACTCGTGAAGGACGCCATTGTCAAATATGGTGGCGTTTACTTCGCGGCCGTGGGAGGCGCGGCGGCCCTGATCGCCAAATCCATAAAAGCGGCCAAGATCGTTGCCTACGAAGACTTGGGCCCCGAAGCCATCTACCAGCTCGAGGTGGAGGACTTCCCGGTCATCGTCATTAACGACGCTGAGGGCAACGACTTGTACGAGCAAGGAGTAGCCGAGTACAAGAGGGCCTAGAAAAGCCCCCATTTCTATGGAGGTGGCAAGGTTGTCAACAAGGCAAAGCACTTGGGACGCCAGGCGCAACGCCGACTATTGGCCGGGAAATGTCCGGGTCGGCGCTTGGGCCTTCCTGTTCCACCGCATCACCGGGTTGGCTCTCATCTTTTACCTATTGCTCCATGTCATCGTCATCTCGTCCGTCCTCATGGGCGGCGGCAGCTTCGACACGGTGATGTCCACGTTGACCACGCCGTTCTTCCTTGTGGTCGACCTCTTCCTGGCCCTGGCGGTCGTCTACCATGGGCTCAACGGTATCCGCCTCATCCTGTTCGACCTCGGTGTGGCTGTGACGGCGCAGGCGGCAGTGTGGTGGGTGGTCGTGGCTATCACCGCCGCCTCCTGGGTCTGGGCCTGGGTCCGCGTCTGGCCGCACATCGTCGGGAAGTAGACGACTAGTCGCGCCCCGCGCGGAGCGCGTGGGTTGAAACAGATGGAAGGAGGGGCTAATACCTATGAAGTTTTCCGCCGCGTCTGCCTGGGCTTGGATCCTGCAACGCCTCACCGGGATCCTGCTCATCGTCTTCCTTGGGATTCACATGTGGATCGGCCATTTCGCCGACCCCTCGGTCAAAATCACCTTCCTGGGCTCTTCGACCAGGCTGAAAGACCTTCTCTACGTCGTCGTCGACTGGGGTCTCCTGGCAACGGCTCTCTTCCACGGCTTGAACGGCTTCAGGAACGTCCTCCACGACTGGGGTCTGTCCCAAGCCGCCGCGCGCGCCACCGCCCTCGTGGTCTGGGTCATCGGCGTCGTGTGGTTACTATATGGCCTGTGGGCCTTGACGCCGTTCCTGGTTTCCTAGCCGCGGAGACGAGACGGACGACAAGAAGGAGGACTTAGAGAGCATGAGATATCATCAGATAATCGTCGTCGGGGGAGGGCTGGCGGGCCTGCGTGCCGCTATCGAGGCGAAGATGCAGGGCCTCGACGTGGCCATCCTCTCCCGCGTCCATCCGGTCCGCTCCCACTCCGTGGCCGCCCAGGGCGGGGTCAACGCCTCGTTGGCCAACGTCCCCGAGGGTAAGGAAGACTCGCCCGAACGCCACGCTTTCGATACCACGAAAGGCTCCGACTATTTGGCCGACCAGGACGCCGTGTTCGCCATGACCGAGGACGCGCCCATCCGCGTCATCGAGATGGAGCACTGGGGCTGCCCCTTCAGCCGCACGCCCGAAGGGAAGATCGCCCAGCGTCCCTTCGGAGGCGCCGGTTTCCCGCGCACCTGCTACGCCGCGGACAAGACCGGCCACGCCCTGCTCCACACCATGTACGAACGGACCGTCTCTTACGACATCCCGGTCTACGAGGAATGGGTCGTCCTGTCCCTCATCCGTGACGCCGACCGGTGCCGGGGCGTCGTGGCCATGAACCTGCAGACCGGGGATATCGACGCCATCTTGGCCGACGCCGTGGTTTTCGGGACCGGCGGCTCGGGCCGCGTTTTCGGCCGCTCCACCAATAACATCATCAGCAGCGGCAGCGGCATGGCCGTGGCCTACCTGGCCGGCGTGCCTCTAAAGGACTTGGAGTTCGTCCAGTTCCACCCGACCTCGCTCTTCGGGAACAACGTCCTCATCTCCGAGGCGGCCCGCGGCGACGGCGGGTATCTCCGGAACGCTAAGGGCGAACGCTTCATGGAGAAGTACGCTCCCAAGGCCATGGAGCTGGCGCCGCGCGACATCACGGCCCGTTCCATCCAGACCGAGATCAACGAAGGACGCGGGTTCCCGGGCGGCTACGTCCACCTGGACCTCACCCACCTGGGCGCCAAGCGCATCCTGGAACGCCTCCCCGCCATCCGCGACATCGCCATCCACTTCGCCGGGGTGGACTGCATCGAGAAGCCCATCCCCATCCAGCCGGGGCAGCATTACTTTATGGGCGGCATCGACGTCGACAAGGACGCCGCCTCCATTCTCCCCGGGTTCTACGCGGCCGGCGAGTGCTCGTGCGTCAGCGTTCACGGCGCCAACCGTCTGGGTGGCAACTCCCTCCTTGAGACCATCGTTTTCGGCGCCCGCGCCGGCAAGGCGGCGGCCCGCTACCTGGCCGGGTTGCAGGGTGGGACCGGGAACACGCCCGAGGGGCGGAAACTGGCAGACGAGACCTTGGAACGCACCGTGCTGCAGATTAACCGCATCCGGCGCGCTGAGGGCCCGGAAGACCCGTCGGACATCAGAGAGAAGATGCGCTCCACCATGATCGAGCAGATCGGCATCTTCCGCAAGCAGGACCAGATGGAGGACGCCCTGGTGAAGGTCAAGGAACTGCAGGACCGCTACACCCGGATCGGCCTGCGCTACCACGGCCTGAAGTACAACCTGGACCTCCTGACCAATTACGAGCTGGGCCTTCAGCTTATGCTGGCGGAGATCATCGCCAAGGGGGCCATCGCCCGGACCGAGAGCCGCGGCTCCCACTTCCGCACCGACTTCAAGGAACGCGACGACGCCAACTGGCTCAAGCACACCATGGCGCGGTACACGCCGGACGGGCCGGAGATGTCCTACAAGCCCGTGACCATCACCAAGTTCCAGCCCGAAGCGAGGAGGTACTAGGCCATGGCCGATCGGACGATCAACCTTGACGTTTACCGTTATAACCCGGACGTCGATGCCCGGCCCTACTTCGACCGCTACGAGCTGCCTTTCCGGCACGGCATGACCGTCCTGGATTCGCTCTTCGACGTGTTGGAGAAGAAGGACGGCTCCCTGGCCTTCCGCTACTCCTGCCGGGAGGCCATCTGCGGGGCGTGCGCCATGTTCGTGAACGGCCACTACGTTCTGGCCTGCCAGACCCAGGTCGACAGTCTGAAAACCGACAACATCACGGTGAGCCCCTTGCCGCACCTGAAGGTCATCAAGGACCTGGTGGTGGACATGACGCCCTTCTGGAATAACTACAAGGCCATCATGCCTTACCTGGTGCAGCGGGCCGAGACGCAGGAGAAGGAGAACATCCAGTCTCCGGAAGACCGCAAGCGCATCGATAAGATGGTGGACTGTGTGCTCTGCTCCTCGTGCTATTCGTCCTGCCCCGCCACCTGGACGGGGAACCGCCAGTTCTTGGGGCCATCGGCGATGCAGAAGGCCGCGCGGTTTGCCTTCGACACCCGCGATGCGAAGCACGGAGAGCGGGTGGACTTGGTCTCGACCGAGGCCGGTCTGTTCCGGTGCCATGCCGCCTTTAACTGCATGGAGGCCTGCCCGAAGGATATCCCGGTGTCGGAAGCCATCCATGCCTTGAAGCGGGCCAGCATGGCGCGGCGCCTGGGAATCGGGCGGAAGTAAGCGCAAGGCACAGCTAGTTAGGAAAGGGAGGAATAAGCCGTGGCTCTGAGGGACGACGCACTGAAACTTCACAAGGACAACCAGGGCAAAATTGAGGTCATCTCCAAGGTACCTCTGACCGAGCGCCAACACATGAACTTGGCCTACACCCCCGGTGTGGCCGAACCCTGCAAAGAGATTCACGCTAACAAGGACGCCGTCTACGACTATACGGCCAAGGGCAACCTGGTCGCTGTGGTCTCCGACGGTACCGCCGTCCTGGGTCTCGGAGACATCGGTCCCGAAGCCGCCATGCCCGTCATGGAAGGCAAGTCCGTCCTATTCAAATGCTTTGGTGGGGTGGATGCCTTCCCGATCTGCGTGGCCACGAAGAAAGTCGACGAAGTCGTGGCCATCGTAAAGGCCCTCGAACCCACCTTCGGCGGCGTGAACCTGGAGGACATCTCCGCCCCGCGGTGCTTCGAGATCGAGCAGCGGCTGAAGAAAGAAACCAACATCCCCATCTTCCACGATGACCAGCACGGGACGGCGGTCGTGGTCTTGACCGCCATCATCAACGGCCTGAAAGTCGTGAAGAAGGACATCAAGAACATCACCATCGCCATCAATGGCGCGGGCGCGGCAGGCATGGCCGTCACCAACCTCCTGCTCGACATGGGCGCGGGGAACGTCATTTTGTGCGACACCAAGGGCACCATCTACGAAGGCCGGACGGAAGGCATGAACCCCTTCAAGGAAGCCGTGGCCAAGCGCACCAACAAGACGAAGATCAAGGGTACCCTGGCCGACGCCATGAAAGGCGCCGACGCCTTCATCGGTCTCTCGGTGGCCGGCATCGTCAATAGGGAGATGGTGGCCTCCATGAACAAGGACGCCATCGTCATTGCCATGGCCAACCCCGTACCCGAGATCTTCCCGGACGAGGCCAAGGCGGGCGGGGCAGTGGTAGTAGGCACCGGGCGTTCGGACTATCCGAACCAAGTTAACAACGTGTCGGCCTTCCCGGGCATCTTCCGCGGCGCCCTGGACGTGCGGGCCACCGACATCAACGAAGCCATGAAGATCGCGGCGGCCAAAGCTCTGGCAGACCTGGTGTCGCCGGAAGAGTTGTCGGCGGACTTCATCGTGGCCAGCGCTCTCGACCGGCGCGCGGCGCCCGCGGTGGCGGCGGCCGTGGCCAAGGCGGCGATGGACAGCGGCGTGGCTCGGCTGAAGCGCGATCCCGAATGGGTCGCCCAGCACACGCGCGAGCTAGTGGAGCAGGTCTACACGAAGATTCCTAAGTAGACTCCAAGATAGTCGTCAGCCGAGACCATATACAGGTTTCCAGGCAGAACTCCGACAGGCCAGCGCCCCGGATGGAACGGTGGTTCCACTCCGGGGCGCCTGTGTTCTGTGGGGTCTGGCGGCCTTGCCGTGGCGGCTCTGACACCAAGGCGCGGCCCGGTCGTGGATGCGGGGGAGGTTCTTGCCGCCTATGGACTTTGGTAGTATAGCCGGCGATACTACCAAGACCCATAGGTATGAAAACAGTAGGACGCGGGAGAGGAGGAAGCACGCAAGCGCGGGAGCGGCTTCGGCATCGCTCGGCGGCTCTGGTTGGCTCTGGAGGTATTTCCGTACGCGAAGCGTATTTGAACGTAAAGACGGTGCCCGCATTGCACCGGCAGACACCCCATGGAAGAAGTGAAGTGCTAGCGAAAGGGGAAGATTGATGCAGTTTCGCACCTTTGGGAAGAAAGTAACGGATTTCCACCCGTCGGCGCTGGGGTTCGGGGCCATGCGCCTGCCGCTCCTTGACGACGTCCCGGCCCGTATCAACGAACCCGAGGCCATCCGGATGATTCGTTATGCCATTGACCACGGCGTGAACTATGTGGACACGGCTTACCCCTATCACGGCGGCCAGAGTGAGATTGTGGTCGGGAAGGCCTTGCAGGACGGTTATCGCGATAAGGTGATGCTGGCGACCAAGCTTCCGGTGTCGCAGGTGAAGGTGGAAGCCGACACGGAGCGTTTCCTTGAGGAGCAGTTGAAGAAGCTGGACGTGGACCATATCGACTTCTACCTGTGCCACGGGATCGGAAAGAGTCGTTGGGAGACGATGAAGCAGACGCGCGTGCTGGACACCCTGGCAAAGGCTCTAAACGACGGCCGTATCCGACACCTGGGCTTCTCCTTCCACGACGACTTGGCGGCCTTCAAGACCATCGTCGACGGGTCGGACATGTGGGAGTTCTGCCAGATCCAGTACAACTACATGGACATCCAGCGGCAGGCCGGCACGGAAGGCCTGCGCTATGCCGCCGGCAAGGGGTTGGGCGTGGTCATCATGGAGCCGCTCCTGGGTGGCCGGCTGGCCAACACCAGACCACCCGAAGCCATCCAGCGCATCTGGGACGCGGCGCCCGTACGCCGGACTCCGGCCGAGTGGGGGCTGCAATGGGTCTGGAACCAGCCCGAAGTGTCGGTGGTGTTGAGCGGCATGAACACTTTCGAGCAGGTGGTCCAGAACGTCGAGAGCGCCGGCCGGTCGGGCGTGGGCTCCTTGACGCCGGCCGAATTGGAGGTCATCGACAAGGTACGCGAAACCTACCGTGCGCTTCAGCCGATCGCCTGCACGGCCTGCAACTACTGCCAGCCTTGCCCCAGCGGCATCCCTATTCCCGACCATTTCGCCCGGTACAACGATGCGGTGGCCTATAACGCCTTCCCTATGTACCGGCGGGGTTACTCCCGAATGGACGAGAACAAGAAAGCCAACGCCTGCGCCGTGTGCCGCGAGTGCCTGGACAAATGCCCGCAGCACCTGGAGATCCCGGACCTCCTGGTGGAAGTCCACCGCGTTCTGGGGGAGAACCAGGACCCGTCACCGCTGTCACCGCTGTCTTAGGGCGAGTCAACGTCCGACGCGCCAGACGGGCGAGCGGCCGACCGAAGGCGGGCGAACGGCCTGCTACCGGCCTCCCCTGCCAGGTAGGCTGACCCCAACAGGTTCTCGATACGCTATACGCCGGCGCTCACCGCGAAGTGGGCGCCGGTGTCCTTTTTCTCTGGCCCCGTCCGACAAAGGCCAGAATGGCTCCGATGACGAAGAGCGGGCCCGCATAGACGAAGCCCGGTACCTGCATCAGGAAGCCGAGGACTCCTGAGAGCAGCATGAGGACGGTCGCCACTCCGGGACGGGTGCGGGCGAAGAGGGCGCCCAGCAACCCCATCAGGCAGATGATGACGATGATCGCCAGCATCACACCAATGGCGGCCAGGACGGCCGGTTCGCCTTTCGGAGCAGGGCCGGACGAGGCGATGCTCTGGGAGACGGCGGAAATGACATTGACGATTGCGGCCAGTGAACCAAGTAAGCCAAACACCATAGCGGCGATGCGCATTTTCAATCCCCCAAGTCTTTGCCTTCTTGCCTATGACGTCAGCCTATTCGGAGAAGGTCGGGCGCGACTTCGCGGGTACGGCGGGTGGGTCCGACCAGCTATGAGCGGCCGTAAATGTAGGAATGGCGCCCTTCTTCGACGAAGGGCGCCCGATTCCTTCCCGGATTTTTCCAGGTTGTGAGCGCCGGCCCTGGCCCGGGCCGGACGACCGAGGGGGGAGGGGGTCCGGTGCCCATGGCGAGTAGGCAGGGCCACGGGTCGTGGTCGGCCGCCGCACACTTCAGGCGTTCATACGACCCAACAGGCCACCTTTTGCCCATCCCCTCTGTCGGTCAGGTCAGGGCTTTTCTCGGCGCAGACCTTCCGCGCCAGGCGGCAACGCGTGCGGAAGCGGCAGCCGCTGGGCGGGTTGATGGGGCTGGGCACGTCGCCCTCAAGGATGATGCGCATTCGCGAGACGCGAGAAGGAGTAATTCTTGCCAAAGCCGCCACTCGAAGGTGCATTTTTTGCATTTTCCGGTCGACATCAGGCCGCTGGGGCGGCCAGAGGCCCCTTGAGACACCCTCTTGGAACCCCGCGGGCGGCGGGCAACGGCTCTAGGAGACCGTAACAGCCACCTTCCGTCTACTCCGTTCATTCAGCCGCCAGGATTCTGCAGAAAATGCTCTTTCCGATAGGGTCAAATGCAAGGATTACCACTCCGGTCAACACGTGCTAGTGGTGGGGGGTGGGGATGGAGGTGGGGGTAGGGGTGGGGAGGGAGCGCGGGTCGGTTTCAGGGGCGGAGGGGCACAAAGAGGTCGTAGAGAGGACTCGGACACCAGTTTCCAGGAGAGGGATATGCCGATTGTGCGGGTAAGCGGTGACGTGTGGCTGACTGACCAGAAGCCAGGGGAGGGGTGAGGCCACCACCAACTCCCAACAACCAAACTCGAAAGAAAACGAAAGACGGGAGAAGAGACGGTTGGAGGACGACAAGATCAGACCTGATCGCGTATTCGTGTCAGTGGAAGTGCTCCTATCGAAGGACCTAACCTTGCCGGTCAAGGGGCTATACGCCGCGATGCTGGCCTTGACCGGAAAGGACGGTGTCTGCAACCTTACCGAACGACAGCTAGCCGATTTGGTCATGATCGCCGATAGGAGGACCATTCGCAAGCACATCGGGACCCTTATCAAGGCCGGCCTTGCCCAACTCCAGGAGCGAAGCCGCTACGTTATGCTGGATCCGGTGACCAACTACTACGCCACTCTTCTTAAGGACGCCCAGCGCCGACTGGCCAGAGCTGAGTACTTTGGCGAAGCCCTGATGCGCGAGTGGCTCACGCTCTTGATCGCCGTCCAGAACTACATTGACAACGCCCGGCTGCCGTTCATGCGTAACCCACAGAGTCGCGAACTTTTCGAACTTGACCGCCACTATCCCCCGCGGGTGGCCTTCGAGTTCAACGGACCCCAACACTACGGGCCGACGGTGAAATACCCCGACCCGACCAAGGCTGCGCAGCAGGAAGGGCATGACCTTATGAAACAAGGTCTGTGTACCATCCATGGCATCACCTTTGGTGGTCGTGAAACCCGAGGATCTAAGCTGCGAAGGAATGCTGAAGAAGATAGGGAACTTGCTGCCGTTGCGACCGGGGGCCGCAGAAAGCCCAGTGGCCGCATTCCTCGAGAAGGAGAGCCGGCGCTACCGCAGCCGTTACTTCGACTGAACGACAAGTGGCGACCCTGAAGAGTGGCGACCCTGGAAGGCGGCGACTCTGGAAGGCGGCGACCTAAATAGTGACGACCGTGCCTGGCGCTTGTCCCGAAAACTGCTATACTAAGACGGCAAGGTAAGTACATAGGCAGAGTAGGCGTCGCGCGTTAAGTGCCCTGGGATGGGAAGTCGCCCGGGGACGAAAGGGAGCAACTGGTCTACCAGTGCGGTGGCGTAGGCCGCCGGCGGCGGGTCCGGGAGCCCTGCGGTGCAACGTCGCATCCGCTGTCCACTACAGTGGGGCCTGAAAGGCTCGCTTCCGATGGAGGCGAGTTCCTACTTAGCAGAAACCCCCTCCTATAGTCGGCACGGTCTCTGCCGCGATATGAGGGGGTTTCGACATACGCGATGACATATGACGAAGCGCTGGATTACATTCACGGGCTGTCCCGTTTCGGCAGCAAGCTCGGCTTGGGGCGGCTACAGGTCTTCTTAGCGAGGCTCGGGCACCCGGAGCGTCACATGAAGTACGTTCACGTCGCCGGCACCAACGGGAAGGGTTCGACCACCGCCATGGTGGCTTCGATGTTGCAGGCCGCCGGTTTCAAGACCGGGATGTACATCTCGCCGCACCTGACGACTTTCAACGAACGCATCGCCGTGAACGGTGAACTTGTCCCCGATCAGCGGGTGGCCGAGTTGGTGGCCAAGCTGGCGCCGGTGGCCGAAGCCATGGCGGCGGAAGCGGCGGCGGCCGGGTTGGTCGGCACCGCCGGCTTGGGAGGCGACGGCACTTTGGCCGAACACGCCACGGAATTCGAATTCATCACGGCCATGGCCTTCGAGTACTTCCGTCAGGAGGGCGTGGACGTGGTCGCCCTTGAAGTCGGGATGGGCGGGCGCTTCGACGCCACCAACATCATCGCCCCCCAAGACTGTCTGGCCGCGGTGATACCGACCATCGGCTGGGACCACATGGAACGGCTCGGCGGCACGTTGGAGAAAATCGCTTTCGAAAAAGCCGGGATCATAAAGCCTGGTAGACCCGTCATCACCGGTACACGCCCAGCTGGGGCCCTGGCCGTCATCGAGGCCGTGGCGCGGCAGAACGGCGCACCGCTGTGGACGGTAGCCGAGGAAAGTGAACAGGCGGAGTGGCTGGACGAGGCGGCAAGGTCCAGGGTCGACGAGGCCCTCGCGCAGACTTCGATCGGCGGGGCGCCTATCACTGGCCGAACCTTCGGCGCGGTGGCCGAAGCGGGTTCGGGCGCGGGGGACGAGGCTCGCGGGGCTGGCGGGCGTTATGGCACCGCTGATACCGGCACCATCCGGTGGCGGCCCAACGGTCCCTTGACCGCTGATGGACAAGTCTTCGACCTCGCCATGCCCGACGGAACCATGTACCGCGACCTGCGCACCCGTCTCCTCGGACGCCACCAGCTTGACAATGCTGCCTGCGCCGTCGGGGCCATCCACGCCTTGCGGGGGAGCGGCCGGGCCATCGGCGAGGAAGCCATTCGGACCGGGTTGGCCAGGGCGACCTGGGAGGGCCGTTTCGAGATCATGGCGCGCCGCCCCTGGATCGTGGTGGACGGTGCGCATAACCCCGAAGGGGCGGCCGTGCTCCGCCGCACCTTCGAGACCCTTTTCCCCGGGCGGCAGCCCGTGATGGTCATGGGCATCCTCGGCGACAAGGCGGTCGGGCCCGTCGTGGATACCATCGCTCCCATGGCCCGCGAGATCGTGGCCACGTCGCCGAACTACCAGGGGAGGGCCCTGCCGGCCGAAGCCCTGGCGGTGGAACTCCGCTCCAGGGGAACGCCGACCAGCGTGGCGCCGTCCATCGCCGCCGCGGTGGATGAAGGGTTGCGCCGGCTGCGGGGACCGGACGACGTCCTCCTTGTCACGGGGTCTCTGTATCTCGTCGGTGACGTGCGACCGATGGTTCTGAAGCACCTGGCGGCGGCACAGCCGGTCATGTTCTAGTCAAAGCAAGGGTCCGCTCGGGTGAGCGGACCCCTGATAAGGCAGATTCGTACACGGTCGGCAACGCCGTGCTTCGATCGGTCAGGGCTCCATGCTGAACCGCAGCAACCGGGTAGAGAACTTGAACTCGCCCACCCAGAGATGGCTGCCGTCGAAAGCGATTCCCCTGGGCAGGAATAACTTATCCGGAGCCAGGGCAGGCGCCACAGGGCTCCAGTTGCCGCCGGCGCCCGCGGTACGTGGATAGTCGGTTCCACCGAGGATAGCGTCGGGCTCTTTCCCAGCCAGGGCGTCCCCGATGGACTTCCAGGCAACGACCCGGTTCACCCAGTTATCGACGACGAACAGGTGCCCGTCGGCCGGCAAGGCGCTGATGGGGAAACTTGACGTCGCAATCGTTGTCGCCTGCGGCTGCGGCTGAGCCTGCCC
Organism: Bacillota bacterium; assembly: GCA_021791495.1. Taxonomy (GTDB): domain Bacteria; phylum Bacillota; class Sulfobacillia; order JAJYWN01; family JAJYWN01; genus JAJYWN01. Next base: position 46,482 of record JAJYWN010000023.1, read on the forward strand.
ACCGCCGGCCAGGTCGGCCACCCGGTAGACCTTAACCCAGCCGTTTATGTCTGCCCGCGTCACCGCCAAATAGGTCCCATCGCTCGCCAGCCGGTAATTGCCGTTAGGCACGCCGACGCTCAAGACCGGGTCCACCTGGGCGGATGGTACGCCGCGGTAGACATACAGCTTCCCGGCGTCCCCGTCGGCGACGTACAGATAGCTGTCATCAATGGCGACGCCACTCAGGTGCCGGAACGGTCTCCCGCCGGGGCCGGAGATCATCGCGCTCGGCCCGGCGTCCTCCATATCCAGAGGAAGATGGTTCCAGATCATAAGGCTGCCGGCGTTGGTCACGGCCATGGAGTCTCCGTGCACCGCGAAATCGGCGCCGCCGACCTTGATGATCAGATCGGGCCGGGCTCCGCCTTCACTGGGGAGATTCCGCCAGATGCTTAGAGTAGAGTCGAAATCCGAAAACACGAGGAGCTTGCCATCGCTGATGGCGGGGTTGGGGTTGTGGATGAAGAAGTCCGCGGTCAGCGTATTGGTGCGGATGTCCGGGCTCCCGATCGCGAAGTCGGGGAGTTGGTCGTCGCTCGTGGGAATGGACCGGTAGCCCACCACCTTGTTACTGTAGCCTCCGGACACATAGACCCGGTTGCCCGTCACTACCAGGTTCTGCCCGTCGCCATTTCCGAACTGCTGACCGGTGATGACGACATCGGGCGGCGTATCGCTATTCGGCGGCAGGGAGTTCCATACATACAAGGTCTTACCGAGGACCACCAGCTTGCCGTCGGCCGCAAACCCTCCACCTAACCAGGAGAGGCCGCCAACCGGGTCCCTCAGCAAGTAGTCCGGGGGCTGCTCGCCGGTGGTCGGGAAGGTCTTCCACACGTAGGTCCCGGCACCGGCATAGGAGCCGTTCCAGTAGGCGTTGTGGTCTCCCACCAGAAGTGAATGACCATCGCTGATGATGGTCCGGGGAGTGCCCAGCTGGCCAGCCGCGGTCAAGACGAGGTCGGGAGCCTGATCCGCCTTGGCCGGGAAGTTGTTCCAGACAAGGACGGCGTTGCCCTGTGTCGCCGTGGCCGCCAGGCGCTGCCCGTCGGTCCACACGGCCCAAGGCCAGAGAAAGTGCCGGCTGGCATCCGCCGTGGGCAGGGCGCTCAGCTGGATGATCATGTCCGCGGGAGCGCCACTGACCGTGGGGAAAGTGTTCCAGACCATCAGTCGGTCGTTCCAAGTGTCGGCCACGACCAGCCGGCCGCCACCGACGGCCACGCCCACCGGCCAGTTCATCTCGGCCGGACCTTTGCCGGCGTGGTTAGAGTTGAAGTCCGTCTGCCCCAGAACCACGTCCGGCGGGGTGTTGCCGTCGGGCAACTGGTTCCAGATCAACACCCGGTTGTTGAAGTTATCAGTCAGGATGAGGTGAGTCCCGTCACTGGCAATGGCGCCGGGGTGGTTGAACATCAAGGGTCCACCCGTCTGGCCCAGGTCGAGGCCAGACAGGTTGAAATCGGCGCTCTGGCCGGTCTTGAACCAGCCGGAGGGGCTGGTGCCGCCGGGAGGAGCGGACTGGTAGACGGAGTTGTAACGCGTGACCGCGTAGTTGCCCAGCTTGGGCCACGAGGCCACGTCCGCCGGGTCGAAGCCCAGATCTTTCGGCTCTACTCCCAGGTGGTAGAGCGCCAGAGCGGCATTATCCATGTCCGAGGAAGTCGGAAGGGTCCCTTGACGCAGTCCGACCAGCCTGGTGGCCGGAGTGTTCTGAAGCATAAGGTGGTCGAAACCGTCCGGGATGGATACCGAGCCGTCCAGAACGGCGGCCACAGCTCTAGGCGGGTACTTGGCGCGGGCCGCACTCAGTTCTATTCCGGGCGGGACATAACCAGGCTGCCCCGGGTTGGGTGGCCAGTTGCCGTCGACAGTGGCCACCGGCGCGGACTGGGGCTGCTGGCCGGGTTGGCCAGGTTGACCCGGTGTGACGGGACCGGGCTGACCAGGTGTGATTGGGCCAGGCTGGCCGGACCCAGGCTGCCAAGGTTGCCCGATCGGGCCGGGTCCCTGGGACACTGCCCCGGCGGACGTAATCCGCACCGTGTGGACTGGGCCGTCCCAAATCACGGTAGCCCCCATGGCTTCGCTGACGAAGCGCGCGGGGACGAGAGTGCGGCCGTCCACGATCTCCGCGGGTTGGTCGAGCGGTACGGAGTTGGTCCCTACCTTGGCCGTGGGGTTCCCGACCTGCAAGGTGACGGTGAGGGCACCCTTGACGGCCGTCGCCGTTCGCGTCTCCTGATCCCAGGATACCGTTGCTCCCAGGCGCTCGAATATGGCACGGAGGGGCACCATGGTGCGCCCGTTCATGATGCGCGGGGGAACATCGAACGGGATCTCTGAGCCGTCCAGAAACACCGCGATGCGAGGATCCTCCGCTCGTGCCGGGGCTACCCAAACCGCCAACAGGACGACAACCAAGACCGTAACTAGCCGGCGAACTCTGGTCACACGGATCCATCCTTCCGATCTATGACGTGGCGGGCTCCCGCGAGCCCTCAGTTTGAGAAGGTAGAATACTCCTTTCTAGGGCGGAGATTCCTGCTAGAACCCCCTTGGCCGTTCGTATCTTCTGGGCAGCCGACCACACGGGCTTCGCGCACCCGTATCTTCCGCCGCGCTTTGACCTGGTTGGAGAGGGAGGATTGAACTCCGTAGGCAAGAAAACCTAAGTGACAAGCAGCGGAGCGGCGCGGGTCAGCGGCAACCGTTCCAGCACACACATGGAAACTCCGCGACGCACGGTAGACTCCGCGACACGCTGGGGCTTCGTAAGAGGCGGAGATGGAGATAGGGAGGGTGGCTTCGTGAAACTCTACGAATACATGGCGAAGGAGCAGTTCGCCAAGTTTGGAATCCTGCCCCCCAAGGGGCGGGTGGCGTCGACCCCCGACGAGGCGGCCGCCATCTGCACTGAAGTGGGCGGGGCGGTAGCCATAAAATCGCAGGTCCTGGCGGGCGGCCGCGGCAAGGCCGGCGGCATCGCTTTCGCCAACACCCCCGATGAAGCACGGGTCGCCGCAGCGCGCATCCTCGGCTCTGAATTGAAGGGCTTCAAGGTCGAGCGCGTCCTGGTCGAGCAGAAACTGAAGATCGATAAAGAAATATACCTCGGCCTCATCGTCGAAGGCGGTCGCCGCCGCTCCACCTTCATCGCCTCGGCCGAAGGCGGCATGAGCATCGAAGAGGTCCCGGAGGACAAGATCGTCCGTGTCCCCATCGATCCGACCTGGGGTTTTCAGCCGTATCAGGGCTGGCAAGTGGCCAACCGCCTGGGTTTGACCGGCGACATTGCCAAGCAAGTCGCCGCCATCGCCTACCGGCTCTACCGGGTCTTCGCCGCCATGGACGCCGAGCTCACCGAGATTAACCCCCTGGTCATCTCCGGCGACAAGGTCATCGCCGCCGACGGTCGCCTCAACACCGATCAGGACGCCATGTTCCGCCACAAGGACCTCCCGTTGGTGGCGGAGGGCAGTGAGTTGGAACAGAAGGTCAAGGCCATCGGGCTGGCTTTCGTCCAGTTGGATGGCGACATTGCGGTCATGGCGAACGGGGCCGGCATCAACATGGCCACCCTTGACGTCCTCCAGCACTATGGTGGCCGCCCCGCCAACTTCCTCGACGCGGGTGGCGGGGCCGGTGTAGAGCCCACGGCGAAAGCCTTGGAGATACTCCTCGCCACGAACCCGAAAGCCATCTTCATCAACATCTTCGGCGGCATCACCCGGTGCGACCTGGTGGCCCAGGCCTTGGTCCAGGTGAAACAAACGCGCGGCATCCCGGTGCCCATGGTGGTACGTATGGTCGGCACGAACGAAGCCGAGGGCGTTAAGCTGCTGAAAGAGAACGGTATGGAGGCCTACCGCGGCATGGACGAGGCGGCCCGCAAAGTCGTTGAGCTGGCGAAAGCCGACGGCGCGCTGGGCGGCGGTGGCGATGCGGCCGCCGGCGATGCGGCCGGCGACGACGGGTTGGCCGATGGTGGCGACGCGGCGGGCTGTGATGGCGCGGCCGACGCCGGGGAGGGACGCTAAGATGGCTATTATCATTAACGAAGACACCAAAGTCCTGGTCCAAGGCATTACCGGGAACCAGGGCCTCTTCCACGCCACCCAAATGAGGGCCTACGGCACGCAGGTCGTGGGTGGCACCTCCCCCGGGAAGGGCGGGTCCGCCGTCGAAGGCTTCCCGGTGCGTGACACCGTGCAAGAGTTGGTGAATGAGTTCGGCGCCAACGCCTCGATCATTTTCGTCCCGGCGCCCTTCGTCAAGGACGCGGCCTTCGAGTCTGTGGCCGCCGGCGTGAAGACCGTCGTGATCATCAGCGAGGGAGTGCCGGTCCACGACGCCATCCAGATCTTGGCCTACGCCCGCCTGAACGGGTCCACGGTCATCGGGCCGAACACCTTCGGCCTCATCAGCCCTGGCAAGTGCAAGATGGGCATCATGCCGAACTTCAACTACGCGCCGGGGCCCGTGGGCGTCATTGCCCGCAGCGGGACCCTCAGTTACGAGATCGTCTTCGGCCTGACCAACGCCGGTTTGGGCCAGACCACCGTGGTCGGCATGGGCGGTGACCGGGCCGTGGGCCTGAATTTCGTCGAGGTCCTGCCGATGATGGAGGCCGACGCCGACACCAAGGCCATCGTCCTGGTGGGCGAGATCGGCGGTACCGCCGAGGAAGAGGCGTCGGAGTACATTAGGACCATGAAGTCGAAGAAGCCGGTGGTCGCCTTCCTAGCCGGGCGGTCCGCCCCTCCCGGAAAGCGCATGGGCCACGCCGGCGCCATCATCGAGCGCGGCATGGGCACCTACGACTCCAAGGTGAAGGCGCTGAAGGCCGCCGGCGTGGCGGTGGCCGACTTCCCATGGCAGGTGGCGGAACTGGTGAAGGAGCGGCTTGGCTAGAGGCCGCTGCGGCTGAAGGTAAGCGCAGCCCCGGATCGCCGCTCAAGACCCCGCCTTCGGGCGGGGTTTTCCGTTGCCGTACTCACAGTCAGATTTCCCGGATCCACCTTTCCTCTCCGGGTGGGAATCTGCCAAAACGTAGCACCCTCCACATCGAGAAACGCCAAGATCTGTCATAGTCAGAATTTGGAAGGTCGATTTCCGCTAATTTTTGGTGGTCACGCCCGCTGAACCGCTAAGACTTAGCGGATATCTGACCCCTGAGCCCCCTACGGGGCGGTCAATCGCCAAAATCTAGCGATTCGTCCACTGCTGACCGCCAGATTTTATCGAATTCCCCCGGCGATGGATGCGACCAAGGATGACCGGAGACCGTTGACGTCTATGGCGTAAGGAAGTACATTAGACTCAAAGAGGTTACTAACCGATTAGTAAGTCGAAGACCTATCGTTGGAGGGTCTACGCTTGCCAAGGAATAGGAAGAAGGTAGCCCGCCCGGCGGCTGACGTGGATGGGGCAAATACGTCAGTTGCAGCTACACCCCCGTCCACTGGACGTAAAGATGAGATTCTGCAGGCTGCCCTGCGGGTTTTCGCCAAGAAAGGTTACAAGGCTGCGACCAACAAGGACATCGCCGCCGAGGCCGGCGTGACTACGGCGGCCCTCTATTACTACTTTCCCAGCAAGGAAGCTATGTTCGACGAGGTGTTGGCGGCGCGGAAGGCTCCCTTGAAGGACGTGCGGGCGGCGCTGAACGACTTCGGCGATCTGCCGCCGGACAAACTGCTCCCCTTGGCCCTGTCCGTAGTCTCCACCGTCGCCAAGCAGGCCGAGGCGCTGCAGCAAGGAAGGTTCATTATCACCTCCGCCCTCCACGACCCCAAGGTGGCCGCCCACATGTATGAGAACTTCTTTCGTCCCATGGCGGGTGAGTTCAGGACCTACTTCGAACACCAGATCGCCCTCGGGAACATGCGGGCCGTGGACCCGGGTCTCGCGGCCGCCTCTTTATTGGCACCCGTCTTCGGCCTGGTCATCTGGCGGGTCTTGATCGGTGAGATTCCCGAGGTGCCCTGGGATCCCGTGCTGCGTTTCTCACTCGATGAATACTTGGCCTGGATCAGGCCCACGGGGGACCCGGCCGCCGCACCGGCGGGACCGGCAACACTCGCACCGGCAGCACCCGCGCCGGTAGTGCCGGCACCCGCTCCTATCCCTTGGATTAGTTCCCCGAAAGAAGGCGACAAGAATGGTTGACCGCCTCTCCGCCCTGGTAAAGAAGGAATTCATCCAGATCCGCCGCGACCGCCGCACCCTCGGGATTTCGCTGATCGTGCCCGTGTTGTGGCTGATTCTTTTTGGCTACGCCGCTACCTTCGACGTGAAGAACATCCCCATCGCCGTCCAGGACCAGGCAGACAACGCACGGAGCCGGGAACTGGTGGTCGGGTTACAGGCGACGGACAGGTTCACTTTCGCGACACCGGTCACCGATCGCCAAGACCTTGAGGACCGGATCAAGCGCGGCGACATCGTGGTGGGTCTCATCATCCCCAAGGGGTTCGGCGAGGTGTCGGCTGCATCGTCCGGGGGCGGTGCCGGGACCGGCGGAGGCGGCGGGAGTGCCGGCGACGGGGCGACCGGAGGGTCCGCCGGATCCGGTTCCAGCGCGGTCGGAAGCGGCACAAACGCGCCGCAGGCCCCCGTCGAAATCCTGATGGACGGGTCTCAACTCTTTAGCGCCACCACGGCGATCCGCTTCCTGCAGGCCGAGGCGGCGAAAGTCCAGGCCGAAGCCATCCAAGCCGCCTTTGAACAGGCCGCCAAAACCCCCACCATCCAGGTGCCACCCGCTACTCCGACGGCGGTGGCCGGCGTGATCCAGCAGATTCTCGCACAGTTCAGACCCGCCCTTCCCGCGGCACCTCCGGCGCCCAAGATAGAGACGCTCTACAACCCCGATCTCAGCAGCGTGAACTTCATGATCCCGGCCCTGCTGGGCATGGTCGTGATGTTCATGACCACCTTCTTGACCGCCATGGCCATCGTGCGGGAGCGGGAGAACGGAACCTTGGAGCAGATCGCCATCACTCCCATCCGGTCGGTGGAGCTAATGCTGGGGAAGATCATCCCCTACGCTATCATCGGACTGGTGGATTTCTGGCTGGTGCTGGCGGCGGCGGTGTACATCTTCAAGATCCCCTTTGTGGGCAACGTCTGGATCTTTTTCGCCCTGGCTTTGTTCTTTGAGGCCGCCACCCTGTCGGTGGGTCTGCTCATTTCCACCATCGCCCAGAACCAGCCGCAGGCCATGCAGATGGCGATCCTCTACATGTTCCCGCAGTTCGCCCTTTCCGGTCTGATTTTCCCGCTGTCTGCCATGCCTTCGTGGCTCCGCTGGGTGTCGGTGGCGTTCCCCTTGACCTTCTTCGCCCCTATCTCGCGCGGCATGTTCCTGAAAGGCATCGGCCTGGAGATCCTGTGGCCCCAGGCTCTGGCGCTGGTCGGTTTTGCTCTCTTCCTGGTGGTTCTGGCTTCGGTGCAGTTCCGAAGGAGGCTGGGATAGATGAGTGCGAACGACGGTGCCGCGGCTGCCCCAGCCATTCGTGTAGAGTCTCTCGCCAAGTCCTTCGGTAACGTCAAGGCCGTGGATGGCGTCACCCTCGAAGTGCTACCTGGGCAGGTCTTCGGGCTGGTGGGTCCAGACGGGGCGGGGAAGACCACCTTACTCCGCCTGATCGGCGGCGTCTTGGAGCCCACGTCGGGCAAAACCGTTTTGGCGGCGCCGGGCAGCCTGGGCTACGTGAGCCAGGCCTTCAGCCTCTATCCCGACCTGACCGTGTCGGAGAACATCCAGTTCTTCGGGAAGGTCCACGGGGTGGCCGAGGGCGAGATCGAGCGCAGGGCCAAGGAGCTGCTAGGATGGGTAGGCCTCGGTTCTTTCGGGGACCGGCTGGCCGGGATGCTCAGTGGCGGCATGAAACAGAAGCTCAGCCTGGTGGCGGCGATGCTACCGCGGCCTCGCGTCCTTCTGCTCGACGAACCGTCCACCGGCGTGGATCCGGTGTCGAGGAGGGAGTTCTGGCGCCTGGTGCGGGAGTTGGCGGGGGCGGGAACGGCCGTCTTGGTGTCCACGCCCTATCTTGACGAAGCCGATCGGTGTGACGTGGTGGGGCTGCTCTATCAGGGGCGCCTTCTGGCGGCGGGTACTCCCGCGGAGATCAAAGCGATGGTGCCGTACCGCATTTTGGAGCTCACAGCGGCGGGGGCCGAGTCGGTAAGGGTGGGTCCGAAGGTGGGTGCCGGTGCGGCCGCCGGCGCTGGCGCCGGCCGGACGGAGCTGGAGGCGGCCGAAGCCGCCGTCGTTGGGGCCATCCACAGCTATACCGTGGGATCCAGCGTGCACGTGGCCGTGAGACCGGATAGGGAGGCGGTCGCCGTCGCCACATCGACCGTGCCTGACGGATTCCGGGCGGTCGCGCAGCCACCCTCCTTCGAGGACGCCTATATAAGCTTGGTGATGGGGGCGGAGAGCGAGCGGGTGGAAAGCGGGCCGGCGGAGAAGACGGCCGTCCGGCAGCCAGAGGCCCGTCCGGAGCTGGGGCCGAAGGGCGACGTCCCTGCCATCACTATCCAGACGGAAGGTCTGACCCGCCGTTTCGGCCGCTTCACCGCCGTGGACGGAGTCTCTCTCTCTTTGGAGCGAGGGGCCATCCTCGGTCTGCTCGGGCCCAACGGTTCGGGCAAGACGACCTTCATCCGCATGCTCTGCGGTCTTCTGGAGCCCAGCGGCGGCCGCGCCTCGGTCCTGGGGTTCGACCCGACTCGCGACCCGGCGCACCTGCGCGAGCACATCGGGTACATGTCGCAGAAGTTCAGCCTGTATAAAGACCTGACCGTTTCCGAGAACCTGGAGTTCTTCGCCCGGACCTATGGCCTGCGGAACTCCGAGGCGCGGGAGCGACGTAACATCCTGCTGGACTGGGCCAGCCTGGCGGACCGGCGGGACCGGCTGGTGGCGGAGTTGCCGACCGGCTGGCGGCAACAGTTGGCCTTCGCCTGCGCCGTGGTCCACCGGCCGCCGCTGCTCCTCCTTGACGAGCCGACCAGTGGCATCGACCCCTTGAGCCGGCGCCGTTTCTGGAAGCTCCTGTACGATATGACGGCCGAAGGGTCGACCATCCTGGTCACCACCCATTACATGGATGAAGCAGCCCATTGCGACCGCCTGGGGATTCTCCTGGCCGGCAAGCTGGTGGCGGCAGGCACGCCGGCGGAGATCAAGGCCCGGTACGGCGACTCGCGCGAACCAACCTTGGAGGACGCTTTTGTCAACCTGGCCGGGGGGAAGAACGCGAGCTAGGGGCCAGGGCCTTGAGCTCAGCTTCCAGGGGAAATCGCCTGGGGTACCCTAGGAAACCTTCTGTGGAGCTTTCCTAGCCAGGACCTCTTTCACCTCGTTGGACGCGCGTAGGGTGCCGTAGATACGGAACGAGCGGAAGGTCTCATCAACGAGTTCGGCGGGGATATCCGCTTGGAACACCGCCATACCGACCGCAGTGAGATCCATTCGGCGACCCTTAGCACGCATGGCCTCAAGATCACTCCGGGAATAAGAAACGATACCCATGACTCCCGAAGCACGGACCACCTTCTCGCGGACCGCCACCTCATGGGTGTCTAGAGCCCGCCGGATGGAGTCCTTGACGAAGTCGGTGCGGTTGGCGAAGAAGCCTTGCTCCACGAGGAGATCGATCTTCCCAAGGTCCACGACGCTCAGGTTCACGGTGATCTTCTCTGTTGCCTCAGGCATCAGTCTGGTCCCCTCCCGTTGGAATCCTGTCACCATCCCGTGGGATGGTATAACTCCGCTCCCAGTATGTCACGGGGTAGGGGATCCGTCAAGATCTTTTCTAGGACCGGTTAGCCTCCGGCTCCCGATACCTGTCCGCTTGCTGATGATACATCGTGGCGTACAGGCCGCCCTTATCGAGCAACTCGATGTGGGTGCCCTCCTCGACGATGCGCCCGCCGTCCAGGACCACGATGCGGTCGGCCATCCGGACCGTGGTGAAGCGGTGGGAGATGAGGAGGCAGATCTTCCCCTTGACCATTTCCTTGAATTTCAGGTAGAGGTCGTACTCGGCTTGGGCGTCCAGGGCTGCGCTGGGTTCGTCGAGGATGAGGAAATCGCCGTCCCGCAGCAGCGCCCGCGCCAGGGCCACTTTCTGCCATTCCCCGCCCGACAGTTCGGGGCCGCCGAACCGCCTCCCAAGCTGCGCGTCGAGCCCATCCGGCAGCCGGCCCGCCACCTCGGCCGCGCCGGCGGTGCTTAAGGCCCCCCAGATAGCCTCGTCATCCGCCACCCGCTCGATATCGCCGACCGCGACGTTCTCTCGCAGCGTCAGGAAGAACCGGCCAAAGTCCTGGAAGATGCAACTCATTCGCCTCCGCAAGACCCCGGGCTGGTAGTCCAGGATGTTCCGCCCGTTCACCAGCACCTGGCCTTCTTTCGCGGCGTACAGGCCCAACAGCAGCTTGGCCAAAGTGGTTTTGCCCGCTCCGTTCAGACCCACCACAGCCACAGTTTCGCCGCGCCGCAGCTTCAGGTCGATTCCGTGCAGCACCTGCCTGTTGTTACCTGGATAAGAGAAGCCCAGGCCGGCGACTTCCACCGTGGTGATGGACCCCTCTAGCATGGCGACGCCCCGCTGCCGCTCCCGCGCCTTGACCTGGTCCAACAGAGCGCGCAGCTTCTCCATGAAGCGGGAGTTCTCCACCATGGCCTCATAGTTGTTGCCGATGGTGGCGAGGATGGAGTTCAGCGATTGGACCGACACGATGGCCATCACCAGGTCCCCGGCCGTCCCCATGCCTGTCATCACCTGGCGGGCCGCGGTGACTACGGCGAAGACCGCACCCCCCAGGAGCAGAGGGCCAGGATGAGGTTGGCGCTCAGGCGTTTCTTGTAGACACCGGCCCACACCTGGAGGGTCCGGTGGAAGAGCTCGCTGTACTTGGACTTGAGGTAGGACACGATACCGAAGAGCCGTACCTCCTGGGCAGTTTGCTCCTGGAAAATCAGTTCTTGCAGGTAGGATAGGCGCCGGCTTTCCGGTGCCCGGCTGATGAGGCCATTCCATGAAACGTTCATCATGTTCTTGGCTAGGAGGAGCCGGGGTAGGCCGGCCAGGATTACCACGGCCGGGATCCAGGGATTCACCCGCCACAGCGGGTAGAGAAACGACAGACCTCGCACCAGAACCGTCGCAAGGGTTATGACGCCGTAGACAGCGAAAGACACGCGAGACCCCAAGAACCGGAGAACGCTCACGGCGTCGTGGTAGGCCGGGGAATCGAAGACCTCCAGGGTCGACACATTGTCCAACGCTCCGGCCACCGTGAGCAGCGCCCTTTCTTCCACACCTTCCTTCAACATCCCGGTAAGGTAGAAGTGCAGGTTCTCGGCCAGCGGCTCCAAGAGGTAGATGAGAAGGATCACTGCGGCGAACTTGAAGACCTCGCCGCCGGCGCCTCTGATGGCCGAGTCGACCAGGGGTTTGCTAATCAGGGCACCGACCGCCGGCAGGACTGCCCCGAAGAAAACCAACAGGGCATTGAGGACGAAGTAGAGGGAATTCCCAGCGAAATACAGCCGCGTGGCGAAAAGACAGTCCTTCCACACGCTGCTCTTTTCGTTGGCGCTGTTGCGGCCGGATACCTTGCTCCCATCTCGCATGTCGGCATAGCCTCCATGGGGTCGGTTTGGACGGACCACAAACCGTTGCCAATCACCGGGGACAGAGGAACCGAGAGGTGGGGCCTTAGAACCTTGGGGACGTTCTCCGGTAGGCTGTTCGAGGGGCCATTGCTTTCCTCCTGCCCTGCATGCTTCCCAAACTTCGCACGGCCCTTGACTCTTTGGTCGGTCCCGCGTTACCTTTAGGTCGTTCGCCAGAATACCTGGACTTTCAGCGATGGCGGCTGCGCCCGAATCCCAGCTACAATAATAGACACCGATCAGGCCGTTAGCGTCTTAAGCACCATTGCCAGAACAAAGGAGCAACAGCCCTCCATGGGTGCCTTCATCGAGTTCGAGGACGTCCGCAAGACCTATCGCGTGGGCGACGTCGACATCCACGCCGTCAACGGCGTCAACTTCACTATTAGCAAGGGCGAGTTCGCCATCGTCGCCGGCGTCAGCGGCGCTGGGAAAAGCACGGTCCTGAACATGCTGGGGGGCATGGACACGGTGACCGGCGGCCGCATCACCGTGGGCGACCGCGAAATCAGTAAGTTCACCCCGCGCCAGATGACGGCCTACCGCCGAAACGATATCGGCTTCGTGTTCCAGTTCTACAACCTCGTCCCGAACCTAACCGCTCTGGAAAACGTGGAACTGGCCACGGCCATCTGCCGCGACGCCTTCGACCCGGCCACGGTACTGAAACAGGTCGGGCTGGGCGAACGGCTGAACAACTTCCCGGCCCAGCTCTCCGGCGGTGAGCAGCAACGCGTCGCCATCGCTCGCGCCTACGCCAAGAACCCCAAGCTCATGCTCTGCGACGAACCCACCGGCGCCCTGGACTACGAAACGGGCAAATCGATCCTGAAGCTCCTCCACGACACCTGTCGCCAGACCGGTATGACCGTCATCGTCATCACCCATAACCTTGCCCTGGCCCCCATGGGCGACAAGGTCATCAAGATGAAGAACGGCGAGGTCTCAAGCATCACCATCAACGAGCATCCGGCGTCCGTGGAGACCATCGAATGGTGAGCCGCCCCCTCCTGAAGGACGCGCTGCGCGAGATCCGTGCCACCCTGAGCCGGTTCATCGCCATCCTTGTCATCATCTTCATCGGCACGGCCTTTTTCGTCGGTATCAAGACCACCGGTCCGGACATGCGCGCCACGGCCGACCGGTACTTCAAAGATACCCATTTCATGGACTTCTACCTGCTCTCGACGGTCGGCTTCAACGATGCCGACGTCGCCGCCATCCGCGCCGCGGGAGGCGTCCGCGGCGTCATGCCCGCGTACTCGGTGGATGCCTTGACCACCACCGGTGGGCATGATTCGGTGGTCCGGGTGATGTCGCTGCCGCTGTCCTCCAATACCGCCGACCCGGATTTCATCAACCAGCCCCATCTCATCAGCGGGCGTCTTCCGGAGAAACCGGGAGAGGCCCTGGTCGAACCTTACCGGTGGACGGGAAGGCAGGCGGCCCTGGGGAGCAAGGTGACCCTGCGCTCCGGGAACGACGACGACCTCTCCGACTCCTTGGGCCGGACCGCGTTCACCGTGGTCGGCGTGGTGGAGTCGCCGCTTTACCTTTCCCACGACCGCGGCACGTCCACCATCGGCAACGGTTCGGTCGAGTCTTTCCTGCTCATTCCGGACGCCGACTTCAAGATGCTTGCCTACACGGCGGTGTACGTGACCGCCGACCTGCCTGCGAAGGCCACGGCCTACAGTAAGGCCTATGACGACCAGATCGCCAAGGTGGAAGACGCCCTTACCGCCGTCGCCGACCGTCGGCAGGTGGAACGGCAGAACGAGATCACCGCCGAGGCCACCGGCAAGATCGACGTCAAGCAAAAGGAGTATGACGCGGCGGCAGCGGACACGCGGGCCAAGCTGGATAACGCCGTGGCCCAGTTGAACCAAGGCAAACAGCAGTTGGTGGACGGCCGGGCCCAGTACGATACCCAGAAAAAGGCCTATGAGCAGGGCATTGCCGACGGCCAGGCCAAGCTCGACGCCGCCCGAGCCCAGTTGAGTCAGGGTGAACAGGCTTATGCGGCGAACCTGGCGGCCCTCCAGGCGAAGGGGCTCCCTCTGGCCGCGGCCCAGCAGCAACTGGCACCGGTGCTGGCGCAGTTGGACGCCTCCGCCGCCCAACTGGCGGACGGCGAGAAGGCGCTGGCTGCTCAGAAACAGCAGGGCGAGCAGGGGCTGGCGACGGCCGAGGCCAAGCTTGACTCCTCGGTGGCGCGGTTAGCGGCCTCGGAGCAGAACTATCTCGCCGGCCGCGCCACCGCCGAGAAGGAACTGGCGGACGGGGCGGCGCAATTGGCCGACGCCCGGGCGAAACTGGCCGACCTGCCGAAAGTCACCTGGTACGTGCTGGGTCGCGACAAGAACTCGGGCTATGCGGAGTACCAGAACGCAACCGAACGCATGGACGCCATCGCCCTGGTCTTCCCGGTGGTCTTCGTCCTGGTCGCCATCCTCATTTGTCTGACCAGCATGAGTCGCATGGTTGAAGAACAGCGCGGCTTCATCGGCACCGCGAAAGCCCTTGGCTACAGCCGTGGCGCGGTCGCGGTGAAGTTCCTGCTCTACGGGTCCCTGGCCGCCGTTGCCGGTTGCGCGGCGGGTGTGGTCGTCGGCTTCTCCTTCATGCCCACCGCCATCTTCAAGGCGTATTCCATGCTGTTCACCCTGCCAAAGTTCATCCGGGTTTTCGACGTGCCCTTCGCTCTCGCCGCGCTGGCCGTCAGCCTGGCCGTGACCACCATCTCGGCCCTCTTCGTCTGCTACAGTGAACTGCAATCCCACGCGGCGCACCTGCTGCGTCCGCGCGCGCCCAAGGCCGGCAAGCGGGTCTGGCTGGAACGGATCGGCTTCTTGTGGCGCCGGATGAGTTTCACCCAGAAAGTCACCGCGCGGAACCTGATCCGTTACCGCAGCCGCTTCTACATGACGGTCGTGGGCGTCGCCGGCTGCACCGCCTTGCTCCTCACCGGCCTTGGTCTCAACGACGCCCTGCGCGACATCGGCACCAAACAGTTCGGGGAAATCCACGTCTATCAGATGTCCGTCGGCCTGAGGAACGACCTGACGTCAGCCGGATCCTCCAACGGGTCTGCGAGTGGGACGAATGACTCGGCCGCCGGCGGCTCCGCGGATCGTGCCAGCGGCCGCGCCGCCATCGTTCAGACCCTTGAAAGGCAACCGGGTTTCGCGGGCAGCGAAGAGTTCCTGGAGCGGAACATCGACGTTTCCTTCAACGGCAAGGAGAAGAGCTGTGGGCTCATCGTGCCGGCCGACACCGCGCGTATGAGCGACTTCATCCGGCTCCGCGACCGGGTCACCGGCCGGAGCGTGGGGCTGCCCGCCGATGCCGTGGTGCTGACCGAGAAGCTCGCCAGCCAGTTGGGCATCCACACCGGGGATTCGATCACCATCAAGAACGGCGACGAGAGGGAGGTCACGGCCAAGGTCGCGGACACGGCCGAGAACTACTTCTTACATTACCTCTACATGTCACCCGTCCTCTACCAGCGGCTTTACGGTGAGGTGCCCGGCTATAACCAGATCAACGTCCGGCTGACCACGCCCTTGCCGGGCCAGCAAGAATCCAAGAAGGCCATCGTCCCGTTGGCGGGCGTCAGCGGGGTTGAGCTTATTGAGGAAAGCCAGGCCAGATTCCAGGACATCATCGACAGCATCAGCACCGTCTTCCTCATCCTGACCATCGCGGCGGCGGCGCTGTCTTTCACCGTTCTCTACACGCTCACCACCATCAACATCAACGAGCGGCTGCGGGAAATCGCTACTATCAAGGTTCTGGGCTTCCACGACCGCGAGGTGGCGGGGTTCGTCCTGCGCGAGAACCTGGTCCTGGCGCTGATCGGAGCGGCGGGCGGGCTCGTCTTCGGCACCTACCTGGCCCGCTTCATCATCGGCACCGCCGAAGTGGACATGGTGATGTTCGGCCGGGAGATCCATCCGCTGAGCTACGTCATGGCCGCCGCCCTGACTATGGTCTTCACCGGGCTGGTGAACCTGGTGATGCTACGGCCGCTGGCCAGGATCGACATGATCGAGGCGCTGAAGACGGTGGAGTGAGCTGCATCTCCCATTGACCCTCCACCTTGATCCAAGCGCTATCCGCCTGCAGGTCGACGTCCGGTTCAGGCAAAGTGCCCGGATCGACCGGAACCACCTTGCGCCTGGAGCGACGCGTTTTGGCACCGGTTGACTCCCGATCCGTCAAGTGGCGCCCTCCTCTCCAGCAAACATGACACCGCATCTCACCATTCGGTTCCCGGAGGTGAACGGCTCTCCTCTGGCCAAGGCGGACTGTGATGCCGCCGGACGTGATATGATGGGTCACGAGGGAAGTGAGACGAGCCATGGAACGTGCGGGTCCGGAGCCGGCCCAGAAACTCAAACTGATCCACGGGAATGCCACCGAGCTGGGCATCAAGGCTCACACCAACGTCGGCCTGATCGGAGCGCCCGAAGGTTTCGAGGCCAAGCTCACACCCCTTCCGGAAGGGGCGGTCTTGAGCCGGACCATGGAACGCCCCTACGACTTAGTGCTCTGGTTTCCCACCAGCCGCCAGGACTTGGAGGAGACTATCCGCCGTATGGCCGCCATTTCGGGGCGGGGCGGTCTCTGGGTGGTCTGGCCGAAGGCCTCCTCCAACGCCGCCTGCGATATCACCCAACCTTTCGTCCGCCGGACCGGCCTGGCCGCCGGCCTGGTAGACTATAAGTTAGCGGCCATCGACGAGGTCTGGACGGGTCTCCGGTTCGCCCGTCGGGAACGGTCCAGGGTATAGTAAAGGTAACCATGAGCGATACCGTAGACGCTAACGCAAAGAGCACTGCGAGCCCGGGCCTGCCGCGCCGCGCCCTGGGGCGCACCGGCATCGACCTTTCCATGCTCGGCTTCGGCGGCTTCCACTTGGTGGAGATTCCGGCTCGTGCCGCCGACCGGCTGCTCAACCGCTACCTGGACGAAGGCGGGAACTACCTTGAAACCGCCGCCTCTTACGGCGATGGTGCCTCGGAAGCGAAAATCGGGGCAGCTGTGGCGCACCGCCGGGCCGAGTATCACCTTGCCACCAAGACCACACAGCGTACCGCCGCCGGCGCGGCCCAGGACCTTGAGAACAGCCTGCGCCGCCTGCAGACCGACCATGTGGACGTCTTTTTCATGCACAGCGTCGGTACCCTGAAGGACCTGGAAGCCATCCTCGCCCCCGAAGGGGCCCTGGAAGCGGCGGTCCAGGCGCGGGCGGACGGCAAGACTCGCTTCATCGGCATCACCGCCCACGGGCTGCCGGAGGCCCTCATCGGCGCCCTGGACGAGTACCCCTTCGACGTCCTGATGACCGGCATGAACTACTACGACCGTTTCAACTTCCCGGCGGTGGAGGCGTCCCTCATCCCCAAGGCCCAGAGGCTGGGCGCCGGTCTCCTCGCCATGAAACCCATCGCCGATGGGTTCCTGTGGCGTTCTGCCACGGCCGCTTTCAGGTTTACCTGGGGCCTGCCCGTGACCGCCATCGTGGCCGGCATCAACACCGAGGAGCAACTGGCCGCCGACCTGAACTGGGCCCGGCGCTGGACGCCGATGACGGAGGCGGAGCGCGAGGACCTTTTCCGGAGCGCTCCCGAGTTGGGCACCTACGTCTGCCGCCAGTGCGGCGAATGCCTCCCCTGCGCCGCGGGCATCGACATCCCAAGGGTCTTCGAGCTGGAAGGTTGGTACGACCGCCAAATGCGGGACGGCGCCGTGCGCGACCCCGCCGAATACGGCATGCGCGAGCGCCTACGCTTCTGGTTCAATAACAAGGACCGGGCCCGCGAGGCCTATGCGGCGCTGCCGGTGAAGGCCGGCCGGTGCCGTGCGCTCCGCGACGCGGACGACGGCCGCCGCGGCTCCGAAATCGGTTGCTCCGACTGTGCCGTCCGCTGCCCTTACGGCCTGAACATCCCCTCTAAACTGGACTACGCCGATTTCAAACTCGGCGGCGACCGCCTGCTTTTCTGATGAACGTCGCGAAAGCCCGCTAAGCTATGAAAGAAAACAGTCGCCATGACCGTTAATAGGTCAGAATCGCCCAAGCAGAGCAAAAAGGACTGCAGCCAGAATGACGGCGGCAGCAGGAGCGAGGGGCAGAGCGGCGGAGGGTCAGGCGTGAGCCAGGTGGCGGCGGGACAGAAGGTTCTCTCCTTTTTCGGCCGTGGTGTCGCCGCCAAAGGCACAGCGCCGATTGCGACTGCCACTGCCACTGCCGAGCGGATCGCCGCGGCACCAGCCGCCCTCGACCTTGAACGCCTTTCCGTCGCCGCCGCCCGCGGCGACCGCGAAGCCTTCCGGACTATGGTCGACGTCACCGGCGGACGGCTTTACTCCTTGGCCAATCACCTGCTCGGAGACGCCGCCGAGGCTAACGACGCAGTCCAGGAAGCCTACCTGCGCGCCTACCTGAACCTGGGACGCTTCCAGCCGCGCGGGGCCGGGGCCTGCCTGGCCTGGCTCCGTCGCATAACCCTGAACGTTTGCCGGGACTGGCTGCGCACCAAGCGGCCGGCGCCCTTGGGCGACCTCGAACCTTACGTGTCGCGGGACGGGAGTACGGGAGGATTGGCCGGGACCTGGTCGACCTCCGACGCGGCGGACCCCTTCGAGTCCCTGGCCCTGGACGACGAAGATGTCCGGCAGGCCGTGCGGGCCTTGCCGGTGATGTATCGCGAAGTCGTGGTGCTGCGCTACGGTCACGACCTCAGCTACAGCGAAATCGCCCGGACCCTGGGCGAAGGTGAGAATACGGTAGCGACAAGGCTGCGCCGGGCACTGATCATGCTCCGGAAGGGCTTGTCAGAGCGGGGTGAACGTTCGTGAAAGGTCAAGGCTTGGAAGAGCGGCTTAGTCAGGCGCTGCGACCCGTAGACGCGCCGGGAGGGCTGACCGACGCGGTGATGGCAAGGGTCGCGGCGGCCGGCGCGAGTGGTGTGGCGGCGAGGTATATCTCCGTGCCTTGGTGGCGCTTGAGCATAACCCCAGCAACGGGAGCGGCTTGCCTGGGGCTCGCCCTCATGGGGGTATTCATTTCCGTGGCTGAGGCGGCGGCCAGCGGCACGACGACCCCAGCCTCAGGACACCTTGCCCGAGAGATGACCGGTGTCGGCACCACCGTCCAACTCTGGATAGTGAACCTACAGCTCCGGGTGATGGAGATCATCGCCAGACTTAGCGGGGTTTGAAGGAGGAAAGCACTGTGAACACAAGTCCAACGGCCCGGCGAGGCATTCCGGGGAAAAGCCCGTTCCTGGCGGCCATCTTGTCGCTCATCCCGGGAGTAGGCCATCTTTACTTGGGGTTGGCGACCAAGGGGTTGGCCTTGCTCACTATCACCCTTGGTGGGTTCGTCCTCATGGTGGTGGCGCCCATGGTTGCCTCCATGGGACCGCGGCCGGAAGCCATGGTCAGCGTCGTCGTGTACTTCCTCCTCATTGCGCCGGTCTGCCTCTTCTACAGCATGTTCGATGCCTATCACATCGCCAAAGGTTCTCCGGTCGAGGATCTGCCACTGGGCCGGAAGAAGCCGGCGACAGACACGTCTGCAGGGGCGGCGACGGGTGCGGCCGCCGTGGAGAGCGCAGGGGAGCAAGCCGACCCAGCCTACCTGGAATACTGCTGCGCGGTCAATAACCAGCGGTCTCTGACCTGGGGCGTTATTTTGACCCTGACCGGGCTGTTGTCCTTGGGGTGGACGGTGGGCGGGTACCGGATGACCTACCTCCTGCGCCTGTGGCCCCTGGTATTGGTCGCTTTAGGACTCGTGATCCTGGCCGGTAACCTGCGCCGGTCCAGGGACGCCCGGTTCTGAACCTTTCGGACGAGAGGAAGTGGGGAAATGTCGCCCATCCGGGTGCTAAGAACAGGTAATATCGGGCTGGCTGCCAGCCTGATGATCATCGGCGGTGTGCTGCTGGCGGCGAATTTTGGCCGGCCGGTAGACCAGCTCCTGATGTGGTGGCCCCTGGTGCCGCTGGCTATTGGCCTCGAAATGCTGGTCAAGTACGCCTATGCCCGGCGGCGCGGCGGGATTCAGCTAGTGATCGAGCGGTGGGCCATCACTCTCAGCATCTTGGTCATCATTTTCGGTCTGGTACTGACCCCCATCCGCCACTTTACGATGAACGGCTCGCTGCCCTTCATAAACCTCTCGGGTGATGTGGGACGGGCGTTCGGCATTGCCTTGGGGTCGAACGTCTCCCGGGCCGAACACTCCGCCACGCTCACTTCCACCGAAGCGCTGAAAGCCGGGGATAGGCTGGTGTTTCACGCGATAGCCGGCAGCGTGCGCGTGACGGGTCAGACAGGGACGGACAAGGTCACCGCCAGCTACAAGGTGACCACTCGCGATCGCTCCGAAGCGGCGGCGCAGACCTTGGCCGATGGAGTTAGTGTGGTGGCGACCAAGACAGGGAACATCATGGAACTGCAGACGCGGGGCATCCCCGCACAGATGGGTTCGGGTCCGGATTTTCCCAGCGTCGCCCTGGACATCGAGGTGACGGTTCCGCCCGAGGTCGAAGTGGCGGTGGACTCCAAGTTCGGCTCTGTCACGGTCGAAGGTATAAACGCTAACGTGCGGGCCGAGACCAAATTCGGCGAAGTCAAGGTGAACAAGGTCGAAGGGTCCATCTACGCTTCGACCGACTACGGTGAAGTGCAACTCCGGGACGTCAGCGGGGACGTCGACGCCGGGTCGCAGTTTGGCAAAGTCTCGTGCTTCCTGTCCAATGTTACAGGGCCCTGCCGGCTATCCACCAAGTTCGGCGGTGTGGAATGCGCCGTTCCCCAGGTGGCCGGCCTGAACTACACGATCAATGCCCAGGCTACCCGGGGGCGGGTCAGTTCGCCGCTGCCGATGAGCGTTACGACCCAGGGAATGCGGTCCACCGGGACATACAAGGTCGGCAACGGCCAGAACATCATCGACTTGCAGGCTGATTTCGGGGAGATCACTATTCTGCCGAGGTAGAATACGCCGGTCCCTTCGGAAGAAGCCGGGCGCTAGTGAGAGCCGCGATGAGGAGATCGCGGCTTTCCGCTTTTCTAAGTGGAAAGATTGAGAAAGACGGTTGGCAACGGCTCTTTTCCGGTTTATAATTTAGGTAGACCTAAATCCAAATGGTGGCGCAACCTTAGAGACAGGTATCGGGTCGGCTAATCGTCACGAGATGGAGGCGAACCATGTCGCGCAGGACACCGGGTCTCGAAGAGTACCTCGAGTCCCTTTACAAGCTGAGCGACGGACGAGTGGGGGAACCGGTGACCACTTCGGCTTTGGCATCGGACCTTGGCGTAGCGCCTGCTTCCGTTACAGAGATGGTCAAGCGCCTGGGCGAACAGGGGCTGGTCGAGCACGTTCCGTATAAGGGGGCCAGTCTAACCGACACCGGCCTGACCGAAGGGGCGGCCATGGTCCGCAACCACCGGCTTTGGGAGCGGTTTCTGGTCGACGTGCTACGCATGGACTGGGACGAGGTGCACGACGAAGCGTGTGCTCTGGAACACGCCACTTCACCTCATCTCGCCGAGCATCTGGCCGCTTTTCTTTCGAATCCGGAGACTTGCCCCCACGGGTACCCTCTTCCGCCCACCACGGCGGCCGGTCGGGTAGTCCGGAAGGGAAACTCAGGCCCGAGTCCCAACGCCTCCGGTCGCCCCCTTTACGACCTGGAGCCTGGATTCGTGGGAGAGGTTTCGGCGGTGGAGGAGACTCCGGAGCTTCTGAGATATTGTGCTGAAGCCGGGTTGGTGCCGGGGGCCAGAGTTACGGTGGTCTCGCGACACCCGATCGAGCCCATTTTGGAGGTGCGTGTGGGCGAAAGTGGCCAGGCCGCGGGGCGTACATTGTCCGTGGGCCCGCGTCTGGGCCGCTGCGTCCGCGTGAAGTAGAGAAGCCGGGGCGAACGCGAATAGGCCGGACGCAGGCAGGCCTAACGCGAAAGGCCGAGCGCGAGAAGCGCGGGCCAGGACGATCTTGACGAAAGGGAGTCCAGCTATGAGTACCAGTAATCGCCATCTTAGACGCAGTCGGAATGATGCTACCGCCGAGGCCATTCTCCTTGCGGCCTTGGCCGCGGGGGAAGAGGCCACCTTCGTGGGCCTGGGAGACACGGTCGTTCCGGGACTGGCTTGGAAGTCCGGAGCAGGGAAGACCAGCAGCCGGACCTCCACGGCCTCTGGCGCCAACGCCGGGACCCTGGCGGAACGCCTGGCAGCCCTGGGTTTTGTGCCGGGCGCCATGATCGCGGTCGAGTCCAACACGGGGCGGGGCCCGATCATTGTGAACATCCGTGGCGCCCGGGTGGCCATTGGCCGGGGGCAGGCCGGAAAAATGCTGGTCCGTCGAAAGGGGGTCGCGCGATGAGCTCCAGTTGCCATGCTCCCGCGGCGAAGCAGGCTGTCGTGCGGCGCCCCCGTGGTGGGACCAGTTGCCATGGCCCGTCACCAGTCCTGACTCCCGGGGCCCAGTTGCACATCGCTTTGGTGGGCCGTCCCAACGTCGGCAAGAGCACCATCTTCAACACTCTGACCGGGCTCAGCCAGCACACCGGCAACTGGCCGGGCAAGACCGTGGACCTGGCTGAGGGCCAGGTGGTGGCGGGCGGGCAGATCGTGCGCTTGGTGGACCTTCCCGGTACCTACACCATCGGGGCGAAGACGCAGGGTGGGCATCAGGTGGGTATCGACGAGGCGGTGGCTAGGGATTACGTCCTAGAGCACCGGCCTGACTTACTAGTGGCCGTGGTGAGCGCCCTGTCTCTGGAGCAGGACCTCTATCTCGTCGGCCAACTGCTTTCCCTTCCGGCGCCGGTGATGGTCGCTCTGAACATGATTGACGTCGCCCGACAGAACGGCATCGACGTGGACCATGTCCTCCTTGCCAAGCGGCTGGGCGCGCCGGTGGTCCCGCTGGCCGCCACCAACCCGGATGACGTCAACCGGCTGCTGGGCCGGATGCTCGAGATGGTTGAAGAAGCGCGGGCCGTCGAGGTAGGGGCGCAGACGGCGGCGGGCCGGGCTCTGACCGGTCCTTGCGCCAAATGCCCTTTCGCCGCCGGAGCGGTGGTCGCCGGACCCGCCCGGGGCCCGGTCGGTGACACCCCAGACGATGGAGCCACGTGCGGTGGGACAGCCGGGGGCACGGCGGGTGTACGGGCGTGCCCCGGAGGGCTCTTCATCCCGCGGCCGGACGTCGCCGACCCCGCGGCGATATACGCTTGGGTCGACTTGGTCCTGGATGGAGTGCGGAAGAGCGCCGGACGCCGCCATCTCGACCGGCAGGTGGACCGTATCCTGACCCACCCGGAGCTGGGCATGCTCTTCCTCATGGCCATCCTGGGTCTGGCCTTCGCCATCACCTTCGGCGTCGGCGTGCCACTCCAGAAGCTCCTGGCTACCTGGCTTATCGCCCCGATCGGGCAGGCTCTGCGGGCGGTGACAGGGGCCTTGCCACCTTGGGTCGGCAGCCTTCTGGTGGACGGCGCTTTGGGCGGAGCGGGAATCGTTATCACCTTCCTGCCGGTGATGGGGATTTTCTTCGCCGTCATGGCCGTCTTGGAGGACATCGGTTACATGGCTCGGGCGGCGGTGGTCATGGACCGGTTCATGCATAAGCTCGGACTGCACGGCAAGTCCTTTCTCCCTCTCTTCCTTGGGTTCGGCTGCAACGTGCCCGCGGTGATGGGGACGCGGACCATCGAGTCCAAACGGGGGCGGATCCTTACCACGCTCCTCACCCCTCTGGTGCCTTGCTCGGCGAGGTTGACCGTGGTGAACTTCATGGCCGCGTCCTTCTTCGGTGTCTGGGCGGCCCTGGTGGTCTGGGGCTCCATCGGCCTGAACATCGTGATGGTGGCGGTGCTGGGCGTCATTCTCTCCAGGACTATCTTGCGGGACCCTGAGGGTGGGGAACTGGTTATGGAATTGCCGGCTTACCACCGGCCCAGCCCCCGCGTCATCGGGTACCTGCTATGGTTCAAGCTGAAGTCCTTCCTGAACCGCGCGGGCACCGTGATCGTGGTGGCATCGGTCATCCTTTGGGCCTTGGCCTACTTCCCGGGCGGCAGTCTGGAACACAGCTTCTTGGCCTCTGTGGGCAAACTACTCGAGCCGGTGGGGCGTCTGGCGGGACTTGACTGGAGGCTATTGGTGGCGGCTCTGGCCAGCTTCGTGGCGAAGGAGAACGCCCTGGCCGCTCTGGCCGTCGTTTTCGGAGTCGGCAACGGGTCAGGCGCCACGCTGGTCGAAGCCATCCGCCACGGTGTGCCTCCGGCTGCCGCCCTGTCTTTCCTGACTCTGGTCATGCTCTTCATCCCCTGCCTGGCCACGGTGACAGTCATGCACCAGGAACTGAAGAGCAAGGCTTGGACTGCTTTCGGAGTGTTGATGCTGTTGATAGTGTCCTTCGCCATGGCGGCCGGGGTCTATCGGGTCGCGCTGCTATTCAGTTAAGAGACTAGAGTGGTATACTCCGGGTTATAAGTGACCCAAGGGGGAACCGGATGTTGTCGGGCGCGGGTTCGGGACGCGACAAAAGGATGGACATGCTTCAGACTACGACGGCGATTGATCTCGAAGGTTGGTATCAAGCCATCTTCCAGAGACATTCGCGGCGTCAGTATAATGGGCACCGCTTGACTCCGCAGGAAAAAGAGGTCTTGATCCGGGCGTGCGCCGACCTGGCATTCCCTGACGCCGACCCGCCGGCAACACACGCTGTGTTCGTAGACGAGCCCCCCGAAGACGTTTTCCGTGGGGCCGTGGGCGCCTATGGGAAAGTCACCGATGCCCCAGCTTATCTTGCTTTTATAGCCGACGAAAGCGACCCGAACTGCCAGGAGAAGGCGGGGTACCTGGGTGAGTGTCTAGTGCTGGAAGCGGTCAGCAAGGGCCTGGATACGTGCTGGGTAGGCGGGTACTTCCGTCCCGAGAAGGTGGCCAGACAGCTACGGTTGGTCGGGCGCGAGAGGGTGGTGGCCGTGACGCCCGTCGGTCATGCCACGCCCGAAACGACCTTTGCGGAGAGATCTCTATCGGGCCTGGCCAGGAGCCATCACCGCCTGCCGCTGACGGCGCTTCTGGACCGGAAGAGCCCCGGGATGGCCCCTTTGGGCGCCATTCCCGTGTCCCACCGCGGTGAGACGGCTCTGGCATCCCTGCCTCCCTGGGCTCTCGTGGCTGTGGAAGCCGCCCGCCTGGCTCCCTCGGCGGTGAACCGCCAGCCCTGGCGCTTCGCTGTGGAGCCTTTTGCCTTGACGGTCCGCTGCCGTATGCCTTTCCCCAGTTTCGGGATCTCCCCGCGGTTGGACTGTGGCATTGCCATGGCCCATCTGGAACTGGGAGCCGCCCACGCCGGCGCCCGGGGCCGGTGGGAGTTCCTGCCCTATCCGGGTATCGCCCGGTTCACTATCAGCGCCTGATTTTCGCCCGATACCCTACCTTCGCCCGGGCGGGGCACCATCGTGCTTACTTGGCCTACTTGGTGATGCTCACCTTCGTGATGCGGTCCTTGGCGGCTATCTTATCGACCACGTCCATGCCCTGAATGACCTTGGCGAAAACGGCGTACTGCCCATCCAGCCAGCTAGCGTCCGTCTTCAGGATGTAGAATTGCGACGTAGCGGAATTGGGATCGCTGCTGCGGGCCATGCCCACCATGCCGCGCAGGTTCTTGAGCTGAGGGTTTACCTCCAGCTTAATCGTCTTCGACGAACCGCCCCCGCCGGTTCCGGTCGGGTCGCCGGTTTGGATGACCCAGCCCTCCACGCGGTGGAACGTCATGGTGGGGACGTTGTAGAAACCGCTCTGGACCAGATCGAGGAAGTTCTTGCTGGTGACAGGCATGAGCTTCGGGTAAACCTCGAGAACGATGTTGCCCTTGGCGGTCTCAATCGTGACCTGCTTGGTATCCGGCTGCGCCGCCGGTTTCGGTCGGTTAAGCATGACTACGGTCCCCACTCCCCCCAGGATGATCAAGGCGATGACGACAAGAAGCCACGCCGGTGTCTGCCGGGCCGGCGGCCGACGCTCTGGCCCGCGGCCCGGCGGCCTTGGCCCTGTCGGACGCGACCCAGCCGGGCGCGACCCAGCCGGGCGCGAGTCGGCTGCTCCCCGTCCGCCCGCTTTCTGCCCACCGGAACCCTTCTTCGATTGACCTTTGGCCAATGGTTTCCGACCCCCTCTTCAGCGGTGAACCGGCCCTAGTATACACCAAAGGGGGGTGGGGTGACGTACTCCGCTGACTGAAAGTCAGCGGCATCTCAGGCGCACGAAGAGCATCCGGGCCGAAGCACCCTTGATGAGCTTCACGGCGCTAGCTACCGCCCTGGCCGGCGGAACGCTGATGAACAGGTGGGCATCACCTCCAGTCCTTTCACCTCGTAGCCATGCTTAGCGCAGATCTCTTGCAGCAGGCGCAGGCTGCGGATGTGCCTCTGGAAGCAGTGGAAACGCGTCCGAACCCGTCTCCGTGAGCTTCGGGCACTCGGTCTGCCGGACTTCGTCTATATCCACTACGCCAATGCCCGCAAGGGATACTGGCATATGGCGGAGGTCCGTTGAGCAGCGCCCTGGGCGCTGCCTATTGGCAGGCCCAGGGGCTGATTAGGCTCTCTGAACGTTACCGTGAACTTCGCGCTACTTGATGAACCGCCGGATGCGGACCCGCATGTCCGGTGGTGTGAGAGGGCGACCGGGAGAACCGGCCCCTACTCGATTTGACAAACATGGACAACTGCCCCTGAGCCCCATTCCACCCGCGGTCTGAGCCGAGGCACGGCAGAAACCGGGGGTGGAGTCAACTCAGGACACTTCTCTCTCGACAAGAGGGTATCTTGGGTTTACCCCTCTTCTCGGAACCATACCCTAGGGGGGTATCGGAGAGCCCTTTCGGACCTCCGCCACCAAGTGTCGGGACCCGCCAGTGCCCTGTCGGAACCAACCGTCCCGCGGATTGTCGCGCCATGGGGGAAAGCGGATGTGGACCCGTGCACTCTAGCAGCGGAAAGGAAAGCAAGGCCGCGTGATCCTCCCCACGATTGACCTGGCGCCTCCTCGTGAAAGCCGGCACAATGGCCTGGGGTAAACCCAGGATACCCTGTTGGTCTCGGAAAAGTATCCCGAATTGACTCCCACGACCCCACGGCGGCGGATACCCCCCTACCCCCCGACAACGGACTACATAAGCACCTTCTGGGCCGCCGCGGACGCCGATCAGATGAGGTGGTTTGCGCTCGTCTAGCCTCTTTGTCAACAAGCTAAGGCCGCGGAGCGATGTCCGCGACCTGCGCTTCTTCCCGGTCTTCTTCCCGGTCTTCGTAGGCAGCTAGAAATGGAGCACCGGAAGAGGGAATGGGGCGGTGTTCGGGTTATGCTGGCCCAGGGCATAGAAGGTGGCCGGTCCGACCACACCGTCCGCCGAAAGGTGATGCGCCTGCTGGAAGGCTACGACCGCAGCCTTGGTAGTCGCATCGTAAAGGCCGTTGCGGGCACCCGAGTAGTACCCCAGGTTTTGCAGCAGGACCTGCAAGAAGACCACGTCGAAGCCGTTCCTCCCGCTCTGGATGGCCCGGCCGCCGACGAAGGTGTAGATCCACAGCGAATCGTAGGCGCCCGAGCCGACGACGGAGTTGTAGGTCAGTCCGGTGTTACCGTTGGCGATGGCGTCCTGCTTGAAGGTCAGGGCCGCCGCGGCTGTCTTGGGGCCGAAGATCCCGTCGGCCGGAGCACCCACCTGACTGGCGTAGCGGAAGAGGTTCAACCTGTTCTGCAGGATCTTAACGTCCCCGCCGCTATCGCCCTGTGAGAGTTCACGGATCCCGAAAACCGGCCCGCCATAGGTCGTGAAAGGGGGGACTCCCTGGCCATAGGCGAAGAACACGTTGGGGCCGGCCACGCCGTCCTGCGCCAGCCCGAACTGCCGCTCTACGTTCTGGACGGCGGTCATGGTGTTAGCATCGAACTCACCGGTGAGGGGCACCGGGTCACCGATGGGCGGAGTCATGACTTCGTGCATCACGTTGTAGACCCCTTGGAGCACGGCAACGTCCGTGCCCCGTAATCTGGGGTAGGTGAGGTATAGATTTCTGCTGCCAAAACGAACGTAAGGACCAAAAAGGGAGGCGAATCTGTCCATGCTCATCCTCCTTCTGGGGGAGCTTCCACAAGATGTCTCACGGGGCGAGTGCCGCCTTCGGTTAACACCTTATGTTAAGGAAGATGGGAATGGAACACCTTCATCACGTAGTAGGGCGAAAAGCCCGGATTCCGCCTAGTTCTGGGACAAATACCTAGCCAGCCAGCGCAGAGCCAGGACGTAACCATCCGGACCCAGGCCGCAGATCTGCCCTCTCACCACCGGGGCGATGACCGACTTGTGACGGAATTCCTCTCGGGCATAGATGTTCGAGAGGTGCACCTCCACGGCGGGGAGGCCGGAGGCGGAGATGGCCTCGCGGATGGCGATGCTGTAGTGGGTGTACGCGGCGGCGTTGATGATGAGCCCCGCGGCGGACCCGCGTCCGGCCAGGATGGCGTCGACGATGACACCCTCGTGATTCGACTGCAGACATTCCACCTCCAGCCCCAGACGCGCACCCTCTTCTCGCAGCGCGGCGTCGATCTCCGCCAGCGTGGTCCGCCCATAGACCTGTGGTTCACGCACGCCCAGGAGGTTAAGGCACGGACCGTGGATGACAAGTATCTTCTCATTCATGCACTGCCGCCTTCTTTCATCAAGACACCGCATTAGGGCATCGTGCCAGAGCGCGACGGAACTGCTGCGCGGAAACCCGCCGCCGCCAGCTCTTCCGGCGGGATATCGGTCACCACGCGGCAGTCGCCGATGGCGAAGGGAAGGACCATCCGGACCCCCTTGGCATCGCGTTTCTTGTCTTTCGCCATGGCGTCGGCCAGTGCCTGGAGCATGCCCGGACGTGGGTGGCCAAGGGTGACCGGCAACCCGACCGCGGCCAGTGCGCGCTGGACGCGGCCCACCGCCTCCTCCGCCAGGTACCCGCGGCCGGCCGCCACCCTGGCGGCGGCGGCGGTCCCGATGGCCGCGGCCTCACCGTGTAGGTACCGGCCCGGAAAGACCGCTTCTAGCGCGTGCCCCAAGGTGTGTCCGAGGTTCAGCACTTGGCGCGGACCCTCGTCTCGCTCGTCGGCTTTGACCACGCCGGCTTTGACGGCTACGGCTGCCCGGATGAGCGGGGCCAGACCTTCAGCGTCTTCCGCGATGTGGCTTCCGCCCTGCGCGGCGTGGATTCCGCTGCAGCCCTGCGCTTGGCCGGCCGCACCCTCCAACACCGCGAAGGCGGCGGGGTCTCCGATGATCGCTGCCTTGACGACCTCCGCCAGACCGTTACGCACCTGCCGCGGGGGAAGGTGGTGGAGGGCTTGGGGGTCGGCGATGACCAAGACCGGCTGGTGGAAAGCCCCGACCAGGTTCTTATACGTTCTTCCGCCACCGCGGAGGTTGACCGCCACCTTGCCGCCCACCGAGCTGTCGGCCTGGGCCAGGACGGTGGTAGGAGCCTGGACGAAAGCAAGCCCGCGCAGGAATGTGGCGGCGAAGAACCCTGCCAGGTCCCCCACGGCCCCGCCTCCCAAGGCCAGGACCACGTCGGAGCGGGACAGGCCGGTTTCCAGGCCGGCTTGGTAGAGGCGGTCCAGAAGGCCGCGGGACTTGGCCACCTCGCCGTCTGGTACCAGGGCTTTGGCGACCCGGTAGCCCGCGTTCTCCAGGCTCTCCGCCAGCGGTTCCCCTAAGAGACCCCAGACCAGAGGGGTCGACACGCAGAGGACGCGGCGGGGCGGCGCCTTGACGGCCGAGAGGAGCTGCCCCGCGCGAGACAGGGCGCCGGGGAAGTCGTAGTAGCCATAATCGGCCGCCCCGGCCTGGATGCGCAGGGCCGCGGGCGGGACCTGGCCCGTGGCCGCCGCGACCACCGGCGCAGCCGCAGCCTCAGCCGCACCCGCCGCAACTGCCGGGACCGCGGGCGACGCCGGCATCCGGCTTCCGGGGCCCAGAACCGCTACGACCGCTTCGGCCGCGGCCTCGGGCGAAAGACCCTCGGTGTCGATGACATGATGAGCAGCCTGATAAGCCGTGCTTCGGGCGTCATGTAGTATACGTAGCTTGTCGAAGCCGTCCGGACCGGCCAAAAGCGGGCGCCCGGTGCCGCCGCCACCCTCACTGCCACCCTCACCGGCACCCTCACCGCCACCCTCACCGTGCTCACCACCGCCCTCGCCGCCATGCGGCGGCCTACCCCTGAAGAGCCTTTGCCACAGCGTCTCCGGGCTAGCCGTCAGGGCCACCATAGTCCCAGACCGGTGCATCAGCCGCGCATTGCGCCGGTCAACCGGTGCACCTCCGCCCGTCGCCACCACCACCGCCCGCGCCCCGGCCGCCAGAGCCAGTGCCCGGCGTTCCAGGCTGCGGAAATAGGGTTCACCTTTCGCAGTAAAGATGGCTGGAACAGGCATTCCGGCCATGGCTTCGATCAGCTCATCGGTGTCCAGGAAGGCCGTCCCCAAACGGCGGGCCAGGACCCGACCGGTGCTGGTCTTGCCCGACCCGGGCATGCCTACCAGGAAAACGGGGCTATGCCCATCCCAACCTTCAGTCACGGGCGCCGGCCTCACTGGGGACGGCTCCGGCCCAAGGGGCCGCCATTCTTTCCCGGGCCGCGTGGGCCCGCTCTTTCAGGTCGGCCAGCGTGTCCCCGCCGTAAGCCTCCAGGACGGCATTGGCCAGTTCCAGCGCGACCATGGCCTCGCCCACCACGGCCGCCGCCGGTACAGCGCAGGTATCGTGTCGTTCCACCGCCGCGTCTTCCGGGTTCCCCGTGGCCAGATTCACCGAGGGCAAAGGTTTGGACAAGGTGGCGATGGGTTTCATGACGGCGCGGATCAACAACGGCTGTCCCGTGCTGACCCCGCCCTCCAGCCCACCGCAGTGGTTTGTGGCGCGCGTCGTCCCGTAAGGTCCCGAACAGACGCCGGGACCGCCTGAAACGGGCATCAGGATGGCGTCGTGGGCCTGGCTACCGCGCATCCCTCCGAGAGAGAAGCCGTCGCCGATGTCCACACCCTTGACACCCGGGATGCTCATGAGCGCCGCCGCCAGGCGCGCGTCCAGCCGCCGGTCCCAATGCACGTAGCTGCCCAGACCGGCCGGCAGACCCCAGGCCACCACAGCGAAAACGCCGCCCAGGGTGTCGCCGCACGACACGGCCGCATCGATCTCGGCCATCATCCACTTCTCCGCGACCTTGTTACCGGTCCTGACCGGAGAAGCCTCCACTTCCTCAAAGTACCGTCCGAATTCATCCTCACTGACGTGCGGCAACGCCCCGTTCGTAGTGGCGCGCCCGATGCCCAGGACGTGTCCGCCGATGCTGATACCCAGTTCGGCCAAGAGCCGCTTGGCCACGGCCCCCGCCGCCGTGCGCGCGGCGGTCTCGCGGGCACTGGCGCGTTCCAGTACGTTGCGGATGTCCCTCTGGTCGTACTTGGCGGCACCGGCCAGGTCGGCGTGGCCCGGCCGTGGGCGCGTCACCGGCGCGCTCCTACCGCCGCTGGGCGTTTCCCACGGGCCCATGGCCGTCTCCCAGGATTCCCATTCGGCATTCCGGATGATCAGACTGACCGGTGACCCCAAGGTCAACCCGCCGCGTAGCCCGCCCATAACCTCGAGGGTATCCGTCTCCACCTTCATCCGCCCGCCTCGCCCGTAGCCACCGCGGCGGCGGGCCAGTTCGCCCGTAATGTCGGCGGGTGACAGTGGAAGGCCGGCCGGCAGCCCCTCCAAAATGACGGTCAGGCCGGGCCCGTGTGACTCACCGGCCGTGAGGAATCTCAAGATTGTCATCGGCAGACGCCTCCTAGACGTTGGTGGTGCGGGTGATCCCAATGGCGACGGCCATGACGCCCACCGGCGCCGGCCGACCAAGCCAGAGGCGGAAGGACTCCGCTCCCTGGTGGAGCAGGACAGACAAACCGGTCACCACCGCGCCGCCGGCCGCGGCCCAAGGGCGCAGAAAGGCGGTGAGCGCCGGACGGTAGACCATGTCACCCAAGAGACACGACGGGTTCACCTGGCGCAGCGCGGCGAACTGGGCTAGAGACAGGATGGGGTCGCCCGCCTCGCCGCCGCCGGTGAGCGGGGTGGTGTTCAGGACGAAGTCGGCCTCAGTTATGGCCGTCCAGACCGCCTCGCCGGAGGTCGAACGATTGGTGGGCCAGGGCAGCACACCCACTCTGGTTCCTGGCGGCAGAGTCACCGTGCCGGCCATGGCCAGCGCCCGTTCGGGGCTGCGTGCCACCAAGGTGACCTGGGCCGCGCCGGCGTCGGCCAGGGCCACGAGACATCCCCGCGCCGCCCCGCCGGCCCCGAACATGACCACACGGCGGATGTCCCGCCGGCCTGCGCGAAGCCTGCCGTTCCCCACCGCCAAGGGGGCGGCGCCCGTCACCCCCCGGTTGGCGGGCGTCGCGGCCTCAGCGATGGCGGTCAAAAGGCCGTACCCATCGGTGTTGTCACCGGTCAGCCGGCCACCGTCTTCAGGAATGATAGTGTTGACCGCCCCCACACGGCGGGCTCTCGGCGTTACTTCGTCCACCAGGTCAAGCACCGCGACCTTGTGGGGAATGGTGACGTTGGCGCCGGCGTAGGGACGGTGCCGCAAGAGGTCCACCGCCGCCGGCAGGCCGGTCGTGTCGGGGATGTCGAGCACTTCATAATGGGCCTCAATCCCTAAGTGGCGGAAGGCCGCATTGTGCATGGCCGGTGAGAGGCTGTGGTCCACCGGGTGACCCAGCAACAGGAACCGTAGTCCAGGCGCCGCGGCCGCGGCCTTGATGTCCAAGTCCACGCTCACCGCGCGCCACCGTCTTTCGGGCGGGCGCCGTCGTGGCCACCGGCCTCGTTGCCCTCGGTGCTGCCGCCGCTCGTCAACCTTGCCAGTTCTTCTCCGAAACCGGGGAAAGAGACGGCCGCGCACTCGAAATCTTCGATAGAAGTCTCTCCTTCGGCCAGGAGCGCCGCCACGGCCAGGCTCATAGCCAACCGGTGATCGCCGTAGGTGCGGACCTGGGCCCCGCGCAGGCGGGACGGCTCGATGTAGAGCCCATCCGGCCGCTCCTCGATGCGGGCCCCCATGGCCGCCAGTTGCCCGGCGATGCCGGCCAGGCGGTCGGATTCCTTGACGCGCAGTTCGGCGGCACCCCGGATCAAGCTGGGTTCTGAGGCCTGGGTGGCCAGGACGGCCAGGATGGGCACTTCATCCACCAGGTCCGGAATGTCCTCAGCCTCAAGGTTCAGTCCGCGGAAGGACTGTGGGCCGGTCAAGGTGATGTCACCCCAGGGTTCGTCGCCGTAGGCGTCATTTCCGTACGCGTCGCCGGCCCCCGTGGCGGGAGCCGCCCGGGTCTCCAACGGTATGCCGGCCTTGACCAAGGAACGCTGGAACCCGTCGCGCAGCGGATTCAGGCCCACCTCCTCGACGGTAAGCCGCGCGCCGGGGATGGCGGCGGCCAAGGCCAGGAAGAAGGCGGCCGAAGAAATATCGCCCGGTATGCGGACGCTGAAAGGCCTGAGGATCTGGGGGCCGGGGACGCGCACTTGGCGCCCCCGCGAGGGGGGTGCGGCGGGCGCGGCAGCCGCGGGCGAGGGGGCGCCCGCGGCTACGTGGAGCCGCGCCCCGGCCTTGACCAGCATCCTTTCGGTATGGTCCCGCGTAGCGAGGGGCTCGGTGATGACCGTTTCACCATCGGCCGCCAGGCCCGCCAGGATGAGGCAGGACTTCACCTGAGCGCTGGCCACCGGCAGAGCATAGTCGATGGGGCGCAGGCGAGTCCCGTTGATGGCCAGGGGAGCAAGGTCGCCGCCGCCACGTCCGGAGATGGTGGCACCCATCTGGCGCAGGGGTTTGGTGACGCGACCCATGGGCCGGGAGCGCAGGGACGCGTCCCCGGTGAGAATGGAGAAAAAGGGTTGACCGGCCAGCACGCCACTGAGTAGGCGAGTGGTGGTGCCAGAGTTTCCAGCATCAAGGATGTCGACCGGCTCGGTGGGGTGGCCGGCGGTGCCGGTGATGATGACCCGTTCCGGACCTTCCCAGCGCGCCCGCGCGCCCAGGGCCTCGACGCAGGCCAGGGTGGAGCGGCAGTCCAGGCCGGAGGAGGGGTTTATGACCTCGGACTCGCCGGCAGCCAGGGCGGCCAGCATGAAAGCCCGGTGGGTGATGGATTTGTCGGGTGGCGGGGTGAACCGGCCGGTGAACGGGCGGCCCCCCAAACCCTTGATAACTTGTTTCATGGCTATGCTCGGCCCCCTTCGGGGTGACTGACCGCGCCTGCAACCCAGGTGTCGCGGCGGAGCTTGGCTTCAGTGAAGTAGTTAAGAGTGTCTGCGGGCCGGCTTTCGGAGATGGAACGCTCCAGGTCGTCCAAGTGGCGGCGAAAGGCACGCAGGGCTTCCAGAACGGAATCGCGATTGGCCAGGCAGATGCCGGCGGCCATCTCCGGCGACCCGCTGGCCACGCGCGTCGTGTCGCGGAAGCCGCCGGCGGCCAGTTTCCAGGCGAGGTCCGGCTCGTCCGACCGGCCCAATTGGAGGGCCGGCCCATCCGGCCCGGCTGATGACAAGGCTGACTGCGATAAGGTAGCCGCGACGGCCAGCGGTAGATGGCTGATCAAGGCCACGGCACGGTCGTGCGCGGCCGCGTCGGTGATCAGTGGGCGGGCGCCCAGGGCCGCCACCAAGTCGAGGACAGCTTGGGGCACTGCTTGTCTGCCCTCGTCCGCATCGTCGCGGTTGTCCGTGGTCAGGACGTAGGTGCAACCTGCTAACAGTGTCGCTCCGGCCGCGCCGAACCCGATGCGCTCCGAGCCGGCCATGGGGTGACCGCCCACGAAACGAATAGATTCCGGCAGCGTGCGGCGGGCAGCTTCGCACACCCAAACCTTGACGCTACCGCAGTCGGTGACGACCGGAAGATCCGCTCCGGCCCCGGACATTCCGTCCTGGACGGCGGCCGGACCGCGGTCGGCTCGGGCAACCCGTTCGGCCAGAGGCCCGGCCATTTCCTTCAGTACCTCCGGCACGGTCACCACGGGGACGGCCAGGTAGATGAGGTCCGCCGCCCGGCACCCCTCGGCCAGATCCACCGTGCGGTCGATGGCGCCTGCTTTGAGGGCGAACTCAACTGTTTCCGGGTCGGAATCGTACCCCAGCAGCAAGCCCGGCCAGCCGGCCCGCTTCAGGCCGAGGGCCACCGACCCGCCGATGAGGCCGAGTCCGACCACGAAGACGTTGGAGCGCCCTCCGGCCATCTAGGAAAGGTCGGCTCCGTCCGCCGCCGCGCCGCCCGCGGAACCACCTGCGCCACCGGCCACGGACCCCGCGGCCAGGGCGCCCGCCGGTGTCGCCACCGGCCCGGCCAACTTGCGGCCCATTATCTGGGCGACGCGGGACAGATCGGCCATGAGCTTCGGGAAATCCTCGGTGCGCAAGGATTGCTGGCCGTCGGCCAGGGCCTTCTCCGGCTGCGGATGTACTTCCATCATGAGGCCGTCGGCCCCGGCGGCGATGGCCGCCCTTGATAGCGCCGCCACCAGGTCGCGGTGACCGGCGGCGTGGCTCGGGTCGACGATGACCGGCAGGTGGGACAGCTTCTTCGCCACCGGCACGGCGGAGATGTCAAGGGTGAAACGCGTGGCCGTCTCGAAGGTCCGGATGCCCCGTTCGCACAGGATGACCCGCGAATTCCCGGCCGACAAGACGTACTCGGCCGCCATCAGCCACTCTTCGATGGACGCCGACAAACCGCGCTTCAGCATCACCGGCTTGGGCTGGCGGCCCGCCTCCAGGAGAAGGTGGAAGTTCTGCATGTTCCGCGCCCCGATCTGAAGCATGTCGGCATACTCCGCCACCAGTTCCACATCACCCGGCGCCATCACTTCGGTTACCACGAGGAGCCCCGTCCGGGCCCGCGCCTCGGCCAGAATCTCCAGGCCGAGCTTGCCGAGGCCCTGGAAGCTGTAAGGAGAAGTGCGGGGTTTGAAAGCGCCGCCGCGCAACATCACCGCGCCACCGGCCGCCACCACCTGTGCCGTCTTGACCGTGGTGTCCAGGTCTTCAACGGTGCACGGCCCGGCGATGATGGGGATGTCGTTGCCTCCGAAGACCACGGGCCGGATACCGGGGCGGCCGTTGACCGAGACAGGTATGGTACTCTTGGTGGCGGAGGCCTCTCGGGAAGCGAGCTTGAAGGGCTGGACGACGCGAACGGCCCGGTCGACGCCGTCCATGGCCGAGATCTGCTCCGGCGAAAGGCCGCGCACGTCGCCGATCAGACCGATGACCGTCGTTTCCTCACCTTGAGAGAGGTGGACTTTCAAACCCTTGCTCTCGACGAAGCCGACGACTCCCTGGACCTGTTCCTTCGTGGCTCTGGGGGCCATGATGACTAGCATGCCTTACGACTCCTTTCGTTCCTTGGCGCCGCTGGTTGCCGCCGCCCAATCGGGGCGGAGTTTGGCGGCCTCTCCGAGGTAGATGTGGCGGACCTGCGCCTTCGCTTCCGCGGCGGTGGTGCCCGCCGGCACTAACCTCTGGTAGGTCAAGAGCAGACGGATGCACCCGCTGATGCCGCCAGGCACGTCGACTTCGACGGCGCTCATCAGTGGCGTGGAGGTCCATCCGTGGCGCCTCGCCCCCGTGGCGGGGTAGGCGGCGTTCAGCCCGGGGCTGGCTGTGAACAGGCAGAACACAGCATCGGCCTCGCTGATCCCGTTGGCCTCGGTCACGCGGGCTAACAGCTCAGCCCCAGCGGCCATGATAGCTGGGGCGCTATTCTCCACGGGGGCGATGGCACCCCTGGCGGCGACGACATGCGTCACCAGCTTCTCGCTAGACTCGCTCAACCGGTACACCTCCGGCCGGCGACGAGCGCAAGGGACAGGAGGGAAACGAAAGGGGTGCGGGAGGAAAATGAAAAACCACCCGCGGGGGGTGGTCGCATTGGCACCTTTCCCCTACCGTCTTACCGTCCTACCGTTCGTCTACCGTAGATTGTCTTACCAGGCTGGGGGCCGGCGGCGCCGGCGTGAAACGCGGACCCGGGACTCGAAACCGTTCTACAAAGGAAACCGCCCCAACCTATTGCAACAAAGTATAACAAAGGTTTCGGCGCCAGGCAATGAGGAAAAACAGGAGGAAGAACAGGTTTCCAATGGGAGGACTTAGCTCATTCATCCTGTAGATGGAGGGTGTGAGGGAGGGAAGAGAATGGAACATCACCTCGACCTCTATCTACAGCTTTACTTGTTCGAGATAAGAATGCCCGCGTGAACAACTTGAGGGTCCTTAAAGTTAGATCCGCCACGAGCTATATGGTCCTATCCACTCTTTCCATGAGTATTGTGGCTCTGACAAGGCTTATCTCCGGCGATTAGGAGGCGTGATAAGAATGAGGAACCGCCGCCTGCCAACCAAGCCCAAGGCGTCACCCAAGAAGCCCGCCGCCGCCCCTCCGGAACCGCCCCCGCTTCAGATAATCTATGAGGGCCGGGATTTTCCCTTCCCCAAGTTCAAGGGGCCTGTGGAAAAGGGTCTGGATCGGGACCCCGAGTCCTGACAGTCCGGGCTTGCCGGTGATTGGATGGAGATCACCCTTTCGTCACCATAGCCGGTGATGATGTCAGCCCACGGAAGACTTCGTCGACCATGGGCTTCTGGTATTCCTCGATCTTACCCCGGTCCCCGGCCTCGGCCAGAGTGGGATCGATCGGCAAGGCGCCCAGCGCCGGCGCCTCTAGTTCGCGCGCCAAATCCTTGAGGTTCGAGGGACCGAACAGTTCCATTCGCTTGCCGGTGTCCGGGCACTGGACGTAGCTCATGTTCTCCACCAGACCCAGGATGGGGATGTCCAGCATCCGCGCGGCGTTGACGGCCTTCTTCACCACCATGGCGGCCAGCTTCTGCGGCGTGGAGACGATGACCGCACCGTCGAGGGGGATGGACTGCATTACCGTGAGTGGGGCGTCTCCCGTGCCCGGGGGCAGGTCGACGATGAGATAGTCGAGATCGCCCCAGAGCACCTCGGACCAGAACTGCTTTATGGCCCCCGACACCAATGGGCCGCGCCAGATGACCGGAGCCTCCTCGTCGCTGAGGAGCAGGTTCAAGGACATGACTTTCACGCCACCGGCGCTCTCGGGCGGCACCATTTTGCCGCCCTCACCAACGGTAGGCATTTCGTGAACGCCGAAAAGCTTGGGGATAGAGGGGCCGGTGACATCCGCGTCCAGTACGCCGACTTTGGCTCCCTGGTGCGACAAGTAGGACGCCAAAAGGGCCGTTACCGACGATTTGCCCACACCGCCCTTGCCGCTCATGACGGCGATGACTTTGCGGATGTTGTTCCCCTCGGCCATGGGTAGCTTGGCGATGGCCGCGCGCCGGACCGCTTCCATCCAATCCTGGTTCTCATCGTTGCCGGCGGCGCCCTCATCACCGTTTGGAGCGTTCCCGGTCTTCGCTCTGTTTTCCGCCATCTCTGATCACTCCCGTGGTAAGCAACTTGGGGGGCGGGGGGCTGCAATACCCACTCCCGTATCCGCCGCTCAAGTGCAGTTTACTTGGCCTTCCCCATTAAGTCCATGACGCCGGTCAAAAACCCGTCAACCTGTCGTCCATTGGCACCATTATCTTTCTCCGCGGCGGGCGGAGGGCGTCGCAAGGAAGGCCCGATCTCTAGACGAATGGTATGACCAGTTGTGAGAGGAACGATCGAAAGACCGAAGGGAGATAAGCCAGACGATGCAGGAAGACACATTGAAGCGCATCGACGCGGCCGCGGAGGCCATGAAGGATCAACTGGTTAGGCTCAGTTTACAGATACACGCCCACCCGGAAATCGCGTTTCAGGAAAGGCAGTCGGCAGCCTGGCTCTGCGAACTGCTGGCCGGCGCCGGCTTCGCCGTGCAGAAACCGGTGGCTGGGCTGGAAACGGCCTTCCGGGCCGATTGGCTGGGGAGAGGGGCCAGGGCCGACGCGGATGGGGCTTCGGGGGCCGGCGCGCCCGTACGCCGCGTGCCCACTGTCGCCATCTTGGCCGAGTACGACGCCCTCCCCGAAGTTGGCCACGCCTGCGGCCATAACATTATTGGGGTGGCGGCGGCAGGGGCCGGCATCGCCTTGAAACAGGCTGTTCCCGACCTGGTCGGTCGCGTGGTGGTCATGGGTACGCCGGCCGAGGAGGGCGGTGGAGGCAAGATCGACATGGTAAACGCCGGGCTCTTCGACGACGTGGATGCCGCCATCATGGTCCACCCCACGTCCGGCGAAAGCAAGATCGGCTCTACCAGCTTGGCGACGCACAGCATCGTCTTCAACTTCCACGGCCGGCCGGCCCACGCGGCGGCCACGCCGCACCTGGGGATCAACGCCCTGGACGCGGTGGTGCAGACTTATGTAAACGTCAGCATGCTGCGCCAACAAATGACCCCCGACGCGAGGGTGCACTGCCTCATCACCAAGGGCGGGTCGGTCATCAACATCGTGCCCGAGGAGGCCGAAATCCGGTATCTCCTGCGGGCCAGCACCAAGGAGAACCTGGCCACGCTGGTGGCCAAGGTGAAAGAGTGCGCCGAGGCCGCGGCGCGGGCGACGGGGGCGACGCTGAAGATGGAGGAGCAGGTGGGCTACGGGGCGCGGAAGCTGAACGTCCCCTTGGGTAACGCCTTCAAGGCCCAACTACGGCGCGCCGGACTGGAGGTAGCCGACGAACCGTCACCGTCGGGCGGCTCCACCGACTTCGGCGACGTCAGCCAAAAGGTCCCGGCCGCCAACGCCTACGTCTCCATCGCTCCGAAGGGTGTGGCCGGACATAGCCGTGAATTCGCGGCGGCGGCGGCTTCGGACGCCGGGATGGCGGCGCTGATGGTTTCGGTCAAGGCCATGGCGGCCACGGCGCTGGCGGCGCTCACGGATGAGGAGCTTCGATCCCACATGAGCCGGGCCCATGGGGCACGGAGTTCCCAAAGCACAATCCAGTGAGGTGGTGTGCGGAATTTCCGGTTTTTTGCCTTCGAAAAACCAGTTTTGGCCTGTGACTGTCGCATTCACCTGGGAGTTGCCGCATACTTCTCGCGGACACTGGCGATTGAGTCGTCCAGCAGGGCCTCCACGTACTTGGGGTTGTGGATTCCCCAGCTCCGGTCGTTCATGACCAGCTTGTAGTTGGTGTAGGCGTTTTCGAGGACCAGTTCCGGGTCATCGTCGAAGGGTAAGGTTCCGCCCCGGTGGCAGGTGGCGCACTTGTCGCCAGGTTTAATCCCGGGGAGGACACCGCCATTCCGCTCCTTGAGCAAGTTCCCAAGGAGCACCCACTTATCATAGACGCGCTTCTGCACGCCGTTCCGGTCGAAGGTGGAAAGGCCGGCGTGGCACGTCTGACAGGGCGCGACGTTCAGGAGATCGTCGGCATCGTCCGGGTCACGCTCCCGCGTGCGGTCGTCGGCCCGCGGGCCGAAACCACCCACCTGTCCATCGGGCCCGGCATCGCGCATGCGCAAGGTGTGGCCGCCCACCAGGAGGATGCCGTTGACGTCGACGTCGGTGTTACTAGGGGTACCGCTCACGGTGCCGCCGGAACCCACACTCATGTGGCAGAGCACGCACTTGTCGGGCGTCTTGTGCGGATTGGCGAAGAAGTAGTCGCGGCCGGGGTACTCATAGCCGTTCTCGATCTGGCCGGCCATGCCCTCAAGGACGGCGTTCTGCCATTTCTCGTAGTGACAGGTGTCGCAGGTCTTACCGCTGCTCCCGTGAACCAGGGAGGCAGGGTTGGTCGCAGGTGCGGCTGGCGCCGTCTCGGCTGCTGCCACTGTGGTGCCGGCGGGCGCCGTTTCGACTGCCGCAGCGGCGGAGGCAGGTTCCGCGGCCGCCGTCGCCGGGTGTGGGTCGTGGCAAGCCACGCAGGTAATGCCCGGCTCATCCTTGGCCGGCAGCTTATCACGGTCGAGGGGACTGAAGTTCACCTCGAAGAAGGCCTTGCCGCGGCTGGCGGCCAGTTCTGTGCGCTGATTGTGGCCCTTCGCATAGTGGCAGCCGGTGCAGTTCAGGAGTAGGGCGGAAGCGACCTCTCCGTACCCGTAAGAGTCGCCGTCACTGTGGTGCGACTTCTGCCACTGACCGT
Organism: Bacillota bacterium; assembly: GCA_021791495.1. Lineage (GTDB taxonomy): Bacteria > Bacillota > Sulfobacillia > JAJYWN01 > JAJYWN01 > JAJYWN01. The sequence continues at coordinate 87,474 of JAJYWN010000023.1, forward strand.
ATTCCTGGTGGCATGTCCCGCATAGGCCGGCGCCGTAGGTTACCGAGATGGTGCTCTTGATCAAGGTCAGATCGCTGGTGCTGGCGGACTCCGCGATGGAGGCCGCCGAGGAACTGCCACCCGTCCGCGTGGCTGCGGCGGAGGCGGCAGTCACGTGGGCGCTCCCCGGCCCGTGGCACGTCTGGCAGCCGGCTGCCGTCGCCGGCGCCGTCGCTGCCGCCGCCGAAGCGACTTCAGTCGAGTGCCCGGCCCCGGCTATCGCCTTTCCATGCGCCGTCGTAGCCCATCCCGAAGCCTTGTCGGCGTGACAGGTCTGGCAGACCGTGTCCGAAACCGCGGCTCCCGCCTCACCGCCTAGGGCTAGGATGTCTACGGTCGCCGGTTCACTGGCCAGCGAGCCGCCCGCATCGTTGTCGGAGACGACCAGGGTCGCCCGGTACGTGCCGGCCTGGTCGGCCGTGAACCTGGGATATTGGGCGGAACGGTCGCTAAGAAGTGCCGTGGCATCCTGCCACCCGTCCTGCGATGCATGGGTCAAGCTCCATTGCCAGCCGAACTGTCGCTGGTAGTGGTCGTAGTTCTTCCCGTAGACGTCCGGGGCGTTGCCACCCGCGTTATACTGCTCCGGTGAAGGTGCATTGGGGTCGATCCCCCAGCCGCGCAGCCAGACCGTTTCACCGACTTTCACTACCCGGAGGCGTATGGACGTTGCCAGCGCGGTCGCTGGTGTTTTCTTGATGGGTGCCGGGCCCGCCATCACCGAGGCGACAGCCTCCGGCCTGGTGTTCAACGCCTGGACTTTCAAGGTGGACGAGTTCACCACCCCTGGGAAGGCCGGGTTGGTGAGGTCAAGGCGGACCGTATACTGGCCGGCCGCAGGGAGAGTCAGGCTAAACGTTACCGGATCATCCGTTTCAGTGGAGGCGGCTTGCGGCGTCAGAGCGGCGCCGGCCTGGGTCGAGTTCTGGTCGGCGACCGTGTGGCCGCTGGCATCGTGAATATACCACGAAAAGCCGCTCCGGGAGGCGTTTCGGCTGCCCGCCGCACTGACGGTGAAAGCGGTGTTGTACGGAACTTGGACTACCGCAGCCCCGACGTGGGCCTCAGACACGGGTCGGCCATCGGGCCCGATGGCCTCCAGGCTCGCCACCGGTTCGCCGGATGGGGCCGGGAAAAGAGCCACCTGGGTCTCGCTAGCCGTCTTGGGCAGGACTTGGACCTTCTTCGGCTCGGCGTAGGGCTCGAACCCCGAAGCCTCGACCCGCAAACGGTACCCCGCCGGCGGCAGGCTGGTGAAAACCGCTTCGCCCCTGGCCGTCGTAGTGGCCGTGTATCCGCCCGGTTCCAGCGTCACCGTGGCGCCACTCACCCGCCCAGGCTCGGCGCCGGCCGAGGAGCGGACGGACAAGACAGTCACCGAGAGGCTGCCGTTGGAGCCGGTCCGGCCGGCAACAGGCGGCGCGGCCCCGCCGTCCTTGGCGGTGCCCAGAACAGTCGAATGATGCGTGTAGCAGGCCCAGGTGTAGCTGGCTTCAAACCGCCTGCTGATCATCTTCGCCGCTTCGGCCCTGGTGGCCCCGGCTGCCGGTCGGAAAGTCCCGTCAGGGTAACCACCGATCATACCCTTGTCGGCGGCGACCTGCACGTAGCCGCGGAGGGGAGGGGGCACGTCGTCGCGGTCGGTGAAGGAGAGGGCCGCCGTGCCGGTCTCCCCGGCCTGCCGCGCCTCGGCATTCTTGCCGATAGCCCGCACCAGGATCTGGGCCATTTCCACCCGCGTGATCTGCCGGTCTGGCTCGAAACGGCCGCCGGGATACTCGTCCGGCACGACAAGGCGCCACTGGACCGCTTGCTGCAGGAACCCCTGTGTCTGGGACCAGTGGCCGGCAGTGTCACTGAAAGGCAACGGCGTTCCCGCCGGTAAGCCGGCCGTGGAGACCCGGCTGTTCGGATCGCTGGGGTTCGTCAGTTCGGCCAGGACGGCCAGTTTGACGAATTCGGCCCGGGTAATGGGGTTATTGGGCCGGAAGGTGTTGTCCGGATAGCCGCCGATGATGCCGAAGCTCACCAGGTCGGTGATGTACTTCTCGGCCCAGTGACCCTTGATATCGGAGAGCGGAGGGGACGTGCTACTGGTGGCGCCGGCGGTGCCGGCGGTACCGGCACCGGCCGCACCGGTCGTACCGGTCGCACCGGCCGCACCGGTCGCACCGGTCGCGGGAGGTGACCAAGCCCACAAGAGAAAGACCGCCAAGACCACGGTCATGACGACACTGACGGCACGCCTCATACGCGCATGGTTCATGCCGCCTCATTCGACGCCGCCGGGGAAAACCCTGCCTAATGTCCCATTGATGCGGGACTAATGTCCTGGTACGCCGGGTCTTCGAGGCGGCCTGGACGCGCTGGATCCCGCGGCGCGATCCGGCAGCCGTTCCACCCCCGCCAGACGGCCCAACAGACGCTTGAACGGGTAGGTCACGTAGGCGTCGATGACCGTCTCCGGCCGGAAGATGGGCGCGAAAATGAGGTAGTTCAAGGCCATCCACAGGATGAAGTCGCGGTGGGTGGGTGGGCATTTGGCTGGCCCGAGGCGGACCACGCGCCGCGCCCCCTTCACTTTCGTTTGGGCCGCGCACTTGCCGATGAGCAGAACGCTCTCACCCTCGACCGTCTCGTCGGTACGGCCGATGACCACGGTCAGATGGGGGAAACGGGCGATCTTGTGGGGCTGCCGGTCCTTCACCATATAGAGCCAGTCAAGGAAAACGCCGTGACAGCCGCCGGTGCAGTACGGTTCTCCGCACACGATCCGGAAGGGCGACTCGAAACGGTCGACCCGACGGTATCCCAAGTCGTAGCCGCAGGTACGGGCCTGGGCTTCCTCCAAGGGGAAATCACCCACCACCTCGACGTCTTCCAGGCTGGCCGGGCTGTAGCCTCGCCGGACGGCCTCCTGCAGGTGGCCGATTCCCGCCGGATCCAGGTTCAGCACCCGCGCCGTCACCAAGTCGTGGGCCAGTGGGTTATCAGCCACCATGATGAGGCCGAGGGGCTTGCCCGCCTCCGTCATCTGATTGCCGCCCACGGCGATCTCGATGGCGTCGGTGACGATAAGGCGCGGGTAGACGGCTTCCAGGATATCGACGATCTTCTCGTCTAGGTGATGGTCGTGGTGCCACATGCGCTCGGGGTCGTCCAAGGAACCGATGTTGAGCTTCAGGGCGGCCGTCATCCCTTGGGCCAGCACGTTCGACTTCAGCTTCGGGGCGAAGACTAGGTAGTCGCTGTCCACCACGGCCTTGCCCAGCGTCAAGTGGTCGTGGAGGCGGCTGCGGGTCAGGTGGACCTGCTTCTTCCGCGACTCCTCCAGAGCGATCAGGCGAACCGGGAAGTGGCGGGTCAATCTACCGTAGCCGGCGCGGCGGAAGCAGACGCTGGTGGGGCAGCCTGTTCCGCTCCTTTCGACGATGGAGACGCCGCTGACAGGCGGGTGTTGGGTTGCCGGTCCCGCGGCGGCCTGGGCGCCGTTGCCGTAGATTACTGAAAGCAGAGCCTCGAGGAATTCCGGGCGCGTGTAACAGTGTTGGGCGTGGACGGGGTGGGCGAACACCACATTGGGTTTGATAACCACCCGGCCGGCCGGCGGCGCGGCGCCGACCGCGGCCACGCCCCGGGCGATGACCGCCGCGATCTGGGCGGGGTCATCGTAACTCTCGCAGTGGCCTAGGAACACGCGGGACTTTTTCTCGGACATTCCCATTCCCGGCACCCCCCCGGATCACTCATCTTCGGTGCCAGGATACGCCCTGATTGGCGGAAATACCTCCAGGTGAGAGCTTCCCGGTATTACGCCGGCAGCTATCTAGAGACGACCGTCTCTAGCGCATCCAGCCTCAGCCACCGCCGATGGGTCCGCAACCCGAATCGCCCACGAAGTAGGTGCTGCTATCTGAGAAAACCGAGAGGCCGCCCGCCAGCTTCTTGGAGCCGCACTTGGGGCAAGTAGCGTTCCGGCGTTCGATGAAAGTCATCTGAGCTGTGAATTTGTGACCGCAATCCTTACAGGTGAAAGTGTATTTAGCCGTCGGTCTCACCAGCCTCTCGCAAACTCGCGCGGCACCTGCTATAATACCCTCCAGGGTATGGATCGCTTGACAACAGTTTAGCCTGGGAATGGGCAGGCGTCAAGGCGGTCCGACACGAATACCACTTATCCGTTCCAACACGAATGCCTCTCCGACAGACGAATCAGTGGTCGAGCCGCAACATAGACGTAGGACACACCGAATGCGGAGGGCGGGAGGCCTAATGTGAACCCCATCGCAGCCCAACTGGCCGGTAATCCAGCTCTGGCGGCCGGAATCGCCTTAGCCGCCGGGGTGGCCGCGTCGGCCAGCCCCTGCATTATCGGAGGTATCCCTCTCATCATCGCCTACATCTGCGGTGTCGAAGGTGGGCGCAGCCGTCCCTTGGCCGTGGCCGTTTTCGTGGCCGGCATGGTGCTGGCCACCACGACCCTGGGGGTGGCGGCCGCCGCCATCGGTATGGTGGTCGGCGTCACCAGTCGGTGGTGGGGGCTGATCGTGGCCGCCGCCTTCCTTGTGGGCGGGGCGGTCCTCCTTGGCTGGCAGATGCCGGGTGTCGACTCTTGCGGCGCGCCGCGGCCCGCCCTCTCCCGGAAGTCCACCCTCTGGACCGGTTTCGGCCTGGGGGCTATGTTCGGATCCATCTCGTCACCCTGTGGGACGCCGGTGCTCTTCGCCATTCTTGGGCTGGTGAGCCAGAGCGGTTCTTTGCCCTTCGGTGGGCTGCTCCTCCTGCTTTACGCGATGGGGCACTCTACGCTGGTTGCGCTGGCAGGCCTTTCGGCGGGGGCGCTGACCCGGTGGCTTTCCAGCGGGCCGGGGGTCAAGTGGGTCTTATGGCTGCGGCGCCTGGCCGGCGCTATCCTCGTATATCTTGGGTTGGTCACTTTGCGGCGGTTCTTTTGACCTTTAGCTACTTAACTACTCTAGCTAGTGAAAGAAGAGGCGGGATCCAGACTTGAAACTGAAGACTTCATGGATCATCATCGGCGTCATACTCTTCGCCGCCATCCTGGCGACCCTGAACTTCCCGGGCCGCGACCCCTATGCCAAGCTGCGTGGCACGGAGCGCGACCTGGACGCTACTCTGGCGTCCGGACGGCCTTCTATCATTGAGCTGGGGACGAAGACCTGCCCCTACTGCAAAGCCCTTTACCCGATCATGGGCAAGCTGAGCACGGAGTTCAAGGGGCGGATGAACGTACTCATCGTGGACCTGGAGGATCAGCAGAATGTGGCCAGGAGGTACGATGTTTCGGCCGTGCCGGTGATCCTCTTCTACGATGCACAAGGGAAGCAAGTCCACCGGTTCGAGGGGTTCATGTCGTACAACGATCTGAAGTCCGCCATGGCCTTTTACAAGTTGGTCCCATAGGGGCGTCTGCGCGACGGCAGGAACGCGGGCCGACTCCGAAGAAAGCACCTCGCCTGCTGACCTTCGCCGCCTGTGAAGTCGAGCAGTATAGCCGGTGATATCACCTGATTCCGTAGGCGCCGGAACCATTCAGGTCAGACGACTGCCCCGGGGGTGTCCTTTCCTTGCGTGTTGATCCCGCCAAATGTGTTGGCTGCGGCAACTGCGTGCCTGTCTGCACCATGGGTGTGATCCGTGTCGAGGCCGGCCGCGCCGTGGTGAACGAGGAAGAGTGTGTGGAGTGCGGGACCTGCAAACGGTTCCTGCGGGTGGAAGGCTTCCCAGCCCCCTTGGTGCGCGCCGTCCGCGCCGTCCTGCACACTCTCCACCTGGCCCATGAGGCGCCGCCGGACGTCTGCCCCGCCGGCGCCCTGTTCCAGCCGGAGCTGGAGTGGCCGCGCAGCGTACGCAAGGCTTTTTCCGACCCCACCACCAAACATGCCTCCACTGGCATCGGCGGGCGCGGTACCGAAGAGATCAAGACCAACGACGTGACCGGCCGCCTGCGCAATGGCGACGCCGGCCTCATCGTGGAGATGGGCCGGCCCGGCCTGGGCGCGCGCTTGGCCGAACTGGACCGAGTGGCGCGGGCCATGGCCGAGCTGGGCGCCCGGTTCGAATCGAAGAACCCGGTCACTCAGATGATGCCGGACCCGGCGACGGGGGCGTTGAACCCCGAAGTCCTGAACGAGAAGGTCATGTCCGCCATCATTGAGATGAAAGTCCCGGTGGCCGGGCTACCCGAGTTCCTGGGGCGGCTGAACGAAGTGGCCGCGGGGCTCACTTCCGTCTGCAGCGTCGCGGTAGCGGGGCGATGCGACCCCGACGGGTCAATCCCCTACGAGGAAATAGTGGTCAAGGAAACGGGATTCCCGCTTTCCTTGACGTCCAAGACCAATCTGGGCCTGGGGCGGCCACGGTTCGGTGAGAGTGGTGTGTTCCCAACCCCGCCGGACGCCATGCCTAAAGCGCCTCAGGCCGGCAGTGCGGCCGCCATCGGAGGTGACGCCGAATGACGAACACCCTCCATCGCCGTGGTACCAAGGAGAACTTGGCCAACGACTTCGTGATCTTCGTCTCGCCCGCGGCGGGCGTGAACAAGGAAGGCTGTGCTCCGAGGATTAAGGAGTTTCTCCGCATCTGCCTGGCCCAGGGGCCCGTGAACGTGGGGAACGGAGAGGAGAAACCGGTGCCGGCCGCCGAATGGCCGCGGCTCATTGACAGGTGTACCGATAGCTCCTCTGCCACCGCTACCTTCGATGACCCCGGAAAAGTGGCCGCCGTCCTGAAAGCCCTTGTCGCCGCCGACCTAGGTCTGTCCATCAACATCAGCGGCCTGGCCGATGCCGTGGACGGCCTGTGCCGGAGCGCCGGCATCGTGCGGCATTCCATCGAGCATTCTCTGGGCATCTGGGGGGCGCGAAACCGGCTGCCGGCCGACCCCTACCTCGAGATCCACACCATGTGCGGCCACGGCATGGTCTCGCACAACCTCATCCGGAAGATGGTGGAGATGGTGAAGATGGGGAAGATGACATCGGCGCAGGCCGCCGCCTACCTGGCCAAGCCCTGTTCCTGCGGGGCCTTCAACCCAACCCGCGCCCGCCTCCTGATCGAGAAGATGCTGGAGGTCGGCTAACCAGTCGCCCAACCCCGGCTTGAGCCCCGTGTCAGATGCGTCACCTACGGACACGGGAATATCTACGTCACGATCCTTTACGCCGCTATTGTAGCCCTCATCGGTCCGTCCTCGCCCCCCAGTCTCTTGCCAAGCGGGGCCAAGGAATCGTCCAAGCCGGGTGACGCACGGTATGGCCACCGTTAGGCCATCGTGGGCGAGCCATGCAGCCATGCCCATCATGGCTAGTACCGCTTCGTTCCTCAGCCCCGGTCCTCCAAAATCAGGCACCAGTTGCAGGAAGCTCCATCGCCGTGTCGTATGACATGTAAGACAAGTCAAATGCTCCTGACTAGTGGGGGAATGCGCCGTCAATCCACACGACATCGCTGAACTCATGCCAGGTGCCTTGAACTACGCCGAATTCGCCGGTGTGGGCCCTGGCGAGCAAGTGCTTCTGGCTGCTTCGACCGAAGCGGATCCTTTGGTGGTGCAGGCTATCTTGGCAGCGGTTGCCGCCAAAGGGGCGAGCCCGACCGTCTGCTACGTACCGCCGACCAAGGGCTACTTCTCTGAGCCACCGCCACCCCTCGCCGAGGCCATGGCCGCCGCTGACACCATCCTGGATGTGGGCGCCTTTGTGGTCGGTCACACAGAGGCCTGCTTGCGCGCCCTTTTCGAGTATGCGAGCAAGGGTATCATCCTGTGCCCTCCGCCCACTCCGGCCGTCTTAAAGAGCAAGGGGGCCCGTTTCCCGGCCGAGGTACACCATGTCATATCTAAGCTTGTCTTCGCGCAGTGCCAGAAGCCTGATGGATCGTTGATCCACGTCACATCGGCGGCGGGGACTGACATCACCGCTGAGGTCTGGCGCTCGAAGTGCGGACACGGTGCGGCGGAAATGGGGGTCGCCGCACCGGGCGATTTCTGGGTCTTCCCCGGTGGTTGCTTCGGTTTCCTACCGCCCAGGAACGTGAACGGCACCGCCGTATTCGAAGCTTTCACAGGGTACGGCCGTACCAGCGAGCCCACGGTCTTCACCATAAGAGACTCCCTCATCGTGGACATTCAGGGCGGCTGGGAAGTGGCGGCCATCCACCAGCGGATCGACGGGGTTAAGAACGGCAACTGGATCTGCGAGATCATGTTCGGCCTTAATCCCGCCAACGACGTGGACATGAGCGTCACACCTCTCTCTCTGCAGGCCGAGCGCTCGCCCCAGACCCTGCACATCGGCCTGGGCGACGGTACCTTGAATGTGGGTCCCCGCCGCGCCCAGGGTCACACGCGCCAATGGAAAGTCCTGCACCAGGACGGTTTCATGCTTTACCCCACGCTCACCGTTGGCGGTGAATCGGTCATCGAGCGGGGACGGCTGGCGGCCATCGAGACGGAAGAGGTCCACCGGGTAGCCGCGAAGTATGGCGATCCGGCTGAAGTCCTGTCCTACACACCAGTCCGGATGTAAGGAGGGGCAAAGACAGAGATGGGCATGAACTGGGAGCATGAACTGAAAGCTTTCTTCGAGGCTATCGCCGCCTCAAAGGATTACCCTGAAGCCTTCCGAAACGTCCACTGCACGGTCCAGTTCCGAATCGCGGATAGGGTCAAAGACCAGCCCCTCGATTGGCACGACGGTACCAGCGATGGAGATTGGTACTACGTCCAAATCGACGACGGACAGGTTACGTCCGGCACCGGCAACGTACGGCCCCAACGGGACTGGCATTATTGTCCTCTGGTCGAGATCGAACGTGACTGCTTGAAGGCGGTGCTTGCTGGCACCGTGAAACCTTTGGACCTGGTCTTCGACGGTCGGCTGCATATCACCAACTGGGGGCCGGGCTATGGCATCAGCGCTAGATGGCTCATGCCCATCCTACGCCTGGGTCAGGTCATCCGCTTGAACCAGACCTGGCTCTCTTCGGGTTACCACAAGGCGTTTCTCAGGGGCTAGGCCTCAGTGTCAGGTCTCAGGGGTCAGGTCCAGGCTGTGGCCGGGATCCGTGCCGTGAGGTCCTTGGCGCGCTCAGCAAAGGGACCAATCAAGGAAAATTCTGTCATACTCCTCACAGCCCTGAAGGAGAACCGCATTTCGGTGTAGTAAGACATGTCTTACAAGTCAGATAGGTGGAGCTAGCGTGAACGTTTTTGCAGAGGGGAGTGCTGGTAAACGTGAGGAGAGGTATTTCCGTTGTCTTGACCGTCTTCCTTACTGTCTCTCTAGCCCTTTCGAGTGTCGCCTGCTCTTCTAGACCCAAGACCATCAAGATAGGGATGGTCGTGGCCACCACCGGGTCTAAAGCCTTTGAGGGTTCGCAGCAGACCGCTGCCGCCAGGATGGCCGTGGACGAAGTCAATGCCGCTGGCGGGATCAATGGCATGACACTTCAGCTCATCGTCCAGGACAGCCAGGCCAAACCGTCTGAAGGTGTGAGCGTGGCCGAAAAGCTCATCACCCAGGACAAGGTGTCGGTCCTCTTGTCCTCCGACACCAGTTCAGTGGTAAAGGCCGTCGCGCCGGTAGGCCAGAAATATGGCATCCCCATGATCGCCACTACGGCTACCGCTCCCGACATCACGGACATGAACAACACCTTCATGTTCCGTACGATTCCCCATGACGGGATGCTGTCCGCCTCCTTCGCTGACTTCATCATGAAGCAGCCCGGGGTGAAGAAGGTCGGCTTCCTGCTGCGTAACGATGACTGGGGTCGCCAGTCGGGCGCTCTCCTGAAGGCCGAGTTCGAGAAGCGTGGTGCCATCGTTCCGTCCCTTGAGTACTTCCAGCAGGGCGACGCTAGCTTCCTAGTTCAGACCACCAAGATCAAGAACCAAGGCGTGGACGCCGTCGTCATCCTGGCTTTGGCGGCTGACGCTGCCGTCCAGATGAAGGAATTCAACGAACTGGGGTTCAAGGGCATCATCTCTGGCCTTGGTAGCCTGGCCGCCGACCAGTACATCAAGATGGCTGGCAAGTACGCGGAGAACAACTATTGCGCCAACCAATACGTCTATACCATCGACAATACGCTGAACAAGACCTTCGTAACTAGCTACATGAAGGCTAACCCGAACCTCCCGTTTCCCGATAAGAACGCTTGGGGCGAGTACACCGCGGTGAAGGCTTTCGCCGAAGCTATCAAGATCGCCAAATCGGACAAGCCGGACAAGATCCGGGATGCTCTGACAAAAGTCAAGTTCGAGGGGATCACCGGTGAAATTGCCTTCGACGCCAAGCTTCAGGCTCACCCCAACATCTACATCACGGTGAACAAGGCTGGGAAGCCGGAAGTCCTGGCTGCCGTCCCCACCAAGTAAGCATAGCCAAGAACGCGAACCCAAGGGCGTAGCTACGAGGAAAGGCAAAAGCGCCCGGTTCCAGCAATCACACATCTCGGGCTTCTGGGGCGGGCCCGGAGTCTCCTCCGGGCCCCGCCGTTGCCTAAGTACGGAGGCAACTTGCCATGCCAGTATGGGACGACGTCATTCCAGCAGCTGAAAGGGCCATTTTCGACAAGGGTGGTATGGGGGCAAGCCAGGTGGACTTCGGCCACAGCCCGGCCATCGTCGTCGTGGACATGACCTACGCCTTCGTCGATAGCACCTACCTTCTGGGTCACAGCGAAACCGGGTATCCTGCGGTGAAGGCTATCAAGCGTCTTCTCGATGTGGCCCGGCCCAAGGGTATACCTGTGTTCTACTCCACATCTTTTTGGTCGGATAACCCGGTGGAAAGAGGCCGGTGGAAGCGCAGTGCGGCGGTCATGGAAGCCCTCCGACACCCCATGGCTCACGTCATCGTGGAAGACATCGCGCCTCTGGCGGGCGAACCGGTGGTACGTAAAGCGGCACCCAGTGCCTTCTTCGGGACGGGCCTGGCGTCAATGCTGATCATGAATAACGTAGACACCGTCATCGTCACCGGAATGGTCACCAGCGGTTGCGTGTACGCCACGGCGGTGGATGCCTTCTCCTACTCGTTCCGTACCGTCATCCCTGAAGAGTGCGTCGCCGACCGGAGCGAGATAGGCCACAAAGTATCCCTTTTCAGCTTACACATGAAGTACGGAGACGTCATGCCGCTGGGCGACGTGGTGGCCCACCTGGCCGATCACCGTGGTAGCCGGACATGAAGGGGGAGGTGTAACGTGAATCAGTTCGTTCAGCAAGCCGCCAACGGTCTGCTTCTCGGATCGATCTACTCCCTGATTGCCCTAGGGCTTTCCATGATTTTCGGTATGATGAACATTGTTAATGTAGCCCACGGCGATTTCTATATGCTGGGCGCCCTGGTCGCCTACTATACGGTGGCTTCCTTTCATTTGCCCTATGCGGTGGCCGTGGTGGCGTCGGTCGCAGTCGTGGGAGCCTTGGGTGCGGCCATCGAAAGGGGCATTCTGCGTCGCGTCCGGGAATCCGCCATGGTCACCACCATGCTTATCACTTTGGGGCTGTCATTGTTACTGCAGAACTTCAGCTTGATGGCCACGGGCGGGGTGCCGCACTTTATCAGATCACCGTTCTCGCCGGAGCCCCTAGTACTGGGCCTGGTGCACGTGGCGCCGGCGCGGCTCTTCGCCGCTGTCTTCTCGATCTTGTTCATCATCGCCGTCCACCTGTTCCTCACCAGGACTAAGTGGGGCAACGCCATGAGGGCCTGTTTCCAGGACAAGACCGCGGCCTCTCTGGCGGCGGGCATCGACATCGAGAAGGTCTACGCGCTCACCTTCGCCTTGGGTGTGGGTATGGCTGCGCTGGCCGGCACGCTCCTCGGCACCATCTTCTTTGTGGATCCCATGATGGGCGCCAAGGGCATGACCAAGTCCTTCGTGGTCGTGATCGTCGGCGGGATGGGCAGCTTCGTCGGAGCCATCTTCTCCGGGCTCTTGCTGGGGGTCACGGAGACCCTGGCCGCCGCCTATCTGAGCTCTGGCTATAAGGACGTGGTCGGCTTCATCCTGGTGGTCCTGGTCCTGACTTTCAGACCGGCCGGGCTTTTCGGAAAGAGGATACGCTGATGCTGAAAAACCGACGCATTCTCTTACTCGGGCTTCTGGTCGCTATGGTCGTGCTCCCGCTCTTCTTTCCGCTCTACCAGGTCCACGTCCTGGTCCTATCGCTGATCAACATCATGTTTGCCCTCAGCGTAGACCTAGTGCTGGGACGCGTGGGGCAGCCGAACTTCGGCCAAGCGGCTTTCTTAGGGATCGGAGCGTACGCATCCGCCCTATTCTCGCTGCGCCTCCATTGGCCCGTGCCGCTCTCCTTCCTTGGGGCCATCGTGGTTTCAATGGTGGCCGGCTTCCTCATCGGCAAGATCGCCTTGCGCATGCGTTTCTTCTACTTCTGCATCGTCACCATCTCCGTGGCACAGGTGTTCATGCTGACCTCTACCAATGCGGTGGGCCTGACGGGTGGTCCCATGGGTCTGACCAACATCCCCCGCCCCACAGGAGTCTCCTCCCTGAAAGCTTGGTGGCTGCTGGGCTTCGTGCTGACGGCGGCGATGCTGCTCCTAGTCCGACGCCTGGATAACAGTAAGGTAGGACGCGCCTGGGTCAGCATGCGTGAGAGTGAGAAGCTGGCTCTAGCTGTGGGCGTGAACACCGTAGGGTACGCGCTTTTGGCCTACGTCATCGGAGCCGGGTTCGCCGGCATCGCCGGTAGCTTCTACGCCCACTACGTGGCCTTCATCGACCCATCCATGTTTGACTTCAGCTGGTCATCCATGGCTGTGGTGGCCACCGTGATCGGCGGCAAGGGGACGGTCTGGGGGCCGTTGATCGGTGGTGCGATGATCACCATCATTCCGGAGTTCCTGCGGGTGGCCTCGGCCTGGCGGCTCCCCATTTTCGGGCTTCTTCTGATAGTGATCGTGGTCTTCATGCCAAACGGCCTAATTTCATTGCCAAGGGTCTGGCATAACTGGCGGAGTGGCATCAAAGAGCAGGTATGAGCGGCCTTTTCTGTGCCGGAGGTCGAACCCAACATGGTGATGCTTGAAACTGATGGCTTGACTATATTCTTCGGAGGTCTAGGGGCCGTCCAAGACCTGACCTTTTCGGTGGAACAGGGCGCCATCGTCAGCCTCATCGGGCCCAATGGGGCAGGGAAAACCACGGTCTTCAACCTTCTGACCGGCTATCTCAAACCGACCCGGGGGCGGGTGCTGTTCGAGAACCAGGAAGTAACGGCTCGCGAACCCCACATCATAGCCCACCGGGGGTTGGTCCGTACATTCCAACAAAACGAGCTTTTTGGCGGGACGACGGTTCGTGAGAATGTAACCATCGCCACCCACCTGTCCGCCGAGGGAGGGCGCGCACCCGCCCCGGTGACCGTGGACGTCCTGCGGGAAACCAGCTGGCGCCGGATGGAGAGCGAAGCATCTTCTCTGGCCGACGAGATCATCTCTTTCGTAGGCCTGGCGGAGGCCGCTGACACGAAGGCACGGCACTTGTCCCATGGCAAGCAGCGTCTTCTGGGGATAGCCGTGGCCCTGGCCGCCCGGCCCAAACTTCTGATGTTAGACGAGCCGGTCGGCGGGATGAACCCGACCGAAGCAACCGAAGTCATGGAACTGATCCGCAAGGTGAGGGACCGCGGCACCACCGTACTCTTGGTAGAACACAACATGAACGTGGTAATGGACATCTCCGACAAAGTGGTGGTCTTGGACCACGGGGCCAAGATCGCCGAGGGGACTCCGCGGAAGGTCCAGGAGGATCCTAAGGTCATTGAGGCCTACCTCGGAAAGTGGTGAGCCCAATTGCTTAGCGTCGAATCCCTTAATGTCTACTACGGCGTCGTCCACGCCTTGAAGGATGTTTCCTTACGCGTCGAAGACGGGGAAATGGTGGCTCTCATCGGCGCCAACGGTGCCGGCAAGACCACGTTGCTCCGCACGGTCTCTGGTTGGATCAGACCATCATCCGGAAAGGTGACCTTCGGCGGCCAGGATATCACCGGCGCTTCGTGCAGCCGCGTCGTGAAGCAGGGGGTCGCTCATTGCCCGGAAGGGCGCCGGGTCTGGCCCGCCATGACTGTGCAAGAGAATCTGATCCTGGGCGCCTTTAACCGGTCGGACCGGAGCGGTATCAAAACCGATCTGGAACGCATTTACGATCAGTTCCCCCGGCTGAAAGAGAGGCAGCGCCAACTGGCTGGTACTTTGAGCGGCGGCGAACAGCAGATGCTGGCCATCGGCCGCGCCCTTATGGCCCGCCCCAAGCTATTGCTTTTGGATGAGCCGTCTTTGGGGCTGGCCCCCATCATCGTGCAGGGTGTGGCAGGGGTCGTTAAGGACATCAACCAGGGCGGCACCGCCGTCCTTTTGGTCGAACAGAATGCTAAGCTGGCCTTATATCTTGCTCAGCGTGCCTATGTTCTCGAGACGGGTAACGTCACTCTCGAGGGCCCCACGGCAGACCTCCAGAACAACGACTATGTCAAGGAGGCCTATCTGGGAGCGGGCCGCGCGCGGGCGCAGTGAGGAGAGGAAGTCTTGAGTCGCATTGAACTGCCTGAGGGAAAAGGGCGGCCGGACCTGACCAGGCCCACCGGCCGGACCCGCACGGCCCAACGTGTGGTGGATCATATTGTAGAGGGGATCAACGCCGGGCGTTTCAAGCCGGGAGATAAGCTTCCCGGCGAAAACACCCTGGCGGCCGACTTTGGGGTCAGCCGTCCGGTGATCCGGGAAGGCCTACGTATCATGGAGGCCCTTGGTCTGGTGGAAGTCCGGCCGGGCAAAGGGTGCTATGTCCTGCGCGGCTCGGGGGGGCTGAACCGCTCCTCCATCTGGGTGAACTGGCTGGTGGCTTTCCGCCACGAGATGCTGGTCCTCCTGGAAATGCGCGAGGCGCTGGAGGTCAAGGTGGCCGCCCTAGCCGCCCAGCGCATCTCCGACGACGAGCTTCTGGAGATTGAGCGCATCCAGGGAAACATGCGGGCGATCCTGGGCGAGGCCGACATCGACATCGACCGGGCCGTGGCCCTCGACCTCGAGTTCCATCAGGCCCTGGCCCGCGCCAGCCGTAACCCGCTCTTCCTCCAGTTCTCGACGTCCATCATGGATTCGATAGAGGCTTACCGAAGGATCGCCATGTCGATCCCGAACCGAGTCAAGGTTTCCATCGATAATCACGACACCATCCTCTCTGCTCTGAAAGCCCACGACGCGGAGGCGGCGGCCGGGGCCATGCTGGTGCACATCCGGCGCGTCGCTCAGGACGTCAATGCCTTGAAACCGCCACTGGAGCAATCGGAGGGAGGTAGCTCCGCTGTTTAGCCCAATCAGGCCGGCCCGACTCGCCCAGCACATCGCCGCTCAGATCGCGGATTTGGTGACCAGCGGCCGGTTGGAGCCGGGGTCCCAACTCCCACCTGAGCGGGTGATCGCTGCCCAACTACGGGTGAGCACACCGGTGGCCAGTTCCGGTCTTCAATTGGCACGGGAAAGGGGCTTTCTTGAAGTACGTCCCGGCAAGGGATGGTTTGTACTAGACCCGTCGCTGAGGAACAGCGCGGGGGGAGGCGAGCCGACCCAATGCAACAAGGGTTAAGATCATCAATTGAGACGCTCCGTCAGAAGGGCGAGCTCCTGGAAATTAAAAAAGCTGTGGATGTGCGCTACGTGACGCCACTGCTCTGGCAGACCGAAAAGGCCCTGCATTTTCAGAATATCAAAGGCTATGACGCGGAGATGGTCGGTGGTCTGGTAGTGGACCGCAGCCGGGCCGCAGCCCTCTTGGGGTGCCGTTTAGACGGGTTGGCCCAACGCTTTCTGGAAGGGGTGAACTGTCCCATCCAGCCGGTCCTGGTGAAGGAAAGTCCGACTCTAGAAGTCATACAAGACCGTTCCGATTTGTCGGTTCTGCCCATCCCCTTCATGCATGACAAGGACGGCGGCCCCTTCCTCACTTCGGCCATGGTCGTTTCGAAGGACCCGAAGTACGGGCGGAACGTCGGCATCTACAGATTGATGTACCGGTCACCCAACGAACTGTCTGTGGACCTGAAATCCCACAGCGACCTCCGCACTTTCTATGAGCGCGCTCTCCATGAAGGGCGCCCGTTACCGGTGGCGGCGATCCTTGGAGCGGACTACCCCGACATGCTGGCAGCGACTTACAAGTGCCCCACCGGCACCGACGAATACACCATCGCCGGCGGCCTGAAAGGCGAACCGGTTCCTCTAGTCAGATGCCGCAAAGTGGACTTGGAAGTGCCGGCCTACGCTGAGGTTATCATCGAAGGTGAGCTGCTTCCGGTGGGGTGGACCAAGGATGAGGGCCCATTCGGGGACATGTCTGGCGTCAACGGGGGGCTGAAGTACAACCCCATCTTCCGCGTGACCGCCGT
This sequence comes from Bacillota bacterium, assembly GCA_021791495.1. Taxonomy (GTDB): domain Bacteria; phylum Bacillota; class Sulfobacillia; order JAJYWN01; family JAJYWN01; genus JAJYWN01. The sequence goes on from JAJYWN010000023.1 coordinate 103,960, forward strand.
CTCCCACCGGCGCCGGCCCATCCTCCACTTCCTCAAGATGCCCCGGGAGAATAACTGGTGCCACGGCCCCGCCATCGAGGGTGCGGCTCTGAGGGCCTTGCAGAACGCCCGCATCGATGTGGCCGCCATCAACGCCACCCAGGGCGGGATGTGCTACTGGGAACTCATCGCCTCCATCCGGAAACGTCCCGGCGAGGGCAAGAACGCTCTGGCGGCCCTGCTCAGCGTGGCCGAGGTCAAGCTCGCCATCGTCACCGACGACGACATTGACATCTACGACCGGGAGGACGTGGCTTGGGCCATGGCCCTGCGCGTCCAGGCGGATCGGGACCTGGTCGTCATCCCGGGGACCAGGGGTAAGCATCTGGACCCCTCCGCTCAGATGATTGGAGAGGGAGAAGCCGCTTTACCCGTCAGCGCCCGTCTGGGCATCGACGCCACCATTCCCGAGGGCGTTTCACGAAGCCGTTACGAGCGGGTGGCTCCGGCCTTCCTTTCCTCCGTCCGGTTGGAGGATTACCTGGGCAGCGGCTATGACCGTGGCCCCGACCCCGGTCGGGGAAAGGAGTAGTGCCATGTCCGCCATGCCTCCTGCCAAGGGGTCCGACGTAGAAACCATCGCGAACCGTATCGAGGCGATGTTGAAGCAGCCGGTATTCTTCGCGCAGATCATGGAGGGCTTGGAGGATTGCGCATACCGCTCCATCCTCCTTGCCTGGGGTGAGGTGCGCCGAAGGAACGAACTGCAACGAGACCAACAGGGACGTTATTGGGTAAAGGCTTTATGAACGTTTATTGGCAGCAGAGGAAGGAGTCGGCCCATGTCTGATGCGCTGGGCAAACTGACGCAGGCAATCATCGATGGTGAACCTGACGACGCCCGGGCGGCGGCCCAGGCGTCGCTGGATGCTGGAGTGGAACCGCTGACAGCCATTCACGCGGGCGGGGTCAAGGCCCTCCAGGAGGTCGGCGACCCGGTTGCATTATATCAAAGCGATATTGACAAATATAAAACCATCCTTGAATATTAGAAAGGAGTTCATTCACTGGAGGTGTTTCCCACGGACAATTCCCGTCCTGGCGTCACCTTCTCCTACGAGGTAAAGGACCTGACCAAGGTCTACACTTCTTCGAAAGTAGCCGCCAACCGCGATATCGGCCTGGACATCCGTTCCGGGGAGGTTTTTGGCATCTTCGGCACCAACGGTGCGGGCAAGACCACCCTGGTTCGCCAAATGGCAGGCCTGCTACGCCCCACTTCAGGGGCCATACGGCTTCTCGGCCATGACGTGGTGGCCGATCCCTCCGTGGTACCCCACTTCGTCTCCTACTACGACCAGAAGGTGATGGCTCTCCGCGCCCACAAGGTGCATGAGGTCATTCTGCACACGGCTATCTTTCGGGGCCTTTCGGTGGCCCAGGCGCGGTCTGCTACCCATGATCTGCTCGACCGCTTCGGGCTCGGCAGTGTCGCCGACCGGCCCATGTTCAAGCTTTCCGGCTGGCAGCAGCGTCAGACGGCTCTCCTCGCCAGCCTGGTAGGGGACCGGCCCGTGCTGATCTTGGACGAGCCCACTAACGAACTGGACCCGACCAAACGGCGACAGGTGTGGGACTATCTCTGGGAACTGAACCAGCAGCGGGGGACCACCATCATTCTAGTAACCCATAACGTGATGGAAGCGGAGCAGGTGGTGGAGCGAGTGGCCATCATCGACCAGGGGCGCGTGGTCGCCTTGGGAACTCCCGGCGAGCTCAAGGCTGCCGTCGATGGGTCCGTACGGGTGGAAGTCCGGCTTCGCCCGACCTCGGCCGCTGCTTCCGCCCTCCCCGGTGATGGCCGGGCCGCCGCCGGCGCCTCCGCCGCCGACGCTTTCGCCCGCTTCCCCGGGGCGGTACGCCTGCGGGAAGGGCAGTACCGCATTACGGCTCCCCGGGAACAGGCCCAGCAGCTGTTCCGCGCCGTCCTTGACCGGGTCGGCCTCGACCGTCTGGATGACTTCCGTCTGGTCACACCCAGCTTGGAGGACGTTTACATCCACTTTACGGCCAAGGAAAGGAGCGAACCGGCTTGAAGAAACAGTGGCGCGACTTCACCTGGCTGCTGCGCGGTGAGATGTACACCATGCGGATGCAGTGGTTCTGGTACCTGTTCTACATGGCTTTAAATCCGGTGCTGAACATGTTCTTGCTCTACATGTTCGGCGGCCGTGGCAACCAGACGGCCACGATGTTCGCCATCACCGGTGGGCTGGCCCAGGGGCTGACGATATCCTCCATGCTGACCCTGGGGCAGAACATCGGCGGCCTGAAGGACCAGAACGCCTACGAGCACTACGCCACCCTGCCCATCTCCAAAGTCACGTTCCTGCTGGCGATGGCCACCCGGGCGATGATCTTCAGCCTGCCTTCGTTCGTTATCATCCTGGTCGTCGGTGCGTCCTCGCTCGGGCTGCCCTTCCATCCAAGCCTGCTCACGATCCCCACGGTCTTCCTGGCAGGCTACTCCTTGGCGGGGCTGGGCGCCTTCATCGGTTTCTATAGCCCCACCGCACAGGTGGCCAGTCTGGCGACCCAGGTACTGGCCGGCGTGATGTTCACCTTGGCGCCGGTCTACGTCTCCCTTAACCAGTTACCGTCCTTCCTACATTCCACCGCCGCCATCATCCCCACGACCTACGTGGCCAGCGCACTGCGCAGCGTCCTGTCGGGGGTCATTACTACACGTACTTGGACCGACTTGGCGGTTCTGGGGGCGGTGACTCTGGGGTCGCTGTGGCTGGTGCTGAAGAAGCTGGACTGGCGGGCGGGGCAGGGATAAGTTCGCTGGCCTGGCCTGGCTGGGCTGAGTCAGGCCGGATCGGCCGCCTGACTGTGGCGCCGGCGCAGATTACGGAGGTTGCCGCAGTGCCGGTAGACGACGACCAGGGCGACCAAGGCGTAGATGGTCACCGCCGCGGCACCCATGCCGTGGACCGCCGCCAGAACCGGTAGCAGCACGGCCGCCACAACCGAAGCCAAGTAGATGTTCCGCGAGGCCGCAAGCCCCGCCGCGGCAGCCACCAGGACGGCCACGGCCAGCCACGCGTCGGTAGCCACCAGGGCCCCGACCCCGGCGGCTAGGCCCTTGCCTCCCGTGAATCTGACGAAGATGGAGAAATCGTGTCCCAGGATGACCCCGAGGGTAGCCAGGGAGGTGATAGCATAGGCCAGTGGGGCCCAAGCCCGGTCTGGTGGCCATGCCATAGCGGAATGGGCCAGGTAAACTGCGAGTGCTCCCTTGCCTGCGTCTAGCAAAAAAGTGAGGACGAAGAAACGCCACCCCAGAGACCGCCCGGCATTGAGGGCACCCAGGTTACCGCTGCCCTCATGCCTGAGATCACGCCCACCCACCGCCTTTACAAGGATGAAGGACCACGAAATAGAGCCCAGTAGGTAGGCCACGACGAAGGTGCGACCCCATCCCAACAGGCTCATTGCCGTCTGCCTCCCGCCGGCGCCCCCTGCGGCACCACCAGATCCAGCGCCCGCGGCACGCACTCCATCTCCGCCGGCGTAACCACCCGCGGCACGTTTCCGTCGTACATCTTCCGCAACGGTTCTTTCGCCTCGATCCGTACGCGCCGGCTGCGGTAAAAGGACACCGCCGGATGGGTGGCGTGGCCGCCCGAGTAGGTTCTCGTGAGAATAGGGAGAAACGACCCGCGGCTCACGTACTTGATGAGGCAGAGGTCCAGCATCCCGTCGTCGGTGACGGCGTCCGGGCACATCAGCATGCCGCCCCCCGTCAGCCTTGTGTTCATGACGAAGGTTGTGATGAAATCCCCTTCGACGGTCTGGTCGTCCAGGACCACCCGCATGGGGAAGGGGTGGTAGGTGAACATCAACTTCACCGTGGCGGCGAAGATGGCGGGCGACCCGCGCAGCCAGCCGCTGTGGGTGTTACAGAAGTCCATGACCTGGGCGGCGAAGCCCAGCCCCTGGACGATGGCGAAGTAGCCGTCGGTCTCTTTGCCCACGTCGATGCGCTCCAGACGCCCGTGGAGGAGGACGTCGATGGCGCCCGGCACGTTCAAGGGGATGCCGAAGGTGCGCGCCAGGTCGTTTCCCGTTCCAAGGGGGATGAGGCCCAGGGCGGGCCCGCCGTTCGCCGTCGCCGTTCCCGCTGCGCCGGGAGCTGCCGACGTTGGCGCCGTCGCGGCGGCCTGGGTGGCTGCGGCGATCGACCTCGTGGCCTTGGCGGCCATGATGCCGTTCAAGACCTCGCCCATGGTACCGTCGCCGCCCACCGAAACCACGCACTTCCAACCGTCCGCCGCGGCCTGACGGGCCAGCTCGACGGCGTGCCCGGCCCGTTCAGTGGGGGCGATCCGATAGTTCACGCCCGCGGCCTCCATGGCCGCCTTCACGTCGGCCAGGGCCTGGGCCACGCGGCCGCGCCCGGCCGTGGGGTTGGCGATGACGAAGTAGTCTCTCCGGTCTCTCAGGTCCCTCTGGTCTTCCTGGTCAACCTGGTCCGCGGGCATGCTTTCCACCACTCCCATCTGTACATGGCCCGCATTCGCCCGTTCTCGTGGAATTCCTGCGCCGGAGCTGATGAGGCGGGGGAGAGGAGGAAGAACGGTCGCCCCGGCAGCCGCCGCCGAGTCCCGTCGGCTTGCCAGGAACCGCCAAAACCTATCACCTGGGCGAATCCAAATCGATAAGAATTATCAAATTTAGACTTCGGAGGGCCAAAAACCGCTAATTCCTATGGGGTGCGCCCGGGCGACTGATAGATTTTGGCGGTTTTCAGGCCCAAAACCACCCCCTTCGTACCCGTTCCGCTAATCCTTATCGTTTTTGGGACTCGCCTCCACTAAGAATTGGCGGTTTCCGCCTCACGCCCGCGCACCCACCTTCAGTTAGATCGAAGACTCCCCGGCTTCCCTCAGCCTCCCTCCGGCGTCAGTTCCTCTCCGGCGCGCGGCCCGACAGCGGTCCACCGAACGGGTTAGTAGGGCAGGAGGCGGATGGTCAGCGCCGAACACCTCTCATGGTCTGGTATCCCGGAGCGTGGGGCGGGTTCCACCACGCCCCGACTTTGATCGGGAGGCATGTCAGTGGTCCATCGCCTGATAATCGCCGGTATGGGCAATGTGGGACGGGATCTTATCCGCCTCCTTGCTTCCGACCGCGAGTGGACCAGGCTGTTCAAGGTGGTTGCGGTTGCCACCGGCCGCCACGGGGTGGTGGTCGATGAGCAGGGAATCGACCTGCATCAGCTGCTCGGGACAGTGGAAGCCGGGAGGAGCCTGAACCAGCTTGGCGTCGCGCCCGCGGCGACCACAGCGCCCGGGGCGGACACGATGGCCTCGTCGGTGCCGCTGTCCGTCCCACCACCGTCCACCCTTGACCTCATCAAGCAGGTTCCCGCCGACATCCTGGTCGAATTGACACCGCTCTCCATCGCCGACGGCCGGCCGGCCATCGACCACATCGAAGCCGCCCTCCGCACCGGTAAGCACGCCGTCACGGCGAACAAGGGGCCAGTGGCCTGGGATTATGCTCGCCTCCATGCCTTGGCGGAGGGGGCAGGCCGCCGCTTCCTGTTCGAGTCGGCCGTCATGGACGGGGTCCCTGTCTTCAACCTCTCTCGCGCCGCCCTGCGCGGCTGCCGCGTGGTCGGTTTCCGCGGCATCCTGAACAGCACCACCAACTTCATCTTGGAAAGGCTGGAGAGTGGCGGGACCTACGACGCCGCCGTGGCCGAGGCACAGCGCCAGGGCTTTGCCGAGGCCGACCCAACCCTCGATGTGGACGGATGGGACGCGGCGGCGAAAGTGGCGGCCCTGGCCAACGTCTTGATGGATGCCCGGATCGATCCAATGAAAGTGGACCGCACCGGGATCCGCGGCGTCAAGGCGGGGGATGTGGCCGCGGCGGCGCGGCGCGGCGGACGGCTGAAGCTCATTTGCGCGGCTGAGCGTAGTGGGGTGGCGCCGGAAGGTGGCGATGCCGGCGTCGGCCCTGGGGCCGGTACCGGAACGAGCGGCGGCGGCGTGATCACCACCGTTCGCCCCGAGTTCGTGCCGCTGTCCGACCCCTTCGCCCTTGTCAGCGGGACCTCGTCCATCCTCACCCTGAAAACCGACCTTCTGGGCGACATCACCGTGGTGGAGAACGACCCCAAGGTAATGCAAACGGCCTACGGCGTGCTCAACGACTTGCTTGAGATCGCGGGCTGGGGCGGCCGGTGACCGGGCGCGCCAGACGACCATAACGACCGACAGGATGACAGATAGCCTGGAGGCTCATAGTTGAAAGGAGTCCGACCAATGGCTGAAAAGGACCATCCCGACCACATCGACCGCGCCGACCTCACCTTCTGCCGCAACGAGTTTCCGGCGCTGAACCAGACCGTGAACGGCCACCCGGTCGTGTTCCTGGACGGCCCCGGCGGGACCCAGGTCCCGTCCAGCGTGGCCCAGGCCGTTTCCGAATACCTGCTCAGCCACAACGCCAACACCCACGGCGCCTTCCGCACCAGCCACGAGTCGGATGCCATCATCGAGCGCGCCCGCGCCGCCATGGCCGCCCTGTTCGGCTGCACCCCATCGGAAGTGGCCTTCGGGCAGAACATGAGCACGCTGAACTTCGCCCTCTCCCGCGCCCTGGGCCGCACCATCAAGCCCGGCGACGAGGTGGTCGTCACCGACCTGGACCACGAAGCCAACCGTTCCCCCTGGGAGGCGCTGGCCGAAAAGGGGGCGGTGGTGAAATCGGTCAAGGTGAACACCGCCGACTGCACCCTTGACATGGAAGACTTCGCCGCCAAGATCACCCCGCGCACCCGCCTGGTCGCTGTCGGCTGGGCCTCCAACGCCGTGGGCACGATCAATGACGTGGCGGCGGTGGCGAAGATGGCCCACGCCGTCGGGGCGGCGGTGATGGTGGACGCGGTCCACTACGCCCCGCACGAGGCGATGGACGTGAAGGCGGTGGACTGCGACTTCCTCATCTGCTCGGCCTACAAGTTCTTCGGACCCCACATCGGCGTGCTCTACGGGAAGAGGGAAGCCTTCGACCGGCTCGGCACTTACAAGGTCCGGCCGCAGGAGGACCACAGCCCCTTCAAGATCGAGACCGGTACTCTGAACCACGAGGGCATCGCCGGCGCCGGCGCGGCCGTGGACTTCATTGCCTGGCTGGGGCGGCGCTCCGGCGGCGGGGAGGGCGCCGGCTCCCTGGCTTCCGAGCCCGCCGAATCGCCCGCCACATCGCCAACCACCGCGGTTGCCACCGTGCCCACCACCTCCGCTGCCGTTCCCAGCCGCCGCGACGTACTGGCCGGCATGGAAGCCATTGAGGGCTACGAGAAGCCCTTGGCCCGCCGCCTGCAAGAAGGCTTCTCAGCCATCCCCGGCGTCCGCGTTTACGGACTCCCGCCCGCCGGCCACCGGACGCCGACGGTCTCCATCACCGTATCCGGGAAGAGCCCGGAGGAAGTCGCCGCCTACCTGGCCTCGAAAGGCGTGTTTGTCTGGAACGGAGATTTCTACGCTTCCACGCTGGTAGAGCGGCTGGGTCTGGCAGCCTCGGGCGGCCTGGTCCGTTTCGGCCTGGCGCCCTATAACACGGCCGGGGAGATCGAGTACACCCTGGAGCAGGTGGCCGCCGCCTCCCGCGCTTGATCTTGCGTTTGAACCGCCAAGGAGGAGCCTCGCCGGAAACAGCGAATTAGACTTGCCTCACGGCAGCGACAAGTTTCGACACGCGACGCTTCGGGGCGTCGTCCGAACAGCGGTCTGCCGTCGGAAGCAGTTTGGTGGAAGGTGGTTTCTCCCATGTCTTCCGGCGAGTCCAGTGAACCTGGCGTGCCTGGGGCGCCTGGCGGGCCAGGCGAGTTCACGACTGGACGGGTCCTGTCCATTTTGGCCGAGATAGCGGAGACGGACCAAGTCAGAAAGGACCTGGACCTGGATCTTTATGGCTTGGAGATCCTCGACTCTCTGGCCACGGTCCAACTGATGGTGGCACTCTCCCAAGAATTCGGCATCGACATCTCGCCGGCCGAGTTTGAGCGGGAACTCTGGGCCACGCCGCGCAAGATCGTCGCCTTCATGGAGGGCCGCGTGGGACCATGACTCCTCGTCCGCGGCGGGCCCCACACCACCTGATCCCGGCCCTCATCGCCCTGACCCTCGCTGCCGTCGTCGTCGTCGGCGCGCTGGCCTACGCCCTTCACATCGAGGACCTCTACATCCATGCCTTGGCCCCGATCCAGTTCCCCCAGAAGAACCAAGGCACGGCGTTACAGGCGGCGGCCTTCCGGCAACCGGACCTTTTGCCCATCTACGGGAGTTCGGAACTGAACATCTCCGACCCGTACCACGGCAGTGTGATTTTCAAGGATTACCCCACCGGCTTCACCATCGTTCCTGTCGGGAAAGCGGGGACCACCTCCCTCATCATGCTACAGGACATGGCCGCCATCGGCCGGAGCCTCCGGGGAAAGAAAGTGGCCCTTTCTTTGTCGGCGGGTTGGTTCTTCGGTGCCATGCCCGGTTCAGACTCCTACGCCGGCAATTTCTCGGCGCTGCACGGCCTGGAACTCGCATTCAGTCCGTACTTGAGCTGGGACCTGAAGAAAGAAGCGGCCCGCCGGATGTTGGATTACCCGAAGACGCTGGAGCATCAGCCGGTTCTCCATCTGGCCGTGCGTCTGGAGGCGACCGACGCCGTCTACAGCCGTCCGGCCTACTACCTGCTATGGCCCATTGCCAAGGCGCAAGCCTTCGTCCTCCGCCTCCAAGACCACTGGGAGACCGTCCAATACATCCACCAGCAACAGAAGAAGAACCTGGACCCCGCGGTACCCCGCGCGCCGCGGGTCCTCGACTGGGATGAGTTGCGGAAGGAAGCCACAGCCGAACAGATGAAGAACGCCAACAACAACCCCTTTGGATTCGAGAACAGCCGGTGGACCAACAACATCAAGCCGCAGCTACCCAAACCCAAGTCCAGGACCGACGACTCCTTCCTACGCGGGATCTACCAGGCCAAAGAGTTCACCGACCTGAGACTCCTACTCAAGGGTCTGAAGGAGATGGGAGTCGAGCCACTGGTGCTGAGCATGCCGATCCCCGGCACCTATTACGACTACCTGGGCGTCTCCCGCGGCGCCCGCCAGGCCTATTACTCTTCAGTGGCCGAAATCGCGAAGTTGAACGGCGTACCCTACCGCCTTTTCGAGGACCACGACGAGGACAAGTACTTCATCATAGACTCCGGCGCCCACTTGAGCCGGAAGGGGTGGGTCTACTATGACAAGGTCTTGGACGACTTCTATCACGGCCGTCTGCGCTAACCGTTGGGTCAGGGGGGCGGCGCTGACAGTCTACTACCTGGCGATAATCGCCGGCCTGGTAGCTTTATACGGAAAAGGTGATTTCTCCAGTCCGAAGTTCATCTACCAAGGCTTCTGATGATGGGCATGGACCTTTTGGGTCGAATTGACCGGTGGGGCGAAATTGCCCCCGGTCGACCGGCGCACCGGAGCGGCGGTCGTGTCTTGACATACGGCGAGCTCAAGGCCAGATCGAACGCTGTCGCCCGCTACCTGGCCGCACGGTTGCCCGGCGACCGGTCCCCCGTGGCGGTGCTGGGCCACAAGGAGCCGGAGATGCTTGCGGCTTTCCTTGGCGCCGTCAAGTCCGGTCACCCGTATATCCCGCTGGACGTATCTCTGCCGCCCCAGCGTGTGGAGCGCATCCTAGCCGTGGCCGGGGTCCGGGTCACGCTGACGCCGGCGGAGGTGGCGCGCATTTCAGTCCCTGCCGCCGAACCGGCCACCGGTCCGGCCACCGGCACGGTCGCCGGCACGCTTGCCGCCGCATCCGTCGACGCACCTACCGGCGCCTCCGCCCCGGCCCCGGTCGGACCGGATGATCCCTACTACATCATCTTCACTTCTGGGAGCACCGGCGAACCCAAAGGGGTCGTCATCACTTTGGGGTGTTTGGAGAGCTTCTGCCGCTGGATGTTGGACGAGCAGCGGCCGGGCGGGCCACCACTGGACGAGCAGCGGCCGGGCGGAGGCGAGGTGTTCCTGAACCAGGCGCCGTTCTCCTTCGATCTTTCCGTAATGGACCTGTACCTGAGTCTGGCCACGGGCGGCACGCTCTTCAGCATCAGTAAGGACGACATCGAGGACCCGCGCCGGCTCTTCGCCGCGCTGGCCGCATCGGGTGTGACCATCTGGGTCTCCACCCCCTCCTTCGTCCAGATGTGTCTGGCGGAGAAGACCTTCGCCGGGCCCATGCTGCCCCACGTCCGCAAGTTTCTCTTTTGCGGTGAGACCCTTCCGCCGGAGACGGCGGCGGCGCTCTTGGACCGTTTCCCAAGGGCCGAGGTCTGGAACACCTACGGGCCCACCGAGGCCACCTGCGCCACCACTTCGGTGCGGGTGGACAGGGAAATACTGGAGAAGTACTCGCCGCTCCCCGTCGGCCGCGCCAAACCCGACACCATCGTGGCGGTACTGGACGAGGACGGGCGGCCGCCGGCGCCCGGCGAGCGCGGCGAGATCATCATCGCCGGACCCAATGTCAGCCCGGGCTACCTTGGACGCCCCGACCTGACGGCGCGGGCCTTTCTCCCGTGGGTGCCGGCGAGACCTGACTTGCCGCTCCAGCCACCGGCACCCGCCGCCTCCGTCGCCCGCGGCACCGGCAGCGGCCCCGGGTGTGCCCTCCGCGCTTACCGCACGGGCGACTGGGGCCGCTACCAAGATGGACTATTATTCTTCGAGGGCCGCATGGACAGCCAGGTCAAGATGCGCGGCTACCGCATCGAGCTGGGGGACGTCGAGGCTAACCTCCGTGCCCTCCCCGGCGTACGCGATGCGGTGGTCCTGCCGGTCGCCAAAGGCGGTCGTGTGGAATCGCTGGCGGCGTTTGTGGTCCTGGCATCATCCGGTGTGCCCGGAGGACAGGATGGCCAAGGCGACGCCGCCCCCGCCGGTTTCGACGAGTTCACCCTGGGCCGCCGGTTGCGCCGTCTCCTTGGCGAACGCCTGCCGGCCTACATGCTCCCGCGGCGCTTCCTTTTCCGCGCCGCCCTCCCGATGACGCCGAACGGCAAGGCCGACCGCCGCCGGCTGGCCGCCGAACTGGAGCCAGGGGCATGATCCCCTACGCCGGCTTCCTCTACTTCGGCCTGGTGGCCTACGTGGCCGTCCCCGGTCTGGTGCTGGGCGTCCTGCGCGCGCGGGGCGCCCGGTGGTGGACCGCCGCGGCCACCGCCATCATGCTCAGCATCCAGTACAACGTCTGGCTCCGCACCGGCCCCCATCCTCAGACGTGGGTGCGCGAGGTCTGGCTCCTGGTGGGCTACGCCATCGTGCAGTGGCTGGTCGCGGCGGCCCTCCTGGAGACCTTGAAGGAACTGGACCGGCCCAGCCCCACCGCGACCTGGCTGGCGGTGACGCTGGCTTTGGCGCCGCTGGTGGTCGCCAAGTTTGAGCCACTGTTTAACCCGAAGTACCCTTGGGGTTTCCTGGGCGTTTCCTACCTGACCTTCCGGAGTCTGGACACAATCATCGGGATCAACGACCGGCTCATCACCAAGATGCCACCGGTCCAGTATCTGGCCTACCTGCTTTTTTTCCCGACCATCTCTTCCGGCCCCATTGACCGGTACCGGCGCTTCTCGCAAGACTGGGAACGCCGCCGGACCCGCGCCGAGGTCCTGACCGATGTGGACGGGGCCGTGCACCGCATCTTCACCGGTTTCCTCTATAAGTTCATCCTGGCCTATCTGATCAAACGCTACTGGATGGACCCGGTGGCGGGCCGCTATTACGGACTATTGGCCGATGTCTCGTACATGTACGCCTACAGCCTGTACCTGTTCTTCGACTTCGCCGGTTACAGCGCTTTCGCCATCGGCGTAGGCTACCTGTTCGGCATCCACACGCCCGAGAACTTCGACCGCCCCTTCCTGGCCCGCAACATCCGTGATTTCTGGAACCGCTGGCATATCAGCCTGTCCTGGTGGTTCCGGGACCACGTCTATATGCGCTTTGTCATGGCCGCCACCCGCCGCCGCTGGTTCAAGAGCAAGTACACGGCCTCTTACCTCGGCTTCGTGCTATCCATGGGTCTTATGGGTGTGTGGCACGGTGTGGCGGCGCATTTTATCTTGTATGGCCTATACCATGCGTCGCTCATCATCGGGTTCGACTTCCTCAGCCGCTGGAATAAGGCTCGCCCCAAGCCCCTGTGGGGCGAGGGACCGTTATGGCGCGCCGCCGGCACATTCCTCACTTTCCAGGCTGTCTGTTTCGGGCTGTTGCTCTTCTCCGGGCGTCTGGGGTAGCCGGACGGACCAGAGGCCGGCCGACTCTGTGGAAACATGGTCGCTTGTTTGACAACCAGACAGGAGTGAGCCGTCCGCGCCACGAAAATGGATGATGTTGCGCCACATCGGTGGCGGTGCTAAGGTTTGGAACTAGGATGGAGGCGACGGTCCTTGAGTGAGTTGGGCCAGCAAGTTCTGAAGAAAGTTTCCTCCTCTCTGGCGGTGGAGGGGTTTGACGCCGTGGTGGGCATGTCCCCGGAGAATGCGCCCTATCTGGCGGGTTTCTTGGTCCCTTCTCAGAAGATCATCCGGAGCCGCCTGGTCATGTGCGTGGTGGCGGCCAATGGCGATTCCCGCCAGGTCGTGTCCGATATGGAAGAGAGCTACACCAGAGCATATACCAGCATGTCCCGGGTCAGGGCGTACAACGAGTTCACCGAAACGCCCATGCGGGCCCTGGCCGAGACTCTGAAAGAGATGGGTGTGGCCGAAGGGAAAGTGGGCCTGGAGATGGACTTCCTGCCGGCGCAGTCCTACCTGGAACTCGTGAGCCTGATGCCGAAAACGAAGTTTGTGGACGCCGGCTCCTTCTTTTTCAAGATGCGGGCCATCAAGACTCCCGCCGAGAAAGACACCCTTCGCGTGCTGGGCCATACTGTCAACGGCTCCCACAAGGCCATCGCCACCAAGATCCGTCCGGGAATGACCGAAATGGATATCGCCCTGGTCCTTTACGATTACCTCCTCCAGAACGGCGCCGATGACGTCTTGCAGCTGGTCGTGGGCTCGGGTGACCGCAGCACCCACGCGAACCCCTACGCCACCTCCCGCCGGCTGGGGAAGGGTGACGTCATCCGGGTCGATATCTACGCTAAGCTGAACAACTACCTCTCCGACTGCGCCCGGACCTATGTCGTGGGCGAGGTGGATGCCGAACAGAAGGACCTCTGGGGCAAGATGCTGGAGATGCGCCAGGACGCGCTGGACATGATCAGGCCCGGCGCCCACACCGCGGACATCTACAAGGCATACCACGCGAAGTCGGTCAGCTATGGCCTGAAGCCCCTGAACTTCCTGGGGCACGGGTTGGGTTTGGGCCTTCATGAGGAGCCCTACGTCGGCAGGTACGGTGATTGGGTTCTGGAAGAGGGTATGGTGCTCTGCATCGAGCCCTACGTGGTACTGACCGAAAAAAACTGCGGCTTCCAGGTGGAAGATGAGGTCCTAGTCACGGCGAACGGGTATGAACTTCTGACCGGATATGATGGGGCGCCGGTGCTGGCGGTTCTGAAGTAGGGCGGGGAAACCTTCTGGAGGTGTCGTGAATTGAAGCGTGTCGCCATCCTGGGCGCCGGCAATGCGGGACAGGCCGCCGCCGCGCACCTTACGAAAATGGGCCTGGAGGTCAGGCTCTATAACCGTTGGGAGAACGAGATCGAGGTCATCAAGAAGAACGGCGGCATCCGCCTGGAAGGCGTCTTGGGGAGTGAGTTCCAACGCATCCCCGTCATCACCGCCGATATCAGAGAAGCCCTGGAGGGCGCGGAGTTGTACTGGGTTGCCACGCCGGCGGTGGCCCATGAGTTCCTGGCGAAGGAACTGGCCCCCCTACTTTCGGAAGGCGCCCAGGTCTTCCTGAACCCCGGCAGCGGCGGCGGCGCACTTTCCTTCAGTCGTGCCCTGCGGCAGTACGGCGGTCCGAAGGATGTCACCGTCTCCGAGACCAGCACCAACATCTACATTTGCCGCATCACCTCTCCCGGCACCGTCACGGTATGGAACGTGGGCGGAGTGCTGTTCTCCTCGTTCCCCGGAAAAAACGTGGACGAGGCGTTCGCCATGTTGTCGCCGCTCTATCCGAAACTGGTCAAAGCCGATACGGTCCTTGATACCACCTTCGCCAATGTCAACGCCGTGATGCACCCGGCGGGAGTGTTGATGAACGCGGGTTGGATCGAGGCCACGGGCGGGGCCTTCAAGTTCTACGCCCAGGGCGGCACCCCGGCCGTGGGCGCGGTCATCGACCAGGAAGAGCGGGAGCGGGTGGCGGTCATGACCGCCCTTGGTCTCAAGCCGCGTCCCTTCGTGGACATCTTCTACCTGTATGGCGCCACGTCGAAGGAAGCGGTGGAGTCGGGCTCGGCTTATGTCGCCCTGCGGGACAGCGCGCCGAATAAGGAAATCCAGGCCCCGAACACCATGAAGTACCGTTTCCTGACCGAGGACATCCCTTACGGCATCGTGCCCTTCCATCATCTCGCTACCATCGCCGGTGTGCAGACGCCCATCATCGACGCGCTCATCGCCCTGGCTTCGGTGGTCAGCCAGAACGACTATCTGTCCAGTGGGGTGACTTTGGAGAAAATGGGGTTGCAGGGCGTATCGCGCTACAACCTCCTGCGGTTCCTGCGGGAAGGCCCCGAGGCGTAGGAAATAACGGCCCTGCCCGGTTCGGGTGGGGCCGTTTCGAAATGTGCGGCGGGGGGACGGGACGGGGGCGGATGCTCGAAATAGCCGATGAACTGGAGAAAGTGCTGCAATCCGGCGAGCGCGTGGCCCTGGCCACGGTGGTCGCCACGTCGGGGTCCACTCCCCGCACGGTGGGGACCCGCATGGCTATCCGGGCCGGCGGGCGGCATTTGGGAACGGTGGGCGGCGGCTGCGGCGAGGCCGAGGTGATCAAGGCCGGACTCACCGCCTTGGACGATGGCCGCGCGCGGCGCGTGAGGGCCGACCTGACGGATGAGGCCACGGAGGAGAGCGAGAGCGCCTGCGGGGGTGTCATGGACGTCCTGGTGGCGCCCTTTGGCGCCGAACTGCTGCCGGTGGTACGCGCTGTCCAGGAAGCGCACCGGGGGCGGCGTCGCGCTGTGGTGGCCATGATCGTTGGGCCGGAAGAGGGCGACGTTGGGCCGACCAGCGGCGGCATGGCGGTCGCGGCGGTCGAGAAAGCGATCGAGGAGGCCGGCGGGACGCGCGTGCCCACAGCTTGGGCGGGACCGGGGATGGATTCCGCCGCGGACGCGGCTCTCCTGGTAGATGCCGCCTACCGGGCCTGTCGCCGGGAGCGACGGGCGGGCGAGACGGAGACGGTCCGTCAGGAGAGGGCGCAAGTGCCGGGCGGTGCCGCGGGAGAACTCCTGGCTGAGGTTATTCAAGTTCCACCCGCACTCGTCGTCTGCGGAGGGGGGCACATCGCCCTGCCGCTCAGCCAGATGGCCAAGACTCTGGGATACGCGGTTACCGTCATCGACGACCGGCCTTCTTTCGCCGACCGGGCGCGCTTCCCCCACGTCGATAGAGTCGTCTGCCGGCCCTATGCCCGGGCTTTGGCGGAGACCCCTTTGGACGATTCCACGGCCGTGGTGGTCGTCACTCGCGGTCACAAACACGATATTGAGTGCGTCCGTGCGGTCTTGGGCCGCGGAGCAGCCTATGTCGGCATGATTGGGAGCCGCCGGCGGGTAGCGGGAGCCCGCGAACTGCTGGGGCGCGACGGCTTCCCCGAGGAGGAGGTGGCCCGCCTCCATGCCCCCATCGGCCTGGATATCGGGGCGGAGACTCCGGCGGAGATCGCTCTGGCGATCTTGGCCGAGATTACCTTGGAACGCCGGGGCGGCACCGCGGCGCCCATGAGCCGTAGGCTGGCGGGAGGCGGTCGGCCATGACCGGAGAGCGGGACGCGCCGGGTGTGGGCAGTGCCAATGGGGTAACCGTTCTGGTGCGAGGGGCGGGAGACCTGGCGACAGGCGTCGCCTACCGGCTCTATCGCGCCGGGTTTGCGGTGTACCTCACGGAGTTGCCCGAGCCGCGGGCCGTTCGTCGCACGGTGTCCTTCTCCGAGTGCGTATTCCGAGGCGAGACCGTCGTGGAAGGGGTGAGGGCCGTCCGGGTTGGTTCCGCCGCGGAGGCCAGAGAGCTGCTGGGAGGCTCGGGCCGAACCGCTGGCGGGGGCGGTGGCGCAAGTGGAGGAGTCGTTCCGGTCATCGTGGATACCGAGGGGCGAGCCCTCGAGGAGATCCAGCCCGCCGTCCTGGTAGATGCGCGCATGGCCAAACGTCAGAACCTGGGGACCACCCGCGCCGATGCTCCCGTGGTCATCGGAGTGGGGCCCGGCTTCACGGCGGGTGAAGACGTAGACGCGGTGGTGGAAACGGCCCGCGGACACACGCTGGGACGGGTCATTTACCGGGGGGAGGCTCTACCCCCTACCGGGAAGCCCGGCGACGTCGGGGGCTATACTACTGAACGCGTGCTCCGGACGCCGGCGGCCGGCACCTTCCGGACCTTCGCGAAGATCGGAGACTGCGTGGAGGCGGGGCAGGTGGTGGCCGAAGTAGTGGCTGGAAAGGAGGGTGGGGGAGGCGGCCCCTGGCCCCTTGTGGCCCAGATCGGCGGCGTTTTGCGGGGCCTCTTGCGGGACGGGGCTCCAGTCAGGCAAGGACAAAAGGCCGGAGACGTCGACCACCGCTTCGACCCCGCCGCGCTGTACCAGATATCCGACAAAGCTCTGGCTGTCGGTGGCGGAGTCCTTGAAGCCGTGTTCTGTCTCCTCTGGGGGAGACCCCCCAGGGAAGCCGTGTGGCCCCGGGCGGGAGGACGGCGATAGGACTATGAAGACGCAGCAAGTCCGCGTTCAAGATGCCGTGGGGTTGCCCCTGGCCTACGATCTCACCGAGATCGTTCCGGGCCAGCGGAAGGGGGCCGTGCTGCGCCGCGGCCACATCATCCGGGCGGAAGACCTGCCTGTCCTGGCCCGCATCGGCAAATCTCTCGTGTTGGTCCTGGAGATGGAGCCGGGTGAGGTCCATGAGGATGAGGCCGCCTTGCGCCTGGCCAACATGCTGGGCGGTTCCGGGGTGAGGATTAGCCAGCCCGGCGAGGCCTGGGCCGACCTGCGCGCCGAACGCGGCGGTCTGCTAAAGGTCGATGCGGCGAGGCTACTGGAGATTAACCAGATCGGGGAACTCCTCGTGGCCACCCGGCACAACAACGACGTGGTGAAGGCGGGCGAACTTGTGGCCAAGGCCAAGGTGGTGGGCTTGGTGGTCCAGGAGTGGCGCTTGCGGAAAGCTGCCGGCATCGCCGCTACGGCTGGCACCTCCGCTACCGTCGGCGCCTCCAACAACACCGCTGGCACCTCTGCTGCCGTTGGCGACGGCGCCGGTTCCTCTGCCGTGGCGCGTCCCGTCATCCAAGTCATACCTTTCCAAAATCGCCAGGCTGCCATTATTGTCACAGGCCGCGAGGTCTATGAGGGACGTGTGAAGGACGCTTTCGGCCCGCTGCTCGCCTCCAAGCTGGCCGAGTACGGTAGCATAGCGGCCGACGTGACCATCGTCCCCGACGTTGCCCCCGAAATCGCCGCCGCCATTCGCGAGGCCCTGGACCGGGGAGCGGACCTGGTTCTGGTCACGGGAGGCATGTCCCCCGATGACTCCACGCCCGAGGGTGTCCGGCAGGCCGGCGCCAAGGTGGAGTTCTACGGGATGCCCGTGTCGCCGGGGGCGATGACCCTGATGGCCTACGCGGACCGGGTCGACGGACACCGAGGCGGACCCGGGGACGTCCCCATCATGGGTGTTCCGGCCGGCCTTCTGGCTAAAGGGCGCGGCATCTTCGACGTTCTGCTCCCTCGCCTCCTGGCGGGTGAGCGCCTGAGGGCAAGCGACATGGCCCGCTACGGGCACGGCGGGTTGTGCCCGGGCTGCCAGGATTGCACTTTCCCCATGTGTGCCTTTGGGAAAGGGATCTAGACGCATGCGCTATCTGGCACCGGTGCTGAACCTGGGCCCCGGTTCGGTGGTTTCTCTGGTGGGTGCCGGCGGTAAGACCAGCCTGCTCTTCGCTCTGGCGCGCGAGGTGGGGGAGGCCTGGGGCTGGGACAAGACACTGGTGACCACCACGACGCGGATGTTCTACCCTGCCCTGGAAGACTTCCCTCCTGTAGAGCCCACACTATTGCCGGCGGCCAATGAGGCTCTGATAGTTACGCCGGCTCCAGCGGCCCGGCGCTTCCCGGCGCCGATGCGGATCCAGGTACAGATGGTTCGGTCCCTCGCCGAAGCCCTGACCGTGGTGACCCGGAGGCCGGAGGCAGGAGGCCCGAACCCAGGCGCCCACGATCTTCTGGTCCTAGCCCGCGGCACCGAACCGGCCTCCGGTCCCGGAGGCCGTGACAAGATCACCGGCCTGCCCCCCGAATGGGTAGACGCCATCGCTACCGCTAGGAGCGACCTTGTCGTCTTGGTGGAGGCCGACGGTTCGGCCCGCCGGCCCTTGAAAGCTCCTGCCAGCCACGAGCCCGTCATCCCCTCCCGCACCACCGTCGTCCTCTCTGTGGCAGGCGTCGACGCCCTGGGGCAACCTCTCGGCCCCGAGGTGGCGCACCGGCCGGAACGCGTGTCCCGGTTGACGGGTATCCCTTTCGGAGAGGCCATCACGCCTGAAGGTACGGCCACCGTCCTCTGGCACGCCTCTGGTTGCTCCCGCCGGCGCCCGCCGGCGGCGGAACTGGTACCGGTCATGAATAAGGCCCGGGGGGCCGGGGACCCTGCCGTCCTTCCCCAAGCCCGCGCCGCGGCGGCGGCCCTGCACCGCCTTGGCGCCGGGCCGGTGGTCCTGGCATCGTGTGCCGACTGGCCGGTGGTGGCCGAGGTATCGCGACCGGTGCCCGCGCCGCCCGTGGCCGCAGTGATTCTTGCCGCGGGGACCTCCTCACGCCTGGGCCGCCCGAAGCAACTCCTGCCGTGGGATGGCCGGACCCTGATCGAACGGGTCGTGGAGGAGGCCCTTCGCTCCAGCGTAGCCTCGGTGTATGTAGTCCTGGGGCACGGGGCCGGACCTATCGAGTCCCGGCTCGCGCCTTGGAGGGAGCAGGCCGGCGGCCGCCTGACGGTGGTCCACAACCCCGATTACGCTGAAGGCCAGTCCACTTCCGTGCGGGCCGGCCTGACTGCCCTAGTTCCAGACATCCAGGCGGCCATCTTCGCTCCTGTCGACCAGCCTCTGATCGGCAGCTCCCACTTCGACGCCTTGGTCGACCGGTTCGCCGGCCTGATGGACTTCGCGAAGCGACCGGATATCGCGCGCCGACCGGATTTCCCACGGCGAATGGACGCGGAGCCGCTGCCGGAGGGGGTGGCAGTCCACCGTCACTGCCGGTCGAAGGTTATCGTTTTGTCCCAGGGGCGTACCCGGCGAGGGCTCCCGGCCCTGTTCAGCCGCCCTCTTTTCCCCGAGTTGCTGCAGGTGGAAGGCGATGAAGGCGGGCGTTCGGTCATCCAACACCATCCGGAAGCCTTGTGCGCGGTGCCCGTGGCCGACGGAGTCCTCGAAGACATAGATACCTGGGAGGACTATCTCCGTCTGCGCCAACGCCCAGGACTGTTTCGCTAGGTGAGACGACCGTTCGTCAAAGGCCGGCGACCCGCCGGAGTGACCGTGACTAAACGACACCCAAACTGACCGCCTGACAGGGACAGCAGAGAGCCTTTGCGGCGAGCACGCCCCACTCCCACGGAGCTGCCTGCTGCGTGACGTGGGCTAGGCCTCCCGCCTCTTTCGAAAACCAGTTCGTGCGCTTGGTGGCCTTGCCGAACGCCGTCCCGTAAATCATGGCCGGCCTGTGCGTGGCCCTCGGGCGCGCTGTGGTCGGCATGATCGTGGCGGAGATGGCCGTGGAACTCACCGCCCTGGCAGGTCTGGTCAGGGTCTACGGTAATGCCTTCAAGACCGCCCACCTCATCGACGGGCTGATTACTCCGTCGGTCTTCGCCGTCTTCCTTAGTCTGATGAGGGGCATCACGACGCGAGCGACATCACCGACACCGAGACTGCCACCACGCTAGGATCGTTCGACCAGCGTGTCGGGGCCGGTGTCACAACAGAACGGCGAATTTCCCAACGGAGCAGGTCCCGAAGTAGGTCGCTCTCCGGCGTCATTCCTGGGCGATAGTGGGAATTGGAACTACAGTGTCCGCTCAGGACACATTTCCGGGGAATCGCGTGTGTCCCGAGTACACACTTCATCACCGGAGCCGTCGGCGGGCGACCGATGAGCCCTTGTTCGGGGTCGGGAGTTCGTCCGGCGGGGTAGGAGAAGCAAGGCCGGCCAGTCGGTGCATCGCGCCAGGATATGCCGCCGACCGACACCACCCTCATTTACCTGCGGTAATTCGTGTCCATGGGCAAATCGGAGAATGCCTGTCATCCGGGAGCACCCAGCGGCACCCCTCCGGGAACCACCCCGGGGGACGGC
>JAJYWN010000023.1:124571-212665 GCA_021791495.1 Bacillota bacterium
CCCCAATCGTGTGTCCCGAATCGACACACTAGTTCCCGCAGACACAAGCGACGCCGGAACGGTCGAAAGGTCCGAACGCTTATCCCTCTGGCGCGGCGGAAAGTTCGGGAAGCCACCCCGGCCCGCCCCCTCCCCGCGACCGAGGTGGGGAATTGTCACGTGCTGCTGGACGGCACCACCCATCAGACCACCAAGCCATTTAGGAACCGTTCTAATAGTCAAGATGTACCGTCAGGGATGCCCCTTTTGTCATGGGCCGGGACGCCGTCCTGCTCATCACCGCCGTGAAACGGGTCACGGAAACCACCTGTCGGAGCGTAAGATGACGCAGGCTGGTCTGCCGTTCGGCAAGAAGGGTGGCAGGTTGAGACCGAGGGCCGGATGATGTGGGAGGATGGGGGAGGGACGGGCGGCCCATGGAGGCGTTGATCGAGGTCAAAGGCGTATCCAAGGCCTACGCCAACTACGCCACCGGACGTGAGCTGGTCGTCCTCAGAGACATCGACCTGCAGGTGCGCCCGAACGAGTTCGTCTGCCTCTTGGGCCCCAGCGGGTGCGGCAAGACGACCCTGCTGAAGATCCTTGACGCCATGATCACACCCGACCGAGGGGAAGTCCTGTTGGGCGGGCGGCCCTTGATCGAACGGCTGGCGGATATCGGTTTTGTCTTTCAAGATGTGGGCCTTCTGGCGTGGCGAACCGTTTTGGGCAACGTGGCCCTGGGGTTGGAGGCCCGGGGTATGCCGCGCCGGCAGCGCGAGACAGTGGCTTTGGAGTACATCAAACTGGTTGGACTGGAGGGGTTTGCCCACTATTACCCCCATCAGCTCTCTGGCGGCATGCAACAGCGGGTGGGTCTGGCGCGGGCGCTGGCCATCTCACCGAAGGTCCTACTAATGGATGAGCCTTTCGGGGCTGTGGACGCCATGACCCGCCAGACTCTCCAAGTCGAGCTGGCCCGTATCTGGGAGCAGAGCCGGGCCACAGTGGTGTTCGTCACCCACGATGTGGACGAAGCCATCTTCCTGGCCGACCGCATCGTGGTCATGGGGCGGGCCCAGGCCACCCGTTCGGTCAATGTCGCCCTGCCCAGACCCCGTTGGAACCGGGACGCCCAGTCCGACCCGGAGTACGTGGCTTTGCGGGTCAATCTCATTCGCATGCTGAACACCGCACACGCCGCGGCCGCCGCGACCGTGGCACACGCCGCGGCCGCCGCCACCGTGGCACACGCCGCCGCCGCCGCGACCGTGGCACAGACCGCCAAGGGGGGAGAATGACCCGATGGCGAACAACGACAGCACTCAGGAGATCGTGGCCACGCCGCTGACCGCCACAACGCCGGCGGGGAAGGCGGTGGCCGCACCCCGCCTGTCCCCCAGGGAAGAATCGTGGTTCGTGTCGGTCCGGGTCCCGATTATCTCCGTCGCCGCTTTTCTCCTCCTCTGGCAGTTCGGGGCCAGGCACATGAACCCGATCCTCATGCCCACGCCCACCCTGGTGGGGAGCGCTTTTCGTGACTTGATCAGCCGGGGCGTGCTCCAGAAGGCCTTCTTCATCAGCCTGCAGGACATGTCTTATGGATACTTCATCGCCATCGCCGTCGGGTCGGTCCTGGGGGTCCTGACGGGACGGTTCCGGACTTTCGAGAAGGTCGTTTCCCCGTATATCAGCTTCTTCATGGCCACGCCGACCATCGCCCTGGTCCCACTGGTTATCGTTTGGTTCGGCTTCAGCCAGTCCTCCCGCGTTTTCCTGGTGGCCATCCACGCCGTGTGGCCCGTGGCCATTAACACAGCTATGGGTATCCGGGTGCTGAGCCGGCTCCTCCGTGATGTGGGGTGGGCCTACCGGCTGACCGAAAGCCAGTTCGTGCGGTGGGTGGCCTTGCCCAGCGCTGTGCCGTACATCCTGGCCGGCCTGCGCGTGGCCTTGGGGCGCGCCGTGGTCGGCATGATCGTGGCGGAGATGACCATGGAACTGACCGGCCTCGGCGGCCTGGTCATGGTCTATGGGAACGCCTTCAAGACGGCACACCTGATCGCCGGCGTCATCACCTCGGCGGTCTTCGCGGTCTTCGTCAGCGCGATGATGGATGTGGTCCGTGACCGGTTCTTCCCCTGGATCAAGGGGACTTCCGCTTGATGGTCCACCGGCCGCGCGGGTGAACACAACGCAACAAGCCTTGACGTGAGAGACTATTCTTTCACCACGATCCGCGCGTCCACCACCACGGCGCCCTTGGGGCCGACCACGACCGGGTTCAGGTCCACCTGATCTATCTCCGGGTGTGCCTCCGTCAGACGGCTGACCGACAGGAGCAGGCTCTCTACGGCGGCGAAGTCCACCGGCGGTTTTCCCCGGAAGGCGCCCAGCATCTTCGACGCACGCGTTTCGGCCATAATGTCCTTGGCGTCCTGCTCGGAGAGCGGCAGCGCCCGAAAAGCCACTTCCTTGAAGAGCTCCGTCGCCACGCCGCCCAACCCGAACATAATGACCGGGCCGAAAGTGGCGTCTTGGACCACGCCGGTGATGACTTCGCGGTCGGTATCCATCTGCTTCATGACCATAACCCCGTCGAGGCGCGCCTCGGGAGCCGCTTCCCGGACCGAGGTGACGATCTTCCGGTAGGCCCGCTCCGCTTCCTCCCGGCTACGGACATCCAGGACGACCCCGCCCACGTCCGACTTATGCTCCACGTCGGCCGAGACGATCTTCAAGACTACGGGAAAACCCATGCCATCGGCCGCCTCGGCGGCTTCCGACGGCGAGCGTGCCCAAAAGACCGCCGGAAGCGGGATGCCGGCGCCGCGAAGCAGGGAGAAGACCTCGGCATCGGGCAATCTCTTACTCATGGCGGGATCACCCACTCCTCTCTCTGGCCGCCGCACGGTCTTCAGTCGCCTGAGACGGCGCCGGCGGCGTTGCCGGACGCGACGGTGTCGCGTCCCAGCCCAAAGGCCTTGATGTTCAGCTCCACGGTCTTCGGCGGCACTCCGGCCCGGACGGCCTCGGTCAGGTCGCCCTCGGCGAAGGGCAGGAGGCCGGTCCCGAAGAGGGCACCCAACATGGCCACGTTCAGGGTGCGGATGTCGCCCGCCTCCTTGGCCAGCGCGCTGCCGTCGATCCACTTGATCTCCGCGCCCAGCCCGCGTACGGCCCCTTCAATCTCCGCCTCGGTCGGATAACGGGCGACGCCGATCTTCACGTCCGTGGGCGGGATGGGGGTGCGGTTGAACAGCGCCAGCGACCCCTTGCCCAGGAAGTCCGCGCCCACGCGCAGACCCTCCAAGGGTTCGAGAGCCAGAACGACATGGGCATTTCCCTTCCCCACCAGCGGCCCCTCCACCTTACCGATGCGGACGTGAGAAGCTACAGCTCCGCCGCGCATGGCGGCGCCGAAAGTCTCACCGACGCGGACGGCGACGTCCTCGCCGGTGCGCTCGGCGTAGGCGATGGCGGCCTCGGCAATGAGGTGCGACGCCAGGATGCTGCCCTGGCCGCCCACGCCGGCGACGATCAGTTCGAGTTTCATCTACCGGACCTCCCCTTCGAAGGAGTGCCTCGGGCACACCTGGTGGCACAGTCCGCAGTCGGTGCACTGCTCCGCGTCCACGCCGGCCTTCTTGGCGGCCGCGTCGAAGGTGATGGCCGGGCAGCCAAGTTGCAGGCAGATCTTGCATCCGTTACAGGTGTCCTGGTTCACTTGAGTGGTTGACTTGCGGTTCTTCTGTTTGCGCCAGAACTGCAGTCGGCACTCGCTATAGAGCACGGCCACGGACGGGCCGTCGAAGTCGATGGCTTCCTTTAGCGCTACTTCGGCCTTTTCCAAGTCGTAGGCCGGCGCTTCCACCACCTTCTGAATGCCAAGGGAGCGGGCCACGGCGGCGATGTCGGTGACCGAAGCCTCCGCGCCGGTAGCGGTCTGGCCGGTCGTCGGATTGGGCTGGTGCCCGGTCATCGAAGTCCACTCATTCGCGTAGACCAGGAAGGTCATGGGCGTCTTGTTATAGGCGGCGTTGGCCACCGCCGGCAGACAGGCGTGGAAGAAAGTGGAGTCACCGGCCACGGCGACGACCTTGCCGTCGCGGTATCCCGCCTGTACCTGACCTTCGGCCATGCCGATGCCGCTCCCCATCACATACAGGGTGTCAAGGGTTTCGTAGGGCGACTCGATACGGTATCTCTTGTTATCCTCGGAGTTCGCCGTCACCGGACGCGCCGCCACGCCATAGCCGCCCTGTTCGTAGCAGCCGATATCGCCATTGATGATGTGGTTGCCGGGGATGCGCCGGAGCACGTTCTTTAGAGCGTAGTAGCTCCCGAGGTGGGAGCAGCCGGGGCACAGCGCCGACGACCGGCTGGCGACCAGCGACCGGGCGGCGCCGATGGCGGAGTCGGCGCGCGTCGCCTCGGCGGCGGGTAGGCCGGCGACCTTACGCAGCGCGGCCTCGACCAAGTCCGGGTTCAACTCGTCCCAGAGCGGTAGCACGGCGCGCGCACCCTTGGCACGTTTCCCGTAGAGAGCTGGGATGCGCCGCCCCTCGCCCGCCAGTTCGGCGGCGAAGGATTTCACCTGATCTTCGATGACCGGATCACCTTCTTCGACGATGAGGACCGTCTTTGAAGCGGCGAGAAGCTGTGCCAGCTTCTTCTCGGGCAGTGGGAAAGCCAGGCCCAGCCGGAGCAGGTTATGGGGCACGCCCAGGCCATCCAGAGCTTCGGTCACGTAGGAGGCTCCCATGCCGGAGGTGATGACGCCCAGCGTGGCCCCCGGCGAAAGCTTGAGCACGTTCCAAGGGGTTTCCTCGACCAAGGCGCGCGCCTTTTCCAGAGCCCCGTGGAGCCACTGGTGCTTGGAAACCGCGCCGGGTGGCCCGTAAACGTTCCAGCGGAACGGGATGTCGTAATGTTTGTTGAAACCCAGCGTTTTCTCGGCCCCGGGGCGAACGGCCACTTCACCGACGCGGACGTCCCCACTGGCGTGGGAGAGGCGGCTGACCGAACGGAGGAAGACGGGCAGGCCCGTCGCCTCGGAGAGCAGCACGGCCGCCGGCACCATGTCCTTGGCTTCCTGCTGGTTGGCCGGTTCGAAGCACGGGATCTCGGCGTACATGGCGGCGTATCGTGTGTCTTGTTCGCTGGAGGAGTAGTGGGCGCCCGGGTCGTCCGCCACCACGATGACGAAAGCGGACTTCACGCCGGTGTAGGGCAGAGTCATGAAAGTATCCATGGCCACGTTCAGACCGGCATTCTTCATCGCCGTCATGGACCTGGCGCCCACCAGCGCCGCACCGGCGGCCATTTCAAAGGCCACCTTCTCGTTGGTACTCCATTCGACGTACATTCCGGTATCGCCGGCGGCGGCCGCCTTGGCCAGGACTTCGCCTATCTCCGACGACGGGGTGCCGGGATAGGCGGACATCATGGTGAACCCCGCCTCCAGCGCGCCGCGGGCGATGGCCTCGTTGCCCATGAGGAGCAGCTTCTGACCAGCCCTGGGTGTCGCTATGGTTGACATGCGCTTGCCTCCTTCGGTCTCCGTCTAACTGCGGCGGTGCACCAGTGCCATGGCCCGGGCCGCCCTTTCGGGGGTGGGGAAAACGAGCATCCCCTTGGACCGCAGTGCTTGGACTTCTTCTTTCTCGGTGGCACCCCCGCCGATGTAGCAGCAAACCACCTGTTTTCCGGACTCGAACGCTCCCGCTGCCAGACCGGCCGCGACCTCGGCGGCGCCGGGTATGGGGTCCCCGAAGATGGCTAACAAGGTCCCGGTCTCACCCGCCCGCAGCATGATGCGCCCTGCCACCTCGAAACGCGCGGCGTCGGCGTCGCCGGTCAGGTCCAGCGGGTTACCGATGACACAATGAGGGGGCAGGAAGGTTCTCAATTCGGCGGCGGTGGCCGACTGCAGGTCCGAGAGTCTATAGCCGTGCTCTTCGGCGGTGTCGGCCGCCAGGATCCCGCTGCCGCCCGAACTGGTGACCACCGACAGGCCGGCGTTGGACGGCCCGCCCAGGAACGCCCAAGTGCGCGCGGCGTCGAACAGGGAAATGACATCGGGGACCAGGACGGCGCCTACCTGGCGTGCCACGCCCTGAAACACGGCGTAGGAACCGGCCATGGACTTGGTGTGAGACTGGGCCGCCTTGATGCCACGCTCGGTGCGGCCGGGGCGCAGCACGAAGAGGGCCTTGCCGGCGCGACGGACGGCGCGGACCGCCTCCATGAACTTCCGGCCGTCGCGCAACCCTTCCACGTAGAGGGCTATGGCCAGTGTTCCGGGGTCGGCGGCGAAATGGGCGATGAGGTCGGACTCATCCACGTCGCCGCGGTTCCCAAGGCTCACCACGCCCGATACCCCGGCGCCTTCATCTTCGGCCCACCCGGCCAGAGCGGCCGCCACCGTCCCGCTCTGGGATATGACGGCGATGGGCCCGCGCCTGGAGGTCAGGGGCCAGGAAGCGCAGAGCTTGGCGCCCGTGGATACGATGCCCTGGCAGTTGGGTCCGACCACGCGCACGCCGCTTTCCTTAATAGCCTGCTGGAGCCTGGTCTCCAGTTCATCGTTGCCCGCCTCGCGGAAACCGCCGCTGATGACCACGGCGTACTTCACGCCACGGCTGCCCAGCTGCATCAAGGTGTCGGGCACCATGGCGGCCGGGATGACCACGACCGCTACGTCGACGCCGTCCGGCAACTGGGGGACGGCGGGCACCACGGCGCGGCCCATAATCTCGCCGCCACGCGGGTTCACCGGATAGACCGGGCCCTCGAAACCGCCGGCCAGAATGTTTTGGAGGATGGTGTGCCCGGTCTTCCCCGGAGTAGCGGAAGCGCCGATGACGGCCACGGCCCGGGGTCGGAAAAGCGTCTCCAGTTCGCTTGGGTACTGGCTGGACATGGGACCTATCCCTCCACCTTCGGAACGGTCCCGTCCGGCTGGCTCCGGTCTTTCAAGGCCCGCACCTGTTGAATGACATCGTTGATGTGCCGGGACATGGCCTGGCCGGCCGCTTCCGGGTCGTGGGTGGCGATGGCCGCGCAGACTTCCTGGTGTTGGCGGGCCGAAAGGAGGCCGCGGCCCTCCATGACGAAGGTGGCCTGCCGGTCATCGGCCCCCCAGGAACTGGGGGCCAGTTTGAGAAGAAAGGAGTTACGGCTGGCCTTGGCCACGGCGGTGTGAAAGTCCCGGTCCAGTTGGGCCATGGTCTCCGTGCCGCCCTCGTTCTTTTTGGCCTGCTCCACCATGCGGTCGGCCAGAGCCTCAAGCTCCTCTATGTCGGCCGGTTCGGCAAATCTGGCCGCCAGCTGTGCGGCCTTCACTTCCACCGCTTCGCGGACTTCGAGCAGTTCCAGGACCTCAGTCTGAAAAGCGCGCAGCCAGGACAGCCACATACGCGGCGGCTGACTCTGATCGCCCGATCCGGTGAGAAAGCAGCCCCGGCCGTGGCGCACTTCCACCACACCCATGGTTTCGAGGATGCGCAGCGCTTCGCGGACGCAGTTCCGGCTGACGGTGAACTCGGCCGCCATGGCATTCTCGTCCGGCAGGCGGGCTCCGGGCTCCAGCTCGCCCCGGCGGATCGCGGCGAGGATATGGTCCACCACATGTTCGGCTTTCCGGACGCCCTTGAACGGCTTGAACATGTTAGTCTCCTCTGGTCGAAAATGCACCGGTCATTCTACAACTCCATCGGACGGACGTTTCGGCGTACCTCCGTGAAATCCTTCTGTTTGGCAATATCAATATTGCCGCAAGACCCTGAAAGAGCCGCTACGACTGGATCGCGGCTTCCAAAAACCTTATTCACCAAGCAGGATTATGACTGGGAGAAAGAGAAAGTGATGAAGCAGTTGTAGAATCTCTCCACCTTTGTGACGGTCTCCAAGCGGCATGGTGCGGAAACCGGCCACGGTCTGGCGGTGTGGGATGGAACCCTGCGGGCGGTTCATCGCGCAAGGCGGAGAGATTAGGGTGCGGGGAAGTATGAGCAAAGCTGCTGGGCTGGAAGACAGAGGTCCTCGATTCTAGTAGTCATCAAAGCGTTAGCATTCAAGGAGGTAGACTGACAGTGAAAGTCACGGTGTTGGGCGGCGGTAACGGCGCGTTTATCACTGCGGCAGATCTGGCGGGCCGTGGTCACCGGGTGAAGATCTACGAAGCCCCCGAATTCAGCAAGGCCCTGGAACCCGTCAAGGAACGGGGGGGCATCGAACTGGAAGTCCGCGCCGCCCTCAAACTCTCGGCCGGATTCTGGCCTGTGGAGGCTGTTTTCGACGCCCGCCAGGCGGTGGAGGAAGCGGAGATCATCCTCCTGGTCGTGCCGGCCTTCGCCCAGAAACGTTTCGCCGAACTGGTCGGCCCCCACCTGACGGACGACCAGGTGGTCATGATGAGCCCTGGGAACTTCGGCGGGGCCATTGAATTCGCCAAGATCATCAAGGAGAAGGGCGCCAAGGGCCGCCCCATCATCATGGAAAGCGAGTGCATGATCTACTCGGGCTTCAAGGGCAGTCCCACGTCCGCCTGGGTGAGCGGTTTTAAGAACGGCATGCGCGCCGCGGCTTTCCCGGCCGTGGACGGGGCCCGGGGCATCAGCGTCATTCACCAGATTTACCCGCAGACCCAACTCTTCCATAATGTCATCGAAACCGGACTGGGTAACGTGAACACCGTCTTCCACGCACCCATCCTGGTCCTGAACGCCGGCCGGGTCGAGTCGGATAAGGACGAGTTCCTCTTCTACTGGGAGGGCTGCTCCCCGTCGGTGGGGCGCGTCGTTGAAGGGGTCGAAGCGGAACGGATGGCCCTTGGCAAGGCTCTCGGCATCCAGCCCATTCCCTTCAAAGACGTTATGATCGAGTGGTATGGTCACCAGGGTGCCAAGGGTGAGACCCTCTCGAAGATCATGGCCACCAATCCGGCCTACGAATGGGACACCGCCCCCCGGGACCTGCACCACCGCTTCCTGCTCGAAGACATTCCCTACGGGATGGTGGCCATGGAAGACCTCGGGAAGCTGACCGGTGTTCCCACTCCGCTCACCACGGCCGTGATCGAGCTGGCCTGTCGGCTCTTGGATGATGACCTGCGCGCGAAAGCCCGCAGCCTGCCCTCTTTGGGACTGGCCGGGCTCACCGTGGAGCAGTTCAAAGCGGTCATGGAGACGGGAAAAGGTTTCTAGCCTCGTCGCCACCTGTACTAGAGACTCAGCTTCTTGCGTTCTATTACTTAGAGGAATGCGACCCGAAGCGTTGAAAAACGTGCCGTTCACGACATACGACCTGCTCGCTGCCTGACAAGTCTAGAACCGGGGTGACCCATGTTGGACCAGAACCAGAAGCATTACGACGTCGTTGTCATTGGGGCCGGCTGGGCCGGAGCTTCCGCCGCTCTTTCGGCGGCGAAGGCCGGCAGCAAGGTCCTGCTCCTCGAGCGCACGGACCTTATTCTCGGCATTGGCCTGGTGGGCGGCATTTTCCGGAATAACGGCCGCTTCTCCGCCGCTGAGGAAGGGCTGGCCATGGGCGGGGGCAACATCCTCTTCAAGGTCATGGATGGGTGCTGCCGCCACGCGAACATTGAGTTTCCTGGACACAAGCACGCCAGCCTCTATGACGTAACCCGCATCGAGGGCGACGTCCGGCGCATCCTGGGCGAATACGGCGTCGACCTGAAAACCGAGACCAGGGTGACCAAGGTCGAGTCCAACGGTGACCGGCTCACGGCTGTGGTGGACGCCAATGGCGAAGCCTACCATGCCGACGCCTTCGTGGACACCACCGGGACCTTCGGTCCCATGGGCAACTGCTCGAAGTACGGGAACGGCTGCGCCATGTGCATCATGCGTTGCCACTCGTACGGCCCGCGGGTTAGCGTCAGCGCGCAGTCGGGCGCCAGGGAATTCGTCGGTGAAAGCACTCCGGGGAAGTTTGGGGCCATGGGTGGCGCCTGCAAAATCCTCCTGGATTCACTGGACGATTCGGTGCGCGTCCCCTTGGAGCGGGACGGCGTTCTGGTCATCGAGCTGTCGCCGGAAATGATCAACTCCACCAAGCTGATGATCAAGGCTTGCCAGCAATACGCCCTGAAAGAGTTCGCCGAGAACATTGTCCTCCTCGACACGGGCCACGCCAAATTGATGTCGCCCTACTTCCCCCTGGAAAAGATGCGCGAGATCCCCGGTTTCGAGCGGGCCCGGTTCTTTGACCCCCTGGCCGGCGGAAAGGCGAACTCCATGCGCTTCTTCGCCGTGGCTCCCCGCGACGACACCTTGAAGGTGGACGGGGTAGCCAATCTTTTCGTCGGCGGCGAAAAGTGCGGCCTCTACATCGGCCATACGGAAGCTATCGCCACGGGCGCTCTGGCCGGCCACAACGCCGCCCTAAAGGCTCAGGGCAAGGATTCCATCACCCTTCCAGTGGAAAGCGCCATCGGCGACTTCATCCATTACGGCGGTGAGGTCATCCGCACCCCGGGTGGCACGGCCCAGCGGTTCACCTTCTCCGGAGCCGCATACTTCCAGCGGATGAAGGAGCGGGGGACTTACTCCACCGACGTCGAGGCCATCCACGGGAAGATGAAGAAGCTCGGAGTCGCGGGAATCCTCAACTAGCACCGAAACCCGGCAGGGATTACGCCGCGGTGGGCGAAACGTCGAAACAGCTAGGAAGATGTCAAACAGGTTGACAGTCTCTTATGTATGACCGCCAGACACCGCTGGGGTGGTGGGCGGCACCGGCCGTGTCCGAGGAGCCTGCAATGTTTGAGATTACGAGTGTGGCCAAACCCGCGACGGTAGACGAAGCCCTGACTTACCTAACCAGGGGTGGGGCCACTATGGCGAAAACGGGAGCAGCGCAACCGGGCGTCAGGCTCCTGGCCGGAGGCACCGACCTCCTGGTGGCCTCTCGCGACCGGAACCTGCGCTGGGAGACGCTGATTGACCTGAAAAACATTCCGGAGCTGCACGGGATTCATCTTTCCGGCGGGACTCTGCGCGTTGGGTCCACCACGACCATCCATGAACTGGCCGCGTCACCGTTGGTAGCCGCAACTCTCCCGCCGCTGGCCGAGGCGGCCGGGATGCTCGGGTCGTATCAGTTGAGGCAGCGGGCGACCCTCGGCGGGAACATCTGCAATGCCTCGCCCGCCACCGAGACGGCATGCCCGTTGCTGGTGGGTAACGCCCGCGTCCAACTGGCCGGACCAACCGGGACTAGGACGGTTCCACTCTGCGAGCTTCTCCTGGCCCCTGGAAAGACGGCCTTGGAAAGCGGGGAGATCTTGGTCTCGGTGGAATGCGCAGTCCCGGAGCGAGCGCACCCGGACCTTCGGTATGGCGGCGCCTACATCAAGCTGGGCCCTCGCCGGGCCATGGATATCGCCATCGTCAACGTGGCCGTCCTGGTGGGCTTGGACACCGACAGTGTTTGCCGGGATGCCCGCATCGCTCTGGGCTCTGTGGGCCCCACCGCCTTCCGGGTGCCCCAGGCCGAAGACCTGCTTATCGGCCAGGCGTTAGGCTCTAACGCCGTGGCGGCCGCGGCGGACGCGGCGCGCGCGGCGGCCCGTCCCATCACCGACATCCGCGCCACCGCCGGGTATCGCCTGGACATGGTCCGTAATCTTGTGGAAACAGCCATCATAACCGCTTTGGAGAGGGTGACTCCGGCTGGGCTCTGACGGCACGAATTCAGTGGGTGCAGGCACGGCGACCATTCGAGTCACCGTTAACGGCAGGCCGGAGTCGCTTCAGGTCCCGGTCGGTTTGACGCTCCTGGAAATGGTTCGGGATAGTCTGGGGCTGAAAGGGACCAAGGAAGGCTGCTCCGCGGGAGACTGCGGCGCCTGCACGGTCCTCCTGAACGGCCGCCCCGTGAACTCCTGTTTGGTCCTGGCCGTGGAGGCCGACGGCCACGACGTCACGACCATCGAAGGCCTCGTGGGCGCCGGTGGCGGGGATGACACCGGGAACGACCTGCATCCGGTCCAGCGGGCTTTTCTTCGTCACGGCGCCATCCAGTGCGGCTTCTGCTCGCCCGGTATGATCATGACCGCTGTCGGTCTGCTACGGGCCAATCCACATCCCACCGAAACGGAAGTCCGGACGGCCATTTCCGGGAACCTATGCCGGTGCACCGGCTATGCCAAAATCGTCCAGGCGGTGATGGAGGCCGGCCGGATGATGAGTTTGCCGGGAGGGGAAGGGGGCCGCGGTCGTGGCAACCACTAGCACCCTCACTGCCGTCGGCCGGCCTTTTGAACGTCTGGACGGCGAGCGCAAGGCCCGCGGGCAGGCCCTCTACGCCGCCGACATTGAGCTTCCGTCCATGCTCCACGGGCGACTGGTGAGGAGTCCTCACGCCCACGCGCGCCTCCTTGGGGTCGATCCTTCAGCGGCTCTGGCTGTGCCCGGAGTGGTTGCCGTACTTACGGCCAAGGATGTGCCGGGCCGGAACGCCGTAGGGTCTCGTGGTGTGCAGGATCAGCCGATTCTGGTCACGGACCACGTCCGTTTCCTGGGTGAGCCAGTGGCCATGGTGGTTGCGGAGAGCGTGGCGGCCGCCACCCAGGGTACCGCCAAAGTGAAGGTCGACTACGAGCCGCTCCGCGGGGTGTTCACGCCTGAGGAGGCGCTGGCCCCAGACGCGCCGGCCCTCTTCGAGCGGGGTAACCTCTGTCACCAGGCCCGCACGCGCCGCGGGGATTTCGACGCCGCCCGCCGCCAGGCCGCTCTGGTCGTCACGAATGTCTATCGGACACCCATGGTGGACCACGCCTTCCTTGAACCGCACGCCGCCGTGGCCCGTCCGGACGGCGGCGACGCCGTGACGGTCTGGGTCACGGCCAAAACGGTCCACCCGATGATGGATGAAATCTCGCGCATCCTGGGCTGGCCGAAGGAGAAGGTGCGCGTGATCGCCGCCACCGTTGGCGGAAGCTTTGGCGGCAAACCGGAGATCCCCCTTGGTTGCCTGGTAGCTTTGGCCGCCGTAAGAACCGGCCGCCCGGTAAAAATGGTCTATACCAGGGAAGAGACTTTCCAAACCTCGGCCAAGCGCCATCCCTATGTCGTGCGTTTGACCCATGCAATGGCCGCCGACGGACACATCTTGGGCCTCCACGCCGACATCACCGCCGATGCCGGCGCCTACACGACGGAGAGCCGGGCCGTGGTCGGGCGTGCCGTTGGCCATTGCGCCGGGCCTTACTACATCCCGAACGTGGACGTGGAAGGGAGAGCCGTCTTCACGAATAACCCCGCTCCAGGGGCTATGCGGGGCTATGGCGTCCCCCAGGTGGCTTTCGCCCACGAGATTCAGATGGACATCATCGCCGCCAGGCTGGGCCTGGACCCGGTCGAGGTCCGGCTGCGCAACGTCTTGAAGCCCGGCCTTCCCACCATCACCGGCCAGCCGGTGCTGGAGGGTGTCGGGGCGGAAGCGTGCCTCCTGCGCATCAGAGAACTCTTGGCGGCCGAGGACGCCACTGATCCCTGCCCGCCCCAAGGCGTTCCGGACCGGAACGGTGAGCTTCTGGGCTGGGGGGTGGCCACGTTCTACTATGGCAATGGCCGCACGGCCGTGGAAGACGTCGGCCGGGCCCGCATCCGGCGAGAGGCCGACGGCAGCTTCACTCTTTTCGTCGGCGTGCCCGACGTGGGCCAGGGTTCCGACACCATTCTGGCTCAGGTGGCTTGTGAGGAATTGCGCGTGCCGTGGCCGGCGGTAAAGGTCATCTCGGCCGACACGGCCCATACCCTTGAAACGGGCCCCTCCAGCGCCTCACGAGTAACGGTGGTGGTTGGGAGGGCGGTCCAGGAGGCGGCGCGCCGGATGCGCGAGTTCCTTGATTCCGGAGGTGGTGCCGATTGGCGACCGGGTGACCCTCTCCCCGAAATGGCGGCGGAATACAGGACTGATAGCACCAGCTTGGACAAGAACGGTCAAGGCTCTCCCTATGGCACATACACCTATGGAGTGCAGGCGGTGAAAGTCGGAGTGGACCCGAGGACAGGCAAGGTCGCGGTAAGGAAGGTGTTGGCCGCGTATGACGTGGGTCCGATCGTGAACCCCCTGCTTTTCCAGGGACAGGTCGAGGGCGGCGTAACCGGAGGCGTCGGATACGCCTTGTTTGAGGGTATTCGCTTGACCGAAGGCCGTGTGGCCAACCCGAACTTCCATACCTACTTACTTCCCACAGCACTTGATTCGACCGCGCCGGTGCTGGCTGAAACGGTGGAGAGCCACGACGGTGCCGGGCCTTTCGGGGCCAAGGGCATCGGCGAACCGGCCTCCATCCCCACGGCGCCGGCCATCGCCAACGCTATCCACCGCGCCACGGGCGGACGCTTTTTCGAATTGCCCATCACCATGGAGAAGGTCTATCGGGCTCTACGCCGGTGAGAGCAGGGGCCTAAGGACCGGGGGAGCGCCGCGGCCGGCCCGACCTCTTTTACCGGGAGTTTTGCACGTCGGATGTAGGCAACTGGACGATGGAAAAGGGTCGAAATCCCGAGTGAATCGTGGAGGTGCTATCGTGATCAGTCTGTTCGGAATGGGTCGTCTCCGGTCCAGGCGGATTGTCTTGGCAGTGACAATTATCGCCATCCTGTCGCTGGTCGGCTTCTCCGCCGGCTGCGCCAAGAAAAAGGAGAAGTTTCCAAGCAAGGCCGTGACTTTCATCGTTCCGATGAGCCCCGGTGGCGGTGTGGACACCATGTCTCGTGGCATCGCGAGCTACGTCCAGAAGTACCTCGGTCAGCCCCTGGTCGTCGAGAACGTTCCGGGCCCCGGCTCGGTGAACGCTATCGCCCAGGTCATGAAGGCCCCGAAAGACGGCTATACGATTATGGCCGTGACCACACCCATTATGATCAGCATCCACCTCTATGAGAAGCAGATGGCGCTGGCTAAGCCGTTCATGGAGTCGTGGAAACCGATTTTCGCCTTCCTCACCGGTGACGGCAACGGCCTGGCGGTCCGCAAAGGCACTTTCAAGGATATCAACGCCCTAGTGGCTGAAGCGAAGAAGCGGACCCTCAAGGTCGGCGGCGCCACCGGTTTCGGTTCCAGTGACCACGCCACGCTCCTGCAGTTCGCCGACGCTTACGGCGGTAGCTACGACTACATCCCGCATGGTGGTGGCGGCGAGGCCATGGCCTCGCTCCTGGGCGGCAAGATCGATGCCTTGATGATCAGCCTCTCCGGCGACGCGGTGGACCTCAGCCGCGTGGACATCCTGGGCGTCAGCATCGCCGACCGGTTTGAAGGCTACCCGAACATCCCGACCTTCAAGGAACTGGGACATCCCGAGCTGACCCTGAACTGGGCCGTCGGCGCCTACGCGCCGCCGGACGTTCCCGACGATGTGGTGAAGACCCTGGAGACCGCTTTCGACAAGGCCTTCCACGACCCGGACTTCCAGAAGTGGGCCAAGCAGGCCAAGAAGCCCATCGGCACCGGTTGGAACGCCAAGCAGTGGGGGGACTTCCTGAAAGGCTACGAAGCTTCCGCTCTGAAGATCCTGCCGAAGATGCAGGCGGAAATGCAGAAAGCCCAGTCCGGCAAATAGCCGGCGGGCGCGCCGTCTTCGCGCATACCTGAAGTGTTTCCCCGTCTACGGGAAGGCCCGCGTGATGCTCCGCGCGGCCTTCCCGTGGCGGGAGACCATCGACTGACGTTAGGAGGCTTGGACTGGTGAACTGGGTACAAGGCCTGTTCATGGCCATCAGTCCGGTATCGATTTTCGCCGTCTTCCTTGGCGTCTTCGTCGGCATCATTATCGGCGTGATACCGGGCATCGGAGCCGGCGTCGGGCTGACGCTTCTCTTGCCGTTTCTGATGAACCAGCCGGCCCTGATCGGACTGGCCCTGCTCCTGGGCCTTTGGGCGGCCGACGGCTACGGCGCGTCGATCTCCTCGATCCTGATCAACGTCCCGGGCGGCTCAGGCGCTGTGGCCACCTGTTTCGACGGATACCCCATGGCCCGGCAGGGTAAGGCCGGTCAGGCCATCGGCCTGTCCATGGGCGCATCCCTCATCGGTGGGTTGTTCGGAACCGCGGTCCTGATGTTCTTGGCCCCACCCATGGCCGAGTTCGCCATCAAGATCGGTCCGGCGGAGTACACCTTACTCGGGTTGACCGGACTGACCATGGTCGGCGGTCTGTCTGGTGATGATCCCATCAAAGGCGTGGTTTCCGCCGCGGTCGGACTGATGCTGAGCTTCGTCGGCTACGATCTGACCACCGGTTTCATCCGCTACTCCTTCGGTCAGAAGTACCTCTACGGCGGCATCGAGTTCGGCCTGGCCATGATCGGCCTTTTCGCCATCAGCAGCCTGGTCGAGTCCACCCAGGAAGAGGAAGAGGACGCTGGCTACCGGGTCCGGGTTAAGGACAGCACCATCAAGGGGCTTCTCGCCACCGTTAAGTACCCGGGCGCCGTTCTCCGCGGGTCACTGGTCGGCACGGTCCTGGGAGCCTTCCCCGGTATCGGCATCGGCGTCAGCAGCATGATGTCTTACTCCATCGAGCAGAAGGTCTCCAAGCATCCGGAGACTTTCGGCAACGGGGCGCCGGAGGGCGTCATCGGACCGGAGGCCGCCAACAACGCCGTCCAGCCCGCCGCACTCATCCCAGCGTTGGCTCTCGGCATTCCAGGGAGTTCCACCGCCGCCATCTTCATGGGGGCCCTGATGATGTACGGGTTGAAACCAGGGATGGACCTCTTCAAGACCTCAAGTGCACTGGTCTGGGCCCTCTTCTGGTCCATCGTCGTCGCCAGCTTCATGTATGTTATTGTCGGCCTCGCTTTCGGCAACTTCTTTGCCAGCATCACGGGGGTGCCCATCGAGTACCTCATCCCGGCGACGATCCTGGTGTCTTTCGTGGGCGCCTTCGCCATGGACGGTCAATCCACAGCCTGGCTGGTGGTGATTGTCCTTGGGTTCATCGGTTTCATGATGCGCGCCCATAAATACCCCATGGGTCCCGCCGTTCTAGGGATGGTGTTGGGCGACCTCATCGAGAGGAACTTCAACCGGGCCCTCCTCATTTCTGACCATTCCTACAAGATCTTCTTCAGCGGCGCCATCAACTGGGTCCTGTGGATCATCCTGGTCCTGTCCATTTTCGGACCCCTGGCGTGGTCGACCGTGAAGAAGCTGTTTTTGGGCGGCGGGAAAGTCGGCGCTAAGCCGGCCGCCTAGAAGACGGGGCCGCCGGATCATCCACGATACTTGGGAGGTATTGGTTCAGTGCCGCAAGACCTCAGGTCCTTTCTGAAACTTATCGAAAACAACGGAGAACTCGTCCGCATCCATAGAGAGGTCGATCCTCAAGGCAACCTGGGTGGGCTGGCCTGGCAGGGCGAGAACAAGCTGGGCAAAGCGACCTTCTTTGAGAACCTGAAAGGTTACCCCGGCTGGCGGGCCGTAAGTTACGCTGAGGCCAGCCGCCGGCGTATGGCCCTGGGCCTAGGCTGCACACCGCGCGAGTTCATCCCCAAGCTCCGCGGCCTGCTGGAAAAGGGGCCGACCCCGAAAGTCGCCATCCCCACCGGTCCGGTCAAGGAAGTCGTGCAGGTCGGGGACGAGGTAGACCTATATAAGCTCCCCATTCATACCATGGCCGTCCTGGACGCGGGGCCATACATGGGTGGACATATGGCCATCATCAAGGACCCGGAGACGGGCATTCAAAACGTGTCTCTCCATCGCCACCAGCTGAAGGGCAAGAACAAGCTGGGCGTGATGATGCATCCGGGCCGGCACATGCACATGATCTACCAGAAGTACGAGAAGATGGGCAAGCCCATGCCCATAGCCCTGGTCGGCGGACACCACGCCGCCTACTATCTGGCGTCCACCTGGACCTTTCCCTTCGGCGTGGATGAATTTGAATATGCCGGGACCTTCCTGGGCGAGCCGGTTCGCACCGTAAAAGGGGAAACGGTGGACCTGGACATCCCGGCCGACGCCGAGACCGTCATCGAGGGCTTCATGCCTCCCGGTGAGCGCGAGATGGAAGGGCCCTTCACCGAACACACCGGCTATGCAAGGGCCGGCGCGGGCCACAACCCCTTTATGTGGGTGACGGCCATCACCCGCCGGCGCGACGCCATTTACTATGCGCTGCAGGGCGGGAGGCCCATCGCCTCCTCGCAGATTCTGGACGCTCTGCCTATGGAGGTCGTGCTCTGGAACCGTATCAAGGACGTGGGGGGATTCGTCGACCTCAAGGACATCGTCGTCGTTCCCTGCGCCGGCGGCGCCCACATCGTCGTGGTTCAGCTAACCCCGCAGATCCAGGGTCAAGTCACCGACGTGCTGATGGCCACCCTTTCCAGCCCGTACATCCATCCCAAGATCGCCATCGCCGTGGACGACGACATCGACCCCCACGATGTCAAGGAGATCATGTGGTCTCTCTCGACCCGCGTCAACCCCGCTGAGGACATCTTCATCGTGCCCCACACCCGTGGGCAGCACCTTGACGCTTCCCTGCCGCTGGTGACACCTCCCGGGACCTTCCCGGACATCCGGGTAGGCTCGAAAATGGGTATCGACGCCACCAAACCGGCCATCACTGAGCCGGAGCGCCGGGCCTATTTCGAACGTTCTTTTGGCAAGGGCATGGAGTTCAACATCGACGATTTCCTCAAGTAACCCCTGGTATACCCAGTGAGGGGGTAGTGCGTATGGATAAGCGGAAACAGGAACTGCTCTTCACCGTGGCGCTGATGGCCTTCTTCGGCGTTCTCTTCGGCATCGCCAGCACCTATCCGAAACAGCCGAGGGAACTCCCCCAATTGGTGTCGGGCGTGGCCATTCTGCTCCTGGGGATCAGGATATACCGCCTCGTGGTCAACCCCTCCGTCGCCGCGGTCAAGAAGACCGACTGGCGCACGTCAATGCGGGTGTTTGGCGTCTTGATCGGTTTCTACTTGTTGACCAATCTTATCGGGACATTCCCGGCGGCGGCCCTGATGCTCTACACCCTGGGAATCGTTCTGAGGGCTAAGAGCCGTCTGAGGCTGGCCCTGGTCAGCATTGGCCTGGTGGTCATCTACTGGTTGGTCTTCACCGTCGGCGCGGGAGTGAACCTCCCCCACGGGATACTCATCGACCTCATCACCGGCTAGGCAGCCGGGGCAGCCTGGGTTGCCAGGACACGTAGACACTGGAGGAAACGATCTTGCCCACTATCAAGACGGGCGACATCAACACCTACTACGAAGTGCACGGCCAGGG
The DNA here is from genome assembly GCA_021791495.1 of Bacillota bacterium. Lineage (GTDB taxonomy): Bacteria > Bacillota > Sulfobacillia > JAJYWN01 > JAJYWN01 > JAJYWN01. The sequence continues at coordinate 143,832 of JAJYWN010000023.1, forward strand.
CGCGCCGGTCCTGCTCATCGCGGGTACGGGCAGTTCTCACCACGGCTGGATGATGGAGACCGTGCCGCGGCTCTCCCCACACTTCCAAGTCATCGTCTATGACCTGCGCGGGACGGGGGAGACCGACAAGCCGGACATCCCCTACAGCATGCGGATGTTCGCCAAGGATGCGGCCGACTTGCTGGACGGTCTCGGAATTACGGAACCGGCGCATGTGGCGGGGCATTCCATGGGCGGTCGGATCGCCCAGTGGCTGGCTCTGGATTACCCTGAGAAGGTACGCAGCCTGGTGCTGGCGTGCAGCGGACCGGGACGCTATGACGATTTCCGGCCTGAGCCGGGTATTCCCTTGAAGCACGCCCTGGAGATGATCGAAAAGGGCTACGAGGGCTATCGCCGCTATTATGCCACCTGCGAATTCATGTTCCCCAAGGAATTCTCGTCCACCCACCCGGAACTGATGCGGAAAATGGAAGAGAAGGCCATTCAGGAAAACACTCCAGCCAAGATGTACCTGCGGCACATTATCGCCCGCCAGGCCCATGACACTCTGGACCTGCTACCGCGCATTAGCGCTCCCACCCTGGTCCTCGAGGGCGCCAAGGACGATGTGGTCCGCGGAACGGGAAACCATGTGCGGTCTTCGCAGGTGCTGGCGGAGAAGATCCCCGGCGCTAGGTTTGAGCTCATCCCCGGTTGCGCGCACGCCGTTTTCCAGCAGGAACCGGAGTTGGTCCATCAACTCATGATTGACTTCTGTAACGCTCACTAGGACGGGTATAGCCGGTTCAGGTCACTCTTCGCATCAAGTTACCTGTAAGACAAGATAGATGTTCAACAGCAGTCTGCTATGGTTCTTCTGAAGTGAAGGTGAACTAGTGAAGATTATCGTGGAGCACGCCGAAGCCCTGATAGCCATGGATGCGGGCCGCCAGGTGATCGCCGATGGCGCCGTCGCCATCGACAATGACCGCATCGTTGCCGTCGGCCCCACGGCGGAGGTCCGCCGGGCGTGCCCATGGGAGTTCGACCGCGCCATTGATGCCCGCTCCAAACTAGTCATGCCGGGGTTGATCGATGCGCACTTGCACGTCTCCGAGCAACTCAGTCGGGGCCTCTTCCCCGATGATTTGAACACCAATCAGTGGGTGTTCAACTGGGCCAAGCCCTTCTACGGTACCGTCGACGCCGAAGAGGAGTACGTGGGCGCTCTCCTGGCCTGCGCTGAGATGATCAAGAGCGGCACAACCACGTTCCTTGATGTCGGTGTGTACAACGACATTGCCGGTTCAGCTCAGGCTGTCAAGGAGTCGGGCATTCGAGCGGTTCTCGGCCGTCACGCCGCCGACCGCGTCCCCAAAAGGCTCCCACCCAACTGGACACCGGAAATCGTGGCCAAGCATTACTTCAGCTCAGCCGATGACGCTCTGGCCGCGCTGGAGGAAGCTCATCACCGGTGGCACGGGAAAGCCGATGGGAGGATCAACGTTTGGGTGAACATCGAAGGCAAGACACCCTGTTCGCCCGAGCTGCACGCCGGCGCCACGAAGCTGGCGGCCAAGCTGGGTGTGGGGGCGTCCTACCACATTTCGTCGTCCATCGAGGAGGCCCGGACCACAGAACAGGAGCACGGAGTCTGGCCCGTAACCTTGCTGGACAAATACGGCGCCCTCGGGCCCAACTTGCTCTTAGCCCACGTGGTGGCCATCAAGGATGAGGAGGTTGCCCTCCTGGCCCAGCATGGCGTGAAGGTGGCTTTTTGCCCCGGGACCTCTCTCAAGCTGGCCAAGGGCGCAACCAAGATCGGCCGCTATCCCGAGATGCTGGAGGCTGGAATCACTATGGGTCTGGGGTGCGATGGCGTATCGGCTGCCGGTTCCCTTGACCTCTTGCGCCAAGTCCACCTCGTGGCCGGCCTTTTCAAAGATGCGCGCATGGATCCGGCGGCCGTTCCGGCCGAGCGGGCCCTGGCCATGGCTACCATCGACGGTGCCCGCTGCCTCCTGCTTGATGACCAGATCGGGTCGCTGGAGCCCGGCAAGAAGGCCGACATCGTGCTCATGGATCTCAACCGCCTCGATTGGGTGCCCCGCCACAATGTGGTCCAGACTCTGGTGTACTGTGCCACCGGAGACTCCGTGCACACAGTGATTATCGACGGTCGCGTGGTCCTGGAGAACCACGTTCTCACAACGCTGAAGGAGGGCGAGATCATCGAGAACGGGATGCGCTTGGCCGCACGTGCGGCTCGGCGCAGCGGATTAATCTGAAGGAGGCGAAACGCCAACCCTTGGCAAGCTGGACGTTTCCGGCCTTGCCACGGGAGTGAGGGAAGACATTCTGGCCCCGATTGACAACCTTGGGAGGTGTACAGAAAGAATGCGACGCAACGCAATGTCCAAGATGCTCTTGCTGGCCGCGACCGCTCTTCTGACGGTCGGCCTTCTGGCCGGCGGCTGCAAGGCGGGCGGCAGTAACAAGAAATGGCCCGCCAAGCCCGTGACCCTTATCGTCAGCCAAGGCACCGGTGGCGGTACCGACACCACGGTCCGCGCCCTCCAGCCCTACCTTCAGAAGGCGCTGGGCGTGGCGGTCATGGTTGAGAACAAGCCTGGCAGCGCCGGACTCACCGCGGCCAATTACGTGTATGATCAGCCGTCTGATGGTTACACCATCCTGGCCAGCCACAACGGGCTGCTCCTCTCAACCCAGTTGACCCCGGACGCCTTTAAGCCCAAGAAGCCCCTGCTTGACGTACTGACGCCGATGTATTCGTGGTTGTCGGCCGACGGCAACGCTATTATCGTGAAGAAAGACTCACCATTTAAGTCAGTCGACGACATCGCCAAGGCCGCTCAGACCAAGACCCTTACGGTCGCCCTGGCCGGCGGTGCCGGTTCCACTGACCACCTTACTTACTTGCAGTTCACCAAAGCCTATCCTGGGAAATACCAGTTCGTCCCGTTCGACAGCGCTGGTGAAGCCGTAGCGGCCGTTCTCGGCGGACACACGGACTTCGGTCTCGCCGGTCTGGCGGGTGGCTCGGTCGACCTTTCCCGTGTCACCGCACTGGCTGTGACCACAGAGAAGCGCATGGACGCGGCGCCCGATGTCAAGACCTTCGCTGAACTGGGCCACAAGGAATTGACGCTCACCTTCACCGTTGGCGCCTACGTGAAGGCCGATACACCTCCCGAAGTGAAGAAAGCCCTGGAAGCTGCCTTTGAGAAAGCCTTCAAAGACCCCGGCTACCAGGATTGGGCTAAGAACTCCAAGAAGCCAATTGGCGAAGGTTGGGGTTCGGCCAAGTGGACGGAATACCTGAAGTTCTTTGACGGCGTCGTTCAGAAGGTTCTGCCCGACATCAAGGCCGACATGGCCAAGGCTCAGGGCAAGTAGCCAGGAGAACGACTGGCCATCTCCGTCGGGTCTGGGCACTTCACGGCCCAGACCCGGCAGAGGTGGATCAAATCCGCTGGAGAGAGGAGGTTGGGGGATGAAACGCAAGACCCTGGAGTTAGTTTTCCTCCTCGGTATGCTCTTGTTTTTCGGCGTATACCTGGTCGTGGGTCTCAGCTACCCGCCGCGGCCCCGTGAACTTCCCGTACTCGTTTCAGCAGTGAGTATTGTGCTGGTTCTGGTGGAGATCGTCTTGACTTTCCGAAAGAACTTCAAGGAGCTCACCGTCAACTGGGTCAAGGTGGGTTACAGCTTTGCTTCTTTGGTCTTTGCCCTGCTGGCCATTGAACTCCTAGGGATGTCGCTGGGGGCGGCGCTGTTCGTGTTCGTTCTGGGCTGGCTTCTCGGCTCCAAGAAGAAGCTGACTTTGGCCTTTGTGGCGGGGTCAACCGGTCTGTTTGTATATGTTGTTTTCAACGTATTGTTGAAACTGACTATGCCCATCGGTATCATTACGGGTTTCTAAGGAGGGAGGTGAACCAGACATGGTCCTACAAGGTCTGCTCCTGGCTCTCTCACCGGCCACTATCATCACCATTTTGGTGGGAGTGTTCCTCGGTATCATCGTCGGCATCGTTCCCGGAGTCGGGGCCGGCGTGGGCTTGGCGCTACTGCTACCCCTTATCTTCTCGGCCCCGCCCCTCATAGGGCTCATGCTTCTGCTGGCGCTTTGGGCGGCCGACGGATACGGAGCGTCGATCACTTCGATTCTCATCAACGTTCCCGGCGGCCCAGGGGCTGTTGCCACGAGCTTCGATGGCTATCCCATGGCCCAGCAGGGTAAAGCCGCCGTCGCCATCGGCCTGTCCATGGCCTCGTCCATGGTCGCCGGGATCATCGGAACGGTCGTGCTCATGGTTGCCTCCCCTCCTTTGGCCGAGTTGGCTGTGAAAATGGGTCCGCCGGAGTATACGGTGTTAGCCGTCTTCGGCCTGACCATCATCGGAGGGCTGACGTCGAAAGACCCTTTGAAAGGGTTGATCGCGGCGGGCTTCGGGCTCCTGATCAGTTTCATGGGCTATGACCTCCTCACCGGCTTCGTCCGGTACAGCTTCGGATGGCAGCACCTGTATGACGGCATCGACTTCGGCCTTGCCGTCATCGGAATCTTCGCCATCGGCAGTCTGGTGGACGCCGCGCAGGAAGGCGGCACCATTTCCGCCATGAGCAAAGTCGATGGAAGCACCTGGGAAGGATTCAAACTGGCCTTTAAGAAATACCCTATGGCCATGATCCGAGGCTCCCTGGTGGGTGCGGTCCTCGGTATCCTGCCGGGTATCGGCATCTCCATTTCGAGCCTCGTAGCCTACGATGTCGAAAAACGTGTCTCAAAGCACCCCGAGACGTTCGGCAAGGGCGCCCCCGAGGGTGTGATCGGTCCGGAAGCCGCCAACAACTCGGTACAGCCGGCCAACCTCATTCCCGTGCTCACCCTGGGCATTCCGGGCGGCGCGACATCGGCCGTATTCCTGGGAGCCCTGATCATGTATGGCCTCACCCCCGGCCTGGACCTCTTCCGCAACCAGGGAAACGTGGTTTGGGGAATGTTCTGGGGCATTATCATCGCCAGCATCGCCTACGTGGCTGTGGGGATGCTCTTTGCGGGCTTCTTTGCTAAAGTGACCCTGATCCCGGTCGAATACCTCATCCCGGTTACCCTAGTGACCTGCTTTGTGGGAGCCTTCACCCTAAATGGCAAATTCCCGGACATGGTCCTGGCGGTGGCCATGGGTGTGGTCGGGTATCTGATGCTTGTCCTCAAGTACCCGGTGGCGCCGGCCGTCTTGGGCGTAGTGCTCGGGCCCATGCTCGAGCGCAACTACTTCCGTTCGCTCCTCATTTCCGGCGGCACGCATGCCATCTTCTTCCAAGGTTCTATCGTCTGGGTTCTGTGGGCCCTCACTGCTTTCGCCCTGGTATATCCCTATTTCGTTAGCTACAAGGAACGAAAGAAGGGCAAACGAATTCCTATCGAAGTGACTGGCGGCTAGCACAAAGGAACGACCCATTCGCACGCACCCTAGTAAGGAGGACCGATGTGAAACACGATCTTCGTAGCTACCTGGCCGACCTGGAAGCAGCGGGCGAAATCCTGCACATCAAGAAGGAAGTCGATGTTCTGAAGAACGTGGGCGGACTGGCCTGGCAGGCCGAGAACTACATGGGCAAGGCTCCCATGTTCGAGAATGTGAAGGGCTATCCTGGCTGGAAAGTGCTGAGCTACCTGAATGGGAGCCGGCGCCGGCTGGCCTTCGGCATTGGAACCACGCCCGAAAAGTTCATTCCCACCTGGCGGGAGCTGCTCCAGAAGGGCCTGACCCCCACGAAGATGGTGGGCAACGCCCCTTGCCAGGAAGTCGTCTGGACAGGCGACCAAGTCGACCTCTCCAAGCTGCCCATCCACAAGCACTCCTATCTCTGTGCGGGCCCATACATAGGTGGCGGTCTGGGCATCGTCAAGGACCCTGATACAGGGATCCGTAATGTATCCCTCCACCGGCATCAGATCAAGGGCAAGGACAAGATGGGTGTCATGATGGTAGAGGGCCGACACATGGACCTCATACGGCGTAAGTGGGATGCGTTGAACAAACCATGCCCCATCGCCATCGCCATCGGCCATCACGGTGCTCTCTACCTTGCTGCCAACTGGACCATGAGCTATGGCGTGGACGAGATGGAGTTGGCCGGCACCCTCTTGGGCGAACCGGTGGAAATGGTCAAGTGTAAGACCATCGACATGGAAGTTCCGGCCGACGCGGAAGTCGTTATCGAGGGACTGATACAACCCAACCAGCGCGAGTTGGAAGGTCCCTTCGCCGAGCACACCGGGTACGCACGGGCTGGTTCAGGTCAGAATCCCTGGCTAAAGGTCACCGCCATCACCATGCGGAAGGACGCGCTGTTCTATGACCTCCAAGGTGGACGGCCGATCTCCGAATCGCAGATCCTGGACGGCATGCCCATGGAAGTCGTGTTGTTCGACCGTCTGAAAGACGTCGGTTCTTGGGTCGATCTAAAGGACGTCGTGGCGCTGCCCTCGGCCGGCGGATCCCACATCTTAGTCATCAAGATGACTCCGCACCTGGACGGCCAGGCCCGGCTGGTGCTGATGGCCGCCTTAGCACACCAATATATACATACCAAAGTAGCTATAGCCGTAGATGATGACGTGGATCCACACAACGAGAAGGAACTGTGGTGGTCCATCTCGACCCGTGTCAATCCGGCCAAGGACATCTTCATCGTTCCAGATACGCTGGGGCATCCTTTGGATGCTTCGTTGGAACTGGTTACCCCTCCGGGGCACGCTCCGGGTGTACGTGTCGGTTCAAAAATGGGGATCGACGCGACCAAACCGCCCACACGCCTGGCCGAGGCACGCGCCCACTTCGAGCGCGCCATGCCCAACGGACTCTACGAATACCTGCTGAAGGACTTCATCGGATAGGCGTGACCATATAGAAAGGCCTGGTGGATACAGATGCCGGTAGTCATTGTCGAAATGTGGGAAGGCCGGACCGTGGAACAGAAGCGCCGTCTGGTTAAGCGCATCACCGACGCCATGGTGGAAGAGGCGAAAGTCAAACCCGACCATCTGCACGTCATCATTCACGACGTCCCGAAGGATAGCTGGGGACGTGAAGGCAAGCTCGGTTCGGACCTGGAACCGGCCGGCGCCCCCGGCGAAGGCGGGAAGAAGTGATGGCCTACATCGAACGCCTGTCCCACATGGCCCTGAAGACCGTCGACCTGGAGAAGTCGGTCGAGTTCTACACTAAGGTCATCGGCCTCACCCTGCATTCTCGGGGGAAGGTGGGCGACGCTCCCTTGGTAGTGCTGGTGGAAGGCATTGGCCTAACCACCGGCGGGCCGGGCGCCGGCCACGCCACCGTAGTGGATCACTTTGCCTTCAAAGTCCCTGACCTCGGACCGGTGGTCGAACGCTTGAAGGCGGTCGGAGCCATGATCGTGGATGGCCCGCGCCCCTCGCCCTATGGTAACTCGGTCTACTTCCTTGATCCTGATGGTAACAAGGTCGAGTGCCACGATGGCGAACGTGCCTAGCACGGCGCCCGTCCGGTGCGCCGGATTTCGGAAGGAGGACGCCCCATGTCCCTAGCCGGGCTTAAGACCGCCGTCATCGGCGGGGACGCCCGTGAACTTGAAATCGTCCGGCTCATGAAGCTTGAGGGGATGGACGTAAAGGTCATCGGTTTGCCTCCCGCCGTCGAGGCGGTCCTGGGCCGCCCGCAGGAAAAGACAGTCGGCGACGCCATCGACGGTTGCCAGGCGCTGGTCCTGCCCATTCCCGGTCAGGCGTTGGACGAGGCCATCTTCGCTCCGGCTTGGCCGGAGCGCATCTATGTGCGTCCCGCGGATTTGGCCCGTGCGGTCAAACCGGCGTGTATGGTCATGGGGTGGGCTTCCCCGACGTTGAAGGGAGACCTGGAGCACGCCGGTATCAGGCTCCGCGAATACGAAAAGGACGACGAACTGATGATCCTCCGGTCGCGCGCCATCGCCGAGGGAGCCATCAAAATCATCATTGAGAATACCGACGTCACCATTCATAAGGCCAAGGTGTTTCTCCTTGGGTTCGGTCGCGTGGCCATGACCATGCTGGAGGTGCTGAACGCGCTGGGCGCGCGGGTGACCCTGGTGGCCCGTAACCCGGCGCAACTGGCCCGCGGGTGGGAAATGGGGGCCGAGCCTCTGGAGTTGACGCAGTTGGCCGGCAGCATCGGACAAGCCCGGATCGTCATAAACACTGTTCCGGTCAGACTCCTGGATGCGGGGATGATCAAGCTAACGGCGCCTGACGTCCTGCTCATCGACATGTCCGCCCCTCCCGGCGGCATCGACTTTGACGCCGCCAAAGCTCTCGGGCGCAAAGGCGTCTGGGCGCGGGGCCTTGGGTCGCGGGCGCCGGTGACGGTCGGTGGCAGTCAATGGAAAGGTGTAAGGAAGATCCTTGTGGAAGAACTCCGGCCTCAGAACTGAATGTTGCGGGGGCCTTAAGGAGAAAGAGAACTGTTGAAGGCAGACAGAAGGAAAGTCGTGGTCGGGATCACCGGCGCCACCGGGTCCATCTATGGTGTCCGGCTCCTGGAGACTCTGGCCAAGCGGGATGACGCCGAAGTTCATCTGGTAGTCAGCCGGTGGGCCGAGCGCACCCTGGCTCTGGAAATGGGGCTTTCCGTGGCCGACCTGAAACCGCTGTGCCACCGGATGCACCCCCCCGAGGACGTATCGGCCGCCATCGCCAGCGGTTCCTTCGGAGTGCAGGCCACGGCCATCATTCCGTGCAGCATGAAGACCCTGGCCGCCGTGGCCGCCGGCTACTCGGCCGATCTGATATCGCGCGCCGCCGACGTGGCCTTGAAAGAGCGCCGTCCCTTGATCCTGGTGACGCGGGAGACGCCGCTCTCGGCCATCCATCTCAGGAACATGCTGACGGCCACCGAGGCGGGTGCCATGGTCCTCCCGCCGGTCCCGGCCTTCTATGGTCATCCCCAGAACATAGGGGACATTGTCATGCAGACCGTCAGCCGGGTTATGGACCACCTCGGCTTTCCGAACTCGGTGGCCTACCGGTGGGAGGGGCTGGATGAACACTGACGAGGGTATCCGCGCTTCGGTCGGTCAAGGCCGCCTCCGCGTTTGGGGCGAAGCGGTCGAGGTGGGCGATGACTTGGTGGCCTGGGTGGCCGGCGGTACCCGCGCCCATGTGGGCGCTGTGGCCGTGGCGGCACTGCGGCCCAGTCTGGCCGACGCCGGCCGACTTTCTTTCACGCCGTCCCTGATCACCCTGGCCGGCCATAAGGAGGACACCTTGGCACTGGAGGGGGCGGCCGTCCTCTCGAAGGTCACCCAGCGCACGGTGGTGCTGACTGTCGGCATTCACATCGACGACGCCACCGGCGCGGAACTGGCTGCTCTGGTACAGAATGCTCGGGCTGTCATCAAGGATTTGGCCGACCGGACCCCGCGTCCGGCCCGGCAAGGGAGTGCTTCCAATGTTCAACCCCATTAGCCAGACCAGGATCGCCCAACGCGTGGTTGAGCAGATCGTCAAGTCCATCCGCGAAGGCCGCGTCAACCCCGGTGATAAACTGCCCGGGGAGAATTCCCTGGCGGCCGATTTTCAGGTGAGCCGGCCCTGCGTCCGGGAAGCCCTGCGCATCTTGGAGGCCGTGGGTGTGGTCGAGGTGCGACGCGGGAAAGGATGCTACGTCCTGCGCAGCCCGGACGGGCTGGACGGAGGCTCCATCTGGCTTTCCTGGCTAACGGTGTTTCGTCACGAAGTGCTGGCCCTGATGGAAGTCCGCGAAGCGGTGGAATCCAAGGCCGCCGCTCTGGCGGCGGCGCGGGCTTCTGACGCGGATATCGCGCAGCTACAGGACATCGTGAACCGGTTCTGGGCGGGCCTGCGCCAAAGTGGCGGCGGCGAACTGACCCCCGACGAGGCCTACGCTTTAGACACGAGGTTCCACCAGACCATTGCTACCGCCAGTGGGAACCCCTTCCTGCTCCGGTTGGCGAACAACATCGGGGGGGCCATCGATGCCGACCGGCGTGCCGTCATGACCATGCCCAACCGCATGCAGGCCTCAGCCGAGGACCACCAGGCCATCGTCCAGGCTTTGAAGAACCGGGACGCCGAGGGGGCCCGGAACGCCATGGTCCACCACATCCAAGGAGTAGCTCGGGCCATCGAGTCGGGCGTCGAAGACCGGTCGGAAGCCGGTCAACGCAAGACCAGGCGGAAGCGAGCGATGGTAGGTTAGACCCTTATTTCTTTCCACTTTCCCGTGCCGATTCTCCGCAGTACCAGGAACATCCGGACCCACTGGTCCAGGTTCACGGCGAGCCATACTCCCGTGAGGCCCAGCCCGAAGGCAAGGACCATCAGGTAGGCGGCTCCCACGCGCAAGGTCCACATCCCCACGAAGGTGATGTAGAGCGGGTATCTCGTGTCGCCGGCGCCGCGTAACGCGCCGGCAAGGATAGAGTACGAGCCCATCGGCGGTTGGGCGAAGGCCGCCAACCGGAGAATGTGCGCGCCCATGGCGATAATGGCGGCGTCTGTGGTGTAAATGCGCATCAACGAGGACCCGAAGAAGAAGAAGCACACCGACAGCAAGCCCATGACCAAGACTCCTAAGCGTCGGGTCATCAGGGCGTAAGCTTCCGCCAGATCGGGCCGCTTGGCCCCCAGGCTCTGCCCGACCAGCGTCGCCGCGGCCAGGGAGAAACCGAAGCCAGAGGTGAAAGAGACCGAGGTGATGTTCGTAGCTACCTGGTGCGCGGCGTAGGCCGTGGTACCCAGGGAGATGATGAGGCGGGCGAAAGCGTTCATCCCGCCCGACATCAGGAGCTGTTCCAGAGCGGAAGGCACGCCGATGACGAGCAGACGGCGGATCATGCCGGGGTCGACGCGGAGTCGCCCGCCCGGCCAGGTCAGACGCACGGCGAAACGCCCGGAAGTCAGGGTCAGCAGGTAAACGCCGCTGGTTACCATACCGGCCACTAGGATAGCCAGCCCCGCTCCGGCCACATCCATCTCCGGCAAGCCGAACCTGCCATAGACCAGGAGCCAGATGATGCCGACGTTCACAAGGGCGCCGGCGAAGGCGATTTTCATGGGCGTGCGGGTATCACCGGCGCCGCGCATGGCGGCGGAGAAGCACAGGTTTAGATTGGAGAAGACCGAGGCGGCGAAAAGCAGGCGCAGGTAGACGATGGCCGGCGCCAGGACGTCGTCCTCGGCGCCCATGAAGCTGAGAATCGCGGGGGCCATGGCGAAACCCAAAGTGGCGACGGCGAAAGAGAGCAAGAAGGAGACCGTCACGGCCTGACGCGCCGCCAGTTCGGCTCCCTGGTGGTCGCGGGCGCCCACGAAATGGGCCACGAGAGTGGTGGTGCCGACGCCGAAGGCGCTGAAGCCGGACGAGAAGAACCAGTTGATGGAGTTGGAAACGCCCACGGCGGCGATGGCCTGTGCTCCCAAGTGCGATACCATCGCCAGGGCGGCGATCTGCACGGCGGTGAAAAGTAGTTGCTCGCCGACGGCGGGTCCCGCCAGGCCCAGGACGCGGGCAGCCAGTTCCCTGGGACCGGGAATGCCGGCCGGTACCGCCGGTGCTGCCGTCCGCGAGGGTCCGGCCGGGAGCGTGCTGGTAGATACAGCGGACGCGGAGGATGCTACGGACGCGGGGGACCCGGTACGCGCGACCGGTGCTATGATCTCTACGGCAGATGCCAGTCCGTCGGGATTTTCTTCGGGTGTCGACATGATTGCTCCATAATATGGCATTCTTCGCATACCGCATTCGAGCTTTGCCCAAGTATTCCCTTCGGCCTCGGAATCTTTGACATTATGCAAACTTGTCGGTTAACATACGGACAGGCACTAATCTCGCTTTCCTTCTGTGGGGAGGGATCCGCAAGTGTGCGGCATCTTTGGCTTTGCCGGAAAAACTGACGAGCAGCTTCTTGGCCGCATGGGTGCGGTCCTGATCCACCGCGGTCCCGATGACGGCGGCTCCTTGCGCCTGCCGTGGGTCAGCCTTGGCCACCGCCGGCTGTCCATCATCGATATCGCGGGCGGACACCAGCCTCTGGCCAACGAGGACGAGACGGTCTGGCTCATCTTCAACGGCGAAGTTTACAATTACCGCGAACTCCGAGCTGAGCTGCTGTCTAAGGGGCACCAGTTCCGTACGAACAGCGACAGCGAAGTCATCATCCACGCCTATGAGGAGTTCGGACCGGATTGCTTCAAGCGTTTCAATGGCATGTGGGCCCTGGCCATCGCCGACACCAAGCGGCGCCGGCTGGTGCTGGCACGCGACCATTTCGGCATCAAGCCCTTATACTACGCCCAATCGCCGTCGGGCCGCCTGCTGTTCGCTTCAGAGATCAAAGCACTGTTGCAGGACCCGGCGATCAAGGCCGACGCCGATGACCAGATGGTCTACGAATACCTGGTCCACGGCTTCCACGATCACCGGTCGGAAACGTTCTTCAAGGGCATCTATCATCTGATGCCGGCCACCTACATGGTGGTGGACGTGGACGCGGTGGTGGACGTGGACGCGGTGGGCGGCGCGGACGCGGCGGGCGGGCCGGATGGTAACGGGGCGCGCGACGGCGGCGCCACCACCGAAGCGGCCGATGCCACCAATAACGGCGGTACCTTGCGGCTGCGCAGAGAACTCGTGACCTACTGGACGCCAAAGCTCAGCGAGGACGGCAGCGGTGATCCGGAGGAGTTCCGTCGCCTGTTCCAAAAGTCGGTGGAGCGCCGCTTGGTGGCCGAGGTCCCGGTAGGTTCGTGCCTGTCGGGCGGGTTGGACTCGACGGCCATCGTTTCTTTCATGAGCGAACTCCTGCGCGACAAGGCGCCGGACGCCGCTTCCATGCGCGGACAACTCAAAACCTTCTCGGCGGTCTTCGACAAGGACCCCATCGACGAGCGCGACTACATCAAGGTGGCCGTCGACCACACCGGCGCGGACACGACGTACATCCGACCGCAGTCCGAGGTCTTCGTGGATGAACTGCGCGACCTCATCTGGCACCAGGAGGAGCCCATCGTCAGCACGGGCCCCTACGCTCAGTGGTGTGTCATGCGGGAAGCCCGCAAGCAGGTCACCGTTCTCTTGGACGGGCAGGGCGGGGACGAGCTTCTGGCGGGGTACGTGCCCTACCACTTCGTCTACCTGCGCCAGCTCCTGAAGGAGCGTAAGTATGCGGCGTTGACCCGCGAAGCGTGGGCTGCGCGCGATATACTGAAGCCTTTCATCCTCAGGCGGCTCGGCCTGGGGGCGGGGCTGCGGGGTCTCCTGGGACGCGGGGCGAGGCGGCCGCGGGACCTGCCGGTCCGCAGCCTGTTGCGACCCGAGTTCTCGGCGTCGGTGAAGGACCCCGGGTACGGCCGGTCTCAGGATAATCTGAAACTTCGGCTGTTACAGGATGTCACCACCTACAGCCTGCCGTGCCTGCTCCGGTACGAGGACCGGAACTCCATGGCCCACTCGGTGGAGTCGCGGGTACCGTATCTGGACCAGGAGCTGGTGGAATGGATCCTGCGGCTGCCGCCTTCGGCCATGGTCCGTGACGGTTGGAGCCGGTGGATCGTGCGGGCCGGCCTGCGCGGCGTGCTGCCTGAGAAAATCAGGGGGCGGCGCTGGAAAGTAGGGTTCACCACTCCCGAGATGCGCTGGCTGAAAGCTCGTCGGGCCACGTTCCTCGGCCTGTTCCGGTCGCCGACGTTCCAGGCACGCAAGTACTGGGACGCGGAGAAAGTGGCCGCCGCCTTCCTCGGCGCATGCCAGGGCAGGGTGGACGAGTCCATGTTCTTCTGGCGGGCCATCAATGTGGAGTTGTGGTTGCGCGAGTTCATCGACGCTCGGGCTTCGGCCGGCTCGGGCTCCGGAACCGCGGTGGCAACCACGTCGTCTCCGGCGGCACTGGTGGCGGCAGCGGAGGACGTGCAGGCAACGGCGGTAGCACAGGCGGCGGCGGCCCTGACCTTGCCAGGTCCCGTAGGTGCTCAGCACCGCGGCTCCCTGGGAGACCTGGGGGACATGCTGGCGGCGGATATGATCGGGACCGAAGAAGCGTGGCGTCTGCGCGACACCTACCGTCCCGACGGTGGCAAGCACCTGTTCGCCACGGCGCGCGGTCGGGTTTACGCTCGGCTGCCCATCAAGACCGGCAAGCTGGTGCGCGGTGACAGTCTGGACGACTTCGTGGCCGAATACGCCGGCCCGGTCGTGCGGAATGGCGACATCATGGTCATCGCCGAGAAGCCGGTAGCCATCAGTCAGGGGCGGTCGTGGCCCATTGAGGAGATCAAGGCCACCTGGCTGGCGCGGCTCCTGACCAAGGCGGTCACCAAGACGCCGCACGGCATCGGCCTGGGCATTCCCCAGACCATGCAACTGGCGCTGAACGAGGCGGGCGCGCCCCGTATCCTGGTCGCGGCCGTAGTCTCGGCGGTAGCACGCGTCCTCGGTGTACGCGGCGTGTTCTACAAGATTGCCGGTCCGACGGTGGAAGCCATCGACGGCCCGACGGCGGGCACCTTGCCGCCCTATGACAGCCAGGCCAAGTTGGGGCCGAAGGACCCCATGGGTGTGGCGGCGCATCTCGCGGAGATGCTTAGTGGCAGTGGCGCCGTGGGCGTGGCTATCATCGACGCCAGTGACTTGTCGGTGAAGGTGTTAGGCCACTCTGCCGGAGTAGATCCGGCGGTGGTTGCCACCTTAATGCGGGATAACCCGCTGGGTCAGGGCCATCAGCAGACACCCATCGCCGTGCTGCGGATGGTCGGCGAACTGCCGGGAACGCCGCGGGACGAGAGCGCGCGGAGCGGACGGTCTATGGCGGCGGCCGACTAGTAATCAGCGGACTAGCAATCAGATGAGGTCCGGTCGAAAGGGCCGGGCCTCATCTCCTCCCAGGCCTCCCGTAACCACGGGTGGATGACTCTCATCGTCTCCCGCCGCTCCCACACCCAGTGCAGATAGGTGGACACAGCTCTGTCAAGAGACTCCACCAGCGCCGACGATACCGCTTCGCCGTAGGGCGGCGCCCCCGGCTGGTCCCAGGATAGCTTGTCGGCTAAGAAGACTAGCTTCTCCAGAGCACCGGCGCCCCGGCGCAGCGTAGTGTGGTGGCCGATGGCGTCCAGGGTGGCGGGATCGGATATGCCGAATACTGTCTTAGCTATGACGACCGAGAGCTTCTGATGAAGGAGGAGGGGCAGAGCCTCCTCTTCCGGCAGCACCTCCACTTCCCAGTCCCGAGCCGCTGCCAATCTCCCGGAATCCGGAATCACGGCGCTGATGTCGTGCAACCACCCGGCCGCGTAGGCCTTCTCGGGCTCTCCTCCCAGAGCCATCGCCAACCGGCGGGCCTCCACAGCCACAGCCTCAGAATGTCTGGCGGTACCCGTGCATCCGTGGGCCAGAAGAAAGGCTCGCGCGTCGCGGGCCAAGTTCCCCGACGGGCAGACCGCCGAAGAGAGCTTCCTGAGCTGCTCAGACTGTTCGCGCTTCATTTCGCCAGGAGCACCTCGTTCCTCGGCAGCGGCCGGCTGATATCCATGTGTCCTCCCAAGGTCTCTACCCGCCGGCCCTCGACCAGGATCTGCACTCGCTGCACCCCCGGAAAATCGGTGAGAGTGTTGGCGATCGACGCGATGGCCAAGGCTTCGGTCATTGACCCACCCCCGAACTTGGTAACCAACTCGCCGGAAAAATCGGCGTAGGCGATCTTGTCCTTGATACTTACCGATAGGACGCGCGCCTCCTTCGAGAGGAGGGCGTGGAGGCCGGCCGTCTTAGGCCCCCGCAACAACTCCGCCAGCGCCGCCGCCTGGAGCCCGGTCTCGGCCGTCGCCACCACCGGCCGGCTTTCCCGAAGGATCTTGTCTCCGGAGGCATTACCGAAGTACAAGTTCACCTTGGCGGTGCGCAGTCTCTCGACGGGCACCATGGCCCCCTCGACGCCCACTTCGATGCCGGCCGCCTTGGGAAGGGTGAGCTGGGTCCCGGCCTGGGCCGCGGGCAGGGCGCTCGCACCCGCCGGCAGGGCCTGCCTGGCATAGATAAAGACGTAGTAATTCCCAGCGCGCACATCCACTCGCTTCAGTACGACTTCATATCCCGGCCGGGCCGCGCCGGTCACGACCAGGTACGAGACTGCGACGGGAGGCTGGCTGCCGCCTTCCGACACGGCACCCTCATCTTCCACCCGAAAAACGCGGGCGTTGGGCGCACTCTGGAGCCCCGCCAAGGAATCGGCCACCGCCGTTGGTACCCCGGTGCTCAACCCTGCCGGAAGGAGGAAAGGAACCAGGCGTTCCATCTCCGCTCTGGAAACTGTGTAGAAATAGGCGCGAGTCCCTTTGGCCAATCCGAGCTGGGCCCGATCATTTCCGAGCCGGACGTAGACCGAGGCCACGGGGGGGCTGCCGGCGACCGGCCCGTGGAGGTCGAGTCGCATGTCCCAATCCTCACCTATGTCAAACGCCGCCCCCTGGTCCGCCACGGCCTTCGCCAGGAGCGACATCATGCTGTCCTTAGCGGCGCCCTCGAGACTGAGGCTTTGCTTGCCCGTCGGGTCCACGGCGACGATGCGGCTCACCTTGCCGGTACCTGCCCCAGTCCCGACCCCGACCCCGGTCCCGGCTCCGGCCCCGACCCCAGCCACCTTCAACAAACCGGGTTTCGCACAGCCCGCCGCAACCAACAGGACGAGGGATAGAGCCAAGACCAAGCAGAAGATGCTTTTCGTACGCTTCATGTTCCCCCTCCGTTTCGCCCCACGGCCCACCGGGAGGACACCTCACGGCACTGGCCCACGCCTGGCCCCGCCTAACAGTATACGACTGCGTCGCCCGTCCATCTGACCGTCCGTCAGCTCCGGACGGCACACAGACCACACTCACAACAGATTACGACCTGTTAACCCCTAGTTTAGAAAAAAATCGTCCTTTTGGAAGATGTTGTAGAGGTAAAAATGAGTCCGGACAGAATCCTTGATTGTCCCGGGCGATGGGGGGGATGGACGATGCTCGAAGTCTCAGGTCTGACGAAAGTTTTCCCCGGGAGAAAGCCAGTTACCGCTGTTAATGGCATCACCTTCAAGGTCGACGCGGGCGAGGTGGTCGGTCTCCTTGGACCCAACGGGGCCGGGAAAACCACCACGATCAAGTGCATCCTCGGTCTGGTGCGCCCCACCGCCGGCCAGGTGAGCATCAACGGATTCGACCAGCGCACCCATTACCGTCAGCTTCTGCGTCAGGTGGCGGCTGTCCTGGAAGGAAGCCGGAATATCTACTGGCGTCTCACGGTCATGGAGAACGTCCTGTTATTCGCGGGCCTCCACGGCATTTCCAGGCGTGAGGCCCGCCCCTACGCCGAACACCTCCTGGAGAGCTTCCACTTGATGGAGAGGAAGGACGCGGAGGTCCGGAGCCTGTCCAGCGGCATGAAGCAGAAAACCGCCGTGGCCTGCGCGCTGGCTAAGCGGACGCCGCTGGTGTTCTTGGACGAGCCCACCGTCGGGTTGGACGTGGAGACGTCCTATGACCTGCGCCGGGTGCTGCGGGACTTGGCCGCCGGCGAGGGGCGCACCTTCGTCATCAGCAGCCACGACATGCACGTGATCCAGGATGTCTGCGGCCGCGTGGTGATCATTTCGGGCGGCCGGATCATCGCGAATAACACCGTGGAGGACCTTCTCTCGCTTTTTCGGACCAGGAGCTACAATTTCACCCTAGCGGGTACGTTGGACGGGACACTGACGGAAGGTCTGGCACGGGCCTTCCCGCAGGCCACCGTCGCCGCGCGTGGCGGACAGACCCTGGTTACGGCCCGCCTAAGCCACGGTGGGCAGCTGTACGAGCTTATTGACGTCCTCCGCCTTTCCGGCGCGGTGATCGAATCGGTCTCTCAGGTCGAACCCGACTTGGAGCGGGCCTATCTAGAACTGGTGCGGCAGGGGAGGGAAACCGCATGAGGCTGGCACCCGTGTTCGCGGCCGTCACCCGGCGCACCTTCGTGATGTTCAAGAGCTACTCGTTCAACTCCATCTCCAGCCTGGTGACCATGTATCTCGTCTTTTGCCTCATGTTCTTCGGGGCCAAGGCCATTGGCGGACCGGTGTTAAGCTCAGCCCAGACGCTGGAGGCCATGGTGGTGGGCTACTTTGTCTGGCTTCTGGCCGTATACAGCTACTCCGACCTGTCTTGGGACATTACAAATGAAGCCCAGGTGGGGACGCTGGAGCAACTCTACCTGAGTCCGGTCGGGTATAAGTGGATCAGCTGCTTTGTCCTCGTGTCAAACGCTATTCTGGTCTACTCCCTGAACATCGTCTTCCTGCTCCTGATGATGGTCACCACAGGTAAATTCCTACGTTTGGACCTGATCAGCCTGGTGCCTATCCTGGTTATCACCGTCGCCGGGGTGTACGGCATCGGCTACATGCTGGGCGGCCTCGCCCTGGTCTATAAACGCATCCAGGCCTTCTTCCAGGTCATGCAGTTCGTGTTGGTAGCTTTCTTACTGGCACCCGTGGACCGGTACGTCTGGGCGAAGCTGCTCCCGTTGGCCATGGGCAATCACTTAGCGGCGGAGGTGATGGTCCGAGGCAAGCATCTGTGGCAACTGCCACCCGCCGACCTTCTCTATCTTACCGCCTCCAGCGCCTTCTATCTTGCCTTGGGACTGGCCGTCTTTACCCGGTGCGAGAAAGCCGCGAAGAAGGTGGGCCTGTTGGGCCAGTATTAGGCTCATCCTTCCATCACGGCGCGGACGTAGGAGCCGCGCGTGGCCAGGAAGTACCCGATGTAAAGGAAAGCGAAGACCGCACCGGTGAGCCCCGCCGGGAGCCACAACGACCGCCCCGTGTCACCGGTCATGGCGGCCAAGGCCAGGGTGCCGTGGACCACGGCGAACACGACCGGGGTGAAGAATAGGATCGCCGTCTGTACAGAAACCACCTGCCGTATCTCGCTCACATCAAGTCCCAACTTGATCATGGTCTGGAACTGGGAACGCTCCTCCTGAACGTCGGTGTAGAGCTTGAAGTAGATCATGCTACCCGAGGCCAGGAAGAAGAGGACGCTCAGGAAACCGGCCAAGACCAAGGCCATTCCGGCACCCGCTTTCAGATTCGAGTAAGCGATGGGCCGGGAGTAGACCGTCTCGGGTCCCTGCGAGAAACGCGTCGCCTGACCTTCGATGACCAACTGGCCCGCGGCTTCACGCGCCGCCCTGGAGCGCCAGGCGGGAAGGTCCCAGCCGTTGGCTACCAGGCCGCGTGTCGCGCCGTACGTCTGCCACAACCGTTCAAAGACCGAGTCTTCCATCACTACCTGGCCGCTGATCCCAAGCCAACGGGCAAAGATCCCGCCGGTGACCACCCGGCCCGTCACGATAACGGCGAGCGGGCCCTGACCGAGGTCAAGGTTCCAGGCACCGAGCATTGGGTTCCAAGGGTAGGCGGGGCTAACCAATAGCGTGGCTTGCCCGGGCCCGACAGTCAATTCCTTGGCCGCCGTCAAGGTGCCGATCCAACGGTTGACCTCCGATAGAGGCATCAGGTAGACATAGGCGTTGGCTTGTGCCGCTATCTTGGCTCTCAGCACGCGAAACTGAGCGTGGGCGCCTGCCGGCAAACCGTGTTCGCTCAGAATGGCTTCGACCCGTTCAGGGGAAAGCCCACCGGGCATGCCCATCATCTGCACGCCTACCGGGGTCTCCTCGATGGCCCGCTTCTCAACTACTTGGTACGTTCTGGTGAACCAGCCGACGGCAGTGAAAGCCATGGTGGACAACAGCGACACCATGAAAAGGATCTTGACGTTGTCCCTGGCCCGATATAGCAATTGGGACACGGTGATGAGGTTCGCTCCCCGGTAGTACACGGCGGGTCGGACCTTGAACGCCGCCAACACTGCCCCGCCGGCCTCGGAGAAGAAGAGATACGTGCCCACGGCCAAAAGGGCCAGGACCGCCCAGGTGTATGCTCCGCTCTGCATCATGTCTCGCAGCAGAGCCGGTCTGGGGCCGGGCCAGAGGACCAGGACATAGCTGCTCCCCAAAGTCAGGAAACAGGCCATCGCCAGCCACGCGCTGACCCGGGGCGGTTTGTTGCCTCGGGCCGCCCCCCGCAAAAGCTCGGCCACCGGCCACCGGCTCAGCCGACGATACCCGCGCCACGAAAGCAGGCCGAAGATCAGAGTGAAGGTGGCCGCCGTGACTGCCATAGCTCTGACAGGCCAGTAGAAGGAGACGGGAACATCCAGGTCCAGCGCCTTCCCCATGGCCAGGAAGAACAGTCGGGCGAGAGTCAGCCCGGACCCAAGCCCCACGGCCAACGACGCCCCTCCGATGATGGCGTTCTCCCAGTGGATCATCTTTCCGAGCTGAGCCGGAGTCAGACCTATCAGGTTCAGGACGGCCAACTCCCTCTGGCGTGCCTTCAAGAAAGCCCCGTGGGCGTACCCGATGAAGAGGATGGCGAAGACGGCGACCAGCACCTCCACGGCTCCAAGGGCGGTTCGTACGGCCCCCATACCGCTGTTCCCGGAGAACGCGGGGTGGTCGACTCCCGCCGCGTAAAGAAAGAACATGGCCACGGCCAAAGTCGAACTGAGAAAGAAGGAAGTGTAGGTCCCGGCCCGGTGTCGGATGTTCCTAACGGCCAGATGTCGCCAGGTCACGGCACCCACCTCCGCTCACGGCGATAGTATCGAGAATGCGCTGGAGGAACTGCCCCCTGTCCAACCCGCGCCGCAGCTCAGCGTGGATCCTGCCGTCCTTGATGAACAGAATCCGACGGCAGTAGCTGGCCGAGACCGGGTCGTGGGTCACCATGAGGATGGTGGCCTCTTTCCGGACGTTCAGGTCCTCCAGACACCCCATCAAAGACCGGGCGGCTGCGGTATCAAGATTGCCCGTGGGTTCATCGGCCAGCACCAGGGCCGGCGCCGCCATGAGAGCCCGGGCGGCCGCGGCCCGCTGTTTCTGTCCCCCGGACACCTCGTACGGGTAGCGTGAGAGGACTTCCAGTATACCCAGTTCGCGTGCCAACTCCGCGGTCCGACTCTCGATTTCGGAGGCGGGCTTCTTCTCCAGCGCCAAAGGCAAGATGATGTTTTCCTTGATGGTCAGCGAATCGAGCAGGTTGAACTCTTGGAAGATGAAGCCCAACCGGCGCCGCCGGAACACGGCGAGATCCAGTCCTTTCAGGTCGGAGAGCTCCTGTCCTTCCAGGATGATGTGCCCCGAAGTAGGGCGGTCGATGGTCCCCAAGAGGTGGAGGAGCGTCGTCTTGCCGCTCCCGGATGGACCCATGATGCCGACGAACTCGCCCTTCTCAACGGTCATGCTCAAGCCGTCCAGAGCTCTTACCGTCACGGTCCCTCTTCTGCCGCCGTAAGTCTTGGTCAGTCCGGTGACACGAAGAACGTCTGTCATGATGGTGGTGCATAGCCTCCTCTCAGCGGCCTGCCCGATATCAAGTCCACTTCAAGTCTAGCGGCGGACGGACGGGTCTTCCATCGGTTTGCCTTTCAAAGAGGGGTTAGTGGGCTTACATTCGTGTAAGGCTGCCTTAGGCGGAGGTGTAAGTCAAGGTGACGCTGGTCCCTTGACCCGGTTCCGAGGCGATGGCGATGCCGTGACCAAGGTCGTCCACCACTTGGCGCACCAGCCAAAGCCCGATACCCGAGGCTCCGCTGAAACGGCGTCCATTCTCTCCGGTGAAGAAAGGCTCGAAGACCCGGGGCAGGTCTTCCGCCGGGATTCCCGGGCCGAAGTCGGTGATGGTCAGCACCACCTGACGCCCTTGGGCGGTGGCATCGCCGTGCCGGAAGCGGAAGAGTATCTTCTCCCCCGGCGGCTGCCCATGGCTTGAGTATTTCAACGCATTAGAGACCAGTTGGTCAAGGACAAAAGCGTTCCATTTCTCGTCGGTCAGTACCATCCAGCGACCGCCGAGGTGGCCTGCGCCGCCTACATGACCTGCCCCGACCACATCGCCCGCGTCGCCCAAGTCACCGGCGTCGACTGTGGCGCCGGCGGCGTCACCACCATCCTCGACCGCCGGGAACACTCCAGACCGGATGAACTCACGCCTCCTGGAGTTGATGACCTGGCGGACCGATGCCAGGAGGTCGACCTGGTTCACCCGATAGTCCTTGGCGAACTCCTCCAGACGGGCCATGTGCAGGACCATGTCCAGCCCTTCGGAGATCCTCCCGGCTTCCTCCTCCATGTTGGCGAGGACGCCCCTCAGCTCCTGGCGGGTCAGGTCCGCCGCCTCCTGGGCCATGAGGTAGAGGGCAGTGACGGGCGTCTTCATGCTGTGCACCCACTGGTTCATGAAAGCCAGATGCCGGCGGTGGGCCTCCCGCTGCTCGTTCAGACGTTCGGCAGTCAGGTCGTGCAGCCGCTGAAGGAGTTCTCCACAGGTTTCCTGATCTCTGCCGTTCCCCGGAGGCAGATTCGTAAAGGCGTCTGGTTCTCTGGCCTGCTGAAGGAGGTATTCAGCCTGAGAAGCGAAGGGAATCCAGCGCCAGAGGTCGATTCCGAGATACACAAACAGGACCACGGTCGTCAGGAGTAGGGCATACCCCACGTTGGTCAGGATCAGTGAAACGTCGGCGCCGCCGACAGACAAGAGGAGACTAACCAAGCTCAAAACGAGCGCTGTCGTAAGGTAGACGACGAGAGCCATCACTAGGTGGTCACGCAGATATCCGATGACCAGACTCCAGCCGCCGGTGCTCCTCAAGACCTCTGTGCCCCCTATGCCCCGGCGGGCTCTCATCCGGCACACGCCTCCAAGCGTTCGACGGCCAACCGGTATCCCATTCCGCGGCGAGTCTCGATGGCATCCTTGAGTCCCAGAGACTCCAGCTTGGCCCGGAGCCGGGTGACGTTTACGGTGAGGGTGTTATCGTCGACGAAGGACACATCGTCCCACAGAGCTTCCAGGCATTCCTCCCGGGACGCCAGCTCTCCAACCTTCTCCATCAGGATCCGGATGAGCATCAACTCGTTATGGGTGAGACGCTCGGTTTTCCCGCGAAAACCCAGTTCGCCCCGGGAAAGGTTCAGCTCGAGCCCGCCCAGACGCATCATGGTCGTTCCGGCCTGGGCCCCGGCCCCGGCATATTCACCATAGGTCCGGCGGAGGATGGCCTTGACTTTCGCAAGCAGCACTTCCAGGTGAAAGGGTTTCACAAGGTAATCGTCACCGCCGCTCTCTATCCCCAAGACCTGCTCCATTTCGCCCGACCGGGCGGTGAGAAAGAGGAGAGGGACTTTGCTCTTCCGGCGAATGGCCCGACAGAGATGGAAACCATCCTGGTAAGGGAGGTTAACGTCCATCACCACGAGATTCGGTTGGAGGCTTTCGAACTCCCGTTCCACCTCGCGGAAGTCCTTCGTGAGGGTGACCACATACCCGTACCGGGCAAGGTGGCCCGCCACCAGGTGGCCTATGGTTTCGTCATCCTCCACGATGTAGATCGAAAACGCCACGCTTCTTCCCCCTGGGCGGATACTCTTTGACGCCTCGGGCCAAAGGCCTTCTCATGAACTCACCGGTCTAGAAGGAACCCCCCGACGCCCGTGGCGAAGAGACTGGCGTCCACACTACTTGCCGCAAATCACGCTGGGGGTGCCCGCCATGGCCAAAGAGAATACCACATCCACTGCCTGGGAGAAGAAAGTCCAGGAAACCCTCGCCTTGCCTGAAGTCCAGCGGGCCCTGGCCAGGTTTGATGCCATCCTCGAAGACGTTGCCGCCGAGATCAAAGCCATCTCCGAGGTGGCGGCCCCGCCCTTCCACGAAGGCGAACGCGCCCGCTTCGTGGCCGAGAAGATGAAAGCTATCGGGCTTACCGACGTGCACGTGGACGAAGCGCCCAACCCCATCGGGGTCTACCCGGCCACCTCCGGGAAAGAGGGCGAGGCCCTGCTCTTGGCGGCCCACATCGACACCGTCTTCCCGCCGGGCACCGACGTGACGGTGACCCGCCAGGGCAATGTGATGAAGGGCGCCGGCGTGGGCGATAACGCCTCCAACGTCGGGGCCATTCTGGCCGTGGCCCGCGTCTTGAAAGAAGAAGGGTTCCAGCTGCCGCGGGAGGTCATCTTCGTCGGGACCGCCGGCGAGGAGGGGCTGGGTGACCTGCGCGGGATGAAGCAGGCCATGAAGACCTACAAGGATCGCGTGCGCTGGTGCTTACCGGTGGACGGGTCCCTGGGCGGGGTCACCCACGCCGCGGTCGGCAGCCGGCGCTACGACATCGTCGTCCGCGGGCCGGGCGGCCACAGCTACGGGGCTTTCGGCGCCCCCAGCGCCATCCACGCCCTGGGCCGGATGATCGCCGCCATCTCCGACATCCAGGTGCCGGAGCGGCCGCGGACCACCTATAACGTGGGGACCGTCACCGGCGGCACTTCGGTGAACACCATCGCCCCCGAGGCGTCGATGCTCCTTGATATGCGTTCGGAGAGCGCCGAGGAACTGGCGCGGCTGGAGGCGGAAGTCAAGCGGCGCGTCGACTCGGTGGCCAAGCTCAGCAAGGTCACTTACGAGATGAAGCTCCTGGGCGACCGGGCGGCGGGCGCGCTACCCGTCGAGCACGACTTGCCGCAGATGGTCATGGCGTCCGGACGCGCGCTAGGCGTTGAGCCACACCCGCACGCCTCCTCCACCGACTCCAACGTCCCCATTGGGATGGGTATCCCTTCGGTGACGATGGGCACAAGCCACAAGGGGAACTCGCACCGCGTCGACGACTGGTTCGACGTCCCGTCGCTGGCGACGGGCATGAAACACCTGCTCCTGTGTGTGCTCCTGGGGACGGGGTACAAGGAGTAGGGGCCGGCGGGTATACTGGAAGGAGCAACGGCGCAAACGCCTTCTGGAGGCCCGGATGATGGCGCGGAAGTTGACAAGCAGCTCTCTTGCCACCATAAAGGCCGTGTGTCTGCGGCACGGCGTGGCTAAGGCCGCTCTCTTCGGTTCCTGTGCCAGGGGTGACGCACGTGAGGACAGCGACGTGGACCTTCTGGTCGAGTTCCGGTCTGAAGGTAAGTCACTAGTGGACCTTGTGGCTCTGAAGCAGGATCTTGAGGATCAACTCCGTCGAAGGGTGGACGTGGTCACGTATCGGAGCCTGCATCGCCTTTTGAGGGAGACGGTGTTGAAGGAACAGGTGCCCGTTCTATGACCAAGAGCCCAGAGTTCCTGCTCACGTACATACTCGAAAGCATTAGGCATGCCGAGGATCATCTTGCCGATGTAACTCAGGATGAATACCTCAAGGATGTCAGGGTTCAGGACGCTGTTGTCCGCAGACTGGAAATCATCGGAGAGGCCGTCAAGAATCTGCCTTCGGACCTCTTATCCGAACACCCCGAGATTCCCTGGAAACAGATTGCGGGCATGCGGGACATCCTCATTCACGAGTATTTCGGCGTGGATCTATTGGAGACGTGGGAAACCGTAGTGAAGGACTTGCCGCCCCTCAGAAACGCCGTCTCCGACATGCTTTCGCAGCTCAAGTTCCGCAAGTCGGGCGGCACAGACTGATGGTCGCCCGTCCTGGTGCCCAGTCTGCACGTGACCCTCATCAGATGCGCCAACTGATCCGCGAGGGGCGCTGGACCGGCCCCACGGCCGGGGCGGCGCCGGGCTACGCTCAGGCGAACCTGGTTGTCATCCCCAAGGAGCACGCCTTCGACTTCCTGCTCTTTGCCCAGCGTAACCCCAAGGCGTGCCCGGTGATCGATGTGCTGGAGCCGCGGCGGGGGCCGGTCGCGGCGCCGGCTACGGAGCCTGCCGTGGCGCCGGGGGCCGACCTGCGGACCGATCTGCCTCGCTACCGCATCTATCGGGACGGTGAGCCGGCCGGCGAGGTTACCGATGCGACTCCCTTGTGGCGTGACGATATGGTCGCGTTCCTCCTTGGATGCAGTTTCACCTTCGAGAACGCCCTCCTCAAGGCCGGAGTTCCGGTCCGGCACATCGAAGAGGGACGCAACGTCCCCATGTACGTCACGAACCGCCAATGCCGCCCGGCCGGGGTCTTCGCGGGCCCGATGGTGGTGAGCATGCGGCCGGTCCCCGCGGACCTGGTGGCCAAGGCCACCGCGGTCACCGCCCCTCACACCGGGGCCCACGGCGCGCCCGTGCATGCGGGCGACCCGGCGGAGCTGGGCATCTCCGACCTGACACGTCCCGACTTCGGCGACGCGGTGACCATCCGGGCCGGCGAGGTGCCGGTCTTCTGGGCTTGCGGGGTGACCTCGCAGGCCGCCTTGATGGGGGCCCGCCTCCCCTTCGCCATCACCCACGCTCCCGGACATATGTTCATCACGGACCTTCGGGACGAGGACTTACGCAACCAAACGTAGCCGGTGGTCTTACCATGCACGCCTCGTTAGGAAGCACGAGCAACAGAGGCAGGAAAACGTGGGATCGTCGCGAACATGTGTTCGTATCTCACTACTTACTGGAGGGTGAAGATATGACAGGCCTGCGAACCATGTACGATTGGGTCAAGGCTACCAGGGAAGAGGTTTTCCGCTACTGCGCCGAACTGCCATCCGACGCGTTTCTCCGCGAACTCAACGGTTTTGGTCACGGGTCCGTCCGCGATACGCTTTTCCACGCCGCCCACTGCTACTAGTACTGGCTTGAAGGAGTAGCCTTCGGCCAAAAGGTCCCATCATACGGTACATACGTGGAATACCCAGATGTCGCCGCCATACGTTCGGCCTTCGCCCGATCGGATAAGGCTATGGCCAACTTCCTCGAGCATTTTGGGGCAGCTCCCGATACCACCATTTCGGTATCAGTGACGTGGCAGCCGGAGCCCTTGATCGCTACTCCCCGGTGGCTGTTCACGCACACGGTCACCCACGAGTTCCATCACAAAGGGCAAGTCGTGGCGATGGGCCGCCTCCTGGGGTACCCGCCGCCGGAGACAGACCTGTTTCGACCGGAGTCTTGGACTAGATGAGCGCCGCAAAACCACAGTTGACTCCACCCGTGGTTTGCCGAGGCGCGATGGAAACCACGGGTGGAGTCAACTCAGGACACTCTTCTCTCGACAAGAGAGTGTCTTGGGTTTACCCCCCGTCACGCGGTTATACCCCAGGGGGGTATTCGAGAGGCCTTTTGGAGGTCCGCCGCCAAGTCTCGGGGTCCACCTTCCCGTGGATTGTCGCTCCATGGGGGAACGCGAATGTGGGCACTGTGCTCTCTAGCTGAGGGAAGAGAGACGGGGCGGTGCGACCCCGACCTCGAAAGGCCCGCCGCCCAATTGTGAAAGCCGGCTCAATGGCCTCGGGTAAACCCAAGATACCCTGTTGGTCTCGGAAAAGTATCCCGAATTGACTCCAACGACCCTATGGCGGCGGATACCCCCCCCACCTTCCGACATGAACTTGGTTTCTGTGCGCGCCACCGGAACACCACGACCCGCTGGAAGTGGTATCGTTCCTCCAACCGGCGCACCCGCGCCTCGACCGTGAGGGGGTCGGCCATGTTGCCGGAAAACACCTCGGCCGCCGATCAACCGGTCGGACGCTTCCGTACCCGCCTCCGCCGATTACTTACCTTCGGCCAGACGGCGGGCCACCGTTAGGTAGACTTCGCCTTTGTCGCGGGGGCCGATGCCAATGACCAGGACCGTGACTTCGCTGGCGTTTACCTGCCAGATGATCCGCATCCGCTCTCTGTCCACGCAGACTCTCCTGAACCCGGTCAGGTCCACGCCCATCCGGTTACCGAATGGTTCGCCAGTGAGCGGGTTGGCCTGTATCTTCAGGAGTTGTGCGGCCACCTTCAGCTTGACCGACTTGTCAAGGGCCTTGAACTCCTGGTAGGCAGAAGCCTTGAACAGCAGCCGGAACTCACTCTGGGTCGACTTTTCGGAGCTCATCGGGGTTAAGCCCCTCCTCGCTCAGCAGTCTCCCGAGATCAGCGACCACTGGTTCGCTCCGACGCGCCTCGATCAGCTCCGCCGCCACCAGGTGTTCGACAATCTCCTCGTAGTCCGATAGCCTCTCGTAATCCTCGATTCCCATGAGGACGACCTCGATCCGGTTGTTCCGGGCCACGAAGACGCGTTCACCACGCTCGGCCGCCTTGTCCAAATAGGCGGAAAGGTGCCGAGCCACGTCTGTTCCCGAGACCATCTGCCGGCGGTTCAGTTTCAGCATAGAGGGACGCACCTCACCCAAGATAATTCTGCATATGATTATACATTATATCTTATGTTTGATTCCACTCTGATAGCCAAAACCGCCGGCTCGCCTTCGACCTCCTGAGCCTGCACGAAGAAGCCGCGCCGGAGGGCCTCATCCTGCTCAAGATCCACGATGTCGGCGGCCAACACCTCCCGCCGGATATAGGCGCCGTGCCGCTCGCGGGCCCTGGCCAGGTCGGCGACGGCGTCGGTCCCGGTGGTGGCGGAGGCCCCGCTGGTGGCGGTGGCGTGGATAGATACCGTCACGGTGTCGTCCACCTTGTAGCCGGCCTCGCGCCGCATGCGCTGCAAACGGTTGACCAATTCGCGGGCCAACCCTTCCAGCAGGAGTTCGTCTGACACCTCGATGGACAAGGCCACACCACGCGTGCCGTTACCTTCGTAGAGATAGCCGCCGTGCCCGGTCGTGCGGACCTCAACCTCGTCGGGTCCGATGGTCGCCGGCCCGCCCGCAAGGGGCACGGTCAGGTCACGGCCGGCGGTCAGTGCGGCCGCGGCCGCCGCGGGGTCCATAGCAAGGAGGGACCGGACCACCCCCGGCGTGGCCTTGCCGAAGCGCGGGCCCAGCCGGTCGTAACGCGGCGCCAGATCCCGCCGGACGTAGGCGGAGGGATCGGTGGGCAGGACCACTTCCTTGACGTTCAGTTCCTCGGCCAGCAGGTCAAGCAGGTCACCAAGGTCGCGACCGCGGCCATGGCCGCCGCCCGAGCTGCTTACTCCGTCCTGGCTTGCGCTACCGGCTACCCCGTCGGCGCGTGCTCCGGCGGCCCTTTCGCCACTTGCCTCGTCTAGCAGCGCCAGAACCGGCAGGGGCTGGCGCGTCTTTATTCCGGCGCGGTTGCGGGCGGCCCGGCCCAGGGCGACATACTCCCGGAGTTCGCCCATGGCCTGCTCCAGTTCATCATCCACCAGCGCCTGGTCGGGTTCAGGGTAGTCCTCCAGGTGCACGCTGCCCGCCGAGCCATCCAGGTTCAGGTAGATCTCCTCGGCCATGAAGGGGGTAAAGGGTGCCATGACCTTAGCCAGCGTCACGAGGACGCGGTAGAGGGTGGTGTAGGCGGCGGCCTTGTCGGCGTCGGACTCCGCCTTCCAGAACCGGCGGCGGCAGCGGCGCACGTACCAGTTAGAGAGGTCCTCCACAAAGCCGGCCAGGAGCCGGGTGGTGGGGGCGATGTCGTAGGCGCCCAGACCCGCCCGCACGCCGGCCACGGTGTGCTGCAGCCGGGACAGGATCCAGCGGTCGATGGGCGCCAGGGCAGGCATAGGCACGGGTCCGCCGGCCGACGGCTCGTCAGCCCCGCCGGCTGAGGCTGCCCCACGCGGGTCCCACCCGTCAAGGTTGGCGTAGAGCACGAAGAAGCCGTACACGTTCCGGAGAGTGTCCAGAAGCCTCTGGGCTTCGGTCACCGCCGCCTGGGAGAAACGCTTGGGCACCCAGGGTTGGCTGACCGAATACACGTACCAGCGCAGGGCGTCCGCTCCCTGACGGTCCAGGAAGTCCCACGGGTTCACCACATTCCCCTTGTGCTTGCTCATCTTGGCGCCCTGATCGTCCAGTCCGTGCTCAGTGACGAGGCAGTTCAGGTAGGCCGGCCCCCCGAAGAGCGCGGTGGAGATGGCCAGAAGACTGTAGAACCACCCCCGGGTCTGGTCCACCGCCTCGCAGATGTAGTCCGCCGGAAAAGACTCCTCGAACTCGGCACGGTGCTCAAAAGGATAGTGCCACTGGGCGAAGGGCATGGAACCGGCGTCGAACCAGCAGTCGATGACCTCCGGCACCCGGTGCATCTCGCCGCCGCAAACCGGACAGGTCAGGACCACGTCGTCGATGGCCGGCTTGTGCGGGTCGAAGGGGTGTGGCAGGGGGGCGCGGGAGCGCCGCGCCAGCTCGGCGAAACTCCCCACACACAATTGGTGGCCGCACCGCTCGTCGTCGCATCTCCAGATCGGGAGGGGCGTGCCCCAGTAGCGTTCGCGGGACAGGTTCCAATCCACCACGTTCTCCAGCCAGTCGCCGAACCGGCCTCTCTTCAGGTGCTCCGGATACCAGTTGACGCGCTCATTGTTAGCCAGGAGTTCGGAGCGCAGGGCCGTCATCCGGATGAACCAGGCCGAGCGGGCGTAGTAGAGCAGCGGGGTATCGCAACGCCAGCAGAAGGGGTAGCTGTGCCGGTACCCCTCGGCCCGGAAGAGCAGCCCGCGAGCCGCGAGGTCGGCGATGATGTCCGGGTCGACTTCCTTCACAAAACGTCCTGCCCAAGGGCCCGCTTCGGACGTGAACCGCCCCTGGGTATCCACGGGTTGGAACACCGGCAGCCCATGCCGCCGCCCCACGCGCAGGTCATCTTCGCCGAAGGCGGGGGCGATGTGGACGATACCGGTACCATCTTCAAGGGTGACGAAGTCGCCGGCGATCACCGAGTGGACGCGCGCGACCGCGGCGGCATCATCCGGGGCGGCGGCGGCGTCACCCCTTGGGGCGGAAGCCGATGGGGACCGGAGGAAGTCATAGGGAGGCACGTACTCCAGCCCCAGGAGAGCCTCGCCGGGGAATTCGGCCAGGACGCGGCTGCCGCCGGCGGGGAAGACTTTCGCCACCAGGGCCGCGGCCAGGATGAGGCGTTCCGGAGCGCCGGTGGGGGCGCCGCCGTCGGCGGAGGTGCCGCTGCCAGGCGAGGCGCCGCCGCCGTTTGGACCCGCCGGCACTTCCACCAAGGCGTAGCGGCTCGCGGGGTTCACCGCCAGGGCCGTGTTGCTCGGCAGGGTCCAGGGCGTGGTCGTCCAGACGAGGAAGGCGGCGCCCTTGAGGAGTTCAGGGGACAGGCCGTCGGGATGGGAGCGGTCGGGGGCGTTGGGGTCTGGGTTTAGACGCACCGGCATGCGAACGAAAACCGACGGGTCTTCGACCTCCGCGTACCCTTGAGCCACCTCGTGGCTGGAAAGCGCCGTCCCGCACCGGGGGCAGTAGGGCACCACCTTGTGGCCTTGGTAGAGAAGGCCCTTCCGCCAGAGTTCCGATAGCGCCCACCAGACCGACTCCACGTAGTCGTTTGTGTAGGTAACATAGGCGTCGTCAAGGTCGACCCAGAAGCCGATGCGCTCCGTGACCCGCTCCCACTCGCGCTTATACTTGAAGACACTGGCCTTGCACTGGTCGACGAACTCCTTGACCCCGTAGCGCTCGATTTCCGGCTTGCCCGTGATCCCCAGCGCCTTCTCCACCTCTAGCTCCACGGGGAGCCCGTGCGTGTCCCAGCCGGCCTTGCGGAGCACGTGGTAGCCGCGCATGGCCTTGTAACGCGGAATCAGGTCCTTCAGCGCCAGCGGCATGACGTGTCCCACGTGGGGTCGGCCGTTGGCTGTCGGCGGCCCTTCGTAGAAGACGAAGCCGGGGCCGTCTTTGCGTTGCTCGATCGTCCGGCGGAAGACATCATGGTCCCGCCAGTAGGACAGGATCTTCTCCTCCATCTCAGGGTGGCCGGTTCGGACATCGACCGGGTTGAACATCGCTGTCACCTCTCAGAGAATGCCTGAAAAACGCCGGAAAAAACAACACCCCTCGTCCCAGACTGGGACGAGGGGTTAGCTCGCGGTACCACCCAGCTTGCCGCGCCTTCCGAGCTTCCCGGGGCGGAACACGACCAAGGGATCAAGGAATAGCGGCCAGCTTTCAACTCGGATACGGGGAGAGACGCGCAATCCCGATATCCGCTTCCTCGTGATAACGGTGGAAGCCTCCGTCCACGCCTACTTGAATTGCTCTTTCGGGTGGCGGCTCCGAGGGGATTCTCGCTCGACCTTCCGGCTGCCGGCTTCCACCGACCCGGCTCTCTGCTAACCTCCAGCCGAGCTACGTCCTCATCATCACCATTGACTCAATATAGGACGGCTGGCGGATTCGCCGCCGCTATTTGGCGCCCATTCTACCACATTGGAGCGGGGCGGGCAATCGAAAAAAGGCGCATACCTCTCACGGAAGAAGGCGCATACCGGAACAAGGTGCATACCGTTCATCCTCGCGGCAATTCTAGGTCACGTGATGGAACAAAAGGAGGTGACGCGCGTGCCCCACACTACCAACTCCGGGATCAGCCAGGTGGAGCTTCAAACCCTACGGCACTTGATCAACGATGCCGACACAGGCTCCAAGAAGTTTCAGATGTACGCCCAGGAGTGTCAGAACCCCGAACTGCGGAACTGGGTGCAGCAACAGGCCCAGTCGTGCGACCAGAAGAAGCACACTCTGATGCAGTTCCTAAGCTCGACGGGCTCCGTGTGACGACCCGCCCGCGCCAGCGTGAGACGTCCCCATGAAAGGAGGACTGAACATGGACGACAAGGTCATCGCCAACGACTGCCTTGAGTCGGCCAAGGTGGCCTGCTCCGAAATCACCAAGGCTATCGCCGAATGTGGCAACCAGCAACTTCGCCAGACCCTGACCCAACTACGCAACCAGGCCGAGCAATCCCAGCAGCAAATCGCGCAGATCGCTCAGCAGCAGAACTGGTATCCCGCCGCGGGCCCCGCTTCGCCGGACGAAGTGAACCGCGTCCGGAGTTTCTTCGAAGGCGGCGGCGCAGGTACGGTTACCGCGACCTATCCCGGCGCCCAGACGGCCGGCCAGACCTTCGGTCAGACTGCGGGACAGTTCGACTACTCAACCCGCAGGAGATAGGCCGAATGCCGCCGGGGATAGGCCGAATCCGGCCTGTTCCCAAACAGAACTTAAGCAAGTTAGCCGCCCCCCCAAACCCCGTTCGGTGGGGCGGCTTTGCTTTTTGGGTCATCAAGCCTATCTGGGACCCCTCACGCCAGACGACGAAGGCCGCCCTATTGACACCCCCTATCAATTGGTGGATACTATTGTCAAGGGTGGTTCCTTTGGATGATGATTTCTACACCGCGCGGGAAGTGTCAGAGCGGCTGAAGGAGGACAAGGGAATCGAGCTGAGCGTGAGCTCGGTGCGCCATTACCGGCGGCTGGGACTAACGCCACCACTGGTTACCGTGGGAGCTTCCAACTACTACACGGAGGAGCACATCCAGGCCATCGCCGAGGCACACAGCCGTCTCCGGCACGGAGAGCCGCTCTCGGATCAGGTGACTGTGGCCGAGTCGCGATCCCCTTACCAGACTCCCGCGCCACCCCACTACATCTCCCCGACCAAGGAAATCACTCTGGTCGTGCCGGGCGACCTGCCCGAGGAGATGCTCCGGGAACTCGTGTCCAGCATCAAAGAGCTGTCCAAGAAACACGGGAGGGATGAAGATGATTAAGATCCTGCTGTCCAAGGACCGCTTCGACCTGAAAGCGGAAGAGTATCTCCAGGTTCTGGTGAGCGTGCCGGCGGGAAGGCGATCCCCCGTCTCGGCAGCGCTGGTCTTCGACACTTCGGGGAGCATGGGTGAGCCGGCGTTTGGTGAGCGACCGTCGCCGTCTTTCCTGACTGACGGACCGGACTACCGCTCCACGGCTGCCTTTCACACAAAAATGGAATTCGCCAAGGCCGCCGCCCGGAAGCTGATCGGCAGCCTACAGGCCGCAGACAGGCTTTCCATGATCTCTTTCTCCACCAACGCCAAGGTGTTGTTCCCCATGACTCCGATGGACGAGAAGGGGAAGGCCAAGGCCAAACGTACCGTGTCCGCCTTTGCCCCCGAGAACATGACCAACATGTATGGCGGCGTCAGCCTCTTGGATGGCGTTTTCTCCGAGGAAACCAAGGAGAACGGGGGAGCCGGACGATCGTGCCGGGCCATCCTCCTGACCGACGGCTTAGCGAACGAGGGCATCACCAGCGACGATTCCTTCGCGGACCTGGCGGCGAGCCTCGCCCATGAAGGGATCGCGGTCTCAGCCATCGGTATAGGTGAGAGCTACAACCCCCATCTCCTAGGCGTCATCGCCCAGGCCGGCGGCGGAAACTTTCATCACCTGAAGACCCTGGAGACCTTGGACAGCATCTGCACCCAGGAGATGGCCGAGGCCTCCGAGATCGGCGGGCGGAAAGTGACCCTGAAGGTCTC
Source organism: Bacillota bacterium (assembly GCA_021791495.1). Taxonomy (GTDB): domain Bacteria; phylum Bacillota; class Sulfobacillia; order JAJYWN01; family JAJYWN01; genus JAJYWN01. Next base: position 178,139 of record JAJYWN010000023.1, read on the forward strand.
TTTCCCCGAAGCCCTTCTCGGAGACAATCTGAATCTCTACCGTCAGATGCCCATCCCCGGAGGCCTGGAGATCTTCCTCGGCGACATCTCCGGGGAGAAAGATGTGGTCCTACCTTTCAAGCTGCCCAACGGTTACAAGGGTGGGAAGGTCACCGTGGAGCTTTCCGGGGAGAGAGACGGCCACCCGGTGTCCGCCGCGGCCGAAGAGGAAATCCTGGTTGGCCATGGCAACGTGCGGGCGGAAGTCATGCGCCGCGCCGGCGACCTCATCTCCGCCAAGGCGCAAAGGATCGCCGCCGGCATGTTCGCACATGGCGATTACACCGGTGCGGGGGCCGTCCTCGCCGAGTCCTCCGCCCTTCTGGATCAGCTCGCCCCGCTGGCTCCGGAGCTGCGAGCCATGGCCGCCGAGCTTTCCAGCGAAGCCACCTCCTACAGCACGGGCCAGGTCTCCGAGAATGTGGTCCGGTCTAGCTACCAGGTAAGTTACAGGCGAAGCCGAAAGTCCTAGGCAGCTAGTTTTCAGGTTGGCACAAGGGAGCGACAGCCGAAGAGGACTTGGTGCATGCCGTCGGTTCAGACTCAGCCCCAGAGCCTGAGGGCCTGTTGGGATTATCCTCGACCAGCGTGTTCAACGTAGCGGTTCCACCTTCAGCCCGCGAGGCTTCTCCGGGCAATGGTGGTTCCACGCCGCGCGCGATCAAGATCTCCAGGTAGCCGCGGCGAACCTCGTCCAAAGAAGCCTTAGCTTCTTCGGGCGTATCACCTTCAGCACGACAACCCAAGAGGTCTGGGTGGTATGCTTCATAGCATACAGAGCCATCTTCCCGTACCTCGGCCATCACGACGGTCGGATATTCCAGGCTCAGGTACTCGTCCAGTTTCTTCATGATTGGCCACCCTTCTGATCCTTGAGGGCTATCAACTTCCCGACTATCCTGACCGCATCAGCCACGAACCCAGCCGTGATGTCCCGTCCTTTGGGAGCCGAACCGATTAGGAAAGGATACAGAGGGTGGACGTAATAGCGATGTTTCTCCCTGTCTTCGATCTCGAAGCCGAAACCTGTGTAGAGGGCGTCAAGATCCCTCCTTTTCCAGCCGTGCTTGGTTCTCTTTGCCCGCTCTAGGAGTCTGTCGGGCAAATCAGCCACGATGGGCTGCATAACCGGAAATCAGACGATTGGTACGGCAGTCCTCGGACGATGACCGGAAGACCAACGCTGTTGCTGTTTCCGGACATCGGCAGAACCGATAGGCCGGCTGGAGGCTCCACTCCCGGCAATATACTCCATCTATCCTCCGACAACCGCCGGTCGCCATCCGCTGTGGAATAGCTTCAGGAGATTGTGTGTCAGGCAGATCAGGTCCCACTCAGCGGCCACTTGATCAAACCCGCGCAGGGAGAACCGCCGAAAGCCTCGGACCTCCTTGATCTGTCCGAACACGGGCTCCACGATCGCCTTCCGTCTGCGGTAGATGTCCCGCCCTTGGTCCGTGCGCAGCTTATGGCGCATCCGTTCACCCACGGGCCCATCTTCCGGCACGGGGTTGTCGACAGGCGGCGGGACATCCCTGTGCTTCTGCTTGTCAGGTGGAACGTAGAGGTCAACACCGGTCAGCGCCTTATCTTCCACCGCTTTCGCGCTGAAGTATCCGGCGTCCGCTGATGCCACCAACGGCGCTTTCCCTAAGTTCGCGACCGCCTCTTTGAGCATCGGCACCAATTGCTCTTTATCGTTTACCTCCTGGGTCACCGCCGCGGCCACGATCACCTGCGCCTTGGCATCCACCACGGCCTGCGCGTTATATGCCTGCACAAAAGACTTGCTGGAGGAATCCACCATGATGCGCGAATCGGGATCGGTGAAGTTCTTCTGGGCCTGGGTCCTGGGCACGGCCCTTTCCGGGTCCGGCGCCGCCGGCGGCCGACCGCCCGGCTTCCGGCCCTTCTTCTCCTGTTCCCGTTCGCGCTCGGCCAGCTTTTCCTCCACCTCCCGCTTTCGTGCCTCTGCCTCGATCTTGGCTTCGGCCTCGAGCTGGGCCTTAGCTTCCTTGAGCTTCAATAGCCGGCTTTCCCGCCGTTGTAGCTCCTTTGGCAGGTCATCCCCAAGTTGCCCCTTGCCAAACTCGGCGTCCTCCTTGGCGTCCGCCCGTTCCGCCAGCCTCAGCAACTCCTCAATTTCCCGCTCCAGTTGCCTTTCCACGTCGGCCATCCGCCCGTAACTCATGGCCTTATGCTTGGAGGCGTTCGCCTTCACCTTCGTCCCGTCAAGGGCCAGGTGCCCCAGTTCCACCAAACCGGCAATTTGACATAGCTTCAACACCTGCGTGAACAGCTTTCCCAGTTCCCTAAGGTGCCGCTGCCGGAAAGCCGCGATACTGGAGTGATCCGGATGCTGGTTCGCCGCCAGCACCCGGTAAGCCACCTCGTCCCACGTGGCCCGCTCGATCTTCCGGGATGACACCTTGCCCGTGCTGTAGCCATAGAGAAGCAGCTTAACCATCATCGCCGGGTGGTAAGCCGGGTGTCCCCGGTCATCGCCCTCGTACACCTGGTAGATTTCAGAAAGGTCCAAGGTATCCACCACGTCGCTGATGAACAATGCCAGAGATCCTTCCGGCAACCACTCACGTAGGTCCGGCGGCAACAGGAAGGGCTGATTCGGCTCGTACGGGATGAATGTTCTCATGCCCTTCCAGTTCTCCATCTGTCCTGGTAAATCCTATATCAAGGGGATTTGCCCGACAGACTCCTAGAGAACGCCATCAAGGCCAACAACAACAAGCTGCCCACCCGGGCCCAGGTCTCGGCCGAAGTCCGGAAGATACAGTACACGGGCCTGTCGGGCAAGGTCAAGTTCGACTCCAAGGGCGATAACGAATATGCCAAGATCTTCGTCTACAAGTTCGCCAGCGAATCCTATCCGGGCGTGCTCCAGAAGGAGCTGGCCGGCAAACCTTAAGGGCGGCCGAGCCCGAGTGTCGCCGGGTTGCCCGGAACAGGGGTAACCCGGCGATAGGTATGGGAAGGTGAAGGGGGGCGGGGCGACCCCCACCCCCCTCGACTCTTGCCGGAAGGTAGGCTGGTGGCATGCGCGAGATCGCCCAGATGTTCCCTCAGGTCGTCGTGGACGGCCTCACCCTTGGTTTCGTATACGCCCTGGTGGCTCTGGGCTACACCATGATCTACGGTGTGCTGGAGTTCATCAACTTCGCCCACAGCGAGGTGTTCATGTTCGGGGCCTTCGCGGGAACGGAGGTACTCCTTGCCCTGAAGGCCTCCGGTCTGATGGCCACCTTTACGCCGGTGGGGTCCCTTTTTGTGTCCCTGCTGGCAGGTACCGTGTTGACGGGCCTGTTGGGTGTGGTCATGGAGAAAATCGCCTACCGGCCCTTGCGCAGCGCCCCTCGCCTGGTGCCGCTGATTTCGGCCATCGGCGTGTCCTTTTTCCTCCAGGACGCCGTTAGGCTGGTCGAAGGCCTCTGGCACAACGCTTTCTACGTCAGCGCGCCAACCCTTTTCGCCGGCGGCTGGAGCCCTTCCCCCACGGTCCGGATCCCGACCAAATCCATGATTCTCATTCTGGTCTGCCTTGGCATCATGCTCGGGCTATCTCTGTTCGTAGGTCGCACCAAGCTGGGAAAAGCCCTGCGAGCTGTGGCTCAGGACCAAGCAACATCCAGCCTCATGGGCATTAATGTGGACCGCATCATCTCCTTGACCTTCCTCATCGGCGCCGGCCTGGGTGGCGCGGCGGGGACATTGTTCTCCCTGCAGTACACGCTAATCCATCCCTACGTGGGCTTCATCCTGGGCATTAAGGCATTTACCGCGGCGGTGTTCGGCGGTATCGGGAGCATCCCCGGGGCCATGGTCGGCGGCGTGCTCCTTGGAGTCTTTGAAGCCTTCGCTTCGGCCTTCCTGGGTCCGTTGACTCACGGGGCTTTCGGCGCGGAGTACAAGGACGTTTTCGCCTTCATCATTCTCATTCTGGTCTTGATCTTCAAACCCAGCGGTCTGCTGGGCCAGAGCGCCACCGAGAAGGCCTAGAGGGAGTGGGTGATATGGCCAAAGTGAAAGCGATGATGTCAAGAGTCTGGCAGCGTAACAGCGGTAACCCGCTGGTCATCGGCGGCCTCATCCTGGCCACCGCCGCATTGGTCATGATCCTCCCCCGGTCGGCCGTCGGCTTCGCCCTCTTCCTGGCCAGCCTGTTCGCCCTCTTCTGGGCCAAGCTGGAGCCCCGTCACAAGTTAGTCATGGGTGTGATCTCGCTAGTCGTCCTGTTACCTGTCATCGGGATCCTGAACCGCTATTACATGGATGTGGCCATCCAGATCGGCATCTACATGGCACTGGCGTTAGGACTGAACATCGTCGTCGGGCTGGCGGGGCTGTTGGACCTTGGTTACGTGGCCTTTTACGCCACCGGCGCCTATGTCTGGGCCATTTTCGGGTCGAAGCAGGCGGCCAAGTTCATGCATGTGGGGACCTACCCGCTTCGAGGGGAGTATTTCTGGCTCTTCCTGGTCATCGGTGTGGTGGCCGCCGCCTGTGCCGGCATCTTGCTCGGGTTATCGGTGTTGCGCCTGAAAGGCGACTACCTGGCCATCGTCACCCTGGGCTTCGGGGAGATCATTCGCATCGTCCTGAATAACCTGGACAAACCGGTGAACTTCACGAACGGTCCCAACGGCATCACGGCGGTCCAGGCACCGGCCCTTTTCGGCCTTAGCTTGGGTCAGGGCATCGACTACTACTTCATCGTCTTGGGCCTGGTGCTACTGGTGATAACCGTCTCCCGGCGCCTGCAGGAGTCGCGCATCGGCCGGGCTTGGGAGGCTATTCGCGAGGACGAGGTGGCCGCCGTCTCCATGGGGATACCCGTCGTCAAGGCGAAGCTGTTGGCTTTTGCCATGGGCGCTTCCTTCGCCGGTGCCATGGGCGTGGTCTTCGCCTCCAAGCAGAACTTCGTCGATCCGTCCAGTTTCTCGTTCATGGAGTCCATTGGCGTCCTATCCATGGTCATCTTGGGAGGAATGGGCAGTGTGACCGGGGCGCTTGTCGGGGCGGTCATCGTCACCGTTCTTCAATTGCAGATTCTGAAGAGCGTCTCCGACTACTTCAGCTACCTCAGGAACGCCGGTATTCTGAACCTTCCGGCCCAGCTGGAGATCGCAAAGTACGAGAAGTTCGTCTTCGGCATCATCCTGATCATCATGATGATCTACCGGCCCACCGGTATCATTCCATCGGAACGGAGGCGCCTGGAACTGGAAGGCAAGGGCTCACGCGGTGATACCGGCACCGGTGGGCCGCCGGAAGGCGGGAAGGCGGTCCCGACCTCGTCCACCGGCACCGGCGCGGCCGGCTTGGGAGGAGGTGGGTATTGATGGCCCTCCTTGAGGCCAGGAAGGTTACGAAGAAGTTCGGCGGCCTCATCGCCGTGAACGCGGTGGACTACGCGCTGGAGACTGGGCGCATCGAAAGCATCATCGGCCCCAACGGCGCTGGGAAGACCACCTTCTTCAACATGATCACCGGGCTGTACCATCCGAACGGTGGCGAATTGACCCTTTCGGGGACTAACCTGGTCGGTCGGAGCCCGGATCAGATCACGGCCTTGGGGATTGCCCGCACTTTCCAAAACATCCGCCTCTTCGGGAACATGTCGGCCTTGGAAAACGTGCTGGTGGGGATGCATGTGCACCTGAAATCCGGACTTCTCGACGTGCTGGGCCACTCCCGCCGCGTGCGCGCCGAAGAGTCACAGGCCTTGGGGCGCGCCGTGGACCTGCTGCAGTACTGCGGGCTGCGAGGCAAGGGCGACGAGAACGCCAGGAACCTCTCCTATGGCGACCAGCGCCGCCTGGAGATCGCCCGGGCTATGGCCAGCGGTCCCAGGCTCCTCCTTCTGGACGAACCCACCGCCGGGATGAACCCCCGCGAGACCGAGGAGACCATGGGCCTCATCCGCCGCCTGCGGCAGGAGCGCGGCCTCACCATACTCCTGATCGAACACGACATGCGGGTGGTCATGGGGATTTCCGACCGGGTCACCGTGCTGGACTACGGCACGAAGATTGCCGCCGGGACGCCGGCGGAAGTACGCCGTGACCCGCGGGTCATCGAGGCCTATCTGGGGCGTTCGGCAGTGGCCGGCTAGGCGTCACGGCGAGGGGACTAAGGAGGAAACAGCCACCCATGGCAGTGCTGGAACTGGAGAATGTCCACGCCTATTACGGGATGATCCACGCCTTGAAAGGCGTTTCGCTGGCCGTTGGGGAGGGTGAAATCGTTACCCTGATCGGCTCCAATGGGGCCGGCAAGTCCACCACGCTGAAAGCCATTTCCGGCCTGGTCCGGCCACGGGACGGGCGGATATCTCTTGAGGGACGGCCCATCGGCGGTCTCAAGGCGCATGAGATCGCGGAGAAGAGAGTGGCTCACTGCCCCGAGGGGCGGAAGATCTTCCCTCGTCTGAGCGTGCGCGAGAATCTGGAGATGGGGGCTTTCGTGTGTCGGTCTACGGCGGAGGTCAAGCAGAGCCTGGAGAAAGTCACCGAGTTGTTTCCCAGGCTCAGGGAACGTCTCGGCCAGAAAGGGGGCACCCTCTCCGGCGGCGAGCAGCAAATGCTGGCTATCGCACGGGCACTGATGATGCAGCCGAGGATTCTGCTCCTGGACGAACCTTCCATGGGATTAGCACCGGTCCTGGTCGAACAGATTTTCCAGATCATCCAGAACTTAAACCGGGCCGGCACCACCATTCTGCTGGTCGAGCAGAATGCGCTGCAAGCTCTGCAGGTGGCCCACCGCGGCTACGTCATCCAGACCGGGAACATCGTCTTAGCCGACAAAGCCGCGCATCTGAGGCAGAACGAGATGGTGCGCCGGGTGTACCTTGGCGAGAGTTGACGCCGCCCGATAACCCCCGCATCCAGTTTTTCCGCGCTCCCCCGCTTTTCGGCCGCTCAAAACGAAACTTTATGAGGTGAAGACTCGTCCCACACAATGTTGCCCTTGGTTTTCGGGCCAGGAATTGCATGGCACCAGACCTGATTCTGAAGCAGGCATCCGCTTTTAGTACGCCGAAACCACTACGTCAAGCGTTGGCTACAAACTGGAGATGCAACAGATTTGACCGCACACTACTGGTTCTCTTTCGGAATAGCCCTCGTTATCGCCTTCGCTGCCACGCCTCTCGTCAAGATCCTGGCTTTTCGCGTCGGCGCCGTCGACGTCCCGGGAGTCCGCAGCGAACGCGGTATCCATACGAAGCCCATCGCGCGCCTGGGCGGGATCGCCATTTTCGTCGGCTTCACCGCCTCGGTTTTCTTCGTCGCGGGCCCGAGCCTGCAGAACCTGGGGCTCTTGGCCGGCGCGCTCATCCTGATCATCGTCGGTGCCATCGACGACATCCATCCGCTGAAACCCGCCCCCAAACTCGCCGCCCAGGTCGCGGCCGCGATCTGCCTGGTGGCCACGGGCGGCCGCATCGACTGGGTCACCAATCCTTTCGGCGGCATGTTCAGCCTGGGCTGGGCCGGAATTCCCCTGACCATCCTGTGGGTGGTGGCCCTAGCGAACTTCGTGAATTTCCTGGACGGCGTGGACGGTGTGGCCGCCGGCGCCTGCACCATTTCGGCGATGACCCTGCTTTTCGTGTCCTTGCAGGACGGCCAGGCTTTCGCCGGCGTCCTCACCGCGGCGCTGGCCGGATCGACTCTCGGGTTCCTGCCCTTTAACTTCAATCCAGCCAAGATCTTCATGGGCGACAGCGGTTCCATGTTCCTGGGTTACGGTTTGGCGTCGGTATCGGTCATCGGCACCTTGAAAAGCGCCGCCGCCGTCGGCCTGTTCATCCCCATGCTGGCCCTCGGGCTCCCCATCTTAGACTCGCTGTTCGCCATCATCCGGCGGTTCTTCTCGGCCAAGCCGATTATGACCGCCGACCGCGACCACCTGCACCACCGTCTCCTGGACCGCGGCTTCTCCCAGCGGCAGGTGGCCCTGGTGGCCTACGCCATCAGCGGTTTCTTCGGCGTTTCGGCCATCGCCGTGCGCGACATGGACAAGCGGCACGGGCTTTTGACCATCGTGCTGGCCTTGGCCGCTGTGCTGGGGATCGCGCTGCGCGTCGGTCTTCTATCCGTCAAGGTCGGCCGCCACCCCATGAACCGTTCGATGTAACCAGGGTCCCGCGAGCCGCCCACGCGGGGCGACGCGGTTACGCGCGGTGACACGATTAGGCGCGGCAACGAGCGCTTCACCACGTGCGACACACCTCCACCGCCACGGTCTAGCCGAACCCCGCCGAAGGTCGCAGGCGGGCTTTTTTGTCGAATTTTCCGCCCAGCCTCGCTCCGTCCACCCGAATACCCACTATAGTGCGCTCGAATAATAACAGCAGGTAGCCCCACGGTGGAACTTATTGGGAGGACTCATTCTTGGAGACATTTGTCATCCGCGGGGGGCGGCGATTGGAGGGCACCGTCACCATCGACGGTGCCAAAAACGCTATACTGCCAATTCTGGCTGCCTGCCTGCTAACGGACAAGGAAATCGTTATCGGGGCCGTTCCCGAACTCCGCGACGTCTACACCATCGCCGAGGTGCTGGAGTCGCTGGGGGTCCGCGTCCGCACCGATCTGCCCGGTAGTTTGACGGTCCAGGCCGACGATGTGGACCGCTACGCCGCTCCCCATGATCTGGTCCGCCGCATGCGGGCCTCTTTCCTTGTCATGGGGCCGCTTCTGACGCGTTTCGGCCAGGCACGCATACCCCTCCCCGGAGGGTGCGCCATCGGCAGCCGACCCATCGACCTGCACCTGAAGGGTTTCGAGGCCATGGGCGCGACGGTCGCGGTCGAGCAGGGGTACATTTCCGCCACTTCGCGCGGGCGGCTCCATGGTAACCGCATTTACCTTGATATTCCGAGCGTCGGGGCCACCGAGAACCTCATGATGGCGGCGGTGCTGGCCGAAGGGGTGACCGTGATCGAGAATGCCGCCGAGGAGCCCGAGGTGGTGGACTTGGCGAACTTCCTGGGGTCCATGGGGGCGCAGGTGCACGGTGCCGGCACCAGGGTCGTCCGCATCGACGGCGTGGACCAACTGGGCGGAACCCGGTACGTGGCGATCCCGGACCGGATCGAAGCAGGCACTTTCATGGTGGCGGCCGCCATCAGCCAAGGCGACGTAGTGGTATCGAACGTTATCATCGATCATCTGAAACCCGTGGTCGCCAAGCTCCGTGAAATGGGTGTGGAGATTACCGAAGACTCCACGTCCGTGCGCGTCACCGCCACCGGCCGTCCCTACCCGGTGGACGTGAAAACCCTGCCCTATCCCGGTTTCCCCACCGACATGCAGGCTCAGGTCATGGCCCTGCTGACGGTCAGCTCGGGGACCAGCGTGGTGACGGAGACGGTTTTCGAGAACCGGTTCATGCACGTGGACGAACTCTGTCGCATGGGGGCGCACATCGGGGTGGAAGGCCGCTCGGCGATCGTCCGCGGGGTGTCCGTACTCTCGGGGGCGCCGGTCATCGCCACCGACCTGCGGGCCGGCGCCGCGCTCGTCCTCGCCGGACTGGCGGCGGTGGGCGAGACCGAACTCAACGGGATTCAGCACATCGACCGGGGCTACGTCCATTTTGAAAGGAAGCTGGCCGGTCTCGGCGCCGACATCGTCCGGCGACAGGATGCCCTGAGAGGCGTGGCCGAATAGAAGCATAGGGGCATTTTTCGGACAGGCTGCTCATAGGTTGTACCGGTGAGCAGCCAATGCGCAGGGTCGTACTCCTTGGTTTCGTCCTGGTCCTTCTATGTGTATTCATTATTCCGGCCCTGATCGTGCGGAGCTGTGCCGGCGGTCCGCTGGGCCGCGGTCCGAACAGGGGGTCCGACGGGCCACCCATTAACGTCTACATCGAGTCCACCGGCAAGATCGAGAAAATGACCCTGGAGGAATACGTCAAGGGCGCGGTGGCGGCCGAGGTGCCCGCTCTCTTCCATGTGGAAGCCCTGAAAGTCCAGGCTATCTTGGCACGTACGCTGGCCGTCCGCCGGATGCGGCTTCTGGGCGGACCGGGTCTGGATGGGGTGCCGGGCGCCGACATCTCCGACAGCCCGGCGAAGGGCCAGGGCTGGGCCTCTGAACAGCAACTGAAGGCCAGATGGGGCGCCGTGAACTACTACCGGTATTGGGCCCGCATCAGCCAGGCGGTGGAGGCCACCAATGGCCAGGTAGTCTTGTACCAGGGGCAACCCATTGATCCGGTCTACCACTCCACTTGCGGCGGACGCACCGAAAACTCGGAAGACGTCTGGTCGAACGTGGTCCCCTACTTGCGCTCGGTGGTATGCACCACCGACACGCACGCCAAGAACTACACCCAGTCCGTCGAGTTCACCTTGAGCGAGCTGGAAAGCAAGTTCGGGCTCAAGGCGGGTGTGCTGAGAGCCATGGCCGCCGGCGGCGGCAAGGGTCCTGTGGAGATAACCAAACGCACACCCACCGGTCGTGCCCGCGAAGTGCGAGTAGGGGACAAAACGGTGAACGCCAACGACTTCCGGACCGCCCTCAACCTGCGCTCCACGCAGATGACTCTGGCGCTGCGGGACGGGAAGCTGGCCATCACCACCACCGGATACGGCCACGGCGTCGGACTCTGCCAATACGGGGCCGACGGCCTGGCCAAGCAGGGTAAGACCTTTGAGGAAATCCTAAAGTACTATTACAAGGGAGTCACCATCCGCCGCATCTTCGAGGAATAGGCGGCGCGGCGCGATGGCGCGGCGCGCAGTGTGGCGCACTGTCGCGCTCCCGGGCCGCTCCCAATCGGCCAGGGCGGCGTGGGGCGGGGCACCGGTCGTCCCGGGGCCGACACAGATCGCCGCGGGCTAGACACGGATAGCCAGGGGGCCGTGGGGCAGGAGGTTTCCACCGATGAACTGGCGCGTATCTTTGTCCGACTCCAGGGAGAAGGCGCCCACAACATCAACCTCGTTTCCCCGACTCCATACCTGCCGATGATCGTCGAGGCATGCCTGCCCATTGTTCATAACTCCAACGGTTACGAGACTGTGGAAGCTATCGAACGCCTCCGCGGGACGGTGGATGTCTACCTGCCCGACCAGAAATACGGCCCGGAAGCCAGGCCTGACGCTGGTAATGCCGTAGGAGATCCACTGAAGCCGCGCCATTCTGCCCCTTCCCTGCGATATTCGGCGGCACCCCATTACTTCAAAGTGGCTTCCGCGGCTATCACGGCCACGGCCGCTCAGGTCGGCCCGGCGCTGTTCGGCCGACAGAGGTGAAAGGATCAAGACCTTTGCCGGAATGAAGCATTCCTTGTTCGAGCCACTATCCGAAAGTGCATTTTTTGCATTCTTTCCTCGGATCTGCTCGTGCCAGTGGGACGAGCAAAAGATGCACTTTCGGAGAGGGCCAAGTGCAAGAATTCCCTGCTGCTCCGAAAATGGGAAACCTTGATCTTAAGCAACCTGTTCAAGACTCACTCTCAAAGCCGAGCCAGGCCTGCATACCATAGGAAATTTCTGGAGAGAATGAGCGCGGGGTGACTATGATGTTGAACCGTGCCCGTGCCCTCCTTTTATCTGTTGCCAGAGGCAAGATGGCCGCGGCGTGGAGTTCCGGCTGGCTCTCCTTGACGTGGGCCAAAACCAGAAAGGCGGCCCGCTTCACCGTCTACGCGGCACTGATCCTGAGCCTGGCTTTCGGACTGGCTGTGGTCATCGAAAGCTACCGCATCATCCGGGAAGCGGCTTTTCTGACCAGCCTTGAGCCGGTAGCTCCCACGGGCAATAGTCCCGGTCTGGGTACTTTGGTAACCACCGCGCCGCCCACCGCCCCGGAGGAGACCGGCGCCAATGTGCCGGCCTTGGCGATGACGCAACCATCGGTCCCGCCGCCATCCGCCACATCGCCGTCCAACACGGTGCCGGCGACCGGGCCGTCGGCGCCCGGAACAGGGGCTGAGACTACTACCACTGGAACGACGACGCCACCCAGTTCCGAGGCTACCGCGACCGGCCCCACGGGCCAACCCCCGACGGGTGCTCTGGGCAGTCTGGATGACCTCACCTGGCCGGCCACCGGGCAGGTGGCCGTCGCCTACGGCTGGCAGGCCTCGGCGACCCACGGAGACTGGCGTATGCACACCGGCATCGATGTGAAACTGGCCGACGGTGCCCCCATCCGCGCGGCCGCCGCCGGACAGGTGCTTTCTGTGGAAAGAGATTTGGAATGGGCTGTCACCGTGACGCTGGCCCACGCCGGTGAGGCAGCCACTGTCTATGCGAACCTCAGCGGAGCCTCGGTCAAGGTCGGGGATTTCGTGGCCAAAGGAGAGACCATCGGCCGCGTCGGTGCCAGCGGCACCTTGGAAGTGGCCGACGGCCCCCACCTGCACTTCGAAGTGAGGGTAAAGGGAGAACACACCGACCCGAAGGAGTATCTTAAGTAGGAGCGCCGCCCCGGAACCTAACCCGTAGTCAATAAGCTCACCCCTGGGACGGCGCCCCAGACATATTTCGCCTGAGCCCCCTATAGATTGTACCAAAACGCCAGAGGGGGGCCACGGCGTGAAGGACTACATCTTAAAACGCGTCCTCGATATAGCTAACTACGTTATCGAGACCGAGGACACGGTTCGGGACGTCGCTGAGGTCTACCGGGTCAGTAAAAGCACCGTCCACAAGGATCTTACGGAGCGCCTACCGAGGGTGAGTAAGGAGCTGTCCGGCAGGGTCAAGGCGGTGCTTGACAGGAACAAGGCCGAACGCCACCTCCGCGGCGGGGAAGCTACCAGGCAAAAATACCTTTCAGAGCAAAATTCTGCCGAGTAGCAGGTTCGTGCACAGGAACAATTGGGTTTTTGACGAAAACGTGACGCGGCTTTTCGAAGTCGCGTCTTTTTTCTTCGTTTTTCGCCAAGGGGGCGGCGATCTTGTCTTGGTTTACTAACCTGTTCAGCATGGCAACAGACATCGGCATCGACCTTGGAACGGCGACGTCCCTGGTATACGTGAAGGGCAAGGGCATCGTTCTCCGCGAACCCTCGGTGGTGGCCATCGACACCGACACCAAGCGGGTCCTGGCCATCGGGGAAGAGGCGCGCCGCATGGTGGGCCGCACACCGGCGAACATCACCGCCGTGCGGCCTCTGCGTGAAGGGGTCATTGCCGATTACGACATGACCGAGGCCATGCTCCGCCACTTCGTGGCGAAGGTCTGCGGCCGCCGCATGTTCCTCCGCCCCCGTATTATGATCTGCGTCCCTTCGGGCGTGACCACCGTCGAGAAGAGGGCGGTTCTGGAGGCGGCCAGCCAGGCCGGGGCCCGGAAGACCTTCGTCATTGAAGAGCCCCTGGCGGCGGCCATCGGCGCGGGAGTGGATATCTCCAAACCCAACGGAAGCATGGTGGTAGACATCGGCGGCGGCACCACCGACATCGCCGTCCTCTCGCTGGGCGGTATCGTCATCAGTAACTCCTTGCGCGTCGCCGGCGACAAGTTCGACGACGCCATTGTCCGCTATGTGCGCCGCGAGCACGACCTCCTGATAGGCGAGCGCAGTGCCGAGGACGTCAAGATCAAGGTCGGCAGCTGCTTCGAGGAAGGGCGTAACGAGGAGATGGAGGTGCGCGGGCGCGACCTGGTGACCGGACTGCCGCGTACGGTGAAGATTACCTCCGGACAGGTCCGCCAGGCGGTAGAGGAACCGGCCGCCGCCATCGTCGACGCGGTCAAGAACGTCCTCGAAAGCACCCCGCCGGAACTGGCCGCCGACATCGTCGACCGCGGCCTGATCCTCACCGGTGGCGGCTCGCTCTTGGAGGGTCTGGACCGCCGCATCGCCCGCGAGACAGGCGTCCCGGCGCAGTTGGCGGACGACCCCTTAAGCTGCGTGGCTTTGGGGACGGGGAAAGCGCTGGAGAGCTACGAGACTTTCCAGGACCACATCGTGGTGCTGAATAAGCTGGCCTAGCAGGAGTATCCTTTCGTATATAGAAACCCCAGCGTAACCACTGTCTGGAAGACAGACGGCGTGGAGTAGCTGGGGTTTTTGGTCTCCTTCTCTATTGTGTTGTGGCGTCTACGGGGCCCCCACAGGCCCGGCAGGCAGCTTGAGCCCTTGGAGGCATGGGACCAGTGCGTAAGATCGTTGGGGTTCTCCTTCTGGTTACCTTGTTGACGACCGTGTTCTGTTCGCCGGTCATGGCGGACGAAGCTTCCTCTCCGCCACCGGCGCCACGCGTTTTCCTCAGAGGACAGGAACTCACCTTCGACGTTCCGCCCCGCATCGTGGATCGGCGACTCCAACTTCATGGACTTGTCCCAGGGGGTACGCGTACGAAACGGGCCAGCGCCTTCCATGTCCTCTTCTCCAAGCCCCTGGGTGCACGGGTCGTGCCGCTGAAAGTGCCGGACGGAACGGGTCGGTAGAAACGGCCGCGGCCGACACGCAGCGAGACCACGGGTGCGGCCGGTCGCACGAGAACGGGTACGGCCGGCCGTGCTGGTTGCCTCGCAGAAACATGTACTTGAACGAGGTAACGTTGCCTCCGAAAGAAATGTGCTCGAAGGCACACCTCCTTTTGAGCGCCTCCTTTGGTGAGGCGGGGAGAGTCTTTGGTGACCAGGGCAAGGAGTTCCTCCTTGGCGGTGGCGTGTACGGCGGCGCGGTGTACCAAAATCTCGGTATTTGGCAGAGCAAAAACCAAGATTTTAGGTATCGACCCCCTTTGCGGGCCGAAATTCGCTGCCGACCGGACACGAGGGGGGCGGTTTGGGCCTCACTTGGACTAATCCCGGGGTCGTCCGGGTTAGGAACACGGACGAGGTTTACCTATAAAGTCATATTCTGTATCCTCATTCGGCCGCCAGAGAACAGAATCTGGCGGAGACTACCTGGGAAGTGGTCGCTGTCCCAATTTTTGGGTTTTCACAAAGTCAAATACCTAGATTTCAGTACACCAGCTGCTGACTGCCGGCACCCCACACCTGACAGCGGACTGCGGATTGCCGAAATGACACGGACGTCGAATGAAACCCTCATAGACCCGCGTCTTCTCTGAGGCAACTCGCCACGTTGACAGTCGGGGGGGTGGATGCTAGAATAAGCCCGGACGAACTGAATATCACACTCCTCTTATCAAGAGAAGGACGAAGGACCCGGCCTGATGACTCCTCGGCAACCGGCCCGAAAGGGTGGCGGTGCCAAGTCCGGCAAGAGTGGTGGCGGCGATAGGCCGCCGTTCCATTCTGAGAGATGAGAGCTCCTGCGCCCTCTCCGAATGGAGGGGGCTTTTCGTATTCCCAGGACATTAGACCGGGTACGCTTGGGGGGTGGGGTGCCGATGAGTGAGGAGCGGCAGATGACAGAAGAGCACGAGGCGATAAGGGAAAAGACGACGCCGACGTCCGGGACCTTCGAGCCCAGAGGCGCTGCTTCCGGCATCGGTGGGATGCCCCATACCGACCCGGCGCGGGCCTTGGACCTCATTTTCGCGACCTGTCCGGAGATGCCGTTCTGGCCCCAGCTTCCCAAACGCGATTTTCACGAGAGCATGTACATCCAGTACATGTACGGTTTTCCGGGCCTGGGTCTGGGGGGCGTGGATGGGAGAAGCCCAGTGCTGCGCACCACCGACGACCTCACGGGGCCGATGACGGCCCTTTACGAAGACTACCTGGCCGGGCGAACGCGGCCCATCCACGAGGAATGGGCGGCCGGCTATGCCGCCTATTTGGCCGATCCCCGGGTGAAGCAGGCACGCTGGGCGAAGGGCCAGGTCACCGGGCCAGTCAGCATGGGCCAGGCGGTGACCGATGAAGAGGGGAAGCTGCTCCTTTACCTTGATGATCTCATGGACGCCGCCATCCGGCACCTGAACATGGTGGCCCGCGGGATGGAGGAGCGGCTGACGGCGGTCAACCCCGCCACAGTGGTTTTCTTTGATGAGCCGTCCTTGTCCACGTTCGGCAGCGCCTATTTCAGCTACGACCGACCGACGGCCCTGGCCCATCTAGCTGGGGTGAAGGAGGGACTGGGCGGGCTCACCGGGGTCCACTGCTGCGGGAACACCGACTGGTCCCTGTTACTGGAGGCCGGGTTCGACGTTCTGTCGTTCGATGCTTACTACTACGCCGAGCGCTTGGCCCTCTACGCCGAACAGGTCGTGCCCTTCCTGGAAAGGGGAGGTGTCCTGGCCTGGGGTATCGTGCCGACGGACCATCAGGATTGGGCTGGGGAGACCGCCCGGACGCTGCTGGATAAGTTGGAGGCGCGGCAGGGGGCGTTGGTTACCAAGGGGGCCGACGAAGGTCGCATCGAGCGCCAGAGCCTGATCACTGCCTCCTGCGGGCTGGGTAGTTTGGACGTAGGCGAGGCCGAGCGGGTCCTGGAGTTGGTGGCCGAGGTATCGGCTCTGTACAGGCAAAAACACGGACTGTAGAAGGGGAGGGGAACCAGATGATTGGAGACCGAGCAGTACCAGGTAAGAAGTACTATTTCACCTCCGAGTCGGTGACTGAGGGGCATCCCGACAAGATCGCCGACCAGGTGTCCGACGCCATCCTTGACGCCATCCTGGCCTTCGATCCGCGGGCGCGCGTCGCCTGCGAGACCCTGGTTTGCACTGGGTTGGTCATGGTGGCCGGCCAGATCACGACCGAGTGTTATGTCGACATGCCCACGGTCGTCCGCGACACGGTTAGGCAGATCGGCTACACCAGGGCGAAGTACGGGTTCGACGCCGACACCTGCGCCGTGATGATTTCTGTGGACGAGCAGAGCCCGGACATCGCCATGGGCGTGAACCAGCCACTCCAGAATAAGAACGGGGTCGAGGTTCCGGCCAACGCCGGCGAGGAGCACGTCGGCGCCGGAGACCAGGGCATGATGTACGGCTATGCCTGCACCGAGACGCCGGAGCTGATGCCTCTGCCCATCTCGCTGGCCCAGGCGCTGGCACGGAGACTGTCAGAGGTACGGCGGAAAAGGGTTATCCCGTACCTGCGGCCGGACGGCAAGACCCAGGTCACCGTGGAGTATATGAACGGGCGGCCGACGCGGGTCGACTCGGTGGTGGTCTCGACCCAGCACAAACCCGAGGTGAGTCAGGAGACCATTCGCAAAGATGTCATTGCTGAAATTATTAAGAAGACCATTCCGGCAGATCTGCTAGATGACGGAACCAAGTATTACGTTAACCCCACCGGGCGTTTCGTGGTCGGGGGGCCGGGCGGCGATACAGGCCTGACGGGCAGGAAGATCATTGTCGACACCTACGGCGGTTTCTCGCGCCACGGCGGCGGGGCGCTGTCGGGCAAGGACCCCACGAAGGTGGACCGCAGCGCCGCCTACGCTTCCCGCTACGTGGCGAAGAACGTGGTGGCGGCCGGTTTGGCCGACCACTGTGAGATCCAGGTGGCTTACGCCATCGGGGTCGAGTACCCCTTGGCCGTGAACGTCGAGACCTTCGGCACCAACCACGTACCGGAACAACTCATCACCGACTTGGTCCATAAGTACTTCGACCTGCGGCCCGGAGCCATCATCCGCGACCTGAACCTGCGGCGCCCCATCTATAAGCAGGTGGCGTCTTACGGACATTTCGGCCGGCCGGACCTGGACCTGCCGTGGGAGCGGACCGACCGGGCGGCGGAACTACGGAGGGCGGCCGGGCTGAAGTAAACGATCTGCTCCCCCGCTTTCACCAGTATCTCTGACGTGCTGTGGCCAGGCCCGGTGGTCCAAAGCACCCGTCCTCGTCACCGCATATGATGGGTCAGGCGTCTAGAATGCCGATTAGGAGGCCTGTTCCCATGGACTGGTGGATTTCCGGCTTGGTCCTGCTCCTCGCGTTCTGCGGGCTGTGGATGGTCGCCGTCCACCTGCTTCAGGTTGCGCTGCACATCGGACGGCCTCGCGGGTACGCACCCTTCGTCAGCATCCTTCTGGTGGTGAAGAACAAGGCGCAGATTATCGAGGGTATTGCCGGCAGCCTGGCGCGCCTGAGGGAGTACCTTCCTCCGGGGGCGCCCGACTACGAGGTGGTCGTGGTGGACGACGGGTCCAGCGACGACACCCCGCGTATTCTCGAGCGCATGGCCCGGCGCTTCCCTTGTCTGCGTCTGGTGCGTATGGGCGAGGTCAATAATGCCTCGGGGCAGAGCGCCGCCGACATCGGGCTGTTCTTGTGCCGGTCGAAGGTCGTCCTTTTCTTCCAGGTCTCCGGCGCCGTCACCCAGCGCACGGTGGTAGACGCGGCGCGCTATCTCCTTGGTGCAGGGCCCGAGCGGACCGCGAAGGACTGGGTCAAGTCGGGAGAGGCCCAGCTACCGGGTTGAGGAGTGGCGACGGCACGCCAACGAAGGCCGGGCGGTTTCCAGCGGCAGGGAAGCCCACAGGTGCGGAGAATAGGGTCGGACGATGAACCGGCCCTTTTTTCTTTTGGCTTTCTAGCCCCGGCCTTTGGGGAGGATCACCCGTGAGCGCCTTGGATGGCGTCATCGACCGAATCACCTACCGAAATGAAGAGAACGGCTACACCGTGGCCAAGCTGAAGTGCAACGACCTCACCGGCCAGGAGTGTACCATCGTGGGCAACTTCGCCTCCCTGGCGGCCGGTGAGACGGTACGGGCCGAAGGCGAATGGGTGCTGCACGCCGATTACGGGCGTCAGTTCAAGGTGGAACGGCTGACCCCGCTGGCCCCCGCCACCAAAGAAGCCATCGAGAAATACCTGGGTTCGGGGATGATCAAGGGGATCGGACCAGTCACCGCCGCCCGGCTGGTGAAGAAGTTCGGGCTCCAGACCTTGGACGTCATCGAGCAGACCCCCGAGCGGATGACGGAGGTGGACGGCCTCGGGCCACAGCGGGCGGAGGTCATCGCCCGCGCCTTCGCCGAGCAGCGCCACGTCCGTGACGTTATGCTCTTCTTGCGGTCCTATGATATAAGTCCCGCCTACGCCCAGAGGATCTATCGGCGTTACGGTTCCCGCACCATGGAAGTGCTCCGCGAGAACCCCTACCGGCTGGCCAGCGAGGTCTTCGGCATCGGCTTCAAGACGGCGGACCGCATCGCCCAGTCCATGGGGCTGCCCGCAGACTCGCCACACCGGGCCGACGCTTGCCTCCGGTATGTGCTGGGCGCCGCCGGGGACGAGGGTCACACCTTCCTTCCTTCCGGCGACCTGTTCGAACGCGCCGGGGAGGCTCTGGGGTTGCCCGGGGAGACCTTGGGCGGGGGCCTGGACCGCCTGGCGGCCGCCGGCGAAGTGGTGGTGGATGGCGTCGACGGCGTTTTCCTCGCGTCCTACTACCGCGCCGAGACTGAGGTGGCTGAAAGGCTGACGGACTGCCTGAGAGCGGGCAGCGGGAGGGCGGAGCGGGGAACGCATCTTATCGCCGACGCCGAAGCCGCCTCCGGCATCACCCTGGCCGGCCAGCAGCGGGAAGCGGTGGCCACGGCACTGGTGGTCCCGGTCCTCGTCATCACCGGTGGCCCCGGCACCGGCAAGACCACCATCACCCGCACCCTCCTATCCTGTTTCGACCGGCTGCGCTGGAAGGTCGAACTGGCCGCCCCCACCGGGCGCGCCGCCAAGAGGATGACGGAGGCCTGCCGCCGTGAGGCGCGGACCATCCACCGCCTACTGGAATACGGTTTCGACGAGCCGCGCGGGGTCACGTTCCGCCGGAATGCGGACCGCCCCCTGGAGGCCGATGCGGTCATCGTCGACGAGATGTCCATGGTGGACATCGCCTTGATGCAATCCCTGATGCGCGCCGTGCGCCCCGGTACCAAGCTGGTCCTGGTCGGCGACGCCGACCAGCTCCCCTCGGTGGGCGCCGGCAACGTCCTCCGGGACATCATCGCGTCCGGAGTCGTACCCGTGGTCCGGTTGACCGAAGTCTTCCGCCAGGCGGCCGACAGCCAGATCGTGGCCAACGCGCACCGCATCAACTCCGGCCGTTTTCCGGATCTGAACGGGAAGGAGTCCGACTTCTTCTTTATGGAGGAGGCCGACCCGGACAAGGCCCGCGACCTCATCGTCCAGCTGGTCTCCAAGCGCCTCCCGCCCTTCCTGAACGTGGACCCGCTCCAGGACATTCAGGTGATCACCCCGATGCGCCGTACCTCTCTGGGGGTGGAGCGGCTGAACGCCGATCTCCAGGAGGCGCTGAACCCGGAAGCCGGTGACCGGCAGGCCTTGGCGGCGCACGGGGCCGTATTCCGACGGGGCGACAAGGTGATGCAGATTCGCAACAACTATGAAAAGGAAGTCTTCAACGGTGACATCGGCATCGTGGCCGAGGTGGACCTGGAGGAAGGGGAGGTGCTGGTGTCCTACCCCGCCGCCGGAGGACCCCTGCGCGTGGCCTACGACCGGACGGAACTGGACGAGATCGTTTTGGCCTACGCCACTTCAGTCCATAAGAGCCAAGGCAGCGAGTTCCCCGTGGTGGTCATGCCCGTGACCACCCAACACTACGTCATGCTACAGCGAAACCTGCTCTACACCGCTGTGACCCGGGCCAAGCGCCTGGTGGTGTTGGTGGGCACGAAGAAGGCTCTCGGCATCGCCCTGAACAACAACCGCGTGGAGACCAGGTACTCGGCCTTGGCGGGGCGCCTGGCCAAACTCATCGCGCCGCCGCCGCCGGCGTGACGGGAGCCGCGTAGCGTGAGCGACGGGAATGGTGCCGCGAGCCGTGGAGGTGGTGCGGCGGGCCTTCGGGCGGCAACCGGGGCGGCCCTGGATACCGTGCACCGCGGCTTTCGGGGGGCGGTCGCCGGCGTCCTCCGCCTTCTGTTCCCCTCCGCCGCGGGGTGCCCCCTTTGTGGCCGCGATGACCCCGACCTGGGACCGGGCCTGCCCTGCCGCGCCTGCCGCGCCTTTGTCGTCGCCGCCTGGGAGCCCGAAGCCTTTGGAGGCCGGCCGGTACCGCGCTGTCCCGTGTGCGGGCGCGCCCTGGACCGGCCGGGAGTGCATGGTGTCCGCGCCGAAGGAGCGACGTCCGCCTGGGGCGTGGCCGGCACCAGCTTCCCCATCTGCTCGGACTGCCGCGACGCGCGCCCGCCCTTTGTTGCCGCCCGCGGCGCCGCCCCTTACGAGGGGCCTATCCGCGCCGCCATCCGCCGCCTGAAATACTCGGGTGAGAGCTACCTGGCTCCGGTGCTGGCCGACTTCATGGCCCCCGTCCTGGCGAAGGAAGGCTGGTTGGTGGCCGACGCCCTGGTGCCCGTACCCCTGCACCCGCGCAAAGCGGTTCGCCGGGGCTACAACCAGGCCGAATTACTGGCCCGCGAGCTGGGCCGCCGCTACGCCCTGCCCGTCCTTCCCGCCGCCCTCACTCGTACCCGCGAGACGCCTCCTCAAGCCCGACAGGGGCGGCACGAACGCCTGGTAAGCATGACCGGCGCCTTCGCCGCCGCGCCGGCCGCCTGCGCCGGGAAGACCTTGGTCCTTATCGACGATGTCTTCACCACCGGCAGCACTGCCGCTTCAGCCGCCCAGGCCCTCCTGACCGCCGGCGCGAAACGGGTTTTCGTCCTGACCGCCGCCGCCGGGAACTGAGACTCGCTCCGCCGCCACTGCCATCGCCCAGGTCACTCGGATGTCATAGTAAGTGACCATCTCCGTTGGATGGGTGCCGGTATTGATGTAGACTCTTGGTCACTACAGTGGAGAAACCCGAAGAGACTTATTTAGCAGGGGAGATGCTACCGTTGATGCTTTCCGACGGTCTGAACGACCTGCCAGGCGTTTCCTGCCTGGCGCCCGACGGCGCCTTCTATGTTTTCCCGAACGTGAAGGGAACCGGCATCTCCAGCCGCGAACTGGCAGATTACTTGCTGTATGAAGCCGGCGTGGCGAAGCCAATATCAAAGAGGCGCTGCGCCGCACAAAGGTGGCTCTAGATAAGAGATGAGCACCACTCTTCCCAAAATCCTTGTCACCAGGAAGATCCCCGCCGCGGGGCTGGCCTGCCTGGACGGCAAGGCCAATTACCGCATCCTCCGCACGCAGGGCGTACCGAGCTACGACGAGGTCAAGGCCGCCGTCCGCGGTGCGGACGCCATTCTCCCACTCCTCACCGAGCGCATCGACGGCGATATCCTTGATAACGCCCCTACCGTCAAGGTGGTGGCAAATATGGCGGTCGGTTTCGACAATGTGGACGTGGCCGCCGCCACCGCCCGCGGGGTGATGGTCACCAACACTCCCGGAGTGCTGACGGAGACCACGGCCGATTTTGCCTGGGCCCTGCTGATGGCGGCCGCCCGGCGCGTGGTGGAAGGCGACCGGTTCACACGGGACGGGCGCTGGAAGACCTGGGAGCCGGAAGGGCTGCTGGGGCAGGACCTCTACGGGGCCACGCTGGGTATCATCGGCTTCGGTCGCATCGGCTCAGCCGTAGCCCGCCGTGCCGTGGGCTTCGACATGGACGTCATCTACTACAACCCCTCGCCCTTGAAGGGCGAGGCCCGGCAGGTGGCCGAGGACGTGGGGGCAAGGTCGGCCGATTTCGAGGAACTTATGCGGGAGTCCGACTTCATTTCCGTCCATGTGCCGCTCACTGCGGATACCCGCCATCTCATCGGCGAGGGGGCTTTGGCGCTGGTCAAACCCACCGCCGTCCTGGTCAACACATCCCGCGGGCCCGTGGTGGACCCGGCGGCGCTATACCAGGCCCTTTCGTCGGGCGGGCTCTGGGCCGCCGCCCTCGATGTCTTTGAGAAGGAGCCTGTGGTGCCCGACGACCCGCTCCTCTCCTTACCGAACCTGGTGGTGGCGCCGCACCTGGGCAGCGCCAGTGTGACCACGCGGAACCGTATGGCCGTAATGGCCGCCGAAAACGCGCTGGCCGCTCTGGCGGGGCACCGGCCTCCCAACCTTGTGAACGGAGATGTCTGGAAGGGTTAGACGGGAGGCTACATAACAGGCGAAAGGATGGCAAGGGACGATATTTCGACACGCGACTCGGTCCATTCGACAGACGCACAACTCTATCCCCACCCGAAAGGCCTATTACACTGGTTATCAACAAACCTATCCACAATATCCACAGGGCAGGTTGTCCACATACCTGGGGATTTCTCACACGGGGGAGCCCTTCCGCGCCACGCCGCGCGGCTCGACAACGTTCGCGAGCCATTGGTGCGGGTCCTCTGTAGCTGGTCGGACTTGGCACGCGTCGCTGACATAAGTTGACTTGACTTATGGGTTATGCTATATTCGGTCCATGAACTCACGGAAAGTGAGTCCAGTTTAGGCTAGGAGGAATGACGCAACACATGGTCGGTCGGGTTAAATGGTTCAGCGCGGAAAAGGGCTACGGGTTCATCGAACGTGAGGATGGCGGCGGCGACGTATTCGTCCACTTCTCAGCCATCCAGGAGCAGGGTTTCAAGACCCTTGCGGAAGGTCAGAAGGTCAATTTCGACATCGTGGAAGGCGCCCGCGGTCCGCAGGCTGCCAACGTGACGAAGTCAGCCTAGGACGACGCGGTATATAAGCGACAAAAGCCCCGGCGGGTGCGCCGGGGTTTTTTGTGTCCCCGGACGCCGCGCCTCCCAAGGCTTTCAGAGCTTTGGCAAAGGCAGGATTGCCTGAGCTGCCGGGGAATACTTATAGTGAAACCGGGCCGGTGATCGCCGCGTAGTGACCACCGGATCCCACGCCAAGGAGGTGCTCGGCGATGAACATCACCATCAGGGGAAAGAACACGGAAGTCTCGGAATCCCTGCGGGAGTACGTGACCAAGAAGTTGTCGAAAGTCAGTCGGCTCCTCGATTCGGCCAACACCGCTCAAGTGAACCTCACCGTGGAAAAGGACCGGCACATCGTAGAGATCACGATCCCCATCAGTAATGGCCTGCTTATCCGGGGCGAAGAAGCCACCGGGGATATGTACGCCTCGGTGGACTTGGTCATGGAGAAGCTGGAGCGGCAGGTCGACAAGTACAAGACCCGCCTCTACCGGAGCCGCAACGACGCCGGGAGCCGTGGTGCGGTGGCGCCCGTCCGGGCCGATACGGTCGAGAAGAACGGGGACGAACCCACCATTGTTAAGGTGAAGCGTTTCACCTTGAAGCCCATGGCCGCGGTCGAGGCGGCCATCCAGATGTCGCTCCTTGGCCACGATTTCTTCGTCTTCGAGGATGCCGAAACGGGGCGGGTAAACGTGGTTTACCGGCGCCGTGACGGAAATTATGGTTTGATCGACCCACAGCCCCAATAGATCCAAGCTCTCTCTAGTTTCTCGACGGACCCGCCCGGTCGCCCCGGGGAGGAGTGTGCCCACCGTGGTCAGTGAAAAGGTCAGCGTTATCATCTTCGAAGGTGGGCAGACGCGGAGCGCGGTCGAGGAGTTCATGGTCAAGGTCCGGCAGGCCGTGGTCCTCGACAACATCGAGAAGATGAAGAAGGTTCCCGTCCTCGACGACATCCGCCTGTACACGAACTATCAAGACCTGGCCGAGAAGGCCGCGGCGCTGGGCATCGATGTCACCTGGCGTCCCAGGGTCAGGGACTTCCATTTCGGCAAGCGCCTTGCGGGCTTGGTGGACAAGTACCGTCTCCATAACGTCTTCTACATGGGCGGGGCCGCCTGCCCGCTGATCCGTCCGGAGGACCTGGCCTTCGTCGGCGAGACCCTGAAGCGCGAGAAGAATGTGGTCATCGTGAACAACGTCCAGTCTCCCGACATGGTAGCCTGGTCTCCAGGGGAGGCCATCAAGCACATTGAGCCACCCGAAGCCGATAACTCCCTGGGGTACTTGCTGCGCAAACACGGCCTGCGACGCGTCCTGATTCCAAACTCGGCGTGGATCAACTTTGACCTGGACACCCCCACCGACCTGATGATCCTGGCCCGTCACCCCCGGGCCGGGCAGCGCACGGCTTCCGAACTGGCCAAAGCCGGTTTCGACTACACGCGGCTGGACGCCCTGAAAGGGCTCCTGGCCACCAAGAACTCGGAGATCGGCATGTACGGACGGGTCGGTCCGGTCATCATGAACTGGCTGAATATGCACTTCATGGTCCGGCTGCGCGTCTTCTCGGAGGAGCGGGGGATGAAGGCCCTCGGCCGGCTGGACCGCGGAGAGGTCACCAGCCTCATCGGGCACTTCATCGACGCCGTGGGGTTCGAGAAGTTCTTCGACTACGTGGCTCAGGTCTGCGACGTGATGTTGTTCGATACCCGCGTCCTCTTCGCCCACTGGAAGAGGGAGGTCAGCGAGAACGACCGGTTCAATGCCGACATCTACCGCCTGTCCGAGATCCGGGATCCCCAGGTGCGCGACTTCACCCAGGCGGCCATGGAATGTCGGGTGCCGGTGCTCTTGGGAGGCCATTCTCTGGTGTCCGGCGGCCTGTGGGCCTTGGGCGAACAGATCGTGGCGGAACAGGGACGGCAGTCCAAGCCGCTTTAGGTGTTTTGTCGCCCGCCGTCGTTTCCTCCCGTGAGGCTTGCTTAATTATGGCTTTGGAACGCTTCCTTTAGAAGGAAACTGGAAAACCAGGGCGAAACTTGGGATAACGCCAAGAAGGGGCCGCGGGGCAGCATCCGAGAAGGTGGGGTTTGGGGATGGCCTTCGATAGGGCCGAATTCACCGATCGAGTCACGGAACACGACCTCGAAGAAGCCATCCGGGTCATCCGCGGCGTGATATCCACCAGAGTCATCGTCGGCCCGGCCGGGCACGTGGATGAAGTGCATGTGCTGGCCGGTTCCAGCCGTAACCCGAAGCAGATCGTACGGGACGTAGAGTCCGTGTTCCAGACCAAGTTCGGCCTCTCGGTGGACCATAAGAAGATCAGCGTGGCTCAGACCACGCTGGATGATGATCCGGCGGTTCAGACCCCGGCGGCTCAGGGTCAGGGCGCCGCGGCCGGGAGCCGAGCGCGGCTGATGAGGGTTGTTTTCGCCTCGGCGGGAGCCCGGGCGGAGGCCACCGTGGAGCTGGAAGTGGGCGGTGAGGTCCACGCCGGACAGGCGTCGGGCCTTTCCAGCCAGTCCGGTCGGGTGCGCATGGTGGCGGCAGCTACCTTGGCCGCCTTGGAAGACCTTCTCCCCGAGAGTGTGGCCGTGGCCGTCGATGAGGTGGCCCTGGTGAGCATGGGGCGCCGCGTGGTGGCGGCAGTCACCCTTTCCGTGCTCCAGGATGGCCACGAAGCCATCTTGGTCGGGTCCAGTCTGGTGAGGGAAGACGACCGCGAAGCGTCGGCCCGCGCCACCCTGGACGCGCTGAACCGTCAATTACCTCTGCTGATTGCTGGAGGACGGAGGTCAGGTTGACAGTCTGTTCTTATGTCGGACCGGCGGCTCGTTGGAGCGGACCTCGAGCGGAGCGGTAACCTGTCCCTCTAGCGGCGGGACAGAGTTCCGGAACGTCGAGGAGGCGTAACAATGAAGCGCCTTGTTAGCGTGCTTTTGGCCCTTTTGGCTCTGGTCCTGGCCGGCGGTGCCAACATGCAGATCGGCTGGTAGTACCAATAATCGAGCCGCCGGTCCGAGTGTGTTCCGGGGGTACCATCTATAGTGGGTCGTAGACGGATCGCATACTGGGTCTACTTCCTGACCGTGATCTTTCTCGGCGGTTGGGTCCTTTCGCTGGCTTTTCCACCGAAAGTTCATTATCCCTGGCCCGAGATAGTCGGGGCCATTATCCTGACCTTGGTCACTGAAGCTTCGCCCGTCGCTTTCCCGCGCGGCGGCGGGTCACTGTCGGTGGGGTTCGCCGTCATCTTCGCTTCAATTATTCATTTCGGAACCGGACCGGGCAGCCTGGTCGCCGCGCTGGGCACCATCAGGCCGCGCGAGTTTCGGCTGAAAGTCCCCTGGGAATTTGTCCTTTTCAACCGGGCCCAGTTGGTGCTGTCGGCTTCGGCCGCCGGATGGGTGTTCACCTCCTTAGGTGGGGTCCCGGGGAATGTGAAGGTTTTTCAGGTGCTCCCAGCCTTGCTCCTCAGCGGCCTGGCCTACTTCGTGGTGAACTTCCTGGCAGTGGGGACAGGGCTTACTCTGGCGCAGCGGATACCCTTCCGGACGATCTGGACCGCCAATCTGAAGTTCGTCGCGCCGCAGTATGTGGCTATCACGCCCCTGGGCATCCTCCTGGGCGTCATGTATAAGGACGTGGGGCCTTCCGGCGTGCTGCTCTTCTTTATCCCCCTGATGGCGGCGCGCTACTCCTTCCAGCGGTATTTCGAGATCAGACAGATCTACCTGTCCACCATCGAGGCCATGGTCCGGTCCATCGAGGCCCGCGACCCCTATACCAGCGGGCACTCGGCCGTGGTGAGAGATTATGCTGTGGCCGTGGCCAAGCAGATGAAGCTGGCCGAGTCGGATATTGAGAAACTGGAATACGTCGCTCTTCTGCACGATGTCGGCAAGCTGGCGGTGCCCGATGCGGTGCTGCTAAAGAAGTCCAAACTGTCGCCGGAGGAGTATGGCCTCATCAAGCAGCATCCGGTGGTTGGCGCCAGCATCGTGGGAGAAGTGGCCCTGTTAGGTGACGCGGTGGCCGCCGTCCGTCACCACCACGAATGGTTTGACGGCCAGGGCTATCCGGATGGCCTGTCGGGAGACCAGATTCCACTGACGGCCCGGATCCTCGGCGTGTGTGACGCCTTTGACGCGATGACCTCGGAGCGTCCCTACAAGCGGGCCTACACTTTCCAGGAAGGCGTGGAGGAACTGCGGCGTTGCGCGGGGTCGCAGTTCGACCCGGCGGTGGTGAATGAGTTCCTGGAGGTCGTGAAGGAAGTGTCCCCGCGGCGGGCCGAGGCTTCGAAACGGGTGCAGGAGTCCCGGCTGGTGGCGGGTGACGCCCTGGCTGCTATCAGGCAGGCGGCGGCGGCGACCGCAGCCGCGGCGGCGACGACGACGGCGGCCTCAGCCGCAACCCCCGCGTCGTCGGCCGCAACCCCGGCGTCGTCGGCAGTCACTCCGCCGGCGGCCACTTCAGCGGTCGTCACTCCACCGACCGCCACTACGCCGCTGCCGTCCGGGCGGCCCGCCAAGACCTCCTGATGCTGGCCTTATCTGCTGTGGTGGCCGGTATCTTCCTGGGGCTGGCCTTGGGCGGAAACGCGCGAAATCTCGGGACGGTCAAGTTTTGCGGCGGGACCTACCTTGTCCTAGGGGTGCTGCTGCAGATCCTCGTTCGGCTGCTACCGGGCATCGCCACCCGCGCTTTGGGGCCCACCCTCCCGTACGCCTATCCCATCTCGCTGGGTTTTGTCCTCGCCTTCATCTGGAGCAACCGGCGCCTGGGACGCGCCGTTTGGCTGATTCTGGCCGGGTGCGGGTTGAACGTAGCCGTCATCCTGGCAAACAGCGGCCGTATGCCCGTGTCTTTGCCGGCGCTCCAACTCCTGGGCTACGACGGTCTCGTCCGCATACTTCAAGCGGGCGCCAGCGGCACCCACGTGATTCTGACGGCGGGGGCCACGCGTCTCCCGTACCTGGCCGACCTCTTTGCCCTGCGGCCGTTGCGTTTCGCCGGCGTGTTTTCTGTGGGCGATATTTTGCTGGTGCCTGGAGTTCTCTGGCTCACCGTGCAGGTCATGGGAGGTTGTTCCAGACGGCGGGAAATGCTAGAATGAGTCATCGGGAGATGACATAATGAGCGTTCTAGCTAAGCTTCTCCTCGGCAACCAAAACGAGAAGATTGTCCGCCGCCTACAAGGGACGGTTGACCGCATCAACGCCCTGGAGCCGGAGACGAAAGCTCTCTCCGACGCCGATCTGGCGGCCAAGACCGTCGAGTTCAAGGGGCGGGTGGCGAACGGCGAGTCCTTGAGCGACCTCCTGCCGGAGGCCTTCGCCTGCGTGCGCGAAGCCGCCATTCGCACCTTGGGGCAGCGCCACTTCGATGTCCAGTTGATGGGCGGCATCGTCCTCCACGAGGGCAACATCGCGGAGATGAAAACCGGCGAAGGAAAGACCTTGGCCGCCACCGCTCCGGTCTATCTGAACGCGCTGGCCGGCGCGGGTGTGCACGTGGTGACGGTGAACGATTACTTGGCCGCGCGCGACGCCGAATGGATGGGGCAGATTTACCGCTTCCTTGGGCTTTCCGTCGGCAAGGTGGTCCACGAGGCCACCACGCTCGACCGCCACGTCGCCTACCGGTGCGACATCACCTACGGGACCAACAATGAGTTCGGTTTCGATTACCTGCGCGATAACATGGCCTGGGCCGCGAAAGACATGGTCCAGCGCCCCCTGAACTACGCCATCGTGGACGAAGTGGACAGCATCCTGATCGATGAAGCCCGGACGCCTCTGATCATTTCGGGCATCGGGCAGAAATCCACCGACGAGTATTACCGGTTCGCCCGGGTCGCCCCGCGGCTAGTGGCCGGCGTGGACTACGAGGTGGACGAGAAGGCGCACACCATCGCTCCCACCGAGTCCGGCGTGGCCAAGGCCGAGAAGATGTTGGGTATCAAGAACCTGTACGCCGACGGCCACGACCTCTCCCGTTACCTGATGGCCGCCCTGCGCGCGCACGCCCTCTACAAGCGGGACCGTGACTACGTGGTCAAGGACGGCGAGGTCATCATCGTCGACGAGTTCACGGGGCGTCTGATGTTCGGGCGCCGGTGGTCCGACGGGCTCCACCAGGCGGTGGAGGCGAAGGAAGGCGTCAAGATCGAGCGCGAGAACCAGACCTTGGCCACCATCACCCTGCAGAACTATTTCCGCATGTATAAGAAGCTAGCGGGCATGACGGGCACCGCCGCCACGGAAGAAGAGGAGTTCAAGAAGATCTACGGCATGGACGTGGTGGTCATCCCGACCAATAAGCCCATGGTCCGCGAAGACCACCCGGACGTGGTCTACCGCACCCAAAAAGGCAAGTTCAAGGCTGTGGTGGACGAGATCGTGGAAGCCCACGCCGCGGGGCAGCCGGTGCTGGTGGGTACGGTGTCCATCGAGAAATCCGAGATCATCAGCCAGATGCTGGACCGACGCGGTATCCAGCACAGCGTGCTGAACGCGAAGCATCACGAGAAGGAAGCCGAGATCATCGCCAAGGCCGGGGAGCGAGGCGTCGTGACGGTGGCCACCAACATGGCCGGCCGCGGCGTCGACATCAAGCTGGCCGAGGGCGTACCGGACCTGGGCGGGCTGCGCATCATCGGCACCGAGCGCCACGAGTCGCGGCGCATCGATAACCAGCTTCGCGGGCGGTCGGGCCGCCAGGGGGACCCCGGGGAGTCGCGCTTCTACATCTCCCTTGAAGACGACCTGATGCGCCTGTTCGGTTCGGACGCCCTGGGAGGCATCCTCGACCGGCTCGGCATGGACGACGACATGCCCATTGAGAACCGCATGGTGACCAAGGCCATCGAGACCGCCCAAAAGCGCGTGGAGGCCCGTAACTTCGACCTCCGGAAACACGTCCTGGAATACGACGATGTCATGAACGAGCAGCGGCGCGTCATCTACGAGAGCCGGCACAAGGCGCTGGAGCAGGAGAACCTGCGGGAGAACCTGTTCACCATGGTGGACGGCGTCTGCGAAGGGCTGTTGGACCAGTACTGCAGCCGGCACGCGCACATCGACGACTGGGACCTCGAGGGCTTGGTGGCGGCGCTGGAAGAGGCGTTCATGCCCAAGGGGTACGTGCACGCTTCCGACTTCAAGGACATGGCGCGCGACGCGCTGAAGGAAGCCCTGATGGACGCAGCCCAGGAGGTCTACGACGCCAAGGAGAAGGACATCGGCCCTGAGACCATGCGCCAGCTAGAGCGGTATGTGCTGCTGCGCGTGGTGGATGAGGGCTGGATGGAGCACCTGGACGCCATGGACGACCTGCGCGACGGCATCGGGCTGCGGGCTTACGCCCAGCGCGACCCCCTGGTGGAGTATAAGCATGAGGCTTACGAGGCCTTCCAGTCCATGATTCAGTCCATCCAAGAAAACACCGTCCGGAATGTGTTCAAACTGACCATCGTCAAGGAGCCGGAGAAACGCCAGGTGGTGGCCTCCGGACCCAGCGATGGGAGTTCGGGGGGCGGCGGGGCGGTCGGGAAGGCCAAGGCCGCCACGAAGAAAGTGGGGCGCAACGACCCCTGCCCCTGCGGGAGCGGCAAGAAGTACAAGAAGTGTTGCGGGCGGACGGCCTAGCGGGCCGTCCGTCGGCTTGTTGACGTACTTCTGACTGGCACGACAGGAGTGGTGCAACGACTCTACGGTCGGGCCCATTCCTCAGGGTTCTACGGTCGGCCCCATTTTTCCGAGGGGTTGTGCCGATTGGCACTAAATTGTCGATTCCAGACACTTTTCCGAAAGATGAAATGTGTCACGAATACCCACGTAACCCCTCTACGCCCAGATGGGGGATGTCGTAAGGGCCTTTTCCCGGGTTTCGGAAGCCAGCCACCGGGACCGGGGAAGACCTAGGAGTGTGGGCGCATCGGCGCCAAGGGAGGCGGCAATCCCGACACCGCGGTTTAACAGCGATGATATGTGTGTCTAAAGAAAAGGGCGGATTTGAGACCCTGGGCGGCGCCCCGCAGTCGCCCCCATGATCACAGCCGAGGCACCTCCCGAGAACCAAACGTGTATCGGGGACACACGCAGCTTCTGACAAATGTGTCCCGAATCCACACTATAGTTCCTCCTGGCACAATCAGGTTGGCGGCTCTCGGTTGGCGACCTCCTTACCCCGCGCGCCCACCTGGCTCAGTCTAGACCGGCCGTGACGAGGCCACGTTAACAAGCTGGACGGATGGATCAGCAGCCTTCCGCTCCGATCGGCCAGTGCCCTCTCAGAGAACTTTGGCGTAGATTGCGTATTCCGGACCAAGCCGTCCACCTGTTCCGAGCGAACCCGTCCAGTGATTCCGAACGAATCCGTCCACTCATTCCGACGGAAAGTGTCCACTCGTTCCGAGTGAATCCGTCCACCCTCTGAGGCGTAAGAAGCCTGCTCGACCCCGGCGGCGCCGCGCATTTCGCACAGGAATCGTTGCCATTACCTCTCGAAGGCCTGGTCATCTTGGTGACGTGGGAGAGGTGGCGGCGAGGGTGCCAAACCGGAGGTTATCCATGCGGAAGATCAGAGAAATCCTGAGGCTGCGGTATGAGGTCGGGCTTAGCGCCAGGAACATAGCCCGGAGTCTCAATATGGGCCACAGCACGGTGAACGACGCGCTCGCCCGGGCGGCGGCGGCCGGCTTGACCTGGCCCTTGCCTGACGAGCTTAGCCATAGCGACATTGAGGACAGGCTCTATCCCGCCCCGCCCCAGAGCGATGAGCGGCGCCCGACGCCGGAAATGCTGAAGATCCACACTGAGCTGAAACGAAAAGGTGTCACGCTGCAGACCTTGTGGATTGAGTACAAGACGGAGCACCCGGACGGTTACCAGTACAGCCGGTTCTGCGACCTGTACCACGAGTGGCGGGGGTCGGTGGATGTGGTCATGCGGCAGACTTACCGGGCCGGGGAGAAGTTGTTCGTGGACTACGCCGGCATGACCGCGCCGGTGATCGACCCGGCCACGGGAGAGGTTAAGGAGGCCCAGGTCTTCCTCGCCGTGCTGGGCGCCAGCAACTACACCTACGCCGAAGCCACGTGGACGCAGTCCCTGGAAGACTGGATAGGCTCCCATTGCCGGGCGTTTGAGTTCTTCGGCGGCGTTCCGGAGGTTGTGGTGCCGGATAACCTCAAGGCCGGGGTGTCCCACGCCAGCTTCTACGAACCGGACATGAACCCCACCTACCAGGACCTAGCCACTCACTATGGTGTCGCTATAATGCCCGCTAGACCGGCAAAACCCCGCGACAAAGCCAAGGTCGAGGCGGGAGTCTTGATAGCGGAAAGGTCCATCCTGGCCAGAATCCGGGACCGCAAGTTCTTCTCTCTGGGCCGGCTAAATGAGGCGATCGGGGAGTACCTCGAGAAGCTGAACACCAAACCGTTCCAGAAGCTCCCAGGGTCACGCCGCGAGACCTTCCTTGGCCTGGACAAGCCGGCCCTCAGGCCTCTGCCGGGAGTCCGGTACGAGTTTGCCAAGTGGAAGAAAGCCCGCGTGAACATCGACTACCACATAGAGGTCGAGCAGGCCTTTTACAGCGTGCCGTACCAGCTCAGACGGAAGCAGGTAGATGTACGCGTTACCGCGACCGTTGTGGAAGCCTTCCACGACGGGACGCGGGTGGCCAGCCACCTGCGTTCGTACGTCAAAGGCTCTTACACCACAGACCCCGCTCACATGCCTCCCGCCCACGCCAGGAGCCTGGAGTGGACGCCCTCACGCATGGTCCACTGGGCCGAAAGCGTGGGGCCCAACACCGGCCGGCTGATACAAGCGATTCTGGACTCCAGGGTCTACCCGGAACAGGCCTATAAGAGCTGCATGGGCATTATCTCGCTCTCCAAGAAATACCCGAAGGAACGCGTGGAAGCGGCCGCAGCCCGTGCGCTCCATTTCGGGACGCGGAGTTGGAGGAGCGTTAAATCCATCCTGGAGGCGAAATTGGATCAGCGACCCCTGACGCCGGCTGAACCAGCGGCACCAGTCCCCATCCACCGCAATCTCCGCGGTCCCTCCTACTACAGCGGAAAGGAGGTGAAAACCGATGCTGAACCAGCAGACACTCTCTAAACTGCGGAACATGCGTCTCGGCGCCATGGCCGAGGCCTTTGAAGCCCAGATGCGGCAGCCCGACCTCGTGTCCCTCAGTTTCGAGGACCGGCTGGGGCTCCTGGTTGACCACGAATGGAGCAGCCGGCAGGACCGCAAGCTGCAAAGACTGCTCAGGGAGGCCAAGCTACGCCTTGCCGCCTGCATGGAGGACCTCGACTACTCCCCGGGCAGGGGGCTTGACCGGCCACTTCTCCAGAGCCTGGCTAACTGCGACTGGATCAGGGACCGCCAGAACCTGGTGGTTGACGGTCCGACCGGCGCGGGAAAGACGTTTCTGGCGTGCGCTCTGGCCAACGCCGCCTGCCGGAACGGTTTCAGCGCCCGCTACTACCGGATGTCCCGACTCCTGTCTGAGATTGCCATGGCACGCGGCGACGGCTCATATCCACGTCTCCTGGAGAAACTGGCCCGCTACCGGCTCTTGGTTCTAGACGACTGGGGCATTAGCCCGCTCTCGGCCGCCGAAACCCGCGAGATCCTGGAGGTTGTGGACGACCGGAGCCAGACAGGCTCCACGTTGCTGGCGAGCCAGCTCCCTCCCGACCACTGGCCCGCGGCCCTCGGCGACCCGTCCGCGGCCGAGGCCATTCTGGACAGGCTGGTCCACAACGCCCACATGATTCACCTTAAAGGCGAGTCCATGCGGAAGGTGAAGAGCAACTTGAGGCCAAACGTTACCCAGTAGCCGCGGCGCCGGGGTGAGCCGGGTGGACGGCTTCCCGCCGGAACAGGTGGACGCTTTCACTCGGAACAGCCGGACGGCTTCCGCCGGAACGGGTGGACGGATTCAGCGGAATACGCA
>JAJYWN010000025.1 GCA_021791495.1 Bacillota bacterium
CGGATGATGAGACCCAGTTTCAGAATGGCGGACCCCACCTGGCCGGCCTGATCGGTCATCACCAAGGCCGGGACGTGGACCATCACCGACGCGCGCAACCCGGTGCCGACGTTCGTGGGGCAGGCTGTCAGATAGCCGCGGGATTCGGAAAAGGCGTAGGCCAGCTCCCGCTCGAAGGCATCGTCCACCTTTGAACACAGCGCCCAGGCCTCGCCCAACTGGAAGCCGGGGAGAAGTCACTGGATGCGCAGGTGGTCCTCTTCGTCCACCATGATGCTGACCGCCTCGTCGCGCCGGACCAGCACCGCCGTGGGCTTGCTTTCCTTGGCCAGGGCCGGGCTGATAAGGTGTTTGGCCACCAGCACCTCGCGCTCCAGGGGCGGCAGGTAGTTGACGCGCAGCACCCCCATGGTGCCCAGCTCCGGGTCGGCCGCCAGCCGGCGGGAAGCCTCCTCCACCTGGTGGATGACCCGTTCGGCCTGCTCTTCGTTCATCATGTGAGGGAACGGGATGCCGGCAAAGTTCCGGGCGACCCGGGTGCGGGTGCTGATGACCACATCCTCGTCTGGAGCGTTATCCTCCATCCACTTGCTGTGCACGGTGGTCATGTGGCGCTACACCTCCCCCGGGTAGCCATCGCCACCGCCGTCGTTGCCGTCGCCGGTATTACGGGTCCGGGCGCCGCCGTCGTCGCCGTCACCATTGCCGCCGGTGTAGCTGCGCTTCCCCGCACCCGGCGCGCTTTCTCCGCCCGAAGCCAAAGCCTTCTCCAAATCCCGGAGGCGGTCGCGGATCACAGCGGCCTTCTCGAAATCCTCGCGGGCCACAGCCAGCGACATCTGTTCTTTCAGCTGGGCGATCTCCCGCCGCTGCTGCATCTCTCCCCCGGCCCGCCGCGGCACCTTCCCACCGTGTAGATGCCCGCCGTGGATCCGCTGCAGGAGCGGCTCCAGGGCCCGGTCGAAAGTGCGGTAGCAGTCGCTGCACCCCAAACGTCCGATTTTCCGGAACTGGTTGAAAGTCATGCCGCAGGTCGGGCACCGCCTCGGGCCGGAGCCGGGTGACTCGGTTTCAGGGCCTTCGACAGCTTCGGCCTCTGCCGTCTCGGTCCCGGAAGGTTCCCCGCCCAGCGTGACTTCGCCCCCGATCTGCTGAGCCAGGAGATTCGCCAGCAGTTGCTGGATGGTGAGCCCGGGTTCCATGAAATTGATCTCGCCCGCCTTCCGGGCGCAGTCTTCACACAGGTGGGTCTCGGTCTTCTGGCCGTTGATGACGGCCGTGACCTTGACCGTGGCCTGGTTCTTGCGGCACCTTTGACAGAGCACCGCTTTCCCCTCCTAATTCCGGCCGTCTCCCGATTTCAGGAGCGCCAGCAGCATCCCCTGAAGAATGGCCGCCCGGACCTGGTCCCTTTCCGGAAGCGGCAGCCGCAAGGTCTCCCGCCGCACCGCCGACCGCATAATCGCGGCCTCCCTTGGGGTAACAAGGTCTTCCTCTTCGAGCCGCCCGATGATGCTGTTGGCCATGGCTTCGGTAGTGTACTCGCCGACCGCCTCGACCACTTCCGAGACGGCGTCCCCGAGGGACTCGAAAGATACTCGGGTCACCCGGATGAACCCTCCGCCGCCCCGCCGGCTCTCCACCAAGTACCCGTTCTGCCCGGCGAAGCGCGTCTCCAGAACGTAGTTGATCTGGGACGGTGCGCATTCGAACTGCTCGGCCAACTTCTGACGGGACAATTCGATGGTCCCTTCGAGTTCGAGCATCCTCTTGATATACTTTTCGATGAAATCGCTCAGGCTTGGCATGCTTTCTTCGACCTCTCCGGCACTTCCCTATGCTCCACGATTCATCCGGGCTCTTTTAAGATTCCTTCGACGGGCGTTGACCTTATCTGACCTTTCTACCTGCAGTATAACATTCCAGACGAGCTCATTCCAGACGAAAACGGAAGGTATGAAAGTCGGAGGGCGGGCGATCAGTCGTCGACCTGGAGGACCATGAACTTCAGATAGCGGCCCTCGGGCGCCACGATCAAGG
The DNA here is from genome assembly GCA_021791495.1 of Bacillota bacterium. Taxonomy (GTDB): domain Bacteria; phylum Bacillota; class Sulfobacillia; order JAJYWN01; family JAJYWN01; genus JAJYWN01. The sequence goes on from JAJYWN010000025.1 coordinate 2,041, forward strand.
TCGGGTGGTCGTGCGCCTGCGACCGCATTTCGAGGAGGCGTACGGTGCGGCGGCTGTCGGCGGCGGCCGAGGCCAGCATCTCCAGGAACAGTCTCTCCCCGACATGCTGGGAGCAGGAACACGACACCAGGAACCCGCCTGGACGCAGCAGCTTCATGGCCCGGAGGTTGATCTCCTTATACCCGGCGATGGCCCCTTCCAGAGCATGGCGCGACCGGGCAAAGGCCGGCGGGTCAAGGATGACCAGATCGAAGGTGCGCCCTTCTTTCGCCAGCTCACGCAGGCGGTCGAAGGCGTTGCCCGTCTCGAAGGCGCAGACGCCCGAGAAGTTGTTCGCCGCCACATTCTCCCGCGCCAAGGCTACCGCGTCCTCCGAAACATCCAGGGCCAGCACAGATTTGGCCCCGCCGGCCGCGGCGTGGACGGTGAAGGAACCAGTGTAGCAGAAGGCGTCCAAGACGTCGGCGCCGGCGGCATAAGGCAGGAGCGCCCGCCGGTTCTCCTTCTGGTCCAGGAAGTACCCGGTCTTCTGCCCCTCCAGGACGTCGACAGTGAAGGAAAGCCCGTTTTCCACCATGCGCACGTACCGACCGGTCTCGCCAAACACCACGCCTTTGGTCTGAGAGAGGCCCTCCAGTTCGCGCACGGGAGCGTCGTTGCGCTCCACCACGGCCGAGACGCCGGTGATCTCCCTGACCTTGTGGAAGATGAAGTCCTTGTGGCGGTCCAGCCCGTAAGCCAAGGTCTGCACCACGGCCACCGGGCCGAACTTGTCGACGATCAGACCGGGCAGGAAGTCGGCTTCGGCGAAGACCACGCGGCACCCATCCTCCGGCCCGCCCCAGCCCAACCGCCGCCGGTAATCCCAGGCACGCCGCAGTCGTCCGGCGATGAGGTCGTCGTCCACCGGCTGGGTCTTCTGCCTGGTCATCAGCCGCACCAGAATCTTGGAGTTCTGGTTTATGTAGCCCCGGCCCACGAAACGCGACGGGCCCGATCGGCCGCCGGCCATGACGTCCACCACGTCGCCCGGAGCCGGGTTGCCTAAGATATCCTGGACTTCGTTATCGAAAACCCAGGGATGCCCACTCAAGACGCGGTGGTCGCGGGGTCCCAGCACGACCGTACCCTTGACCTCCAAGGCGACCCTCCTCCCGGCTACGAAAACGGGGCCGAAGGTCCGGTTGGAGACCTACGCCCCGTTCGCGCTCTAGTAGTTTTCCCAGCTTACACTGGGTTTCTTTCGCGAAACCCTGGCTCCGGGTCAGACTCCGGCGCTCTAGGCTTCCTGTTCCTTGCGCTTCTTCGACTCCTCGATGACCGCCTGAGTGATATTGCCCGGTGCTTCTTCGTAGTGGTCGAAGTGGATCTGGAAGGTGCCGCGCCCCTGGGTGATGGACCGCAGGTCGATGGCGTACTTCCGCATCTCCGCCATGGGCACCTGGGCCTTCACCACGGTGACGTTGCCGGCCGTCTCCATACCAAGGATGCGGCCGCGTTTCTTGTTCAGGTCACCGATGACATCGCCCATGAAGCTCTCAGGGACCATCACGTCCACGATACCGATGGGCTCCAGCAGTACCGGCTGGGCTTCGGCCATGCCTTTCTTGAACGCCAGCGAAGCGGCAATCTTAAAGGCCATTTCCGAAGAGTCCACCGGGTGGTAGGAACCGTCGTAGAGGGAGGCGCGGAAGCCGATGGAGGGATAACCGGCCAAAACGCCTTCAACCAGCGATTCACGCAGGCCCTTTTCCACCGCCGGAATGTACTGGCGAGGGACCGAACCACCGAAGACCTTGTCCACGAACTCGAACTCCTGGTCGGTTCCGATGGGTTCGAACTCCACCCACACGTCGCCGAACTGGCCGCGGCCGCCGGTCTGTTTCTTATGGCGGCCCTGGACCTTGGCCGAGCTGCGGATGGTCTCGCGGTAGGGGACCTTGGGCGTGTCCATGGTGATCTCAGCGCCGAACTTCCTCTTAAGCCGCTCGGCCATAACGTCAAGGTGCAGTTCACCCATGCCGGAGATGATCAGCTCATTCGTGGAAGGTTCGCGGCTCACCCGGAAGGTCGGGTCTTCTTCCGCCAACCGGTTCAGGCCGGTGCCGATCTTCTCCTCGTCGCCCTTGGACTTCGGCTGCACGGACACGGAGAACACGGGGTCCGGGAATTCGGCCGGCTTAAAGACGATGGGCTCGGACTCAGTGCACAAGGTATCGCCCGTGGTGGTTTCCTGCAACTTAGCCACGGCAGCCAGGTCGCCGGCGCTGACCTCACTGATGGGTTCCTGGGTCTTGCCGCGGGATAGGAAGAGTTGGCCGATGCGTTCGGTACGGCCCTTCTTCGCGTTATAGGTGCTGGAGTCGGAACGCAGAATGCCGGAGTACACCCGGAAGAGCGTCAGCTTGCCCACGTAGGGGTCGGCCATGGTTTTATAGACGAAGGCCGAGAAGGGCTCGCTGTCCGCCTGCTTGCGCGTGACCTCCTGGTTAGTCTTGGGATTCGTTCCGGTAACGGCGCCCATGTCCGCCGGAGACGGCAGGAAGCGGATGATGGCGTCGAGGAGGTTCGGGATGCCGACGTTCTTGGTGCCCGAGGCGCAGACGATGGGCACCACTTTCCCCGCCAGGACCGCCAGGCGCAGGCCGGTCCGGATTTCCTCGGCGGAAAGCTCGCCTCCGTCGAGGTACTTCTCAAGGAGTTCGTCGTCGCCTTCGGCGGCCGCCTCCATCAGGCTGCTCCGGGCCATATCGTAATCGTCCCGCATGTCCGCCGGAACTTCTTCGGCCTTGGCCGGGTTCTTGGAACCGTCGTAGACGAAGGCCTTCCCCGCCATGAGGTCCACCACGCCCTTGAAACCGACTTCGGCGCCGATGGGCAGCACGATGGGCACACACTTCTTTCCGAAGGTGGTCTGGATGGAGGCCACGGCCTTCTCGAAGTTCGCGTTCTCGCGGTCCATCTTATTGACCACGATGAGGCGGGCCAGGTGATACTCGTCGGCGTACCGCCATGTGAGCTCGGTACCCACTTCCACACCGGCCACAGCGTCCACCAGGACGACGGCGGCGTCACAAACGCGCAGGGAGGCTTTAACCTCGCCCAGGAAGTCGAAGTAACCCGGAGTATCGATGATGTTGACCTTGCTATCCTGCCACTCCACGGGCGCGGTGGACGCGTTGATGGAAATCTTGCGCCGCTGCTCTTCGGCATCGTGGTCCATGGTGCTGTTGCCATCGTCCACGCGCCCCAGGCGGTCGATGGCGCCGGTGTCGTAGAGCATCGCCTCGACCAGCGAGGTCTTCCCGGCACCGCCGTGGGAGATCAAGGCGATGTTCCTCAACTGGTCGACCTTGTACTTTTTCAATCTGTTTCCTCCTCACCTCGGGACCCCTAAGGACGCTTCTGGATTCACCGCCGAAGCGCGAAAAGGGCCCCTGCCGGACGTAATAACGAGCTCGATAGCGCTTCCATCGAGCTCGGGAAGGTCCACCTCTTAGAGCGACGTCCTTCCGTTTACCACAGACAAGTTTGATTCTCCCCACGGCTGGGCGAATCCTGCCGCAATGACAGATTAGGGCCGAGGGGCGGCCCGTACTGGAATTGTGTCCCAACCGGCCCAGTTTTAGAAGAGTCGCGCCGACGTCACGGGCAGTTCAAGGGTTGGGGGCGGGCACGGCGGCACCGCCCTTGGGATGCAGGGCGGCGGCGGTGTATTGGTTCAAGGGGTTCCAGAGGATCCACTCCTTGAACCCGGCGTCGTAAACGGCCTGGATCTGGGCGCGCACCTGGTCTGCCCCGTAATGGTGCTGCAAAGAGAAGTCCTGCAGCCACGGGCGCATGATGGCCGGGGCGTCCATCTTGGCCAGGCGGGACTTGGCGTCCAGCATGGCGTGGTGGACCGTATCGTAGGGTGCGCCGTCGGGGTCCGGCAGGCGGTAGTTGCCCGGGATGTAGTGGGACGGGTAGACCATGGGACTGATGTAGTCCACGGCCGACGCCACATCCTCGAAGTGCTGGCCGATGCCCAGGTCGTCGATGGCGGTGGTGGTCAGGCCGAAGACGTCGGCCGAGACGTAGGCGCCGTAGGGCCGAAGTTGGTCCCGGGCATAGGCCAGGAAGTCGTGGATTGCCTGAGTGCGGCTCTTGCCGTTGGCGCCGTCGTAGACCAGGGTGCTGGTCAGGCCTTCCGCCGGGAACCGGACATAGTCGAACTGGATTTCCCGGAAGCCGGCGGCGGCGGCTTCCTTGGCCATGCCCACCAGGTAGTCCCAGACCTGCTTATTGTAGGGGTTGGTCCACGACCAGTTGGCTGGGTCGGAAAAGACGCGGCCGTCGGAAGTGCGGACAGCCAGGTCGGGGCGGGCCCGGGCCAGGATAGTGTCCTCGAATGACACAACGCGGGCGATGGAGTAGATGTCGTGTTCGGTCAGCGTCTCGGCCACGCTCTGCAGGTCGATGAGGTTGCCGCGCACAGCCCCTACATCGTGGGCCAGTTTCTGTTTGGTGTTGAAAGCCACCACGCCGTTGTTGGCCTTGATGTCGATGACCATGGCGTTCAGCTCGGTGTGGTCCACCAGGTCCACCAAGGCGTTAAACCGGTCGGGGAGCGCGGCGATGTAGCTGGTGACGTAGATGCCGTGCACCTGGACCGGCGTGCGGTTGGGGCGGCCTTCCACGTATCGCTGGAAAAGCAGAGGGTCGGCCACGGCCGGAAAGAGGGGCTTGGCCTGCACGGGCCGCCCGGTGCCGGAGGGAGTGGGCAGGTAAACGGCCAGACGGTACCAGCCGCCGGTGACGACGATGGCCAAGGCCAACAGGAGAGCTACGGCACGTTGGATCCAGAGGTCGCTGGGCCGCGGCAATGGACGGCGGCGGGGCGGCAGCGGCGGCCGTGGTGCGGAAGGCTGCGTCGGAAGTCCGCCAAAAGGTGCATTGAGCTGGGTATTCGTCGGCAGAGTGATAGATCGTCACTTCCAGAGTACCATGGTGTGAATGTCCCGTAAAAACATGTTAACATAAAAAGTCCTTGCTGAGCAGGGCCGATTCGACAAAAACCGAGTAACCTCTTGACCGTTCATCACCAGCCGCCGTCGGAAACAGAGGGAATAGACTCTCCTTGACGGAATCCTCTTCCTACCTTTGTGTGGAGGAGGATTCTTCCTTGACATCGCCCCGCCAGAGCCCCCTCAGCAACGCGACCGGTCCGGCCGACCTCATCCTGAAAAGCGGGAAGGTCCTGACGGTCGACGCCGGCGATAGCGTGGTACAGGCGATCGCCATCAAGGGGGACCGCGTCGCCGCCACCGGTACCGATGCCGAAGTGGGCCCCCTCATCGGGCCCGGCACGGAAGTGGTGGACCTGCGCGGCCGCACCGTCATTCCCGGCATCGTCGACTCCCATAACCACGTCTCCACCGCCGGCGCCATGATGGCCGGAGTTATGCTCTTCGACGCCCGTTCTTTCGACGATATGCGGGCGAAAGTGGTTGCGCTGGCGGCGACGAAAGCGCCTGGAAGTTGGATCGAGGGCGGGGGCTGGATCGAGAGTCAATTTGCCGAAGACCGCATGCCGACGCGCTGGGACCTGGACCCGGTTTCGCCGGATCACCCGGTGGTGCTGGACCGGCTCTTCGGGATGTCGCTGGTCAACAGCCGTGCCCTCGAGCTGGCGGGCATCACCGCCCGAACCCCCGACCCGCCCCACGGGCAGATCGACCGGGACCCGGCTACGGGCGAGCCCACCGGGATCCTGCGGTGGCGGGCCAGTTCCCTGGTGAAGAACCTTGTCCCGCGCGGGGACCGCGGCAGCGCCTTGAGACGGCTCGAGGACTGCATCCGGCGGGCCACCGCCGAATATGTGCGCTGGGGCATCACCAGCGTGGTGGACCCGGGAGTCAGCCCCTTCCTGGCGCGGGCCTACCAGAACCTGCGTGAGCGCGGCGAACTCCCGTTGCGCGTGAACATGATGCCCCAGTGGTATGGCCTTTTCGGCGCCGACGAGGCCGAAATTGAGGGGCGCATCGACCATTTGGGCATCTACACCGGGTTCGGAGACGAGTGGCTCCGGGTGGGCGCATTGAAGATGGCCATGGACGGCGGGTTGGGCAGCCGGACAGCCTTGTTGAACAAGCCGTTCCTCGGTGACACCGATACTTGGAAGCCCCTGCGCCTCGACCACACGAAGCTGGCCGACTACATTACCGTAGCCCAGGAAGCGGGCTGGTCCGTCGGCATCCACTGCTGCGGCGACCGGGCCCAAGACATGGCTTGCGCCGCTTTCGACGAAGCCCAGCGGCGCGCACCGCGACCCCGCGGTGAGTTGCGGCATCAGATCATACACGGCTACTTTCCCACGCCCTATTCTCTTGAGGTCATGCGCCGCCTGGGGATCATGGTTTCGGTGCAACCCTCTTTCATGTATGTGGAAGGGGACCTCTATCCGCGCATGGTGGAGGTGAACCGGCTGCCCGGGTTCAAACCGATCCGCACTTACCTGGAGAACGGCATCGTGGTCGCGGCGAACTCGGACATGACTTCAGCCTATTTCAACCCGTTCGAAGGGTTGTACGCGGCGGTGGCCCGGAAGAGCCGGCGGGGCCTGTCCTTCGGTGAACGGGAGAAGGTGGGGCGCCTTGAGGCCTTGCGGCTGTTCACGCTAAACGGCGCCTTCTACACCTTCGAAGAGAAGCTGAAAGGGTCCATCGAACCGGGCAAGCTGGCGGACCTCGCCGTCCTGTCCGGCGACTTCTTGGCGGTGCCGGAGGAGGAAATCCTTCGCCTCACGGTCGACCTAACGGTCGTCGCGGGCAAGGTGGTCTGGTCGAGGGCCTAGAAAAGCCCTTCCCACCTCCTGGCGGGAAGGGCTCTGCTTTTCTTTTGCTCCGCGGACAGGGCTCGAACCTGTAACCCTCCGGTTAACAGCCGGATGCTCTACCATTGAGCTACCGCGGAATGAACATGGTCAATTATAGCGCGGCCAGCTATCGAAATCAAGGCCGCGAGTTGCTCACAGAAAATGTGCTTGAAGACGGATCATTGCCACAAGGGAAGGTTCCCTAACTGATTTTGACCGAAATGCGGTATTTGCGCAGCCAGTGATCGATTTCCAGAAGATAAGCGAAAAGTTGCGCCCCGCCCATCAACTGGCCGAACCACGACGGTCCGAAGGCCGCCGCGTCCGTGGCGACGATTTCCTTGACGACATCGGCATTCAGAAGCGGCATCAAGGGTGACGCCGGGTCGGCCGCCACGTCCAGAAAACGGGATTTTACTATGGCATGGTACTCAGGGTGGTGCGTCTTCGGGTAGGGGCTCTTCTTTCGCTTCAGCACCTGCTCGGGCAGGACGTCCGCAAGCGCCCGGCGTAGCACTCCCTTTTCCATCTGGTCGCAGAATTTCATCTCCCAGGGGATGTTCCACACGTATTCGGCCAGGCGGTGGTCGCAGAAGGGCACCCGTACCTCCAGTCCGCTGGCCATGCTCATCCTGTCCTTGCGGTCGAGCAGGGTCGGCATGAAACGGGTGATGTTCAGGTAAAACATTTCGCGCCGCCGTGCCTCCAGCCCCGTCTCGCTTTCCAGGCGTGGCACTTCGGCGATGGCCGCTTCGTACCGGCGCTGAACATGTTCTTCCGGACGGATCCGCGCGGCCAAGTCCGGTGCCAGAAGCGAGGCCCGCTCCCTGACCTTGCGCGCCCAAGGGAAGTTCCGTGTCTCCAGGGTCTCTTCCCAGCGGAACCAGGGATACCCACCGAAGATCTCATCGGCGGATTCCCCGGAGAGAGCCACGGTGGCGTCCTTCTTGATTTCACGGCAGAACAACAGGAGCGAGGAGTCCACATCCGCCAGGCCGGGAAGGTCACCGGCCTCCACGCTGGCGGAAAGCGCGTCGGCCAGCGCTCGCTGACCGATGGTGATCTGGTGATGGACAGTGCCGGTCCGTTCCACCATCAGGCGGATAAACTCACGGTCGGCGGCGGGCTGATATTCGTTGGCCCTGAAATGGAGGTCGTTGTCCACGTAATCAATGGAGAAGGTGTGCAGCGGGCCCTCGCCGTTTCCATTGTAAGCCGCCGCGGCGTGGGCGGTCAGGCCGCTGGAGTCCAGTCCTCCGGAGAGAAGTGTGCAGACGGGCACGTCCGAGACTAACTGGCGACGGACCGTGTCTCCAAGAAGGAAGCGCACTTTCTCCACGGTGGCGTCCAGGCCATCGGGGTGGGGCGCGCTCTCCAGAGACCAATAGCGGCGCACCCGGGTCCCAGACCTCGTGTGCAGGAGGCAGTGGGCGGGCCGCAGTTCGGTGATGTCGCGGAACACCCCGAAACCCGGGGTGCGCGCCGGGCCGATCAGAAAGACCTCGGCCAGGCCTTCGGCGTCCACTTCGGCTTCGACCAGAGGATTCGCGAGAATGGCTTTCATTTCCGAGCTGAAGAGCAGCGCCGAACCGCGCCGGGCGTAGAAAAGGGGTTTCACTCCCAAACGGTCCCGGGCCAGAAACAACGATTGGTCCGCTTCACTCCAGACGGCGAAGGCGAAAATGCCGTTCAGCCGGGTGACGCACTCGGGACCCCATTCTATGTACGAGACCAAAAGCACTTCCGTGTCCGAGTAGCTGTCGAAGGAGTGACCACGGGCCTGTAGTTCGCGGCGAAGTTCGGTGGTGTTGTAAAGCTCGCCGTTGTAGACGATGACAAAGACTTTGCCGCCCTGGCGGCGGACCATGGGCTGGTGACCCCCGTCCGGGTCCACCACCACCAAACGCCGGTGGGCCAGGCCGGCTCTTTCAGAAATCCAAAAGCCCTCGTCATCCGGCCCCCGGTGGCCCAGAGTCCGCCCCATGGCTTCCACCGTGCGCTCTTCTCTGGTCAAGTCCCGGTGCCAATCAACCCATCCCGCGATCCCACACATCCGGACGTCCCCCCCCGCATTCTGGCTCTTGCGGCAGTCTACAGAGCGAAAGCCGGCGCGGGTGCCTGTACCGCCGGTGTCATGTTGTCGACATATGTTAGCTTTTATAACATTGATGTAACATGAGGGATGGACGCCCTGACAAAGCTGGCACTATAATGGCGGCAGGATTGCGGAAGACTCAAGAAACAGCCGTGATCAGGCAGGCACGCGGAGGCGAAGGTGGCGATGGCGGTGGACACCGGCGGATACGTTTATCCGATGGGCGTGGTGGAACGCATCACCGGCCTGACACGGAGACGAATCCGGTACTACGAAAAGGTAGGCCTGCTACAGCCGGCACGCACCTCCGGCGGCCACCGTCTGTACTCCGCGGAGAACGTCGACACGTTGAGACGTATCGGAGCCCTAATAGAAAGTGGCATCACCACGGTGGAAGCGGTCCGCCGCATCATGGCCGCCGGGCTGGACCTGCCCGAGCGCCCCGTGGCGGCGCCAGGGCGTCCAGTTCCAGGGCCGCGAGACCGTTGGGCGCCCCCGCCTTCCTCCCCCCGCATCACGGGAGACGCGGCCACACGGTTGTTGCGCCCGACTTCGCCCGGGCCGCTGGAATCACGCTCGCCCTCCGCCATGGAGAGCGACTCGGCATCCTATTTCAACCGTATCCGGATCTGGGCGGGAACGTCCCGCGTAACATCGACTTCCGGGACGGCCGGCACGGGAACCGGGGCCGGCACCGGGGCGGGCGTGGGCGCGGGTATGGGTTCGGCATCCGGCGTGGGCGCGGCGGGCACGGTGGCCAAGACTGGTCCTGTCGGCCCGGTGTCCCCCCCGGCGCCGCGCAAGGAACCAGTGGCACCACCCGCTCCCGAGAGTCAGCTTTTCATCAGGACGATCGAGGGAAAGAAGGACAATCCGCCACCCGGACGTTGAGGTGGCGTTACATTGGTGACGGCAAATCTCATTGAGGCGAAAGGACGTGTTTGGTTTGGCGGGAGCTGCCCCATTTCACCGGCCTAAGAACAAGGAAGAGGTCCTGAAGTTAGCCGATCAGCAGAATATCCGGTTTATCCTCCTCCAGTTCACGGATATCCTCGGCGTGGTCAAGAACGTGGCCATCCCCGTGGAGCAGTTGGGGAAGGCCCTGGACGGCCAGATCCTCTTTGACGGGTCCTCGGTGCACGGTTTCGTCCGCATTGAGGAGTCCGACATGCTCCTGAAGCCAGACCCGTCCACGTACGTCATGTTCCCATGGCAGAGCCACGACCGCGGGAACACCGCCCGTTTGGTGTGTGACATCTACACCGCTAACGACGAACCATTCGCCGGCTGCCCGCGCTTGACGCTGAAGAAGGTCATCAAGGAAGCCGCCGACATGGGATACTACATGAACGCCGGCCCCGAAGCCGAGTTCTTCCTTTTCCACCAGGACGATCACAACCGCCCCACCGTCGCCACCCACGACCAGGGCAGCTACTTCGACCTGTCCCCGGTAGACAAAGGCGAGTTTGCCCGCCGGGACATGGTTATTGCCCTACAAGACCTGGGGTTTGAGATCGAGGCTTCCCACCATGAGGTGGCGCCCGGACAGCACGAAATCGACTTCCGGTACGCCGACGCCCTAACCACGGCGGACAACATCATGACTTTCAAACTAGTGGTGCGCACGGTCGCGAACCAGCATAATCTGCACGCTACCTTCATGCCCAAGCCGGTCCACGGTATCAACGGCTCGGGCATGCATACTCACCAGTCCCTGTTCTCGGGCGATAGGAATGTCTTCTATGACCCGAAAGGACAGTTTGAACTGAGTAACCTTTGCCTGAACTACCTGGGCGGTCTGATGACCCACGTTCGCGGCTTCACGGCCATCACCAACCCGCTCATCAACAGCTACAAACGCATCGTCCCCGGCTATGAAGCGCCGGTCTATATCGCCTGGTCGGAGAGCAACCGCAGCCCACTGATCCGTGTTCCCGCGCGGCGGGGTGTGGGCACAAGGTTGGAAATGCGCAGCCCCGACCCGTCGTCCAACCCCTATCTGGCTCTGGCCGTACAGCTGAAGGCCGGCCTGGACGGCATCAAGAAGGGCATCCAGCCACCGCCACCGGTCAGGGGCAACATCTACGAGATGAACCCGGAGGAGCGCCGCCAGTACGGCATCGATAGTCTGCCCGGCAGCATCGACGAAGCCATCGCCGAACTCCTGCGGGATGACGTTATCCTGGAGTGTCTGGGCGATCACATCGTCGGACGCTTCGTGGACGCCAAGCGCTACGAGTCCGACGTCTACCGCACCCAAGTCCACCAATGGGAGCTCGACCAGTACCTGGCCATCTACTAAAGGCGATAACTGAATAGGGCGTAGGGTCTTCCCTACATACCCGTCCACCGTCCGGCCCACTTCGATGCGGGCCGGACGTTTTTCTGAAAGGAAGCGGAGGGACGCCGGGCGAAAGGCGTATCCGAAATCATGTTACCCAAGGGAGATGGGCCGCCGGTGTCCACGAACGTCGGGAATAACGTCGGGAATGTGGAGCTATCCTTCGACCGCTACCTGAAATACGACGAACTGGGAGCGGCGCTGCGCGCCCTGGTGGAAGCCCACCCAACCATGGCGGAGTTGGGCACCACCGGATGCAGCTACGAGGGCCGGGACATCTGGGTGGTGACCCTCACCAACCGGTCCACCGGTCCGGCCGCCGACAAGCCGGCCATGTACGTCGACGGGAACATGCACGCCGGTGAGGTCACCGGTTCCATGGTCTGCCTCTACTTGATAAACTACCTTCTCTCCCGTTATGGCCGGGACGAGGAAGCCACTTGGCTTTTGGACCACCGCGCTTTCTACGTCTGTCCACGCGTCAATCCCGACGGGGCGGAGAAGTACCTGACCACCCCTTTCATGCTGCGGTCCAGCGTGCGCCCCTACCCGGGTCCAGAGGTGGCGGACATGCCGGGTCTGGTGGCCCAGGACCTGGACGGCGACGGCCTCATTCGCCAAATGCGGGTCCGAGACGACGGCCGCGGGGAGTGGAAGATCTCCGTCCGTGACGCTCGCCTTCTTGTCCCCCGGCTGCCCGATGACCGCCACGGCCCTTTCTACCGGCTGTATCCGGAAGGGCTGATCAAGGACTATCACGGCGAACCCTTCCCCATCCGCGAAAGCCAGTGGGGCCTGGATATGAACCGCAATTTCCCGTCGAACTGGAGTCAGAAGCTGCGGGGCGGCGGTCCTTACCCGACCTCCGAGCCCGAGGTTCGCCATATCGTCGACTTCATCCTGGCCCACCCGAATATCGGCGGCCTCCAGGCCTTCCACACCAGCGGCGGCATCATCTTCCGCAGCCCCTACGTCTATCCGGACGAGCAAATGGACGGCTACGACTTCGCCACCTTGAAATCGCTGGCCCGCCGCGGCACCGACCTCACCGGGTACCCCGACGTGTCGAGCTACAGCGGCCCTTACGCCGCCACCATCGTGGACTGGGCTTACGAGCACCGCGGCATTTTCGGGTTCACCACGGAGCTGTGGGACTTGATGGGCCGGGCCGGCGTCAAAGACATGGACTACTACGGCAAGCCCAACCCTTCGCCGGCCGAGACCGAGGCCGCCAACCTAAAAGTGCTGGAGTGGAACGACCGCGAGCTGGCCGGTCAAGGTTTCAAGGAGTGGACCGTTTTCCAACACCCGCAGCTTGGACTGGTGGAGATCGGTGGATGGGACCCTAAGTTCGTGCGCCAGAACCCCCCGCCCAAGCTGCTCGAGCAGGAATGCCACAAGAACGCGCTCTTCCCGCTGAAACATGCCGCGGCCTTGCCCGAACTCGCCGTGGAGCAGGTTGAGGTCCGCTGTGGGGCGAGCGGAAGCGGAGGCCTGGGCATCGACGACGCAGTCTTCGCCGTCGAGGCGGTGGTCGCGAACCACGGCTATCTGGCTACGAACATCTCGAAGAAGGCTCTGGACATCAAGGGAGCCCCCGCGGTGAGAGTACAGGTCAAGCTGGGCCCCGCCCTCTCCCTGCTAGCCGGGGAGACGGTCCAGGACATCGGGCAGTTGCAGGGTTTCCGCGATGGCCAGGGCGGCGGGATGTGGGGCACGGCCCCGGCACACTCGGCAGCCAGGTGTGGTTGGGTCGTCCGTCTACTCGATCCCACCGCTCCTCCGGAAGATCGAAGCATCAGTGTAGAAGCCCGTCAGGAAAAAGGCGGCGTGGTACGCTCCACGGTCGTGGTGGGCTAGGCGGGCAGCGATCACGCCGCCGAACCTGGCTTTGACAGGAGGTAGATCCGTCCGCTGAGCTTCCCGATCATCCGAAAGATGTGCCACATGCAGTCAGCGACCATGAGCCGGTACATCTCCGGTCCATACTTCGAGATGTAGCGCTCGGGGTCGCGGAGCAGCCGCGCAGCGTGCAGGAGACGCCGTCCAGGCTCGCCGGTTGTCTCCTGCAAGTGTTCGCCCCACTCGGAGCCCACCTCGATGCGGGTCGACACCGAAAACCCCGACACGGCTATGGCTGCTTCGGCGCACGCCGGATCAGCGCTGGAGGGTACATCCAGCGGGTGCATGCTCTCATCGGCCGGTCCGAACCGTTCGGTGACGAACACGCTCTGGTAGATCAGCGCGTGGCCACCAGGTCGCAGCACCCGCCAAAACTCGCCGTAGGCATCATCCAAGCGTACAACGTGAGAGAGAACGTCCCTACACCACACCAAGTCCTGTGACGCATCGCCGACGGAGAACACGACGCGGTCCGCGATGCCCGGGTGTTCTTCTTCTGCTGCCTTCAGGGATGTTCGGCCCATTGCCACCTGATACTCGACAGGATCGATCGCTGTCACACGGAAACCGAAGCGCCCGGCCAACTGCAGGGCATGCCGTCCGTCGCCGCAACCGACGTCGACGACCTTGGTGCCCTGCGGCAGGTGTAGAGCCCCGGTCATCTCATAGAGCATCTCCGGTCCTCTCGGACTCAAGCTCACGTCCAGATCGGCCTGGACGGGTTGGTGACACCTGACACGTATCTAGATCCCCAGCTCCGCAAACACGCGTACCAGTTGTGGGTCGTAGGCAGAACCCGCGCGGGCTAGAATGGCCCCACGGGCCGCCTCGACCGCCAGACCGTCTGCCGGACAGCTTCCGGGCGACACTGCTGGAGGGTGCCTGAGCTCGTCGTAGTGCTCGCAAATATGCAGGATTCGGGCCAGCAAGTCAATACGTTCGCCGGACAAACCGCGCGGATATCCACCGCCGTCCCACCGTTCGTGGTGCTGACGCACCACCTCCGCCACTCCGGCAAGATCCGGATCGGCGTAGCTTGACGACAGTATCCGGAAGCCGATCTCAGGGTGACGCGAGCTTTCCTCCTGCCACGGCGGGATATGTGTTCCACCAATGGACACCTCGTCTGCCGATGTCCCGCTTCCTACCATCCCGATGAGCAGACCGATGTCGTGTACGGCGGCGGCGCATCGCAGGCGTTCGATGTCCGCCTCGGCAAGATTCAAGGCCTCTCCCAACCTCACCGCCAAGTCGACCAGGCGTTGGTGGTGTACGGCCAGCCACTGGTCTTGCTGGAACAAAGCCATGATGTCGGCAAAGACTCGCCGACCCCGTACAGCCGCCGAAGGCTTTTCGGCGTACAGACGGTCATCCGCTTTCCGGAAAGCTTCCCACAAAGACGGTCCGCCGCCCTGTTCCTCGGTGGCGGCAGCGCCGATCGTGACCGAAAGGGGGAGACGGGCGGCGCTATCGTTGTCGGCCTTGATAGCCGATTCGACCCGTCGTTTGGCCTCGATTATACCTTGGCGGTCCATGTCCGGGAGAACCACCGCAAACTCATCGCCGCCGATGCGGGCGACCAGGTCAGACGATCTGAACACGCGATGCAAGACCGTTGCCAACCTTCTTAGCATCATATCGCCCGCATCGTGGCCCAGAGTATCGTTGATCATTTTCAGGCCGTCCAGGTCACACACCAGAACACCGGCGCGCACCCTGCCTGCATTGTCGATCCGCTTGACTTCCTCTTCGAAGTGGTTTCGATTGTAGAGCCCGGTGATGGAATCGTGGAAGCTCAGGAAGTGCAACCGCTCCTCATGTTGCTTGCGGTCGGTGATATCGCGGTAGATAGCATATGCCCCGACCGTCTGACCGTCGACGACCACGGCTGCGCCGCGTAGCCATAGAACGAGCGAGAGCCCGTCCTTCCGACGGCGCACAACCTCATGGTCCACAACTTCGCCGTGCAAGACTCGCAGGGTCAGGTTCTCGGCCTCGTCCTGCTTTTCGGGAGCGGACACCAGCGCGTCGAATTTCTTGCCGACGCATTCCGCGCGGGTATAGCCAAACAAGGCCTCAAAGGCCGGGTTCACATCGAAGACCGTAAGATCCGGGGCAACGACGACCAAGGCGTCGGCGGAGAACTGAAAAAGTGACTCAAAATACTGCTTCTGGCGGCGAAGATTCTCTTCATTAAGACGGATGGCAGTGATGTCCCGGATAATCTCGACCGCGCCCACAACTTGACCATCGGGTCCATGCAAAGCGCAGGCACGTCCCCAGACATGCATGGTACGGCCGCGATAGTCCAAGGTTACGTATCTCTCAACCACTTTCGGATGCGCGGCCTGGCGAAGCGGGCCGGCTTTGACCGCCTGTTCCATGACCTCGTCCACGAGCATGCTGCGGGGATGGCCCCAGAAAGCGATGGAATACGCTTTCCCGCCACGTCCGACGATCTCGTTCTTGTGTACCCCGGTCATTTGCTCGATAGCCTGATTCCAGATGGTGACCGTTCCATCAATGTCTACAGCAAAAGCCGGGTCGGGCAGCAGGTCGATGGTCTGCATCAACTGCCATCTGGCCCAACGCCGATCAAAGGCGTTCGTATGCTCAACCGGCAGAATCACCGGATCAGCCTTCTCTTTCAAGACCGCCCACCATCCCAAAATCCGGCCATAGGCCATGCAATGTCTTTCGCTATTCGGGTGGGGTTTTCCATATCCTTCAAGACCTGGCCTCGGAAGCAAAAAAACGTGGTAGAAACCAAACGCTGGGCCAGATGCTCGATGCTAAGAGCAGAACTGGGAACAGAAAGAGAACCTCCGCGCCGGACGACGTGGAGGTTCTCTTTAAGGAAGTTTCCCGGCGGCGACCTACTCTCCCAGGCAGTTGCCCGCCAAGTACCATCGGCGTTGAAGGGCTTAACGACCGTGTTCGGGATGGGAACGGGTGTGACCCCTTCACAATTGCCACCGGAAACTTTATGGACTTTTCAAGTGGGCCCCCGCTTAGCGCGGGCGCCGGCACCCTCACAACCGAACAGCGATTTTGGAAAGTGTCTTTAGGATCTGCTAGGATGGGCTCAAGCCCTCGACCTATTAGTACCGGTCAGCTAAAACGGTTGCCCGTCTTACACCCCCGGCCTATCAACCAGATGTTCTGTCTGGGGTCTTACCAGGTTGACCCTGTGGGAGATCTCATCTTGGGGAAGGTTTCGCGCTTAGATGCTTTCAGCGCTTATCCCTCCCGGACTTGGCTACCCAGCTATTGCCCCTGGCGGGACAGCTGGTACACCAGAGGTCCGTCCATCCCGGTCCTCTCGTACTAGGGACAGCCCCCCTCAAATCTCCTGCGCCCACGATGGATAGGGACCGAACTGTCTCACGACGTTCTGAACCCAGCTCACGTACCGCTTTAATGGGCGAACAGCCCAACCCTTGGGACCTAATCCAGCCCCAGGATGCGATGAGCCGACATCGAGGTGCCAAACCTCCCCGTCGATGTGGACTCTTGGGGGAGATAAGCCTGTTATCCCCGGGGTAGCTTTTATCCGTTGAGCGACGGCCCTTCCACTCGGAACCGCCGGATCACTAAGCCCGACTTTCGTCCCTGCTCGAGGTGTGTCTCTCGCAGTCAAGCTCCCTTATGCCTTTGCACTCAGTGCGCGAT
>JAJYWN010000038.1 GCA_021791495.1 Bacillota bacterium
GCGGCTGGCGGGTCCACGCCGACGCGAACGGTGTCGCTAACATCTTCCAGAATGCCTATAAGGTATCTCCCCTCATCGAGCGGAGTAGTGGCCGTGTGGCGCGGCCCGTGGTCTTGCCGATCCGCCTTGGATGGCATACGGTCCACGAAACCAGGTTGAAGGTGGCTCTTGCTGCCTGAGATGCCGCTGACTTTCGGTCAGCGGAGTACGTCACCGTTTTTTCCCAATGCAGATACTATCTCGGGGGTGTTATCACATGCCTCGTTGGACGACGGTGCTTTGGGGAGTTCTGGCCGGGTTGGTGGCCGCCATCCCGGCAATCATGATTCTGTGGGGGGCCTGGCTCCTGCCCGCCCTGGGCCTCCTGTGGACCCGGGTCAACGCGGTCTACGGCGCCTGGTCCATCTTCCTCGTAGGGGCCGTCGGCGGAGCCGTCTACGGCTTGGTCCTAGGCAAGACTAAGCTCAATCCTCTCTGGACCACCGTAGTCGGCCTGGGTGCCGGCGCCGTGGCCTGGTTCGGGGTGGCTCTGGTGTTCATCCCCTTGCTATTGGGGTTCCCGCCCGAAATCCGCGACGCTTCACGCCACTGGATGTCCCTGGTGGCCTTCCTCGCCTGGGGCATCGTGCTTGCCTTGCTCTATAGCCGTTGGGCAGTGCGGCAGTCCATCGGCCGGGTTGGGTGGGCGGCGGCCATCACCTTCGTGGCCGTCCTCACCGCCCCCTTGTTGCTCCGCTTCGCGATTTCCACCAGTCCGCGGTCCCTGGCCGTTCCAAAAGGGTACCGGGCCGAAGTGGTGACGAAAGGGCTGACCTACGCTTCCAGCCTGGCGTTGGCTTCCGACGGCACCATCTATGTCGGTGAATCAGGCTACGCGTACGGGCCAAAGACCGCCCGGGCCCGGGTCCTGGCCGTGTCGCCAAAAGGCCAGGTGAGCGAGGTCGCCGCCGGGTTCTTCGAACCCTTGAACGGTCTGGCCCTCAGCGGGGACGATCTCTACGTTTCGCACCGCGGTGTCATCTCCGTGGTGAACCTGCGGACCGGGGCGCGCCGGGACGTGGTCACCGGCCTGCCATCGGGTGGCGACCACCAGAACAACGACCTGGTTCTGGGGCCTGACGGCATGCTCCACTTCGGCCAGGGCACGGTGACCAACTCCGGCATCGTCGGGCCCGATAACTTCGTCTATGCCTGGGCCGACGCGCACCCCGAGTACCATGACATACCGTCCCGCGATTGGACCCTGACCGGGGGAAACTACCCTTCCCCCGATCTGCGCACCCGGAACTGGGCGGATAACGTTTTCACCGGCGCCTTCACGGCCTTCGCCACCACACATAAGGCGGGCGACAAGGTCACCGGCGGCACGCCCGCCAGTGGCACCATCATCCGCTTGGACCCGCGTACAGGGAAGATGGAGACCTTTGCCGACGGTTTCCGCAACCCCTACGGCCTGGCTTTCGACAAGGCCGGCCAGCTCTATGCCACTAACCTGGGCTACGACGACCGCGGCCCGCGGGCCGTCAAGAACAGTCCGGACTGGGTGGTGAAGGTCCGTCGGGGGGCCTGGTACGGCTGGCCGGACTACGCCGGCACCGTCCCCTTGGCCGATCCCCGTTTCGCCTCGGACCGCGGCCGGGACCGTAACCCCCTGATTTCGAACCATCCCGCCGTGGAAGCCCCCTTGGCGACACTGGCGGCCCATGAGTCACCCACGAAGATGGCTGTGGCCACCGCCGCCTTCGGCGACGAAGGTGGACTGTACGTGGGAGCCTTCGGCGACGGGCAGCCGCTCACCGGCCGCGACTTCAAACCTACCCCGACCGGCGTTCTGCGGGTGGACCCGGTCACCGGACAGGCCACCTGGTTCGTCCGGAACAAGAACCGGCCGCGGGCGGGCCGCTTCGTCCAGGGGTTCAAGCGCATCACCGCCGTGCGGTTCAACCAGACCGGCGATTCCCTCTATGTGCTCGACTTCGGGGTCATGGAGTTCACCACTATGGCGCCCAACGCCATACCGCACACTGGAGTGCTCTGGAAGGTCAGCAAAGTGAAGTAGGCCATCCCCACGTGCTACGGAACCAGAGGTCCGCGGGCCTCCTCGAAACGCTGTGCCAGGGACAGGAGCCGGCGGTCTCCGAAAGCGGATCCGGCGAACTGAAGGCCCACGGGCAACCCTTCAGAAGTGTACCCGCAGGGGACCGTGACCGCCGGATGCCCTGACACGTTGAAGATGCCCGTGAAAGCCATCTCGTCCTTGCCCTTGTCGCCGATGACGGGGTCCTGGGCCGGAGCCGGGAAAGCCACAGTCGGGGAGACGAGAGCCTCAACGCGCTCCAGAACCCGACTGACACGCTTCTTCAGCTCCCGGCGCTCGTCCATTCCCTTTAGGTAATCCACCGCCTTCATTCTCGTGCCGTCCCGGATCTGCTGGTAGGTCAAGGGTGCATAATCATCGCCGCGGTTCCACCACCGCCGGTGGATGTGGGCCGCCTCTGGGAGAAGGACACGCATCAGCGCACCCTCCACGTCCTTGGCCCGCGGCAGGTCCGCCGGCACGAAGCGGTACCCCATCTGCTCCAGAATCTGGACCGCCCGGTCGAAACAAGCTTTCACGTCCGGGTCCAACCCGGCCATGTCGGCGGCGGGGAAAAGGCCGAGCTTCAGGGAAGCGCCGCCGGCCTTGACATCCGCCCATTTCTCCCCCGCTGCCGGGTCTGAATAGCGGTCGCGTGGGTCATATCCGGCAATAGCCTCCAGGACCAGGGCCACGTCGGCGGGCGTCCTGGCGATGGGTCCCACGTGGTCCAGGGACCACGACAGCGGGAATACCCCGAAGGTGCTGACCAGCCCGTAAGTCGGCTTGAGGCCGGCCACCCCGCAATATGCCGCCGGAATGCGGATTGAGCCGCCGGTATCGGTCCCCAGAGAGGCGTATCCTATCCCAGCGGCCACGGAGGCGGCCGACCCGCCGCTGGATCCCCCGGCCGTACGCTCCGGGTCGTGCGGGTTATTGCACTGGCCGTAATCCGGGTGGACAATGCCGTAGGCGAACTCCAGCATATTCGCCTTCCCAAAGATCACGGCCCCCGCGTTTTCCAACCTCTCCACCACGCCGGCACTGTGGTCGGGCACGAAATCTCTCAGGATACGCGAGCCACAGGTCGTCCGGATACCCCGCGTCCAGAACAGATCCTTCAGGGAGATGGGCACTCCGGTCAGCGGAGTGGTCGATAGTCCCTCCCGAAAGGCTCTCTCCGCTTCCACGGCGGCGCGGAGCGCTTCGTCCTTCAAGAGCGTGATGAAGGCGTTTAGCCGGCGCTGTTCCTTCTCGGCTTTGCGCAGGACCGCTTGGGTGACTTCCACTGGGGAAACGGCTCTTGACCGGTACAGCGCACCCAGTTCAGTGATGGATAGTCCCAGGATGTCTGCGGTGGCCATGAGCCGTTCCCCATTCTCGCTACTTGACTGTGACCGTCAGGACGAACCGGCGGACACCCTTCTCTCCACCGACCCAAGGCCGGCTGTACTCGAAGCTCGCCGTCGCCGACCCCTTGCCAACTGCTTTCAACACGAAGGTCTCTGTGCCTCCCGCGCCGGGAAGGCCGGTCTTGCCTTTGTCGGACTCCGCCTTCTGGGTCGTCAAGGCCAGGACGGATTTGTCGGAGATCTCCGGGCCTTCCCACTTGAACCCAGTGGTGGCGTTGGACCCCAGCACCAGTTTGAGGATCTGGCCGGGGGCCAGAGAAGCGCTGTTTTTCACCGTGGCGGCCGGCGTGCCGCCCACAGCCTGAGTGAAAGAGGACTCCGGGACCCCCATCGTGATTTGAGGCTGGCGCGAGCAGCTGGCGGTCATAGGGAGCATCACCACGCCAAGGAGAAGTGCTATCATAACGTATTTCAGCTTCCGCCCTCCGAAACCTGGCCCTGCGAAACCTGGCTTATGTGTGCGACGATCGGTCATGTCCCATTCCTCCTTCGTGAATCCATAACGCAGACGTCCTCCAGGAGCTTCCGGTTCCAGCTTTTGGTTGACTCTGCGCGCCTTTGGAGCGCCGTGCTTGGGCTGACCCGACTCTTCTTTTCACAAGGATGTCACCCATTGCCACATTTCGACCACAGGAGGACACCCTACTGACTTGGAAGTAGATAGGGTCCACCGAAATCACTTGGACCCTTTTGGTGTTAGGAGGCCTGCAAACTGAGACGTTTAGGTAAGTGCGGCACTCTTCTATTGGCTATCGTGGTCACGGCCGTGGTTGGCGTCACCGCCGGCTTCTTCCTTGGCGCTCACTACGGCCCCTCGCTCCTCCTTCCCGTCGCCTCCGTCAACGGTTCTTTCATCACCAGGGCCCAACTCTACGACCGGATGGTGGAGGAGTACGGCTCACAGGCCGTGGACCAACTGATCGCCGAGCGGCTCCTCGACCAGCAGGTCGCGAAAGCCGGCTCGCCGGTCAAGGACTCCGATGTGGCCGCCGAACTGGCCAAGCTCACCGCACAGGTGGGTGGCAACGACCAACTCCTCCAGCTTATGGCGTCTAACAACATCACCATGGAACAGCTGAAGGCGAACATCCTCTACCGTCTGAAGGTGGAGAAGGTCCTTGGAAAAGACGTGCCGGTCGATGACGCCACCCTTCAGAAGTACTTCCAGGATAACGTCAACCACTTCGACAAGCGGAAGATCCACGCCCGTCACATCCTAGTGCCGACTGAGGCCGAGGCCAAGGCGATTAGGGCCCAGCTTGATCAGGGCGCCGACTTCGCCGCCATCGCCAAAGAGAAATCCACCGACACCACCACCAAGGACCAAGGAGGGGACCTCGGCACCTTCCCTTACGGTACCATGGTGGCGGAATTCGACCAAGCCGCCTTCGCCTTGAAGGTGAATGAGATATCCCAGCCGGTTCAGACCGATTACGGCTGGCACATCATCCAGGTCCTCGAAATCCAGGGCGAACCCCCGACCTTTGAAAACAGCAAGGAGGACGTGAAGGCGGCGGTCATATCCAAAGGGGCTTCGGATAAGTACGCGGCGTGGATGCAGGAGCTGCGGGACAACGCCAAGATCATCAACAGCCTGGACAAATGAAGCGATAGCCCTAAGCGTCGTCTGAGGGCTTCTGACAGGACGGGCAGATGAAGGACGAGGTGCTGCCCGTCTTTATCTTTTCAATGGTGGTGCCGCAGACCGGGCAAGGTTTGCCTTCGCGGTACCCGACTCGGGTGGTATCCCAGCGCCCGTTCCGACCGTAGAGGTCTTTCTCGTACTTCAACCCGCCCATCCCGGTCGACTCGGCCAAGACTTCACGGACCGCGCCATAGAGCCTTCTTTTCTCATCTTGGGTCACGCTGGGTAGCCGCCGGTTCGGATGCAGCCGGGCCAGGAAAAGAATGTCCTGGATGTAGACGTTTCCGATGCCGGCCACATTCCTCTGGTCCATGAGGAAGGACTTCACGCCCCCCCTTTTCCCTTCCAGCACCCCGGCGAAGGCATCGAAAGAGAACTCCTCCTCGTCAAGAGGGTTCAGACCCAATTCGGCCGTCATCTTGTGGAGGCCGAGGGTCTCCGGTGTGGCGGCGTGGGCGTAGCCGAACCACCAAAAGCGTACGGTGAAGGACGAGCCATCGGCGAAATCCATCCGCACCTGATACTGATCGGGGAGGACCGCGCCGGGGGCGTGAAAAAGGGCGTCGCCCCCCATACCCAGGCTCAGAAGGAAACGGGCCTCCGACCCGTGCTGGGAGGCGCTCGGTTGCCGCGGTGAGGGAGACTCGGCTCTGAGGCCGGCCAGGACCCATTTCCCCTTGAAACCGACCTGGACGAAGCTCTTCCCCAGCAATAGGGTCTGGAAGTGGCCGGGCGGCATGTTCAGGCACTTGGGCTGCCGGATGTCCAGCGCGGCGATCTTCCGCCCTTTCAGCTCGCGGTCCATCTGACGGGCCAAGTTGACGATCTCCGGTAGTTCAGGCATGAGAATCCCTCCTGTCCACGCTTTCCATAGAAGCGACCGCCATTCCTACGGAGTTCCGTTCAAACCATAATCACCCCTGGGGGTGATTCTCTCTGGCGGGCTCAGCACTCTGGCAAACCTCGGCACCTGGCTCTACGATGGGTCCGCCCGCGTGGAGTACCTCAACAAGATGCAGGAAGAGCGGCGCTCTAAGTATAGCTTCTCGCAGCGGGCCGGCTTCCAGGTCTACCCCTTCTCGGAGGCCGCCAGGAAGTACCAGGCCGACATGGCCTGTGTACCAAAGGACGCGGAGATCCAGGACTTTTCAACGGTCACGTCCTTCACTTTCGACGATGTGTTGAGGGCGAAAGGGTCAGCTCGGCGACGAGGCGGACTCATCTATGTGCAGCGGGACCTGGGCGCGTGAACCGAGGCCCAGGTGGACTGGACCTGGAGGGAATTCGGCCGACGCCTTCTGGCTGGAGACAAGCTGGCTGTCGGCGTGGCGATTGGCCTAGCTCTGGGTATCGCGGCCGGTGCCGTGGCCATCTGGAGCTTCGCCAGCGACCTGCCGCATAGGCCCTAGCCCCTGATCAGCGGCTACTTGTAGCTGCGGGCGATAAGGTCCGTGTAGCTTGCCCCATCCACTGTAGCTTCGATGATGACGGGCCCGTTGGCTGCGAAGGCCGACAGGAGAGCCGCCTTCAACTCCCCAGGGTCTCGGGCTCTCAGGACCGGCACGCCCAGGAAACTGCCGGCGTTGAAATAGTCGTCCTTGTAGAGACGAGTCGCATAGGCGGGAACGTTCTTGCGTTCCTGCTTCACCTCGATGAGGCTGAGGCTGTGGTCGCACAGCACCACCGTCACCGTGTTAATGCCGTACCGGCGGGCAGTCATGAGCTCGCCGCAGTTCATCAGGAAACCGCCGTCGCCGGTGACGCACACCACCGTCTTCTCTGGGCGGGAGAGCTTGGCTCCCAGCGCCGCCGGCAATCCCCATCCCATACTGGACCAACCGTTGGTCATCAGGAGCTTGTTCGGCTCCCCGCTCCGCCACAACTGCCCCAACAGATGGAGGTGAGCCCCCACGTCGGCGGTCAGTATCCCGTCTCCGGGCAGGACCTCCTGCAGAACGGCTATGGCCTGGGAGGGAGTGAACCCGGTCGAAGCGGGGAAAAGCCCGTCCATAACCTTCTTCCGGTTCTCGCCAATTTCCGCCATGTCCCACTGGTAGACCGGCCAGGTCCGCGCGTTCAGGTATTCCAGAGCCGGGACCAGATCGCCCACCACCTCACAGGCGACGTCATAGTCCGGAGTGATATCGGCCTTGCTGGTGTCGATATGGACCAGCGGTACCTTGGGCATCCACTGCTCGTAGTTGAATTCAATGGGGTCGTAGCCGAGCCCGATGACCAGGTCGGCCTGGCGGTAGATGTCGGCCACGCGGTCGCTGAGAGCATGGAAGAGGGCGCCGGCGTAGCAAGGGTGACTCTCTGGAACGACGCCTTTCGCCATGGGCGTCACCACGACCGGGATGCGGCTCTTTTCAATCCACCGGCGGATGGCCGCGGAGCAGCCGCGGCGGGCGGCCGTCAGCCCCAGGGCGACGATGGGGCGGCGGGCCTTCGACATCAAGGAGAAAGCCTGCTCAAGCGCCACCGGCGACGGATCCCCGCCGGCCGACTTCTCAAAACGGTAGCCCCCTTCCGGAGGTTCGGCCGCCGCCGTGTCGAGGTTCGATGGTACGCCGATGTGCACGGGCCCCGTGACCTCGGCGGTCGCCACCTGGTAGGCCTTGGTCATCGTTTCAGTCAGGTTATCTTCAGTTAACCGGGTAGTCCACTTGGTGAGGGGGCGGAACAATGCCTGGTGGTCGATGTTCATCTGGACTTTCCGGTCCAGATCCTCAGGTCTCACTTCGGTAGTGAAGGCGATCAAGGGAGAGCGGTCCAGCAGGGCGCCGCCGACCCCGGTGGCCAGGTGGGTCGCCCCCGGTCCGAAGGTGGCGTGGCAGACACCGGGAACCCCGGTTAGTCTCCCAGTCACGTCGGCCATGACCCCGGCGGCTTCCTCGTGGGACACCAGAATGAATTCCATCCCTTGGCGGCGGATGGCATCCATGAAGGCTATGGAGGGTCCCCCGGGAATCCCGAAGACGTATCTCACACCCATGGTTTGAAGCGATCTCGCGAACTCCTCAGCTAACTGCACCCAGAAGACCTCCTTGCTGTTCCCACGAGCCAGTCGGACACCAGGCCGGACCGCGCGCGTCAGAGCGCTGTACGACATTTCTACACTCCTTGGCTCTGTCCCTGGCATCTATCGGACAGTGGTAGGGCCAACAGGACCGCGGAATTGACGCCTACTACCCATGTGAAGTGAAGGGTTCCGCGGGGAGCGAAACGAAAGAGAGCCTCGGCGCGGCGGAATCGGAATCCTTGGGAGGAATCTCTTTGAGGAAACCAGCACCGTTACCGGTATGGCGTGTCTTGATGGTCTGCCTTGCCACCGCTTTTCTCCTCGGCGGCCAC
This sequence comes from Bacillota bacterium, assembly GCA_021791495.1. Taxonomy (GTDB): domain Bacteria; phylum Bacillota; class Sulfobacillia; order JAJYWN01; family JAJYWN01; genus JAJYWN01. The sequence continues at coordinate 8,489 of JAJYWN010000038.1, forward strand.
ACGTCGCCCACCGCGGCGGCTCCGCCCGACTCGGTGTCGGTGGCCATCTCCGGTGCCCAGGGTGCCACAGCAGCCCTCGAAGGAGTGCTGTCCGGGGGTGTCACTTGGGTTCCCCTCCGCCCACTGGCTGAAGCCTTGGGCTTCAAGGTCGAATGGGTGGATTCCGAGAAGAAGGTCGCCCTCATGAACCCCTTGACTACCATCACGGTGCGGGTCGGGGACTTTGCGGCCAGGGTTGGAGACCACACGATGCGCCTGGCTTCGGCGCCCAAGATCGTCGATGACCGCACGGTCGTACCCCTGCGGTCTTTTGCCGAATGCCTCGGTATGGGAGTTCGGTGGGACCCCGTAGGCAAGTCCGTCTCCCTGCGCCGTCCCGTCCCAAACCCAGAGCTTACTATCCAGACCGCCCACGACACCGCCCTGACCGACTACCTGTCGCTGGACATCCAGTATCCAGTGTTCTCGGGCCTGGCGCCCGAGATGGCGGCTTCCTGGAACGCGTTCTTCGCTTCCTGGGACTCCAAGGCCAGGGAGGCGGCGGAGCAGGCCGCATCCGAACTGGCCCGGGCCGCCTTGAGCCAGTGGAAAGCCCAGAGCGTGGCTGACTACCGCGTGACATACAACGAAAAAGGCCTCCTCAGCCTCTACCTGGATAACTACCTTTTCGCCGGCGGAGCCCATGGCAACACCATTCGTACCGGCTACACCGCCAATGTGGCCACGGGACAGGTCTATGCGCTAAGGGACCTCTTCAAAGAAGGGACAGACTATCAGACGGTCTTGAGCGCCGAAGTCGCCAAGCAGATCGCCGAGCGCGGCTTGACACCCCGGCTGCTCCGTCCTTTCCTTAGCATCGCTCCGGACGAGGGATTCTACATTCAAGACGGCCGATTGGTCATTTACTTCGACCAATACGAGTACTTCCCATATGCTTGGGGCTTCCAGGAGTTCGCCATACCTTTGAACTCCCTCGTGGACACGCTGGAACCCGGCCTGGCGGGCGTAGAGTGGGAGGAGACACCGCAGGTTATGATCGAAATCCCCGAATCCTCCTTTGTCCAGACCGCGGTCGGAACTCCCGCACCTGCAGTTGATAGGGAGGTTTCAGTCGACCGCGGCCAGACCATCAAGCTGGTCCTGGGCTCCAATCCCACCACGGGCTTCAGTTGGGAAAGCCCGGTGATCTCCGACCAAGCGGTGGCCTCCCTGGTCAGCCAGGCCTACGAGCCCGACCAGAGCAAAAACGGACTTGCGGGCGCGGGAGGCGTGGAGTGCATCGTGCTGAAAGCGGTCGGGAAAGGTACGGCAACGGCCACCCTCGCCTATAGCCGTCCTTGGGCCGGTGGTGAGAAGGGTGTGCGAAAGGTGGTCCTGACGATCACCGTCAAGTAGGGGCCGCCCCTCGCCCCTCCCCTCCCCTCCGTAGCAGGGAACGGCACCGCCGGAGCGAAGGAAGTGCTCACGACAGGGGGGACGTCCTTGCCCAAAGTCACCTACTACTACCTGGGAGGCCAGTGCCCCGCTCGTGACTATCAGGGTGCGGAGGCCGAAGCCGCGGCTGAGCTTCTCGGCTTGGAGTACGAGGCGGTCGACATCACCGGACGGCCGGATGTCGCCGCGCACCATGCTCTCTTCTTCCCTGGGACCACCATCATCGATGATTTCGCCATCCCTTTCCCGAGCCGTCGGGAGGAAATCCTCGAACTCCTCCGCCGAAAGGGACCGCTCCCGGGAGAGCAGTCCTATGCCGCAAGGGCTTCAGGCCGGCTCGACGAGGTGTCTTGGCTGACTCCGGCGATGGCGCCGGATGTTTGTGCTGTCTGCCTCGCTCGCCCGTCGGAGGCGAGTGTGGCCGGCAAGCGGGCCTTCTTCGAGGGGATGTCGGTCAAGGTACCGCACGGTGCTCTGGGCCTGGTAGGCAAGGCCGGTGGCCGCGTGGTCGCTGTGGCGGAGTTCCTGCCGGAGTCAGTGGTCCCTTATCCCATTCCCGACAAGCGCCCGGACGGAGCCTTTGTCACCTGTCTATACGGAGTCGACGCAGGCGGCGGGGGCGGGGGTGGGGTCGATTACCGGCCGGCCCTGGTCCAGCGCTTGATGGCCGATATCCACACCCTCGGCTACTCCCGCCTAACCATCCTGGCCGGGGACGAGATGCCTTACCCCAACGGGCCCGCATCGCTTCTTTCCGCGCACGGCTTCCGGGATAGCGGCGAACTCGCTATCCCGGTCCTGCTCCGCTACCGGCGCGACACCGCGCGCCTCCTGCGATGGGAATCAGTCTCGGGGTAAGCAACGACGGCCAGAAGCCGAAAGCGCCAAGCAGAACGAGAGAAGGCCGCCTCATCAGCGGCCTTCTCCCCTGTTATTCCAGTCTCTACGTCGTGGGCGAGAGAGGGATCGAACCTCCGACCTCTTGAATGTGAGTCAAGCGCTCTACCACTGAGCCACCCGCCCGACAGCCAAACTCGCGTGCTGCAAAAACAAGTTTAGCCCATCCTTGCCGCCAATGTCAAGCTAACCATGAACACTGACGACGAACACTGTGGTGTCTGCCGCTGCGTCGCGCCTGGTCTTGAAGCCACCGCAAAGCCACGCTGCTGACCGTCCGCTTCCGCCCGGCTAGTCGTCGATGCGGCGCTGTCCGACAGCCAGATCTTCGGCGTTGTCGACCGCCGCCACTGCGCTCGCTACTGCGTCTGCGACTCCCGGAACCGCCGGAGAAATGACCGCCGCCCGCTCCGGAACAACGTCGAGGCTTACCAAGTCGGCGTAGGTCTCGCGCCGCACCATGACTCTTGCCTCGCCATTGGCCGCGAAGACCACGGCCGGCCGCGGAATGCGGTTGTAATTACTGGCCATCGAATAATTGTACGCGCCGGTCCCCAGCACCGCCAGGATGTCGCCCGGCCGCGGGTCGCTTAGCTTCACGTCGCGGATGAGCATGTCGCCCGACTCGCAGCACTTGCCGGCCACCGACACGATCCTCGTCGGCGCGTCACCGGCCCGGTCGGCGACGACGGCTTCGTACTTCGAACCGTACAAGGCCGGCCGCGGGTTATCTGACATCCCACCGTTCACCGGTACATAGGTCCGCACGCCCGGGATCTCCTTCAGGCCGCCCACGGTATACAGCGTCATGCAGGCGCTATTCACGATGGACCGTCCCGGCTCAATCATCAGGTGCGGCCGCGGATAACTGTGCCGCTTGGCAGCGTAGCGCACGGCGCGCCCGATGGTCCGGACGAAAGACTCCACCGCCGGCGGGTCGTCGCCCTCCACGTACCGAACGCCCAACCCACCGCCCAGGTCCAGTTCCTCCAGGACCTCGCCGGTGACCTCGCGGATCTCGGCCATGAACGCCAGCATCACCTCGGCCGCCGCCTCCAGAGGCTTGGCCGAGAAGATCTGCGACCCGATGTGGCAATGCACGCCGGCCAGTTCCAGGCTCTTTGAACGAAGGGCCATGATGGCCGCGCGCCGCGCTAGCCCGTCGACCAGTGGGAACCCGAACTTCGAGTCCACCATACCGGTCTCGACGTACTCATGCGTGTGCGCCTCGATACCCGGAGTGATACGCAGCAGCACGCGCGGCCTGACACCCCGCTCGGCCGCCATCTCCTCCAGGACAGATAGCTCGTAGAAATTGTCCACCACGATCCGCCCCACGCCCGCATCCAGCGCCAGGGCCAGTTCGTCCAGGGACTTGTTATTCCCGTGCATCATCAGCTTCGCCGCCGGCACGCCCGCGTGCAGCGCGGTGAAAATCTCGCCTCCGGACACTACATCGAGCCCCAGCCCCTCTTCATCCGCCAGGGCGGCCATGCCGCCGCACAAGAACGCCTTGCTGGCATAGTAAACCGTGCTCTTTGGATAGTGAGCGGCTAGGGAACGGCGGTAGCGCCGCATCTGCTCTCGAACGTAGGACTCGTCGAAGACGTAGAGAGGTGTTCCGAAAGTGGCGGCCAGTTCGACGGTATCACACCCGCCGATGGTCAGGTGTCCGCGGTCGTTGACTCCGAAAGGTTCGGGGATCGGCGTACCGGGGGGCTCCTCTTCCTGAGCGCGCGGCACGGCGCTCTCCGATACAGCGACAGCAGCAGAAACTGGGGTTGCGCGTCCTTCTCCTTGCACTTTAGCGTCGACTCCTCTTTGGGCAGTTTAGCTGTTCAAGGTTAGGCATGATCAACCAAAAAAGCCCGGCAGAACTGCCGGGCGGACGCGCTTGCATAACGAACTGGGCAAGCCGGCCACGGCCTCACGCCTTCCCTTGAGCGAGATAGCTCTCCACCGAAGGCCAAGGGCGTTCCCTCGGTGACAGTCCGTCGCTTTTTCAGCGCCGGCCCAGCTGCATGGCCTTGGCAACCACGCGCTTCGGCGGCCTCCCCTTTCGGGTCGTTCATCGATGCCTTTCTCCGGGCCTTACTCTTGGAGAACCGCGCCTCTACCTCACCCCTTCAAGGAGATGAGGCACTTGCAGACCGCTATTCAATTGTTTGGGAAAATGATAGCATCCCGCCGTTAGAGCGTCAAGACGAATATTCCGCTAATCTCCGACGGCTAACGTTCGCCAATTCTGCCTTCTAGGGTTCGGCGGAGACCACCTTGGTACCTTCGTCCTCGGCACCTTCGGCCGCGCCGCTGTCGGCCGCGCTCACCACTACGGCCGCCTTCCTGCCCGCCCTGGTCTCCAAGTCCCACTTGCCGCACTTGCTGCCCCAGCAGGCGACCTCCTGGCCGTCCATGTATATGCGCACGATCTCGCAGTAGTTCGCACAGCCATGACACTCGAAACCCGAGGCCTTGTACGTCGCTTCGGCGACGCCGAACCCCCGGAAGGCCGAGGGCCTTAGGACTTGGCAGGTGGTGTGTCTCTGGCCGGCGGTGGCGGTCGCGGCGGCGGTGGCGGTCGCGCCGGCGGTGGCGGTCGCGCCGGCCGTGCCTGTCGCGCCGGTCACGGCGGCACCGGTCGCGGCGGCGCCGGCAGTTCTACCGGCCGCGTCTTCGGCGGCCAACATGGCCGCCCCGATGGCTCCCATCACCTCGTGGTGGTCCGGAACGGTGACGGGGCACCCCAGAGCCTCCTCAAAAGCGCGAACGATCCCCCGGTTGGCCGCCACACCCCCTTGAAACAGGACCGGTGGACGGATGTCCTTCCCCTTGCCCACGTTGTTCAGGTAGTTCCGGACGAGAGCCTGGCACAGTCCGTGGACGATGTCCTCCACCGCGTGGCCGATTTGCTGCTTATGGATCATGTCTGATTCAGCGAACACGGCGCACCGCCCGGCGATGCGCACGGGGTTCTTCGACCTTAGCGCCAAATCACCGAAGTCCTCGATGGGTACCCCCAGACGGGCAGCCTGCCGGTCAAGGAAGGAGCCGGTCCCCGCGGCGCACACGCTGTTCATCGCGAAGTCGGTCACCACCCCCTGGCGGAGGATGATGATCTTCGAGTCCTGCCCACCGATCTCCAGGATGGTCTGCACTTCCGGCACGTGCGCCTGGGACGCCACGGCATGGGCCGTGATCTCGTTCTTCACCACATCGGCGCCGGCCACCGCCGCGGCCAGCCGCCGCCCGCTGCCTGTGGCCCCGCACCCCAGGACGCGGACCCCAGTGCCCACGGCTTTCACGGCCAGGGCCAGTCCTTCCTGGATCGCCCGGATGGGCTGGCCGCCCGTCTTGAGGTAACTGGCCGTCATCACCTGCCGGCTTTGGCCCTCCAGGACCGCGACCTTCGTGGTGACCGAACCCACGTCAAGCCCCAGATAGACTTCACGCATCGCCATGCACCCCCAAGCCGGCTGCCAGTTGCTGCCGCGCCGATGTCGCGCCGAACCGACCGGTCCCCTGCTCCCTCTGCCGCTGACGCCGCCGCCGCAGGAGGTCGACGAAGGCCTCCAGCCTGGTCTGAATGCCTGCCTCACCCGAGTGTTCGTCCAAGAACAACGTCATGACCGGGAAGTCGAGGTCCCGCGCCACCTGCGGCAGGACGCTGGCGGCCACGATCTCCGGCATACACGTCAACGGGCCGACGTGAATGACCCCGTCCAGCCCCATCCGCTGGTACAGAACGGTCTGGCCGACGCTTTCCACCCCTTCACCGCCGACAAAGTGGTTTAGATAAGGCCTGGCCGCGGCGTGCACCACGGCGCCGTCCTTCGACTTCCAGGGCCCCGGAAAGAGGTGTAGCCGCACCCAGTCGGACACGGTCAGCGCCCGGCGGGTGATCACACCCAGCCGGCCCAGGCGCTCTTCCAGGTCCATGTTGGCCGCCGGCTCCAAAAGCATGTATATCTCACCTACCAACCCGACCGTCAAAGGCCTACCCTGCGGGCTTTTGGCCCCGTGTCCCAGAGAGATGCTCCTCAACGCCTCTACCGCCAGATCGCCGGCCCGCTTGGCCTCCACCACCGACGAAGCTTCCTCGATCAAGCGGTAGGCCTGTGCCCGCACCGCCCTGGTGACACCCGGCTGGGCCTCGAAGACCCTCGCGCGAGGCACTTCCTGGTCCAGGCGGTCGATCTCCACGATTTTCGACCAGCCGAACTGGATCGACCGCCAGACCTGCCTCAGGGGCTTGCCCCCAGTCAACCGGCTGATGGCGCGTAGCAGGCGCCCGGGCTTCCCCTGAGGCGGGTCCAGGACCACCATCTCCATTCCCGCGCCCAAGCCGTCGAGAATCTCCCGCTCCACATCGGCGTAATAGCCCAGGCGGCACGGCCCCACCCCGCCCAGCATACCGATGGTGTCGACACCAAGCTCCCGGGCTTCTAAGTAGTTCCCGACGCTGATCTTCAGCGGAAAGCAGGCCATCTCCGGGGAATGCTTCACGCCCAAGGCGACTGTCCGGCGGGTGATGGGCGGGGGAGCCACGATGTCCACTCCAAGATCACGGAAAATGGTGGTTATCCCGATATGGACGGGACCCATGTGCGGAAACGTCAGCCTCATGCGGGCAACCCCCTGCCCCCTGGCGCGCCCGCGGCCCTTCGCCGCCGGATCATGTCGACAAAAGCCTCCAACCTGGTGAGGAGCCCCGCTTCCCCAGAGTGCTCGTCGATGGTCAATAGCAGGAAGGGCATCCCACCCCTTCTCAACGTCTCGCGCTGTACCATCTCTCCCACCAGGGAGTCCGGCCCGCACCCGAAGGACACCAAATGGACAATGCCGTCCACACAATGGTGTTGTGCCACGTGCCTTGCCGCCGCCAGGATACGCCGCCCCGAAGTCCAGAAAAGATGCCTGGGCAACCCCGCAATGGCTTCCTCCAGAGATGCCGGGGGGAAGTCGTCGACGGTCCAGACCTCACAGCCCAGTTCTTTCAGGTGTTCCCTCAGACCCAGGCTGGTATAGGGGTCATCCAGATTGTAGGCGTGGCCCAGAGTAAGCAGGTTCAGCGCCGGCTCTTCCGGAGCATTGCCGGTGCCGGTACCGTCACTTCCGCGCCGGGCGGAACGGGGCTGACATTGGGGACGGCGTTTCCCAGACGCGGCCATGCCCTCCCGCCAGAGCCCACAGGCCACTTTCAGCGCCCCCAGCGCCTGCCTCTTCCCGGCCCCCAAGCGCTCCCCCACCTCCACCGCCGCCCTCCGCAGACCCCCCGACCCCCTGGACATGTCCACACACACATCCAAGAGCGGGACTCTCGGGACCAGATTCACGCGGATCATGTCGGGGATGCCCATGAACTTGGGACAGATGAAGGAGCGCCGCTCGACGCTGACCAAACGGGGGAGGAAGATGAAGTCCAGGTCGTCCCGTTCCATTAGGGCGCGGACATGACCGTAGAAGACTTTCACGGGAAGGCAGGCTTCGTCGATAGCCGCCCCGACCCCAAGGTCCACCAGACGCTTGGTGGTCGGTCCCGAAGTGACAGCATCCACCCCGAGTTCTCCGAAGAAAGCCTCCCAAACGGCGTGGTACTCATAATAGCCAAGGGCCCGCGGAACGCCGATCCGCGTTCTCTCACCTTTCATTGCTGGTCAACTTCCCTGCTCCCGGCCTCCGGCCCCCTGCCCGCGTGACCGGTGGCTCATCGGCACTTCTCTAAGGGTCAGTCCGCCCCGCTCCAAGACCTCTTTGACGGCCTGAACCGTTCGTGGGCAGCCCTTTTGCGGGAAATCAGCTCCATCCATCTTGCCCAGATCGCCCAGGCCAATAACCACCGGCACGTCCATTTCGTTCAAAACGTCCACCGTGTCTCCGTAGAGCTTACCGTCTCCGTGCCGGGTCGCCCGGCCGTACTTGTCCACCGGCCCTTCCACCACGTCCCCTGAACGCGTCACCGAGGCGTCCACCCGCGTGCCTTCCGCCTGAAAGGTGTTGGACGCCACGGCCACCACCCCGACGATCTCCATGTCGGGGTGGTCGTAGAGCTCCTCCAGAGCCTCCTCGCCCTTGAACTTGTAAGACTTGCCCCGATCATCCACCATCACCAAGACTGGGTCATAGGGAGCCCGCTTCACCAACTCCGCGATCTCGTTCCCCGTCAAGGGGGTCGGGTTTCCTCCCGACCTTGAAATGGTCCGAAGACCGAGCTTCTTTCCGGCGCGCTCCACGGCGGAGCGGGCAACATCGTCCCCATCGGTGACCACGATGATCTGTCGCTTGGGCGTCAAAGAATCCTGCCTCCTTGAAACTTGGACGGGTCAATCGGGCCGCGGTCTCCTGAACTCCGCCAGCGCTGCCTCGCGGACGGTTACCGCTTGCCCCTGGGCGTGAACAGAATGGCCATCAGGTAACCGAAAACCACGGCGGCACTGATACCGATGGCCGTGGCCGAAAGCCCACCGGAAAACAGACCGAATAACGTCCCCTTGTCCTCCATCTGTTGGGTGATCCCGGTGACTAAGGCGTGGCCGAAGCCCGGAAGAGGGACCGAGGCACCGGCTCCACCCAGGGCTACCAGGGGCTGGTAAAGCCCTAAGCCTGAAAGGATGGCCCCCAAGCTGACGAAAGCGACCATCACGTGAGCTGGGGTCATTCCCGAGAGGTCGACCGTCAGTTGAGCCAAGACGCACCAGAGTCCACCGACGATGAAGGCCCAGAAGTAGCTTTGACCGATGTTCATGGACGCCCCTCCGCCTCTCCCGGCGCCATCTCGATGACGACGGCGTGGGCCACCGAAGGGATGGATTCGCCCTGCTGGAAGGAGGTCGGCGAGAAAAGGGCTCCCGTCGGCACTATCAGTAGACGGTCCATCTCCCCCGCCATCATCCTCTTTAGAAGGGGGCCGCCCAGCATGCTGGCGGAACAGGCCGGCCCGCTGGCCCCCGAGTGCACATCCTGGTCGTTGCCGAAAATGATGGCGCCGCAGTCCGTGAAGCTGTCCCCCATGGTCACGTTGGCGCGCTTCAGGACTTCCGTGGCCAGTTTCAGGCCCAGTTTCCCCAGGTCTCCCGTGATGATCAGGTCGTAATCGTCCGGTCCGCGACCCGTGTCCTCGAAGTGACGCTGGATGGTGTCGGCCGCCGCCGGGGCCATGGCCGAACCCATGTCGTTGGGGTTCTTGATGCCCATGTCCACCACCCGGCCGCAGGTCCAGTGGGTGATGCGGGGCGTCCGTTCTTCATTGCCCGTCGGCCCCAGGACGAAGGCCCCGGAGCCCGTCACCGTCCACTGCGCCGTCACGGGACGCTGGGCCCCAAACTCCAAGGGGTAGCGGTACTGCCGCTCGGCGCTGTCGAAGTGGCTGGATACGGTCACCAGAATGTGGCGGGCGATGCCGTAGGACAGAAAGCTGGCGGCGATGCCCAGCCCCTCGGCCAGGGTGGAGCAGGCGCCGTAGAGCCCCAGGAAGGGGATGGAGAGTTCGCGCGCCGCAAAGTCGGAGGCGATGATCTGGTTCAACAGGTCACCGGCCAACATGTAGTCTATGTCTTCCCGGGCCGTCCCGGCCCGTCTCATGGCCAGCCTGGATGCCTCCAACATGAACATGGTCTCGGCCCGTTCCCACGACTTCTCACCTAACAAAGACTCCTCTTTCACCACGTCGAAGAGCTTGCCGAAAGGCCCCTGCCCTTCTTTCGGCCCCACCACCGAAGCGAAACCGGCGATGGCCGGCGGGTGTCCGAACTGCACCGTCTGCTTTCCCAGCCGCCTGTTTTCGGTTAGGAGAACCTGGCTGCTCTGCGCCATGGCCTATCGCGCCCGCCTTTGCTTGAGATCGAGATCCGGTGTCACACGTAGACTGCACTCAAGACTTGCCCGTGAGGGCCATCACGGCCATCTTGATGAGGACCACCACGACCGAGGTGACCAGCCCGTAGACGATGACCGGCCCGGCCACCTGGAACATGCGGGCCCCGACTCCGAGTACGTAGCCTTCGCGTTTGAACTCCATGGCTGGGGAGACGATGGAATTTGCAAAACCGGTAATGGGCAGAGCGGAACCCATACCCCCGAACTTGCCGATGACGTCATAGACTCCGATTCCGGTCAATAGGGCTCCCAGGGTCACCATCACCCCGGCCAGTGGTCCCCCCGAGTCGGGGGGCTTTACGCCGATACGAATGAAATAGTTGAGTACGCCTTGCCCGACGAGGCAGATCACGCCACCCGTGAGAAAGGCCTTAATGCAGTTGATCAGGACCGGCGGCCGGGGGCGCGCCTGTTGGGCGATCTTCTGGTATTTCTTCTGCTCCTTGGGGCTGGCCGGGCGGGAACTGGCCGGGCGGGAGGTTTTGGATCTCCCGCCCCCCGCGTTCTTCCCCGATCCGTTGCGGGCCGCCCCCGCTCCTTTACTAGCGCCCATGCTTCTGCGGTCCTTACCGGTCGCCGTCTACCAAGAAGGCCACTTTGACGTTGGCCTTGTACTCGCTGATCTTGCCATTATCCACGTTGGCCGTCATGTTATAGACCTCGACACCCGAGATGTTCCGGACCGTGCGGGACGCTTCGGCCACCGCGTTCTGGCACGCTTCCTGCCAGGAATTCTTGGACTCGCCCACCAGTTCAAGGACTTTCACTACCGGCACTTACGTCGCCCCCTTCTGAGAACGGCGCCGCCAAGGGTCGGCGCCTGCTCGCCTATTATGCGTACGGAAAGAGGGATTTATCAGGGTGAAGGTGGGGACGGCGGGCAAGTGAACGATAGCGTGAAGGGATTACGCCGGTGTGAGCACGCCGCGGATGCGTTTTAGCGCACGCTTCTCCAGGCGGCAGACCTGGACTTGGGAAACCCCGAGTTCACGGGCGATTTCACTCTGGGTCCTATCGGCGAAGAACCGCAGAAGCAGAACGCGCTGCTCTTTCTCCGGCAAGGTGGCGATAGCCTGGCGCAAGGCGACGTTCTCCACCACCGGCTCCTCAAAACCACCCTTGGTCAGCGTATCGCCCAAGGGTGGCGAATCGCCGTCTCCTGGAAAGAGCGGGTCGTCCAGTGACAGCAGGGCCGCCGAGCTTTCCAGAGCGGCCGACACTTCCTGGCGGGTAGTCTGCAGGGCCGCCGCGATTTCTCCCACATCCGGCTCCCGCCCCAGCTCCTGGCACAACCGGTCCTGGGCGCGCCGCACGCGCCAGGCAAGCTGCTTTAGCGAGCGCGATACTCGCATGGGCCCGTGGTCCCGGATGAAACGGCGAATCTCGCCCACCACCATGGGCACAGCGTAGGTCGAGAAACGCGAGCCGAAGGCTGGGTCGTAGGCGTCCACGGCTTTCAGCAACCCCAGGCAACCGATCTGGAAGAGATCTTCCGGATCTTCGCCTAATTTGGAGAACCGCCCCACCACCGACCACACCAGGCGCAGGTTGGATTCGACGATGGCCCGCCGTGCCCGGTCATCACCGGCCCTGGACCGGACCAGGTGCTCCAAGAGATCCTTCTCCGGCATTGGGCGTCCGAGTCTTCCGGATGCCGTGGACCTGGCGGCGCTAGCTTTCGTCCCCATCTGGCAACCCGGCCGCCCGCTTCGTCAGATGGACGATCGTGCCGCGCCCGGACTCTGATTCGACGTTCAGGGTGTCCATGCAGCTTTCCATGACGCTGAAGCCGATCCCCAGATGCTCTCCGCTGCCCTGTCCCGCCGCGGCGCGCGCCGCCTCCAGGTCCGCGATGCCCACACCCTGGTCGGCTATGCGCACCGTCAGTACCCGGTCCTCACCGATCTCCGCCTCCACGAAGACCTTTCCCGGACCGCCATGACCGCCATGACTGCCATGACTGCCTTGACTGCCGGGACTGCCGGGACTGCCGGGGCCGGCGTTCGCGTAGGCGTGGACCACGACGTTGGTGACCGCTTCGGACACGGCCACCCGGATGTCATCAAGGTCCGGCAGCGTAAAGTCCAGCTGTGAAGCGAAGGCTGCCACCGCCACCCGCGCCAGGGCGATGTTCTCGGCCTGTGAAGGAAATTCGAGTTTGAGGTAGTTCTTGACCGTCATCGGCTTCGCCCCTAGGCGCCCAGCGCTTGTTTTTCGGATTTGCACACAGGGATGATGCGGAGGATGCCAGACAGTTCAAGGATACGGCGGGATTGCCCGGTCACCCCGACCATGTAGACGTTACCACCGCCCGCCATGACCCGCTTATAGCGGCCCAGGATGGCTCCCAGGCCCGAACTGTCCACGAATCTCAGGGCTTCTAAGTTCAAAATGAGGTTTTGCGCTCCTGTTTCGTCCAGTTCTTTCTCGACCACCGAACGGAACTGCGCGGCGGTTTGGAAGTCCAGTTCCCCGCCGATGCGGACGATGAGACTGCCCCTGGCGTACTGACACTGTACATCCAACAGCACCGCCCCCTTCCGGGAGGCCATACTTCCTGCTGCAGGTAGAACTTTCCTCCTAGCAGGCCTCCGGTTGGGGGCGGATTTCCTGTCGAGCGGGCCCCTTTTCGTTCGTCCCTCTTCGACAGGAGCGTCGCGGCTAAGCGATGTCTGGCCGCCGCCTGTGCTACTGCTTTCCCCCCGGCATTCCGATGGCGCGGAGGAAGAGCTTCAGAACCAGCTTGGGATAGGGCAACGCCTTGGCTTCCTGGACGGCCACCAAGGGCACCTGGCCCACGATGTTGCCGGCTTTATCGACGACCTGGAGTTCCCCGACCTTGGCTCCCTTTTGCACTGGAGCCGGGATCAGGTCCGGGACCATGATGCGCCTGGTCAGTCCCTCAGTCTCACCCTTCTTCACGCCCACCACGGTATCATCGGCCGGGACGGCGTCCACGAAGTCGATATCACCGGCGTACACGCGGACCTTCTTCACCACTTCGGTCTTGCTGGCCAGGGCCACGCCCTTGTAGTTCGCGAAGCCGTAGTTCAACAGGGCGGCGCTTTCGTTGAAGCGGACTTGTGAGGTTTCGGCCCCCAACACCACGGAGATGAGCCTCAGTCCATCGCGTTTGGCCGTCGCCACCAGGTTCGACTTAGCCTGGGAATGAGAGCCGGTCTTCAGGCCGTCGGCCCCCTGGTAGAAGCGCAGTAACCGGTTGGTGTTGACCAACCACGTCTTGCCGCCCCTGAGGTACTCCTGAAAGGTAGAAGTATACTTCAGAATCTCGCCGTGCTTCACCGCCTCACGGGCGATGAGGGCCATGTCCATGGCGGAAACATAGAAGTCCGGATCGTGCAGGCCGTGGGCGTTGGCAAAGTTACTGTTCTTGGCCCCCAACTGCCTAGCGCGCTCGTTCATCAACTGCACGAAGGCAGCCTCACTGCCGGCTACATGCTCCGCCAAGGCGATGCAGGCATCATTGGCCGATTGCAGGGCGATGGCGTAAAGGAGGTCTTTCACCGTCAGCCGCTCACCGGGGTCCAGCCAGATCTGGGATCCGCCCATCCGGTAAGCCTCATCGCTCACCGGCACCTGGTCTTCCAGCTTAATCTTCCCCTGCTCCAACGCCTCCGTCACCAACAGCATGGTCATTACCTTGGTGATGCTGGCCGGGGGCCAGCGGACGTCGGGGTCCTTGGAATAGAGCACCTGCCCGCTTCCGGCGTCCATGAGCACCGCCGACACAGCTGTGATCTTCACGACGTCTTTCGGAGCAGCCTTGGCCGCGGACGGGCTGCCGCCCGCGGCGGCCGCCGAAGCTGTGGCGGCAGCGCCGGCCGCCAGAATCAGGATGAGGAGAACCAATCCGAGTTTCTTCAGCAAAACTAACCCCCCCTCGAACGGTTAGGTTTTCCGCGAGGGGGCGCGCTTAGCCGAGAACGGGGCGTTCTGGGCGTGTTGCCTTGTTACGGAATTCTCGCGAATACCAGCGGACGGACGGACGGCTTCTCGGATACGATCCGGAAGGCCGATGACACCAAGGCGGCGACGTCGGTCGCGGCGCCGGGCGTGCGCGCGTGGACCACGGCCAAGTCGTCACGGGGCCCGATCGGGTCGCCCACCTTGGCCAGGATTTCCACACCCACCGCCGGATCGATCGTATCTCCCTTTCGGGCGCGGCCGGCTCCGAGGAGCATGGCCGCACGGCCGACGCCTTCGGCATTGATGGCCGCCACATAGCCGGCCCGACCCGCCCGTACGGCTTGCAGCAGCGGCGCGGCCGGTAAAGCCTGTGGATGGTCGACCAGGGAGGAGTCTCCCCCTTGTGCGGCAACGAATCTCCGGAAGGTCTCCAAGGCCCGGCCGCTCTTCACCGCCCCCTCCAGCGCCGACCGGGCCGCGTCCCGGCTGTCCACCAAGCCCGAGAGCGTCAGGAGCTCGCTCCCCAGGGCCAGGCAGAGTTCGAACAGGTCCAGAGGCCCTTGGCCCTTCAACGTGGCGATGGCCTCCGCCACCTCCAGCGCGTTCCCTACCGCCCGGCCCAGAGGCTGGTCCATATCTGTGACCAGCGCCGCCGTGTGCCGCCCCGCCAGTTCCCCGATTTCCACCATGGCCCGGGCCAGTTCGGCCGCCTTCTCCGGGGTGTGCATGAAAGCTCCGCCGCCGGTCTTCACGTCCAGGACGATGGAACGGGCACCCGAGGCGAGTTTCTTCGACATCACACTGGCAGCGATCAAGGGGATGCTCTCCACCGTGGCCGTGACGTCGCGCAACGCGTAGATGCGGGCGTCCGCCGGCACGAAGTCCTTCGTCTGGCCGATGACCGCCAGGCCTACCCGCTGCACCTGCGCCAGGAACTCCTCCGGCGCCAGGTCGGAGCGGAACCCGGGGAAGGACTCCAGTTTGTCGATGGTACCGCCCGTGTGGCCCAGCCCGCGGCCCGATATCTTTGCCAGCCGCGCTCCGGCCGCCGCAACCATGGGACCCAACACCAGGGTGGTCTTATCCCCTACACCGCCGGTGCTGTGCTTATCCACCGTGTGCGCCAGGCCGCCGAGATCGAGGACCTGCCCGCTCTCCACGTACGCCCGGGTCAGCGCCAGAGTCTCCTCCCGGTCCAGCCCGCGGAAGAAAGCCGCCATCAGGAAAGCGCTCATCTGATAGTCGGTGGCGCCCGTCCCGTCCATGTATCCGGCCACGAAGGAGCGGATCTCCTCCTCCCCCATCTTCCCGCCGTCCCGCTTTTTCTGGATGAAGTCGTAAGGGCGAAGCACCCGCGTCGCCGTCATCTTGCCATCTCCCCAATGACCCCGGCGATGATCCGAGCCATTTTCGCCGCTCCGGAGGCCGTCGCCGCCAGCACTTCCTCGTGGGTGACGGTCATGGCGCCCACGCCCTCCCGGGCGCGGTCCGCCGGGGCCAGCGCCCGGTTGGTGATACAGGAAAGGCCCAGCACCCGCAGACCGGCGTGCCGCGCCACGATAACTTCCGGCACGGTGGACATGCCGATGGCGTCGCCCCCCACGGTCCGGAAGAAGCCAAGCTCCGCTGGGGTTTCGTAGTTCGGTCCGGATACCGCGACATAGACCCCGTGGCGCAGTTCGACACCTTCCGCCGCCGCCACGCGCCGGGCAGCCTCGCGGAGGTCGGGATCGTAAGCCCCGTTCATGTCCGGGAAGCGCGGCCCCAGACCATCCTCGTTGGGGCCCCGTAAGGGGTTGTCTCCCAGCAAATTGATATGGTCGCTGATGAGCATAATGTCACCCGGCCGGAAAGCCGGGTCCAGCCCGCCCGCGGCGTTGGTCACCACCAGCATTTCCACACCCAGTTCCGCCAGGACCCGCGTGGGGAAAGTGACCTGCCGCATAGTGTAGCCTTCGTAGTAGTGGTAGCGCCCCTCAAGGATGACCGCCGGCACTCCCGCCAAGTCGCCGGCCAGGAGCCGTCCCCGGTGCCCCGCTACCGAAGGAGTGGCGAAACCGGGGATCTGCCTGTATTCCACGACTGAGGGCGAAGTCATGGCCGCCGACACCGCTCCCAGGCCGGACCCGATGATGACTCCGGCGCGGGGCGGCCGCATGCCCTTACCTATCAGTTCACGAATGGCGACCGCCGCCTGAGTTGATCTTTCCTTGATGCTGTCCGGTGATGTGCTAGTGGGCACTTCAGGAATCCCCTCCCGCCCGCCGGAGAAGGGGCAAGAAGCTGACCCCAGTCCCCGTTCCTTCCACGCCAAGGATCTCGGCCGCCGTGGCACCGACGTCGGCGAAGGTTGCCCGCCGCCCCAGTGGCACCGCGCCCCTCACCCCTCCCCCGGTTACCAGGAGCGGGACGTACTCGCGGGAATGGTCGGTGCTCTTCGTCGTGGGGTCGCACCCGTGGTCGGCGGTGATCACTAGGTAGTCGCCGGGGCGCAAGGCTTCCATTAGCTCCGGCACCCGCGTGTCGAATTCCTCCAGGGCACGCGCGTAACCTGCCGGGTCGTTGCGGTGTCCGTAGAGCATATCGAAATCCACCAGGTTCGTGAAGATAAGACCGCCCCCGGCGCCGGTCTGGTCCGCGCTCCCGTGGAGGGTCTCCAGGGTCCGGTCCACGCCCTCCATATTCCCGGCCGTGCGGAAGTGCTCCGTGATGCCCCGCCCGGCGAAGATGTCGATGATCTTGCCCACCGCCAGAACGGGCAACCCCGCCTCTTGGACCTTGTCCAAGAGTGTCGGACCGAAGGGGGCCAAGGAGAAGTCGTGGCGGCGCTCGGTGCGGTGAAAGGCCCCCGGGGGGCCGGCGAAGGGCCGGGCGATGACTCGCCCGACCACGTGCTTCTCCCCCAGACCGAAGAGCCGGCGGGCCGCCCGGCACCACTCGTAGAGCGTCTCCACCGGCACCACATCTTCGTGACTGGCCACCTGGAACACGCTGTCGGCCGAAGTGTAGATGATGGGGTAGCCGGTGTCCAGATGGCGCTCTCCCAGGCGGGCGATGATCTCCGTCCCCGAAGCCACCTCATTACCGATGGTCGGCCGCCCGATGGCCTCTTCGAAGGCCGCCACCATGTCCGGCGGAAAACCTTCCGGGAAGGTGGGAATGGGCCTGTCCAAGACTAACCCAGCCAACTCCCAGTGCCCGGCGATGGTGTCTTTCCCGGCCGTGCGCGAGGCCATGATGCCGTAGGCGCCTTCCACTTCGGCTCCGCCGTCGCCACCGCCATCGCCGTCGAATGCCGGGACTCCCGGTATGGCCGCCAGCCGCCCCAGCCCCAGCCGCGCCAAGTTCGGCAGCCTCAGGCCACCGACGGCCCGGGCTGTGTTCACCAGCGTGTTGCTTGCTTGGTCTCCGTACTTCGCCGCGTCGGGCAGCGCCCCGATGCCTACGCTATCCAAGACGATGATGATGACTCGCTTAAGCCCGGCTCTACTGTCCCCGGCCATGCTCCGACCTCCGTGCCCCGCCGCTTCCTACCCGACGTGTTGCCTGCGTTTCCCCTTCGTTCTGCCCGTACCGGGCCCTCCATCAAAAAGGGCGGTTCGCCCGCCGCGCGCCGCCCCGCCGACCCTATTCACTTGAAAGAAGAGGGGTGCGCCTAGGCCCTCGGATGGGCCTTAGCGTATACCTCTTTCAGCCGCCCCTTGGTGACGTGCGTGTACACCTGAGTGGTGGAGATGTCGGCATGTCCCAGCATCTCCTGGACCGACCGCAAGTCGGCCCCGTTCTCCAAGAGGTGGGTGGCGAAGGAATGCCGCAGCGTGTGAGGGGTTATTTCCTTCTCAATGTGCGCTTCGTTAGCGTAGCGTTTGACGATCTTCCAGAAACCCTGCCGTGTCAGCCGTCGCCCGTGGTGGTTCACGAAAAGTGCCTTCTCGTCCTGATCGCGGAGGAGCTTGGACCGCCCGCGCCCAAGATACTCTCCCACGCTGCGTTGAGCGATGGAGCCCAGAGGAACGATGCGCTCTTTCGACCCTTTCCCAAAGCAGCGAACATAACCCATTTCCAGGTTCGCGTCGCCGACGTCCAGGGACACCAGTTCCGACACGCGGATGCCGGTGGCGTAGAGGAGTTCCAGCATGGCGCGGTCCCGCATCCCGGCCGGATTGATGGCGTTGGGCTGGCGGAGAAGCGTCTCCACTTCCTTGATGCTGAGTACCCTGGGCAGCTTCTTCTCGAGCTTCGGCGATTCCAGATTCGCCGTGGGGTCTTTCTCCAGGATCCGCTCCCGGACCAGGAACTGGTAGAAGGACTTCAGCGCCGCCAGCCGGCGCGCGATGGTGGCCGTGGCCTTCCCCTGCTTCTCAAGGTAAAGCAGGTATCCGATGATCGTCGTCCTCGAAGCGCTCTCAATAGAAGTGAACTTGCCCTTGTCAAGGAAGTCAGAATACTGGCGGAGGTCCCGTCCGTAGGACTCCAAGGTGTTCAGGGCCAAGCCGCGCTCCACGCTGAGGTAGTTGATAAAATCCCCAATCAGCTTCTTCATGCTCGGGTCCCCTTTGCTTTTCTTCCGCCAGTAGATTCTGCTGAAAGAAGTGCCAGGTTATGCGACACTTTCCTCTGTAGGAAAAGCGTGCTTTCGACTATTCTACATAATGAGTCGGATTCCTCCACGCTAATACGAAGGCCGCGGAATGGGCGCTAATCGGCCTGCATCCGGGCCCCGTCTCTTTTCCAGATTGTGAAGAGGTCAGTAGCCCCGCTACCTTCCGCCCTGGTAAAAGGCCTGTAGGGCTGCGACGAAGTTATGGAACCATAGCGTCAGGAATGGCGGTGTCTTCTCAGCCTTCAGCGGCGTGCCCGCCGTGCGGGGTTGGGCCGACATCCCGGTCGGCGCCTTCACCGTGGTTCCGGTGGTGGCCGGCGCCTGTACAGTGGTGCCGGTGACGGGCGTCGTCCCGTTCACCGGCGTTTTAGGGGCCGCCCCGACGGAACTGGTCGTCGAAGACGTGGCCGATTGCGACGGTACACCGGCGCTACCCGACGTCTTCCCAGGTACGCCCGGAGTGACGATGGGCGGCGCCGACGAGCTTGCCGGAGCCTTGATGGCCCCCCACAATGGGGCCAGGGAAGGCAGGACCTGGTGAGTCAGGAACGCCAGGGCCCGCGGCAGCAAGAGCCCCAGCAGAACCAGGAGCAGGAAGACTTTCAAGATCAGGGTTGTACGCGCCCTGACGCGGCGGAGCGAAAACACGTGGAATCTAGCCACCGCACGCACCCCCTCCAATGGTGCCGGGCCAAACCCACCACCGGTCAGACTCCGGCCTCACCCAAGGGCTATGCCCGTCCCGCCGCAGCTAGAACCGTAACGCCGTATTCTTTTGGAAACACGGAATGGAAACAAGGACGGCGTGCCCGGAAGTGGGGGGCACGCCGCCATGGCTCTCTCCGGACGCTGGTACTTCCTCTACAGAAGGTCGGCGATGGGAGTGTAGTCGAGACCGTGGGCCTTGGCCACGGCTTCGTAGGTCACGTGACCCTGATAGACGTTGACGCCCAGCGATAGCGGTTTGCTCTCCGCCACGGCCCGCTTGAAACCCTTGTTCGCCAACTGCACCGCGTAGGGCAATGTCGCGTTGGTCAGGGCCAGGGTAGACGTGCGCGGCACTGCGCCCGGCATGTTGGCCACCGAATAGTGGACCACCCCATACTTTACGAAGGTCGGGTCGCTGTGAGTGGTGACGCGGTCGATGGTCTCCACCGAACCGCCCTGGTCGATGGCGACATCCACGATAACCGATCCCGGCTTCATGGTCTTCACCATCTCCTCGGTCACCAGATGCGGGGCCTTGGCGCCGGGGATGAGGACGGCGCCGACTAGGAGATCAGCCTGTTTCACGGCTTCGGCGATGTTGTAGTGGTTGGACATCAGAGTCATGACCCGGCCGCCGAAAACGTCGTCAAGATAGCGGAGGCGTTCGGCGTTCACATCCAGGATGGTCACTTGGGCACCCAAGCCGCAGGCGATCTTGGCCGCGTTGGTACCCACGGTCCCGCCACCCACGATGGTGACCTGCCCCGGAAGCACACCGGGCACTCCGCCAAGGACCACTCCGCGCCCACCGTGGGGCTTCTCCAGGAAGTGTGCGCCTATCTGCGGGGCCATCCGGCCAGCCACTTCGCTCATGGGGGTGAGGAGCGGGAGCGAACGGTCGGGGAGTTGCACGGTTTCGTACGCGATCCCCGCGACCTTCTTCTCCATCAACGCCTTGGTGAGTTCAGGCTCCGGGGCCAGATGAAGGTAGGTGTACAGGATCTGGTCGCCGTGGAATAGGTCGTACTCCTCCGGCAACGGCTCCTTCACCTTCATGATCATCTGCGCTTCCTCGAACATCTTCTTCTTCGAAGACCAGATGTCCGCGCCCGCCTGGATGTAGCTTTCATCGGTGAAACCGCTACCGACGCCGGCCCCCTTCTCAATGACTACGTGGTGGCCGTTCTTGACCAAAGTGGCAACGCCTGCTGGAGTGATGGCTACTCGATTTTCGTTGTTCTTTATCTCTTTGGCTACGCCGATGAGCATTTTGCGTTTCTCCTCCTCTGACCTCTTTCCAAACATGCCATTATTCTGTGCCAAATGCCTGAGCCCTCCCGGCGAGCAGGGTCAACGCGTCCAAAATATCCCTCACGGTCTCGGCATCCGACACCAGGCCAGGTTCGTAGTACAGGACGCCGAACCGGCTGACCTCGATGCCCGTCAGGCCGACCCGGTCCAGCGCCAACAGGGCCCGGCGGACGTCGGCGTCCAAAATGGCGGCCACTTCTTCCGGGACTTGCCCCGACACCGCGAACTTGGCGTCGAAAGCCGCATCCGCTGTGGCGATCCACCGCTTTCCCTTAGGTTTGCGGCGGGACGAGTAGATCATGAAGCCCTCAATGTGCGGCCGCGCGTAAACGCCTATTCTGGTACTGTCGGGCGCGGCCAGATCGAAATCCACCGCCAGGGGACGCCGGATGATCACCGGCAACCCATGATAAGTACCGGCGGCGAAAGGATGGTGCCCGGCCAGTTTCCAGCGGTACACGTCGGCCAGGTAATGCCACTTGAGGTTATCCAGAAGAGGGTTTCCTTTCTCCTGATCCGCCGTCTCGAGGTAATCCAAGCCAAGCTCCTCAGCCAGTTCCTTCAAGGTCGATCGGTGACGGCGCCGAGCATACGCCGCCAGGACCAGTGAAACGGCGACCAGGATCAGGAAGACGCCCATGACCGGCCGTCCGCCCACTGGGGAAAAGACTAAGAGGTAGATGAAGACCGGGACCGAGACGACCCAGAAGACGAACATCATCCGGTCCAGCAGCGGGGCGCGCGCGAAATCGTTCCTCAGTTTGGACAACCGTGCCATCCTCCTAAGGCGGTGCCAAGTTTCTTGCAGGTCTTTTCGGATTGAAGCCGCAGTGAGTTTGTACGGGTCAGCCTGTCCGCCCGGAGCGACGGCTTTGGCCACCGGCCCCAGGAGGCGGGGGATGAGCCAGAGGGAGACCAGGAGTCTAGCCGTGTGGCCGAGCACCTGACCCACGTCCGACTGCCATTGGCCGCCGTGAGACCCCCAGAAAAGGACCTGGAACACACCAAGGTTCGCCAAAGGATGGGCCACCACGGGCACCCACAATGATCCGGTGGAGCGGTAGAGCAAGGTCATCTGCACACCGAAGACGGCGGCGAACAAGACATACAGCCCCATGCCGACGGCGTCGGGCGGGAACATGTTATAGTTTACATGATACAGGCCGAAGAGCAGTGCCTGAACGGCCGTGGCCGCGGCAAAGGGCAGGTGCCGCTCCAGGCGCGTCTGGACGTAGGACCGGAAGAACAGCTCCTCCACGAAGTTCCCGTAGAAGAAGCGGAAGGCCATCCACAAGGGGTTCAGGGTACCGAGACCGGCGTATACACCAGTGATCCCCCCGCCCAGAGCCAACACGCCGAGGAAGTTGCCGGACGCGTCCGCCAGGCGGTAGACCAAAAACCCGGCCATGATGAGCAGGATCTGGGCCCGAAAGCGGCGCCCCACCAGCCCCAGGCTCGCCCAGTCCTTCTTCTCAAGGAGGAAGACCGAGGCCAACACCAGCATGAGGTGGGGTGCTTTCGCCCAGACCTCGCGGACTTCGCCGTAGATCGGCAGACGCAGGGCCATGGTAAGCAGGAAATAGCCGGAGATGAAGAGCCATGCAGGAACATCCGAGCCCTCTTTCCCCTCGCGCCGCCGCCGCACAAGGACCAAGACCACCCCGATCACCAGAGCCGTCTCGACGTAGGCGAAGGCCACTTTCACGTAAGGGTTGAGGTTCGATGTGCCGTATCCGTATTCAAGAAGGGACAGCCCCAGATAGGCCGCCACCATGGCGTTCAAGCCGCGCCTGCGGTACGCCGGCCCCGCCAGCAGGAGAAGCAGACCTCCCACCAAGGTGACCCCCGCCACCGTCGCCACCAAGCCCCACAACCGCCACCAACGCACGGTGGCCGCGGCCTCGCGCGACGCGAGGTCGGAGGGGGGGCCCAGGCTCGCCATCCATTCAGGCTGGAGGTCGGAGATGCTTCCCTGGTAACCCGGCAAGTAGCGGCCGGCGGCGAACCCCGGCCACCTCCGCCACTGCGAGGGCTCCCTCCTCTCCAGCACCGTGAGAGCCCCGCCACCGAAGCGCCGGCCCACGAAGGAGAAGAACGAAGCGATCTGTTCCGCCCCGGCGGGAATGGCTCGCCAAAAACCCAGAACGGTGGAGAGAGGATAGGCCGGAGACATAGTCCGCGCAGCCCTGGCTAACTGACCTGGATCTCGCCCACTGACGACCAGGGCCGCCCACCAGCCTACCCCTTCGGCCACCACATCGGCCCCGGGAGGAGGTTCCCCGAACCCGACACCCTTCTGGTGAATCGCGGCGGCGACGACGTAGGCCACGAGTTCCGTTTCCTCCGACGGTCCCACCGCCGGTCTGGGCAAGCCCCTTCGCGGAACCACGACGCGTGTTCCTCCAGTAAGAGGATCTTCTTGCTCCAGATGATAGCTCAACTGATAGGCCGGTCCCCGACGCAGGGATACCTCCGCCGCGCCCTTCCCCAGGTCTGGCCACAGCCCAAGCACCTCGGACCAAGCCTTCTCCACGTCCACCGTGGCGGTCCTGGCTGCCCGCACCAAGTCCCCATCGCCGCGGTCAACCCGCATGACCAGGTCGCCGGCGCGTATCTCCATGAAGTCCGCCGCTCCCGGGGCAGCGGCCGCAGGCTCCGCCCAAGAGATAGACATCAGGCCCACCAGGGCGCCCAAGGCCACCACGATGATGAGGACTGCCGAGAAGGTTCTCCTGCCAGCTGGAACCGTCAGCATGCGCATAAAGATTATTACGCTTGTCCCGCCGCCCTTGTTTCAGACTAGATAATCCGGCTGATGAACCGCATCAGGGCGGGACTGACGTAGCCTTCGATAAGGCTGGCGACGAACAAGCAGACGGCCATCACCAGCACCACCAAACTGAACCCCAGGAACTCGCGGGTCCAGGAGAACTGGTGGTGCTTGCGCCGGGCGGCCAGGGTCGAGAGGGAGAAGGAGATGGAGGAGGCGCCAAGGATGAGGAGAGCGGGAATGGCGATCAGGTTCTGTGGGAGGACCGCCACCAAGGAGAAGGCCACGCCGCGGGCTCCCATCTGCTGCATGAGGAAGCTGGCCGCAAAGCCGAGCGCGAAGCCTTTGATGGCTAGGAGGAGGCCCACAAAAGGTATGCCGGCCACGCTGACGGCGAGGACCCACATCAGGCCGGCGGTCTTCAGGTATGCTTGCAGCGCCCCGGTGGTCACTTGGTCGGGAGGCACGGTGTCCGCCGTGCGTGTTAGCCCGCGCAGAAACACTTCGAAGTAGTCCGCCAGTTCGCTTTGCTGCGTCCCGTTCAGCGCCTTGACCGCTAGGGAGCCGGCGACGACACCACCAAGGAACAAGGCGACGACCAGGATGTAGACCCCGGCCGACTTGCGAAAATAGCGCCCCAAACCTTCTTCGAACTGACCCAGAAAAGTCATATCCCGGCCCCCGGGGACAAGGTTTGCTAAACCCTATTCCGGTGGGACAGGTCTTATTCTCCAGTCCCCATAGCGGGTGCGTCCCCCAAAGCTCCCCGGACCAGGAAGACGGCGGCCATGGTCTTCGCGTCGCGGATGCGGCCGTCGGCGCACATCTCCACCGCCTCGCCTAGGGGGATGCGTTCGACCTTGATGGCCTCATCCGCGTCGGGATGGATGTCGGCCTCCGGCGCCTGCCTGAGACCGGTGGCCAGGAACAGATGCATCCTCTCGTCACAAAATCCGGGAGTGGTGAAGAAGACCGCCACGGGCTGCATGTAGAGGGCGACCAACCCCGTTTCCTCGGCCAGCTCGCGGTGGGCTGTGGCCAGGGGTTCCTCGCCCTTTTCCAGCTTGCCGGCGGGGACCTCCAGGAGTTCCTCGTCCACGGGATACCGGTACTGCCTCACCAGGACCAGATTCCCGGCCGCGTCTACCGGGGCAATGGCCACGGCCCCGGGGTGGCGGACCACCTCCCGGTGAGTGACGTGGCCGCCGGCCAGTTTCACCTTGTCCTTCTGTAAGACCAAGAGTCTTCCCGCGAAGACCAGTTCCCTCTCAAGGAGCTTCTCCGTGTTCGCTTTTCCGTTCATGGCTCTCCCGAGTTTCGCCTCCCCAGGCGAATCAGCCGCTGTCGGCGGCATAGAATACCCGCATGACACGGGACAAGGCCCCGCAAGACAACGCCCCTCAACACGCCGGCCGCCGACCCGAGGGCTCGCCTGAGGGCCAGTCCGGGAGCCGGCCCGACAGCCGGCGGGCCTATCGTACTATCGAGGTGCGGCGGCCCGACTCCATCTGGTTCTGTGGGCCCAACCGTGAGTTCCTGGCCTGGCTTTCAGGCGTTATACGCGGACTCCCGCCGGGGCGAAGTGACCTGAGATCACTCCTGACAACTTGCCTGCCACCCTCCCCGCCGCCGCCGCCGCCAAGAAGAATTCGGGGTCTTCCCTGACGCCCCTCCCCATCGTCGTCGGGTGAATGCCGGCCTCCGTGAGGTATTCCAGGCCCGGCCGCCCGTCGTCGACCAGCGTCAGGTGTCTATGGCCGTCCTTGAATCGCTTGTGGACCGCGTCCTCGGCCTCCCCCGCCAAGAGGGGCATGGCCAGCACACATGGGGCCAGGCATACCTTCTCCAGGACCGCCAGCGTGTGGTGCGACATGCCGTAATGTCTGTCCCGGGGGTCGGCCAGGCTCAGGCGTGGAACGGCCACGGGCAAGCCACCAAGAGACACGGCGGCGTTCAGGGCCTGCCCCTGCTCTATCCCGGAGAACCCAAGCGGCGTGCCAGTGCCGGCGATACCCGGTCCCATGCCGACGATGATAATATCAGCGTCTCCGAGAGCGAAGGCGGTGGCCAAGGCGCTGTAGATGTTGACGGCTTCGGCGTCCCCGCCGAAGGCCTGGCCACAGGTGATGACTCGGTGGACCAGTCCAGCCGCGCGCATCTGGCGGACGAGGCTGCTGAAGGCGGCGGGAAGCGCGCCCCCATCCGTCATGATGTATGTGATGCGCACCCGGTCGCCCGTGACTTGGGCCGCGCCGGCGGCTACCGCTGGCACCTGGCTGTGTAGCTCGCAGCAGACTACCGGGGTCCCCTCCAAACCGGCGAATCCCTTCAGAGCCTGGTGGGCTGCCCCGCCCGGCTCCTCCGCAGCCAGAGTGGCGAACTGCAGCGGCGTATAGCGGAGTTTCATGATGTGTCCCGGCCGCGGCGGTCGGTCGTGTCCGGCTAGCTGGGCGCCGCGTCCGGCTGTCGGAGCGCCGCATCCCGCTGCCCGGGCGCTGTCGGCCTCCTCAGACACCACGTCCGCCGCTAGCACAGCGCCCAAAAAGTGATACCCACCGGATCCGAGGCCCAGGTCGACGGCCGTGGTATTCACCAAGACGCGGCGGCCGACCGCCACCGGAGCGTTGAGCAGACCCGGATAGGCGAGGGCTCTGCCCACCGGCGGGGCGGATGACCCCGGACTCGCCCGGCTTCCTTCCGAGCCCTGACTCCGAGGTGAGGTCAGGCGGACCGTTACCAGAACACAGTCCGGCCACACCTCGTCTACGCTTTCGATCACGCCCTCGGACAGCCCAATGTACATTCCGCTGCCAGTATGCCCCCGGTTGTGGGTCTCCTGCCTATAAATGACGGGGCGCGGGAAGGAGAGGACGCCACTTCTGCACTACCAGACTCTGATTGTGCCATGGGGAACTATAATGTCGTTCCGGGACACGTTTGTACAAGGATGAGTGTATCCGGAGTACCCGTTTGGTTCCAGGGAGGATGCATGGCCATGGGGTGAGCGGCGACAGAGACTACACCAACTGACGACCGGAAGTCGACTTGTTTCTTAGGTATCCGTATTATTACTGGTAAAGTGCAAGATTGTGATCACCACGTCAATTACCGTGGATGCGCACTGGCCTCCAGGTGTCTTCTGTAGCCCCCGCGCTACAATTAGCATCCCCAAAGAGCGCCTTGCCGACACCCCCATCCGGTTGTGGTCGGGTTACATGTGTATTCCTGACACCATCGACCCCTTGAAAGATGGTCTGGAATCGACAGTTTAGTACAAACTGTCACAATCCTCCACAAAACATACTGGGGCAGACCGTGGGAGCAGAAGAATAGGTGGCAGCCATTGCTGGAACACGGCCTACCCAGACTCCCCTGTCCCAGTCAGGTGTGGCCGCTGCGGCTCAGCAGGCTTGGGGATCTGTCAACAAGCTGAGACGGGGCCCGAGCAAAACCCGCGCCCCGTCCTGTGATATGGTCATCTTGTTGTGAATAGCCGGGCTCCGCCGACGGTCGACCGCACCGAGAGCCAGCAGTCCTATACCTTTACCGCCGCCCGCTCCCTGGCCTCACGGCCGATGGCCGCCCCGGCCTCCAGAGCCTTCTCGTTCACCGGGATCAGGTTATGGCGGTGTGACGGCAGGACCTTTTTCAGGCTGGCCGCCAGGTGGTCGATACCCACAGCACCCGTGTATCCAGCCAGTACCCCCAGCGCTACCATGCTGGCGACCCGATCCGAGCCCAGTTCCGTGGCCAGCTTGTTGGCAGGCACTTCTATGACCTCAATGTCCCGGCGCGAAGCCTTCTCGTCGATGAGTGACGTGTTCACCACCAGGCAGCCGCCCCGCCGCACGACGGGTTGGAACTTCGCCATAGACTCGGGGCTCATCACGATCATGCCCGTCGGGGCCGACGTCAAAGGTGAACCCACGTACCGGTCGGAGACGATCACCGTGCAGTTGGCCGTCCCCCCGCGCATCTCGGGACCGTAGGCCGGGACGTAGCTAACCTTCTTGCCTTCCCTCATGGCGGCGTAGGTGAGCAACTGTCCGATGGACATGATGCCCTGGCCGCCGAAGCCCGCCATCATGATCTCGTGGTCCATCAGTGCTTCACCTCCACCTGTGATCCCTGGGCCTTCTCCTGGCCCTGCTCCTTCTCCCAGTTCCGCAACTCGCCCAAAGGAAATGCCGGAATCATGTTCTTCTCCAGCCACTCGATAGCCTGGCGCGGCGTCATCCCCCAGTTCGTCGGGCAAGTGGACAGGACTTCCACCATGGAGAACCCGCGCCCCTCGATCTGGGTCTGGAAAGCCTTCTTGATGGCGGCCTTCGCCCGCGCCACGTGGGTCGGGCTGCTGACCGACACCCGCGAGATGTAGGCTGCCCCGGGGAGTTTGCCCAGCATCTCCGAAATGGGGATCGGGAATCCCGACTTGGCTGGGTCGCGCCCGCCCGGAGTGGTGGTGGTCTCCTGGCCGATGAGGGTGGTCGGCGCCATCTGGCCGCCGGTCATCCCGTAGATGGCGTTGTTGACGAAGATGACCGTTATCTTCTCTCCTCGCCCGGCGGCGTGAACGATCTCCGCCGTTCCGATGGAGGCCAGATCGCCGTCACCCTGGTAGGCGAAGACTACGGAATCAGGCATCACCCGCTTGATGCCCGTGGCCACCGCCGGCGCCCGGCCGTGAGACGCCTCCTGCATATCAAGGTTGAAGTAATTGTAAGCCAGAACCGCGCACCCCACCGGCGCGATACCGACGGTCTTCTCCCTCACCCCGAACTCATCGATGGCCTCCGCCACCAGCCGGTGGATGATGCCGTGCGTGCAGCCGGGGCAGTAGTGGAAGTTGATGGTGGCCAGCGATTCGGGCCGTCCGAAGATCCTCGTGCTCATCTGGCCCCACCTCCCGTGCCGCCCATGTCCCCGGCACCACGCGCGTGGACCGCTCCAGCGACAGCCACGGCCACCGCCTCCGGCTTCAAGGCCGGGACGACGTAGTTGAGGCCGTACTCCCCGCCCACGGCCGCCGGGTCAGTCAAGAGGCGCCGCATCTCGGCCAGGACCACTTCCGGCTCCGGCAGCATGCCGCCCATCCTACCGTGGAAGTAGATGGGCCTGCGTCCCGCCACTGCGAGTCGCACGTCCTCCAAGAGCTGTCCGGAACTCATCTCCACCACGAAGAAGGATTTCACGCGGTTCCCTGTCCCCGCTTCCGCCGCGGTCCCCGCCACGACCTTCTCGAAACTGGCCGATGGGAAGGGCCACAAGGTGATGGGGCGGATCATCCCGGCCTTGAGACCCGCGTCGCGCAGCTTCTCCACGGCCGCCCGCACCAACCGCGCGGGCGTTCCGTAGGCGACTCCTACCACCTCCGCGTCGTCAAGGTAAACCTCCTCGACGCGGACTTCGTTCTTTTCTATCTCCCGGTATTTCTCCTGAAGATGGTAGTCCATCTTCTCGCACACCTCCGGTTGGAGGTAGAGGGAATTGATGATGTTCGGTTTGCGCCCCTTGGCGCCGGTGGTGGCCCAGGGTTTGGCGGGTGCCGGTTTCACCTTGGCCTGATCGAGGTCCACCGGTTCCATCATCTGCCCCAGAACCGCGTCGCCCAGGATCATCACCGGGTTCCGGTACCGGTCGGCGATGTCGAAGGCGTCCACGCAGACCTCGACCAGTTCCTGCACCGTCGAGGGTCCGAAGGTCACCATACGGTAGTCACCGTGACCGCCGCCCTTGGTGGCCTGGAAGTAATCGCCTTGAGCAGACTGGATGCCGCCCAGCCCCGGGCCCGCCCGCTGCATGTTACAGATGACGGCCGGCAGTTCCGACCCGGCCAGGTAGGATATCCCCTCCTGCTTCAAGCTGATGCCTGGACTGGAAGACGAGGTCATCGCTCTCGCCCCCGCCCCCGCGGCGCCGTAGACCATGTTTATGGCTGCGATCTCACTCTCCGCCTGCACGAAGGTGCCTCCGGCGGCGAACATACGCTTGGCCATGTATTCCGGGATCTCGTTCTGCGGAGTGATGGGATACCCGGCAAAGAAACGGCAACCCGCCATGATGGCGGCTTCCGCCACCGCCTCGTTCCCCTTCATCAAGATTAGCTCTCCCAAAGTTCTCCCTCCCGGTCAGCTCTTGGCTACTTGTCCCGGTAGACTTCGATCACCGTGTCCGGGCACATCCGGGCACAAAACGTGCAACTGGTGCATTTCTCCTGGTCCTCCACGGTCGCCGGGTGGAAGCCCCGGCTGTTGGTGTGTTTAGCCAGGTGGATGATGCCCTTCGGACAAGCGTTGATGCAGAGTTCACACCCCTTGCACCGTTCTTCATCGAAGACCACCCTGCGGACAGCTGTGCTGGTGCCCATCCCTATCCCGACCTCCTCTTCATTCCCAAGGCGGGGCCATGAACCGTCTGATGGCGAAAAACAGGCGGCCCCCCCGCTCGAAGAAACCTTCCCTTTTCTCGGCCAGCCATTCCGGGCAAGTCGAAAAGGCTACTTTCAGGCCTGCCGCCGCCGCGGCCTGTTCGACCAAGTCCAACCCTTCCAGTATCATGTCAAAAGAAGTCAATCGTCCGAGATTCGTGCTGTTGACCACGGCCGTCGGTTTCATCCGCGCGGCGCGGGAGATCAGTTCCATGGACGAAAGGACCTCAGCGACGTTCCGCGAGAACGGGCGGCGGGTGTTGACCACGAACAGGGCGTCCAGCTCGTCTTCGGGGAACCGTCCGGCCAGACTGCCGATGAGCCGGGCCCCCCATTCGTTCCCGCCCACGTCGAAGACCGCCTGGGCCCCAGGGTTTGCCAGCACGCCCAGCACCGCCGGAGTCAGCACCGGCAAGTCGGCCTTCCGGATCTCGTCTTCCGGCGCCACTACGGAAACCCCCAGCTTCTCGAGGTCATTGGCCACATCCCGCGACCGGAAGAAGGGGGTGACGTTGTCCGCGTCCACCAGGACCGCCCGCGCGTGGCGGACGGCCTGATGGACCGCATAGTTAATTGCCAACTCGGTCTTGCCGCCTCCGAAGTTCCCGTAAAAGACGGTAACCCGCTTCCCTGTAATTGGGCCTGTAGTCTCGTCGGTCACCTGGGCAGATACTTCCTTTGGACCCTGCTGACGGTGTCGATCCTCTCCTCGGCCATCCGGTCGGCGGCCTTGTAGGTGGGGATGTTCTCCCGTTTGGCGATCTCGAACACCTTCATCAAGTTGTCATAGACGGCGGCAACCTTGCGGTACGCCCTCTCCCTATTGTAGCCCTCAAGCTCGTCCGCCACGTTAATGACACCGCCGGCGTTGATGATGAAATCCGGAGCATACAGGATGCCCCGCGCCGTCAGAGCGTCACCATGGCGGTCCTCTTTCAACTGGTTGTTAGCGGCCCCGGCCAACACACGGCATTTCAACCGCGGCAGGGTGTCGTCGTTGATCACTGCCCCCAAGGCGCAAGGGGCGAAGACGTCGCATTCCACGTCGAAGATCTCGTCGGTGGTGACGGCGGTGGCCCCCAAGTCCTTGACCGCCTTTTCCACGGCCAGCGGGTTGATGTCCGTTACCATCAGTCGGGCCCCGTCCTCTGCCAGGTGGCGCGCCACATTAGACCCCACGTGGCCCAGCCCCTGCAAAGCCACTGTGCGGCCCTTCAGCGACTCATCCCCGAAGGCCTCCTGGCAGCAGGCCTTTATCCCGCGGTACACGCCGTAGGCGGTGGCCGGCGACGGGTCGCCGCTGCTTCCGGCCGTGCCGGCGGACACCCCACAGACATGCTCGGTCTCCAGGGCGATCACGTCCATGTCTTCAGGCGAGGTGCCCACGTCCTCGGCGGTGATGTAGCGACCGCCAAGGCTCTGGACGTACCTCCCGAACGCGCGGAACAGGGCTTCCGTCTTATCCCTCCGGGCATCCCCAATGATTACTGCTTTCCCGCCTCCGAGGTTCAGTCCTGCCGCCGCGTTCTTATAAGTCATGCCCCTGGCGAGACGGAGGGCATCCACGATAGCAGCTTCCTCGCTGGCGTAGTTCCACAAACGGCAACCACCCAAGGCCGGTCCCAGAGCCGTGTTGTGGACGCAGATGACGGCTTTCAGGCCGGAGGTCTTGTCCTGGCAAAAGACCAATTGCTCATAGTCGTACCTCTCCATGTGGGCGAAGATATCCAACTTTCTGCCTCCCTCAAGGCTCTTGCCGGTTTTCGCGCGACGGCGCCTGGTAGCGCCGGGCCGCGCCGGCCCGTCTGGGCCGCGTTGGGCCGCTTACCGGTCTTTCGTGGAACCCCTGGCGATAAGGGCTCCCAGAGCGATGGAATTCAGTTTCGTAGCCACGGAATCGGATCGGGACAACAGCACTACCGGGGCTCTGGCCCCCAGGACCACCCCGGCGCTCTCGGCGCCGGCCCCATAGATCATGGCTTTGGTCATCATGTTTGCCACTTCGATCGTGGGGCCGATGAGAATATCAGCCTTCCCGGCTACGGGCGAATCGTAGCCCTTGATGGCCGCCGCTTCGGTGGACAGGGCCAGATCCAAGGAAATCGGTCCATCGACCACAGCGTCCGGGAACCTTCCGGCTCTCGCCATTTCGGCGATGGCAGCCGCGTCGGTGGTCGCCGGCATCTCCTTGTTCACCATCTCCACCACGGCCAAAAGGGCGACATAGGGCTGGCGAAGGCCCAGTGCCCGCACGGCTTCGACGGCGTTTTCGACGATATTCACCTTCCTTTCCAGGTCTGGATGGATGTTGATGCCCCCGTCGGTCGTGAAGAGCAAGCGACCCAGGTGGGGCAACTGGACCACCGCCACGTGGCTTAGAACGCGACCGGTCCGCAATCCTGTCTCCCGGTCCAAGACGGCCCGCAACATGTCGGCGGTATTCAGATGCCCTTTCATGACCATGTCGGCCCGGCCCTGGCGCACCAGTCCCACGGCCTCGCGGGCTGCCTCGGCCTCTCCGGCCGCAGCCACTGTCTCCAACCCCCTCCGGTCCAGTCCGGCCTCCTCCGCGGCGCCGGCGATAGCGTCGGGACGGCCGACCAGAACGGGATGGGCGATGCCTAGGGACATGGCCTCTCTTAGTGCCTCGGTCACCACCCGGTCGTGAGGCGCGGCCACGGCTACACGCATGGGCGACCCGCGCCGCGCCTCGGCGATCATTTCCGCAAAGGAATGCAAGGAGACATTCACCTCGTCGCTGCGTTCCATGAACGCCTGATGTGAGAAATAACTAGTAGGTCTTCGCGATCTCCTCTCCTTTCAGGACCCGCAGGGCGCCCTGGACCAGCGCCATCATCTCGTCCTCGCCCGGATAGACCAGGACTTTTCCAAGGAACCCGACCCTCTCCTCCACCCATCCTGTGAAGACGGGCGACCGGGCCAGGCCGCCGGAAAGGACTATGGCGTCGACGCGCCCGTGCAGCACCGTGGCCATCGCCCCTATCTCCTTGGCTACCTGATAGGCCATGCCCTGCATCACCGCGGTCGCTTCAGCGTCACCGCCGCCCACCCTCTTCAAAACGGCTTCCGCGTCGGCCGTCCCCAGATAGGCCACCATCCCGCCTCCCCCGACCAGGCGCCGCCGCAGCTCGGTCCGGGTGTACCGGCCGGAGAAGCATAGGTCCACCAAGGACAGAGAGGGCAATCCCCCGGCGCGCTCAGGGCCGAAAGGCCCTTCTTCGTTCGCGTTATTCGCGTCGATCAGGGCGCCCGCGCGGCAGGGAGCCACGGAAATGCCGCCGCCCAGATGGCACAGGACGAAGCAGGACCGCTCCAACGGTATGCCCAGATCGGCGGCGGCGCGGCGGGCGGCCGCTTTCATATTCAAGGCATGGAGGAGGCTGCGCCGGGGTAACTCGGGTAGCCCGGAAAGGCGTGCCGGGGGCTCGAACTCATCGACGGAGACGGGGTCGACCACGAAACAAGGCAAGTGGGCCGGGGTCGCCAATTCCCAGGCCATGGCGGCCCCCAGGTTGGAAGCGTGTTGCCCTTGAAGGCCCGCTTTCAGGTCGTCCAGCATCCGTTGGTTTATCCCGTAGGTCCCGCTGGCCAGAGGCCGCAACAGTCCGCCACGGGCTACCACCGCGGACAGGTCGGCGACGCTCGTTCGCCAACGAGCCAGGGCCGCGTACACCAGATCCAGGCGCCCCGCCAGCTGCTCCCAGAGGTCCAGCGCCCGCAGATCATCGGGCACTTTCAGATTCTCTTCGTGGAGCCGGGCATCGTCGCGGAAAAGGCCTATTTTCGTCGAGGTGGACCCGGGGTTCAAGGCCAAAAGCATAAACCCCGCCCCTACGGCTCTCGTGGTATCCGGAGCCGCTGGGGACAGGGCGTGTGCAGCCTTTCCCATTCTCCGTGGTGCCTCCTGCCGGTGGCGGGGAAGCCGGCACAGCTTTCCCGGCCAATGCTGAGACCCAGATGCCTATCGAGCAGTCTATTCTTCCCGCCCGGGGTAAATCCTCCGGCCCGGGCGGGCGGCATTGGTCGCCCTCCCGAGGCTGGCGGCCCTCCCACAGGATGCGGTCCTCCCAAAGGCGGTGGCCCTTCCAAGGGCCGCGGCCCTCCCCAGACCGTCAGCCCAGGCAAGGAGCCTGGACCGGTGAATGACGCGGCTCAGGGAGGAGATCTCTCCTACATAGTTTATGAGTCCCAGGGCGACCAGGACTACCGCCCACGCCATCAGGTGCGAGGAAAGAGCTAAAGCCAAGACTCCCAGCCCAGCCCCGATGGCGTTGGACCCGGCATCACCCAACATGGCCCGCCGGCGCAGGTCGTGGGGCAGGAACCCCGCCAGCGCGCCCGCGAAGGCCGCGCAAGACACGAGAAAAACGGTATCGGGGCGGCGTCCAAGGCCGGTGACGGGTCCGGCGGGTCCGGCTGGCCCGGCCACGGTCACGGCAGCCACAACGCCCACCATGATGGCGATGGCCGCCAGAGTGGCTTTCACGGTACGTCCGGGGGCCGTGTCCAGGAAATTGGCGGCGTTGGCGGCGAGCGCCGTCACCAGACCCCCCACTATCCAGGTCGCGAGAACCATGACCGCGGGAGCGCCGCCGGCCGGGTGCCCGCGTGGCACCAAAGGGAAAGCCGCGGCCAACCCGACGATGGCTCCGCCCACCAGTTTCAGGCCCCCGGATGTCAGCGTTCCCCGCCGGAGGGCGCCAAGGTGCCCGCGGAAACCCTTCTCGTGTCCCGACCAAACGTCGTCGGCCAGCCCCAGCGCCGCAAAACCCCACACCGCCGTCAGAAAAGACGGCAAGAGGGGCGTCCCCCCCAGCACGGTCTCGGAGGCCAACTCCGAGACCGGCGCGCCTACCACCGTTCCGGCGGTCAGAGCCAGGGCCCAGCCAATGCCGGCTGAGGTCGGCACACTCTCGCCGTGGAGATTCGTCCTCGTGTGGCCCCTGATGGATGCCAGGCGCGAAAGGCGGCGAGTGAGCAGCCGGGCCGCCACCCAGGAAACTGAAACCGCCATCAGCGGTGCCAGGAAGCCCATCAGGACCGCCACCCGGTGGCGCGGAGCCAGGGGGAAACGGGCCACCCGCGGCTCCACAGAGCCCAGGCTACGTCGTGGCACTGGCGGCCGCGATGGGCGAAACCGTGCCAGTCACGTCCTGTGTAGCGGTGGTTCATGCCGGTCGGCGTTTCCACCAGTCGCAGCCCGGCCCAGATGGCGTCCACCGTCATCCCTACCTCTGCTCCCCATCCGCTTGAAAGCGGAAGTACAGCCCGCAGCACCCGGCGCGAAAGCGCCCTTTGTCCTGATAGAGGGTAACCCGCCCTGAACCCCGTCAGGTCCCGGATGCCAGTCCTGGCGAGAGCTGTGGCCAGACCGAACCCGCCAGAAGGTGCCCCTTGCCGCCCGTCCAACCCCGCCACCACCAGGTCGCCTGCGCCAGAGAGGACCTGATCGACCAGCTTCCAGGCTTCGCCCGCCGAGTCGCCCAAGTCCGCGTCGAGGCAGAGGACCAGGTCGCCCGAGGCGGCGCGAAAACCGGCCTCCAGCGCCCGCGCCTTTCCGCCATTGGTCGGCAGTCTGATGACGCTTGCCCCCGCCAACCACGCCTCTCTGGATGTGCCGTCTTGTGACCCGTCGTCCACCACGAGCAACTCCGTCTCAAGGTCGTCACCTGGAGGTTCTGGGCGGGCGAGATGGACCGCAGTCACCGTCCGGCCCACCGTGGCTTCCTCATTGAAGGCCGGAATCACTATGGATACTAGGCACCCGCCCCCGCCGCTCACTGGCGCCCGCCTCCCTGTCCCTTGATACCCTCGAGCACACCGCCGGTCGCCGGTTGATCCAATAGTCCGTCCAGCGGGATCAGGCTATCACTGGCGGGCCCCCGCCCGAAGTTCCCTGCCTGCCCTGACAGTGTCAGGACCAGGGCCACCCGTCCATAGGCCTGGTCGACCCCTTCCACCGTGGATAAACCGGCCCGTCTGGCGGCCAAGAGTGCCTCCCCTTCTCCGGCCGGCGCTCCCACCACCACCTGCAGGCCCCCGGTCAGGGCCACCTCTCCTAGGAGCACCGCGGCTCTTTCGGCCCCGGCCCGCTCTTCCACCATTACCACAATGGCCTGCGGCACCGGTTCCAAAGAGCCGGTGAACTTGATACGCCCCGATCTCGCCAGAGCTTCGATAGCCGACTGGTTGCCGGCTCCCGCCTCTGTGCGCGCCCCGGCCACCCCCCCCGAAAGCTCAGCGGCCATGGCTGTCACGGACTCGGCGTCGAGAGATCTCGGCCCAGCCAGGGCCGCGCTGGCGGCGGCTCCGGCAACCGCCGAATGCGGGACAGTGGTGACCGAAGTGACCACGGCTCCTGCCTCGCCCAACGTCTCCAAAGGCTCTCCGTAGAGCCGGTCGTCTCCGAGAAGCACCACCGCCAACCTCACTCCCTCCAGCCGGCCCCTCACCAGCAAAGGCAGAACGGCCCGCGAGAAACTTCTCTCGGCTTCAAGGTCCACGGTGGCGGTGCTTTGCGCGGCCGCCATCTCCGCCAGCGATTGGCGGACCCGGCCCAGTTCCGCCGTGAGCTGACTGATGGCCTTATCCTGTTGGGTCGCGAGGAAGTCCGGACCGAGCACGGCTCCACCCAGGAGGATGCCGAGTCCCAGAGCCAGGAAAACGGCCATGCTCAGCAGTGCGAGGTGGCGGTAGTCCTGACCCATCACCGGCCGCGCCCCCTCATCACAAAAGCCCCGCCAGAGTGGCTTTCAACCGGACTGTGAGGACCCGCGCCAAGGTACGGGCCCAGGGAGATGTCCCCAGCAACGCTATCAAAGGGAAGAGAGCCGATGCCGCCACGCCCGCAGCCCATTGCCACCCAGGTTCTGGCCCGACCAACCTGGACAATCCTCTGGCGTCGACGGTGACCGGCGCAGCCTTTAGGCGCGTCAGGAAAGTGCTGGACATGCCCTTACGGCCTTTCTCCAGGAAGTCGATCATCGTCCAGTGGGCGCCGACCAAGACGATCAGGTCCGCTCCCAACTGGTAGGCCAGAAGGACGGCCAGGTCTTCGCTGGTCCCCGGCGCCCTGACGGTGGCTGGGTCTAGTCCCAGACGATGCAGACGTACCATGCCCGGAGATCTTCCGTCGCCGTAAGCGTGTACAACGATCTCCGCCCCACAGCCCAGGGCACGGTCCGACACACTATCCATGTCGCCCACGATCAGGTCGGGTCGCCGTCCCATCTCGAGCAACGCGTCGGCCCCACCGTCCACGGCCACAAGAATGGGCCGCGCCCGGCGGATCATCCCCGTCAGAACGCGGAGGTCGTCCCTGTAGCCCTGTCCCCGCGCTACCACCACAACTTGTCTTCCCGTGAATACCGTCTGGACACCCGACAGGTCCAGGTCTCCCAAAACAGCATCTCTCTCGGCCGACAGGCGCTCCAAAGTGTTGCGGACGAAACGCCGCAGGAGAGCGTTCATGCGGGTGCGGGCGCGCTCCATGTGCTGTTCCACCTGCTCGCGACGGACCAATCTTCCTTTCGCCACCACGCGGGCGCCACATACCACCTCGTGTTCCACGACTTCCACGATGGTGCCGTCGATCAGCTCATCGTAGAGGGCGCCACCCAGACCGTCCACCAGAGGCACGCCCGCCTCCAGGAGGACCTTGGGTCCGAGGTTAGGAAAACGGCCCGTGTAGGAGGTCTCTGCGTCCAAAACGCACGCGACCTTGGCGTCGATCAGCGCCTGCGCCGCCACGGCATCGAGGTCGCGGTGAGAGATGACGGCGATGTCGCCGGGGCGCAACCTTCTCACCAGCTCTTTCGTTTTCCGTCCAAGCCTAGTCGGCCCGGTGATGATCATGGGACTTCACCAGGGTTAGTATCGAAAGGCGGGGGAAAAAGAAAGCAGGGGAATTTCCCCTGCTAAACCACGTAATGTTCTGTCTTAGAAGTGCGCGCGGGCGCTCTTCTCGCTAGGACGCTTTCAACTCCATCCGCATCTTGTCCGCCACCATGGCGATGAACTCTGAGTTCGTGGGCTTGCCGCGGTCCAGGTTAATGGTGTACCCGAAGAGCCCGTTAATCGTTTCCACGTTTCCGCGGTTCCAGGCCACTTCAATCGCGTGCCGGATGGCGCGTTCCACACGGCTGGGCGTGGTCTTATACTTCGAAGCGATCATGGGGTATAGTTCCTTCGTGATGGCTCCAAGGAGTTCGATGCGGTTCGTGACCATCAGAATGGCGTCTCTCAGGTATAGGTACCCCTTTATGTGGGCCGGGATTCCGACCTCGTGGATGATATTGGTGACTTCCACATCCAGGTTCCGCTGCTTGACCACGGGAGCCGGGGCGGGCACGTAACCTGTGGTCAGCTGCCGGATCCGGTTTACCAAGACCTCTATGTCGAAGGGCTTTAAGACGTAATAGTCCGCTCCGAGCTGCACGACCCGGCGCGTAATGTTCTCCTGACCGAACGCCGTCAGGACCACAATCACTTTCGGCCGGTGGCTCAAGCTCATCGTGCTGAGTTTCTCCAGCACCCCGATGCCGTCAAGATGAGGCATGATGATGTCGAGGATCATGACATCCGGTACCTGCCGCGAAAGGCTTTCAATGACGTCAACGCCGTTATAAGCGACGCCCGAGACTTCCATGTCGGGCTGCTTTTCGATAAAATCCTTCAAAAGTTGACAAAAGTCGCGATTATCGTCGGCTATCAGGACTTTCACCTTTTCTTTGCTCATAAAGAACCTCCACTCGCATCCTTCTCGTTGGAACGTGGAAACGGCTTTCGACGGTGGGGTGTTCAATCCTTCCTGGATGGGAAAAAAAGGCATAACGCGAGCTATAATGGGCTGCACCGCGCCGTTCGTCCAGCGACGGAGCCTGCGGCTTTCCTTCTGGGTCACGTCTTTAGTAAACCAATGTCCACCTCGGGTAGCGCTCGCGACCGGGTCAGACTGCCCTGCTTGAACAGCCCCATTTCGGCAGCCATCCACTCGGCCAAGACCCCGTAACCCCGCGAGGGATCGTTCACGAACACGTGAGTGACCGCGCCGACGATACGCCCGTTCTGAATGATGGGGCTCCCGCTCATGCCTTGCACGATGCCGCCCGTGCGGGCCAGGAGCCGCGCATCCGTAACCTTGATGACCAACCCTTTCGTGTCCGGTTTGGCCTGGCGCATGACCTTCTGAATCTGGACCGAGAACTTCTCCAGGCGGTCGCCATTGACGACGGTTACGATTTCGGCGGGACCTTCCTCAACTTCCTGGCTGAGGGCCACAGGGAGCGGCGAGGGGAAGAGATCGTTGGTCAGCGGGGCACGTAAGGTCCCTCCGATGCCGAAGGCGCTGTTATGCGTGATTGTGCCGATGGCGTCCTGCCCTTCAAGGTAAGCCCCGATCTTCTCGCCGGGTTGCCCGCGCCGGCCCTGTTCGATGCCGGACACCACGGCCGACACGATGCGCCCGTCGTCAATGGTCACGGGAAGGCTGGTGTCCACGTCGGTGATCACGTGCCCCAGAGCACCATACCGCAGGGTCGTAGGGTCAAAGAAGGTTAACGTTCCTACCCCGGCGGCAGCGTCTCGTATGAGCAGCCCCACTCGGAAGCGGCCGGTCTCCCGGCAGAACACGGGTTTGACAATGGTCATGTTGGTTTGGCCTTGGTGGCGATACTCGATTTCCACCGGTTTCCCGAGGCGACCCAACTGATCGATGAGGTCCTTCGCTTCCTCGTCGCCGTAAAGCCGTCTCCCGTTAATGCGAACGATCACATCGCCCTTGACGATGCCTGCCTCCAGCGCCGGACGGTGGATCTTCCCGTCGCCGCCAAGGATGGCGTCATGTCCGACCACCAGGACACCGTCGGCGGCCAGCAACACGCCGATGGAATGTCCGCCGGGCATGAGGGAGACCCGCGGGACCACTTCCACGACCATTTTCTTGAACGGGATAAGGCCGAAGAGGCGGAAATCAAGGTTGGCGCGGCCCAAGGCCAGAGACTCGATGGCCACCGGCCGCCACAGGTTCACGGACCACGCTCCGTCCACGGCTTCGCGGCCGTTAAGCCTCACCAGGTCCGACTGGTCGGCTCTCACAGACACACCGAAGGGCAGGCCGACGACGATCTGCTGGAGTTGACCGGGCGTTAGCCGGATCTGGGACGGCAGCCGGCGCATGTTCTGAAAGGGCGGACTGAAGAAGAGGGCGACTATGAAAACGGCAAGGACGATTCCGACCGCCCGCCGGCGTGACCGTGAGTTTCTGGACAATCGCATCACTCCCCACGCAGTCTGATGGCGCTGCGCAAGGTTGGCTTTTCGGGCCAGATGCCGGCGCGCCGCGTTGCGCGGAGTTAAAGTGTCCAGCTAAATAGGGGCTGATGCTCTTCCACGGGCAGCGAAAAGCGCCCGCCATTGGCGGGCGCGCGGCTTTCGCGGCTATTGTCGGCAAGGGACCGTTTTCTTAAGGCGCGGTGCCAGCGTTCGACTGGAAGTCCTGGGCTTCGGCCAGCATGGCGCGGGCATGTTGTCGCGAGATTTCATTATCTGGTGTGCCGCCGAGCATGCGGACGATTTCCTCGACGCGCCCTTCGGCGTCGAGGCGGTCCACCCGTGTCGTCGTGTGCTGATCGCCGGCCAGCTTGTTGATGGAGTAATGCGCGTTGGCCAGGCACGCGATCTGGGCCAAGTGCGTCACGCAAATGACCTGTCGCTTCGACGCCAGGCGGCCCAGGCGCCGCGCGACGGCCACAGCGGACCGTCCGCCGATGCCGGCGTCCACTTCATCGAAAATCAGCGTCGGCACCTGGTCTACTTCGGCCAGAATCGTCTTCAGGGCCAGCATGATGCGGGCCAACTCACCTCCCGAGGCGATACGGGCCAGGGGCCGCGGCGGTTCGCCCGGGTTCGGCGACAGGAGGAACTCCACTTGGTCTACGCCGTCGGGCCCGAACGAAACCTTCCGGCCCTCGACCTCGACGCCGCCCTCGTCCGGCTTGGCCTCGAAGCTCACTTGAAACACGGTGCGAGGCATTCCCAGCTCCGCCAGCTCGGTCGACACCTGCTGTTCCAGACGGTTCGCCGTCTCGTTGCGCAGCCGGCTGAGCCGCGAGGCGGCCTTGGCATAGCCGTCGCGCAGTTCCGCCAGCTCGGCCTCCAGTCTGGCCGCCGCTTCCTCGCTGCCTTCGATGGTCGTCAACTCCGCGGCAGCTTCGGCGCGAAAATGCAGGATTTCCTCGACACTGTCGCCATACTTCCGTTTCAGCTGAGAGAGCAGCTCCAGCCGGCCGTCGACTTCCGCCAGACGTTCCGGGTCGGCCTGCACCCGGTCGCGGTAGCGGCGCAGCTCGCGGGCGGCATCCTCCAGTTGGAACCGCGCCGTATCCAGGGCTTCGCGCAGCGGCGCCAAGGACTTGTCCATTTCGCCCGCCTGCCCCAGTTCCGCCGCGACCTCGGCCAGCGCGTCGATGAGGGCGGGTCGTGGGCCGCCACCTTCGTAGAGCCCGGCGTAGGCCGACGATGCCAGCGCGAGCAGCTTTTCCGCGTTTGCGAGGACACGACGCTCGTCGCGCAGCGCCTCCTCCTCCCCGGGCGCCGGAGCCGCCGCATCAATCTCTTGGAGCTGATACCTGAGGAGGTCCAAACGCCGGGCCCGGTCACGGGCATCTCCGGAAAGGCGGTTCAAGGCCCGACGCCGCTCGGCCATCTCCCCATGCAGACGGCGGACCTCGTCCCCGACCGAGGCTACTTCGGCGCCCCCGAAGGCATCCAAGAGCGGCAGATGACGCTCGGGACGTAGCAGCGACTGATGTTCGTGCTGTCCGTGCAGGTCCAGTAGGTGCGAACTGATGTCACGCAGCGCCGCCGAAGTGGCCGTGCGCCCGTTGATCCTGGTCAGGCTCCGCCCGCTTCGCGCGATTTCGCGCGAGATCACCAAGAGCGGCTCATCGGCGGTGGAGGCGAAACCGCCCTCATCCAGACCGTCCCGGAGCTCGGGCAATCCAGAGATATCAAACACGGCCTCGATGTAGGCCTTTTCGGCACCGGAACGCACCATGTCCGTGGAGGCGCGCCCGCCCAGCGCCAAGTCAACGGCATCAATGATGATGGACTTGCCGGCGCCGGTTTCCCCGGTAAGCACGTTGAAACCCGGCTCCAGGGCAAGCGTGAGCCGGTCGACGATGGCGAAATCGCGGATGGAGATTTCCACAAGCACAGCGTTCGACTCCCAGAAGGTCAGTCCGATGCCGACTAACTTGTCATTTCCCGGAGGCGCCGGATGACGTCGCCCACCGCTTCCTTGGGCTTGATTACCACCAGGATGGCGTCGTCTCCGGCCACCGCCCCCACCATCTCCGGCCACGGCAGCGCGTCCAACGCCGCCGCCACGGCCATGGC
Organism: Bacillota bacterium; assembly: GCA_021791495.1. GTDB lineage: Bacteria > Bacillota > Sulfobacillia > JAJYWN01 > JAJYWN01 > JAJYWN01. Next base: position 50,855 of record JAJYWN010000038.1, read on the forward strand.
CGTGCCGGGTAGCGTCTTTACCACCAGGATGTTTTCGCTGTAGTCGAAACTGACGACCGAGTCCCGCATGTACCGGCGCAGGCGGTCCCATTGCGAAACCCCGCCGGCCTCCTGCGGCTGCGAGTAGTAGGCGTCGCCGTCCGACGCCGGCACCTTGACCAGTTTCAGTTCCTTGATGTCCCGGGAAACGGTGGCCTGCGTGACCGACAGGCCGGCCCGGCGCAGGCGGTCCGCAAGCTCCTCCTGAGTGCGGACGCGCTCGGTCCGGATGATCTCCAAGATCTTCATCTGCCGGAGCGTTTTCAACTGGCTCCCCCGCTTTCCTGCAACTTCCTTTTCAACACCTCGTAGAAATTCCATCCCCGCCTCCGGATGAGGCGCGCCGATAAGCTGGCTTTTTTCACGATGATGCGGTCTCCGGGCGCAAGGGCGTGCCCACGCTGCCCGTCCATGGTCAGCATGGTGTCCACGTGCTCTGTCACCACCCGCAGGACCACCGTTTCCTCGGCCGACACCACCACGGCCCGGGCGAAGAAAGTGTGCGGGCATACCGGTGTGATGATGAGGACGCCGACTTCAGGGCTGACGATGGGACCACCGGCCGACAAGGAATAAGCCGTGGACCCCGTGGGTGTCGCCACAATGACGCCATCCGCCGGGTAGGTGGTGACCAGGCGCCCGCCCACCGAGGTCTCGATATTGACGACGCGCGCAAAGGGCCCCTTACTGATGACAATCTCATTCAAGGCTAGGAAGGAGGGACCGCTCTCACCCGGCGCGCCGGCCGCCGGCTCCACTGTGGCCTCCAGCATCATGCGGGACTCCACGGTGTAGCGGCCCTCCAGGATCTTCGGCATAGCGTCGAACAGCTCTGGGACCTCGATTTCCGTGAGGAAACCGAGGTGGCCGAGGTTCACTCCCAAAATGGGTTTGGAGGCCGGAGCGAGGACTTTCGCCCAGTTCAGGAGGGTGCCGTCTCCACCCAGCACCACTGCGAAATCGCACCAGGCAAGGAGGTCGTCCAGCGGCCGGGCCAATTCAGGGTGGCCGGCGAGACCGGCATGGTCTGGAAGGAGACCCACTGGGATCTTGCGGCCGATCAGCCAGGCAGTGAGTTCTTGCATAACCTGGCGCGAATCCGGTTTATCCAGATTCGGGATGATGGCTACCTTGGGTAACGTTCTGGTCAACGGTGATTCGCTCCCCGGCCCGAACGCATCCTGGACCGTGACTATACGGCCCATTATGCATCCTTGAATTCGCTGATGGCGGAACTACTCCTCCACCTCACTGATGATTAGTGTTGGACTTTTGGCGAAAATGACGAAAAGGAAGATTATGCAGCGGCGAAAAGTCATTCGCCTAATCGCATAACGGTGCAGAGCTTCGTTCCTTGAGTTCGGGTAGTGGCTAGGTCCGAGAGATTTCCGACATGGGCTGGTTCGGGGGGCCAGGAAACTGATAGGTGTTAGGAGGGAATGCACCAGAACCCCGTGAAAAAGAGGGACAAGAAGCCCCGAGCCTGGGCGGCTACTATGATCTCTCCAAACCCATCGGGAGAGTTCAGGAACTGCTCCCAAGGTGAGTACGTGTCCAACTGAGGACGTTGACAGTGCCCTGCGAAAGGAGCCAGTGACTGCTATGCGTGAAGCCCAGGTTTCCTACCGCGAGAAACGGACGCGCCTCACGATATCGGTGTCCGAAGGCCTGCTCAAGGCTATTGACAACTATATCGCCACCATTGCCAAGAGGGTCTCCCGGTCCGACCTGATTGGGGCCGCTGTCACCGTATACCTGCAACACCGCCGGCAAGAAACGGTTGACGAGGCTTTCCGGGCCATGGTGATTGACCGTGCGTACCGAACAGAGGCCGAAGGTATCGCGGCCGAATTCGAGACCGGCGAAAGCGGACGGGGCGGATGCGGAACTCGTCGCGGCTTCTAGTGGTGTCTTGCCGCTATGATCTCCGCTTCGTACAGAGTGGCTTCGATGACGCCATCTAGGCCGGTTTCTTGACTCCGAATAGCGGGCGTTCCGACGGTCTCGGTGACTTCGCTTTGGGCCCGGCGCAGCCAGAGAAGGAACTCGATGTTCCCTTCGGGACCCGTCACCGGCGAACAGGTGAGTCCAGCCGCCCTCAGGCCGAGGGTCGACGCCGCAGCTACAACTTTCTTAATGACTTCACGATGGACGCTCGGGTCGCGCACGACGCCGTGTTTACCCACCTGCCCTCGCCCTGCTTCGAATTGGGGTTTTATCAGGGCGATGATGTCCCCGGGCGGCTGCAGAAGGCTTTGCACGGGGGGAAGGATGCGGTCCAGGGAGATGAAGGACACGTCGATGGTGGCCAAACTAGGAAGCGGAACGCCCTCGCACCGGTCAGTGCCCAGGTAGTCGCCCCGGTCGCTGCCCCGATCGCCTGCCTTCAAGGTCATCGTCACGGTCGCCGCAAGAGATTCGGGGGTGAGATATCGGGCGTTCGTGCGCTCCAGGACGACGACCCGCGGGTCTTGACGAAGCTTCCAGGCCAGCTGCCCGTAGCCGACATCCACAGCGTAGACTCGGGCGGCCCCGCGGCTCAGCAGTACATCGGTGAAGCCGCCGGTGGAGGCGCCAATATCAATGGCGACACGCCCCGCCACGGGGACGTCGAAAACGTTCAATGCTTTCTCGAGCTTCAGCCCACCGCGACTCACGTACGGGATGGCATCGCCCCGCACTTCTAAGGCCACATCTCGCGGCAGCTTGGTGCCGGGACGGTCCACAAGTGACCCCGCGGCGTACACCAGTCCCGCCAGGATCTGCGCCTGAGCTTTCTCACGGCTGGGGGCCAGCCCGCGGTCGAAGAGAAGAACGTCGGCGCGCTCTTTCCCCGTGCCGGCGTCCTCGCGGCCTCCTGCACCCGCTCCTCCGCCTCCGCCGGCTGCCTTCCCTGCTGTTTTGGCCACAACGGCTTCCGCCTTCCCTAATCCGCGGCTCCGCTGCGCGCCGCCAGCGAGCGCACAGCCGCCACGATGCCGTCGGCGTTCAGCCCATAGTTCGAACGCAACCAGGCCGGCGGGCCGTGTTCCACCATTTCATTGGGGAACCCCAGAAGTCTCACCTGGACCTTGTCCAAGAGGCCCTTGGCGGCCAGTAATTCCAGGACGGCGGAACCGAATCCGCCCAGCACCGAGTTCTCTTCCACACACAGGAGCCGGCCCGTGCCGGTAGCCAGGTTCAGAATGAGTTCCTCGTCCAGTGGCTTTACGAAGCGGGCGTTGGCCACCGCCACGCGGAGTCCGTCTTCGGCCAGACGCCCGGCCGCCTCCATGGCGGGGGCCACCATGGCTCCCACGGCCAAAATCGCCGCGTCCTCGCCCTTCTTCAGAATCTCAGCCTTACCCACCGGCATGACCTGCAGGTCCTGGTCGAGTGCCACCCCCAGCCCCGCCCCCCGGGGATAGCGGACGGCCACCGGCCCGTTGATTCCGGCCAGCGCCGTTTTCAGCATGTGTTGCAGTTCATTCTCGTCCTTGGGGGCCATGATGACCATGTTCGGCAGGGGCCGCAGATAGGACAAGTCATATAGACCGTGGTGCGTCGGTCCGTCGTCCCCCACCACGCCGGCGCGGTCGATGGCGAAGACCACGTGCAGGTTTTGCAGGCAGACATCATGGTAGACCTGGTCGAAGGCGCGCTGCAGGAAGGTGGAGTAAATGGCGCACACAGGCCGGATGCCGGCCGTCGCCAGGCCGGCCGCGAAAGTCACGGCGTGCTGCTCGGCGATCCCCACGTCGAAGTACCGCGCGGGAAAGGCTTCCTCCAAGTAGTTCAGGCCGGTCCCCTCGGGCATGGCCGCGGTGATGCCTACCACCCGCGGGTCCTCCGCCGCCAGCTTTACCAGGGTCTTCCCAAAAACCGAAGTATAGGAGGCCGGGCCGTTGTTCTTGCGGCGCTCCCCTGTGTCGGGGTCGAAAAGTCCGGGGTTGTGATAGGTCCCCGGGTTATCCTCCGCCGGCGCGTAGCCCTTACCTTTCTTGGTCACAAAGTGGACGAAGACGGGGCGTCCTTTCATCTCCTTGGCTTCGCGGAGCACGTCCATGACCGCGCTGAGGTTATGGCCGTCCACCGGCCCCAGATAGGTGAAGCCCAATTCCTCGAAAATCACGCCGTGGACCAGCAAGTACTTCAGCCGGTTCTTGATGTGGCCGACATTCGCCGTGATTCGCCGTCCCAAGACGCCGGTCATGGCCCGCTCCAAGTCGGTCTTGGCCCGGGAGTAATACGGGTGGGACCGGATGCGGTTAAGGTAGCGGGCCATAGCGCCCACGTTCCGGTCGATGGACATGCGGTTGTCGTTCAGGATGACGATGAGGTTGGTCTTGGCCAGGCCGGCATTGTTCAGACCTTCGAAAGCCTCACCGCCCGTGAGGGCGCCATCGCCGATGACGGCCACCACGTGGTAGTCCTCACCCTTGAGGTCGCGGGCGACAGCCATGCCCATGGCCGCGGAGATGGAGGTGCTGGCATGGCCCGTCCCAAAGGCGTCGTAGGGGCTTTCACCCCGTTTTGGGAACCCAGAGAGACCTCCCGCCTGGCGCAGGGATTTTTCGAAGGCTTCGCGACGGCCGGTTAGGATCTTGTGCGCGTAAGCCTGGTGACCCACGTCCCAGACGATCTTGTCGCGCGGGGTGTCAAAGATGCGGTGCAGGGCTACGGTAATCTCCACCGTCCCCAGGCTGGAGCCCAGGTGCCCTCCGGTCCGGGCTACGGTCTCGATCATGATCCGGCGTAGCTCGGCGGCGACTTCCGGTAGTTTTTCTTCGGGAACCTTCTTCAGATCGCCTGGCAGGGAGATCTGGTCCATGATAGACGTCGGCATTTTCCGCACATTCCTCGCCACATTGTCGAAGTTGTCGAAGTGGGTCGTCCTCAGTGTTAGCCTTTCGACACGGGGTTATTTTTTCGGGTTTCGACGCGTTCTCCGGCTTCCCCTCCGACCATTACCGCCATCAATGAGTCGCAGAACGTCGAACCCGAAGCGCCGCTCGAACCAAGACGTCACGCGTCCGACAAAAAGCGTGATCTCGAAAGAACGGGCGATGGCCACCTTCTTCCCCGCGGCCTTGCCGCCGGCGGTCAGGGCGGCGGCAAGGGACACGAAGAGCCCGGTAACCACGTGAGAGTATGGAGTCTCGGCGGGCGATATCAGATGCAGGATGACGGCGGCGGCGATGGCGCCGGAGACGGTGCCGGCAATGTCCCCGATGACATCGTTAGTCAGGCTGCTGACCTTGTCAGCGTGCCGTATTAGACGGATGGCATGCGCGGCGGCGCCGATGCGCTTGGCGGCCATGGCGTGGAAAGGCTTCTCGTCGCCCACGGCCACGGCCAGCCCAAGCATATCGAAAAGGACGCCGATGGCGATGACAAAAAGGAGAACGAGGAAACCAAGGATGGGAGCCAGCCGACGGGCGGCGGTGTCGGACAGGAATCCGACCGGCGCGGCCAGGATGAAGGTCAAAAGGCCGATGCCGAGCCCTCGCATAAGGACCGCTTGCCACCGGCCATTGCCATTACTCATATAAGAGTCCAATCACCTCATCATGAAAGCAGCAGGTGGTGACGAACCGGGTAAATGTTGCGGCATAGGTCCAGCAGGCTTTCCCTCGCGGTTCACCCTGGTGTCGCCACCCGGGCGGTTTCCCTTTACGACCGCTCTGCCACGTCGCCGCCGGCAGCGCTGGATCGCCACTAAGGCCACACTGTAATCCCCGATCCGTCTCCGAAGAACAGCCTAGGAGTTTTCCCCGACGATGCGGAGCCTCTTCCTATCCCCTTTTGCAGCTGAGATTTCGGATGGCTGTGCCCGGGCCGGTCCGGCCGGACCGTTTCCTGACAGAACCCATCTTCCGCCTCAACCACTCAGGGCAGGCTACACTGCACACCGCGCCGGACCGTTCCATTCGGCACCGCATGCAGGTACAACTCTGGGCCGTAGCACGTCTGCTCGGTGCAGGCACCACGGGCCCAGGCCTCCACGGAGGCAGGGTCAGGATCTACATGCCATTGTAGGTTGCCCCGTCCTCCTTTTCTCCCAGCACCAGCCCCCGACTGGGCGTCGGCGGCCAACACCAGGAGCTTCATCGATGTGCCCTTGACGGATTTTTAGCCCCGTCCTCAGAAGCGGTCGCACCGACTAGGATACTGCACCACCTGCAAAGTCTTTAGAATGCTGTTGATTTGTTAGGGTACAAGACGTTGCTTGATTATAGCATATCGTCCTGGTTGCTACAAAGGAGCCTGGCGCCGGACATGATACGTTATGAAGGCAGTAGCGGCCTTCATGAACGGTGTACTCATGTTTGCATAACCTTTAGGCCGCCTGTCTCGATGAAGCTCGCCGCGCCGCAAACGCAGGAAACTTAAGGTCTTCCGAGAAGTCAAGGTGCTAAACAGATGGGCTCCGACAAGGAGGATGAGGCAGGTGTCCAAGGTAGTAGTCCTCGGCGGCGCCGGGGACATGGGTAGCCGCACCGTTCGGGAACTGTGCCGGGAGAATGGCCAAGGTATCGTCGACGAGGTGGTCATCGCCGACTTCCGCGTGGATAAAGCGCAGAAGCTGGCCGACGAGATCGGGGGAAAAGCTCGGGCCCTTTTTGTCGACGCGCGCCAGAAAGAGTCAGTCGTGGAGGCTGTTCGGGGAGCCGGCGTCGTGGTCAATACGGTCGGGCCGTTCTACCGGTACGCCGAAGGCGTCCTGGCGGCGGTCATCGAGGCCGGTGTGGACTACGTGGATATTTGCGATGACGACGACGCCACCATGAAGCTCTTGGCTTTCGACTCCATGGCCCGGCGGCGCGGGGTTACGGCGGTCATCGGTAACGGTTGGACCCCTGGCATCAGCAACCTCCTGGCCCGGATGGGCGCCGACCAGATGGACCGGGCGCGCGACATCGACCTGGTGTGGGTCGGCAGCACCGCCGACAGCGAGGGCGAGGCCGTTATCAAACACGTCATCCACGCCATCACCCGAGATGTGCCCATGTATCTGGACGGTGCCTGGACCAGTGTCCCGGCGCTTTCCGGCGTGAAAACCTTCCCCATCTCCGACCCCATCGGGCCCGTGCCCGCCTATTTCTGCGGCCATCCCGAAGCCCTCACCATCCCCAGGTTCATCGACGGGCTACGGAACGTGACCGTCCGTGGCTACCTGTTGCCCGACGAAATCCAGAAAGTGGCGCGGGGCCTCATCGATCTCGACCTGGTGAGCACCGAGAAGAAGATTGACGCCATCGCCGGATTGATGCAACCCATGCTTCCCTTGCTTTCATCCATCGGTGAGAAAACTCCCCCGCCCCTCTCGGCCATCCGCGTCGATGTATGGGGAGTGAAGGACGGCAAGGCCGCTCACGCGGGTTATTGCAGCGTGGACAGCATGGACCGCCTGACCGGCATTCCGCCGGCGGTGGTGACTAGGATGCTCCTTAAGGGACAGATCCCGAAACTGGGCGGTGTTTTCGCCCCCGAGGGTATCGTGCCGCCCAAGCCTTTCTTCGCGGCCTTGGCCGAGCGGGATATCGAAGTGGAGGAGGTGGGCGAGCCATGACGACTTGCGCCGCGGATTGGGCGCCCGATGGCGCCGGGTCGGCCTCCCTGCAGGGTGTTTGGCCGGTTTCGCGGAGAAGGTCAACGCCCACAAGCTGGTCCAGAAGATGATGAAGGATTGGACACGGAACATCGTCCTGGACGTTACGGATTCCGGGTCGGCTTGGACGCTGGCGGTGGTGGACGGAAAAGTGGCGGAAGTGCGCGCGGGGCGGTCTGAGCCGGCCCATGTGACGCTGGCGGCTCCGGAAGCCGTCTTAGCCGGCATCTTCGAAGGAAAGCTGAACCCGGCCAAGGAATTTTCGGCGGGCCGCCTGAAGTTCAGCGGCTCTTCTAAGGACGAGATGCGTCTGGACGCCGTCGTCCAGTACGTTTGGAAGTAGGCGCGAGGCGATGCTGCCGTGCTGAAGAAATCATTGCGGTTACGCACTCTGGTAGCGGCGTCGGCCGGGTTGGCCTTGGCGTCCAGCGTTTTCACCGCCGCCGTTCAGGTGGCCGGGTTGTCCGGAATGGGTCTGGCCTGGCTGGCAATCGCTGTGGGCGGAGCCGTGTGCGTCCTGGCCGCCTGGAACTTCTCGGAACTGTGCGCTGCCTTCCCCAACGCCGGCGGGGTTTCGGTCTACGTGCGGGAGGCCTTCGGATCGACCCTTTCGCTGACGGTCAGCCTCCTGTACGTGGTTTTGGCGTGGGCGGCGGGCGCGGCCGAGGCGTACGTTTTCGCCACGGTCTTGTCGGTGCTCTTCCGCGGCTTGCCGGTGCTCAGTCAGATCCCTCCTATCGTGTGGGTTCTAGCCACCCTCGGTTTCTTTTTCGTGATTAACTTGCGCGGCGTGGAGCTGGCCGGTCGCGTTCAAGACCTGATGACCTACACCATGTTCGGCGTCCTGTTGGTGGTGTCGCTGGCGGCCTGGCTGTTGCCGGGAACGGCCGCCGGCGGTACGGGAGTCGGCGCGGGAGTCGGCGCGGGAGCCGCCGGCGCCAAAGCCATTGCCGGTGTAGCGCCGGGCTTTGGTTCTTTCCTTCAGGCCATCGCCTACTCGGTCTACCTCTTCATCGGTTTTGAGTGGATCACGCCTCTGGTGGAAGAGTCTGAAGACCGCATGTTCCTGCCCAGGGCCATGCCCCTGGCCGTCGCCGGGCTCGCCGTCAGCTACGCCTTATTTGCCGAAGCTATGGCGACGCGCGTTCCCTTGAGCCAGCTCGCCCAGTCTCCTACGCCTCACCTCCTGTACGGGCAGGCCATCGGAGGGAACACGGGGCTGCTGGTGCTGGTCGCCGTGAGTTTTCTGGCCACTTTCACGTCTTTCAACGCCGGGATGATGGGAACGTCCCGTCTGGTCTACGCCATGGCCCGCGAAGGCGCGCTGCCGCCGGCTTTATCGAAGGTCCATCTGACCTACTTCACGCCTTGGTCGGCTCTCCTCTTCATGTTCCTGGTCGAGGCCGTCCTTTCCGTGGTCCTCATTTACACGGGGCAGTTCACGGTGCCGATCCTGTTGGCGGCGGCCATCGAGAGCACCATCTATGCCCTGGCGGCGCTGGCAGTGCTGAAACTGCGGAAGAGCCAGCCTGGTCTGGAGCGGCCCTACCGGGCGCCGGGTGGAGCCGCCCAGCCCGTCGTCACAGCCGTGCTTTTCACGGCCCTCGCCTTGGGGGTGCTCCTGCCTCCGACTCCGGTCGCCGTCCCGGTAGGGTTCGCCATAGGCCTGGCCGGCGCGTGGCTCTACGCGAGATTCGTGGCGCCGCGCCTGGCCGAGACGAGTGGCTAGAACCAGAGAGGGGCGACATGTGTGGACAAACCCGGGCATGTGCTTGGTGCTCTAGCCTTTATCACCCAAGGTGACCGTATCCTTCTCGTCAAATGGCGTTCTAAAGGGCAGTATTGGAGTCTGCCTGGCGGCACGGTCGAATTAGGTGAGTCGATCGAGGACGCAGCCCTGCGGGAGGTGTTTGAAGAGACCGGACTGAGGGTGCGCGTCAAACGGGTTGTGGGGGTCTATTCCAAACCTTCCGAAGGGGCTGTCGCGGTCACTGTCGAGGCAGAGGTGATCGGGGGGGAACTGGCGCAGGAGACTGAGGAAACCATGAGTGCGGCTTTCTTCCCCACCGGAGCCCTACCCGTGCCGGTGATGGCGCATCTCCGGCAACGCGTGGATGACTTCTGCGCCGGTCAGCCGCAGGCGTTTCTTCGTACTCAGTGAGTGCGCGTGCTGCCCTGTCCTTGAATGACATCACCGGCCTTACGAACGCATCGCAACAAAGCCGTGACTTCCTCTTCGCGTAACATCAGCCGAAGGGCCTGATCCACGGGGACCCATGCGGCGCGCCGGATTAGCGGGTCCAGCGGTCCGCAAAAGCTTTCCGAAGTCGGGTGGGCCAAGTAGAAATCGATCACTTTCCGTATTACCGGGGGGTGGGCGGCCAGAAGGGCGTCTACCGTCACTGGCTCAGGGTCAGTGATCGAGACGTCGCAACCGGTCTCCTCCCGGACCTCGCGTCTGGCAGCATCCTCCGCGGTTTCGCCCGGTTCGACCCTCCCCTTAGGTAACGTCGGGTCCGTGTAATCGAGAGTCCAGATCAAGAGCACCTCAGGGTTCTCCAGAAAGTCTTTCCCCGGGCGGAGGACCACGCATCCGGCGCATCGGACCTCTTGCATCTTAAGATCCTCCCAAATACGCCCGTTTCGTCAGACATCTCCGGCCTAGCTACGGCGGGACAGCTGCTGGTCCGCTAAGCACCGCAGCGTGCCCGCCCGCGGCCCGAGGAAGTCCAAGGCTCCCACGGCAGCCGCGTTGACCTCTTCCGCCATGCGCCGCGCACCGTCTTCCCCGAGGATGGTAGCCAGCGTCGTGCGGCCGGCGGCCTCATCGCGCGGGAGGTCCAACAAGTCATCGGTCACTTGGAAAGCCAGCCCCAGGTTCTCCGCGAAGGTGGTCAAGTGCGCCAGTTCCGACGAAGCCGGGGCGGCGCCGGCCACCACCGCTCCCATCCGCACGGCCGCCCGGATCAGGGCACCTGTCTTGCCGGCATGTACGGCCAAAAGCCCGTCGCGGTCGAGTTTCCCTTGGCTGAGCAGTTCCTGGGCCTGCCCTCCCACCATTCCCGCCGGTCCGATGGCCGCGGCCAGTTCACCCACGAGGCGGCGCGCCTGGGCCTCGCCGGACGACGCCAGGACCTCGAAGGCCAGCGTCAGCAGGGCATCCCCCGCCAACAGGGCCGTCGCCTCGCCGTAGACCCGGTGGACGGTGGGGCGTCCGCGCCGGAAATCATCGTTGTCCATGCATGGTAAGTCGTCGTGGACCAGGGAATAGGAGTGCACCATCTCGACCGCCGCGGCGGGACCGGCGCCACGGGTGGCGGCCGTGCCCAAAGCTTCGGCGGTCGCCAGCAGCAGGATGGGCCGCAGGCGCTTGCCGCCGGGGAACATGGCATGCCGCATGGCGGCCAGGAGTCTGTCAGGAATACTCGGAGCCGGCCGGAGCCATCGCTCCAGCTCGCTGTCGGTGAGAGCAGCGTACTGCTCCAGCTTCTCCGCCGGCGAAACGGAAACGGTCTTACGTGTGCATTCCGCGCCCAAAGTCAGTTCTTTGACTCCTGTCGAAAGCTTTTCAGGGCGATCCTCCCGCCGCTCTCCTCGACCAGTTGCTCGATCTTGGCCTCGGCTTCTTCCAGCTTGAAAGTGCAGACCCGCGCCAGGCCGATGCCCTCCTGGAAAAGGGCCAGGGATTCGTCGAGGCTCAACTGGCCCGTTTCCAGTTTGGCCACGATACTCTCCAGTCTCTCCAAAGCCTGCTCGAAAGGCATGTCTTCCTTCTTAACCGGGACATCCTTCACATCCGTCTCCGGGCTCTCCGAACTCATGCTTTTCCCTCCTCGGGAAACACCTGGGCCACGGTACACGCCAGGCGACCTTTGTTCAGTATGACCTCCACCGGTTCCCCTTGGCCGACCGCCGCCGCGTCCCTCAGTATGGCCTTCTCCGGCAACTTCAGGCAGATGGAATAACCGCGCGACAAGGTGGCCAGTGGCGACAAGGCGTCAAGCCGGCCCGCCAACCGGTCGCGCCGCGAGACGCCCGCCTCGTGCCGCCGCACCATGGCCGCCGCCAACCGGCGCGCCAGGTCGTCAATGCGCTGGGCTTTCTGACGAAGCGGCTCTTCCGGGCGGCTCATTACCGGACGGGCCACCGCGTTCTGCAGGCGGCGGGCCCCCCGCTCGACTCGCGTCCGCACAGCGTAGCAGCTACGCGAAAGCAGCGCCGCCAGGCGGGCCTGCAGCTCGGCCTTATCGGGAACGGCCAGCTCGGCCGCGGCCGAAGGCGTCGCCGCCCGCAAGTCGGCCACCAAGTCGGCGATGGTGACATCGGTCTCGTGCCCCACGGCGGAGATGACCGGCGTGGCCGAAGCGCGGATGGCCCGCGCCACGCTCTCATCGTTGAAAGCCCAAAGCTCTTCCAGCGAACCGCCACCCCGCCCGACGATGATGACGTCGGCCCCTCCCCAGCGGTTTACCAGGTCGATGGCGGCACAGATCTGCGGTGGCGCTTCCGGCCCTTGAACCATCACCGGACAGATAACAAGGTGCACGTTCGGGAAGCGACGGCGCGACACGGTGATCATGTCGCGGATGGCGGCGCCGGTGGGAGAAGTGATGATGGCCACGCGGCGCGGCATCCTTGGGATGGGGCGTTTCAGGCGCCCGTCGAAAAGACCCTCGGCCTCCAGCTTCCTTTTCAGTTGCTCGAAAGCCAGGTAGAGCTTACCCAGGCCGTCCGGCAGCATGTCCTCCACGTAGAGCTGGTATTGGCCGTCACGGTCGTAGACGCTGATGTATCCGAGGGCCACCACCTTCATGCCGTCGCCGGGAACGAAGGTGAGGTTCGCGTTCTGACGCCGGAACATGACGGCGCGCACGCAAGCCCCCTCGTCCTTCAAGGTGAAATACATGTGGCCCGAGGTGTGGTGTTTGAAGTTCGAGATCTCCCCGCGCACCCAGATGCCCGCCAGCGCCTCGTTCGACTCGAGCAGCCGCCTGATCTGCTGGGTCAGTTCAGAGACGGTGACGGTGCGGGCCGGAAAACCGCGGGATGCGGCGGCGCTTTCCAGATGGGTTCACCTCTGCTTAAGGGAGGAGAATCTCTCTCCAGTGTCGGCCTGGCTTCAGGTGGTACTTAGGGTTCGACGGCAGGGGTTAGGCCTCCTCCAGGCCTTTCTGCTCCTCAGTTTGTCCAAGATAGGCATCTTGTCTCACTCGCCATGGGTGGCGGCGCTTCCTTGGCTCACCGCCTCCCAGCACACGACCAGGGCGAACCCGCGGGAGGTTCCGTTTCCCGGACGGCGGTGTTGTCGGTTGGGAGTGGGAAATCATGCGTTTCGGGGTTTGGAGAGGTGCATTTTTTGCCATTTCGGGGAGCCGGTCTCGGTAAGCCTCGATCTAGTTAACCATAACTGGCGTCTTCTGTCTCCTGGAGACCATTCCAGAGGCCGTTTCTCCCGTGCAGTACCTCCCCACACCTCCTCAATTCGTCCGTAGAAGCCCCCGGTGGGAAAAAATGCACCTTCAGAAACCGCCGTTGGCATGGATTACCCATATGTGATCTAGTCCGAAGTTTCGGGGGTCGAGGTCACAGCGAAAAGATTAGGGCGGCGACGCTTCCCTGCGTCACCGCCCCTTTGCGTAACCCCGTTTTACCTTACCCCTACACTACTTGGACTTCTTCTGGATGTACTCGTCGATGGCCTTGGCCGCCTTCTTCCCGGCGCCCATGGCCAGAATAACCGTGGCCGACCCCGTCACCGCGTCGCCGCCGGCGTAAACGCCTTCGCGCGTCGTGGCGTTGGTCTCCTCCTCGACGATGAGGCCGCCCCACTTCTCCGTCTTCAGCCCCGGCGTGGTCTGCGACAGGAGCGGGTTGGGGCTGGTGCCCAGCGCCACCACGACCATGTCGCAGTCCATGACGAAGTTCGAGCCCTTGACCTCCACCGGGCGCCGCCGCCCGCTCTCGTCGGGCTCGCCCAGCTCCATCTTCACGCACTCCAGGCCCTTCACCCAGCCGTTCTCATCCCCGATGACCCGCACCGGGTTGGTCAGCCAGTGGAAGACCACGCCTTCCTCGATGGCGTGCTCGAACTCCTCTTTCCGGGCGGTCATCTCGTGCTCGGTCCGCCGGTACACCACGAAGGCGTCGTCGGCTCCGTGCCGCAAGGCGCTGCGCACGCAGTCCATGGCCACGTTCCCGGCACCCACCACGGCGACCTTCTTGCCGTGCTTGATGGGCGTGTCGTACTCGGGGAACAGGTAGGCCTTCATCAGGTTCGTCCTGGTGAGGTATTCGTTCGCGCTGAACACGCCGTTCAGGGTCTCGCCCGGCACGCCCATGAACTTCGGCAGCCCGGCGCCCGTCCCGACGAAGATGGCCTCATACCCGTCGGCGAAGAGGTCGTCAAGGGTGACGCTCTTCCCCACCACCACGTTGGTGATGATCTCGACGCCCAGCTTCTCCAGGTTCTTGACCTCGGCCGCCACAATCCGCTTGGGGAGACGGAATTCGGGGATCCCGTAGATGAGCACGCCGCCGGCCTTGTGGAGGGCTTCGAAAACGGTGACCTTATAGCCCTTCATCGCCAAGTCGCCGGCGCAGGTCAGTCCGGCGGGGCCCGAACCGACCACGGCCACCTTATGTCCGTTTGGCGCGGGTTTTTCGGGCTCGACGCCGTGCTCCATGGCCCAGTCGGCCACGAACCGCTCCAACCGCCCCACGGCCACCGGCTCGTTCCTCTTCCCAATCAGGCAGAACTTCTCGCACTGCTCTTCCTGAGGGCAGACCCGACCGCAGACGGCGGGCAGGCTGTTCGTCTCCTTGATCTTCTTATAGGCGTCGAGGTACTTGCCCTCTTTCACTAGAGCGACGAAGTCCTTGATGTTCACGTTCACCGGGCAGCCTGTGTAGCATCCGGGCTTGGGGCAAGTCAAGCACCGTGAGGACTCACCGAGGGCCAGCGGCTCAAGATAGCCGGTGGCGACTTCCTCGAAGTTACGCCGGCGCTGCTCCGGATCCTGCGACGGCATGGCGTGACGCGGTTTGATGGGAGGCATCAGTGACCACCTCCGCATTGGCATTCGTGGTGATGATCGAGGGCCGTCTTCTGCTCCGTGGCGTACATCTTCCCGCGCCGGATGGCCTCCTCGAAGTCAACCTGATGCCCGTCAAGGATGGGACCGTCGACGCAGGCGAACTTCACTTTCCCGCCTACCGTCAGACGGCAGGCACCGCACATCCCCGTGCCATCCACCATGATGGGGTCGGCCGAGACGTAGGTCGGCAACCCCAGGGTCTTGGTGAGGTTGGCCACGGCGCGCATCATGACCATGGGGCCGATGGCGATCACGCGATCGATCTTGGTCCCCTTCTCGCGCATTTCCTTGATGATGTCCGTCGGGAAAGCCTTCCGCCCGTAGGAGCCGTCGTCGGTGATGATGATCAACTCATCGGACACCGAGCGCATCTCGGGTTCTAGAATCAGGAGGTCCTTGGTGCGGGCGCCGATGATGGAGACGATGTGGACTTTGCCCTCCGCCTTCATCTTCTTGGCGATGGGGTAGACCGGCGCCACGCCGAAACCGCCGCCGGCCAACACCACGGTGCCGCTCTCTTCAATGGGGCACGGCTTCCCGAGAGGACCTACGAAGTCCTGGAAAGAGTCACCGGGCTTCAGTTGATTGATGAGTTTGCTGGTCAGACCGACCTCCTGGATCACCACGGTGACCGTGCCTTTGCCGCGGTCGAAGTCGGCGATGGTGAGGGGGACGCGCTCTCCTTCTTCCCGGACCCTGACGATGACGAACTGTCCGGGTTCTGCCTTGCGGGCCACGAAGGGAGCGTCGACCACGAACAGCTTGGTGATGTCGGTGAGGTCGCGTTTAGACAGGATCTTGTACATTGCTGCTTCTACTCTCCAATCCCAGGTATTCAGGCAACCGGGACTCCGGAGGCGACCGGGGTCTGGGTCTGGTTCAACTGGCCTTTGATGCGGTCGCCGGTTGTCTTCATACGGTGACTATTCTTGGCAAACCGCGCAATAGTTCACCGCTTCACACGCGAACAGATGCGTTTTCACCAAATAGAGACAAAAACCTTCCAGAATGCCTGGCGGGGCTAGTTTTCGCTCAATTGCGATTTCTCGTCTGCCTGCGTCCAGCTTCCGCCAAGCCGACCGCATTGTCGGTGCAGTATGCTGGGTCGGGAAAGACCAGGCGGGCGCCCACGGCCGGGTGCCCCAGCCGGCGCGCGAGATGGCGGCGCAGCGTCTGGTTGGCCGCGACTCCGCCGCAGACAACGACGTCGTGACGGCCGAATTCCTCGACGGCCTTCCGCAGGACTTTCTCGGCGCCCCTGGCCACCGCCTCCAGGCAGAGGCGGGCCACCACCGGCGCGGGGCAACCGGCGTCGATCAAGCGGTTGGCGGCGGCCTCCGGGCCGGCGAAACTCAAGCGGTAGCCCTGGGCCGACACAGGGATAGGGTGCCAGCCATCTTCACCGGACACCGGCGCTCCGGCGCCCACGTCCGATGCCTTTCCTGCCTCCAGTTCCAAGGCGGCGCCCGCTGGGAAGGAGAGACCAAGCCGCACGCCGACGTGGTCGAGGAACTGTCCGACGTTCACGTCCAAGGCTGCCCCGAGAGATGTCACCCCTTGTGGGCGACCGGCTTCCCATCGCTCGACAATCAAGAGCTCCGTCGTTCCTCCGGACATCTGGAGGACCAGGAACGATCGGTCTGGGGGTTCTCGTCTGCAGACACAGCCACCGTCTCCGCCGCCGGTGTCAACGTTGCCGCCAACGTTGTGGCCGCCCCGCGCAATCCAAGTGGCCGCCAGATGCCCTTCTTGATGCGACAGTTCCAAGAAAGGAGCTCCCACCGCGGCCGCCACCGCCCGCCCGAAACCTTCCGATACCCGAAAGAACGGCAGGTACGAGTCTTCCACGATTCTGGGGCGAACTGAAGCGACTACCAAGTCGACCTTGACCGTGCCGGGAGAAAGGATAGCGGACGCTGGATCCTCGGAGCGTGGAAAGCCCCGGGCCGCCAACCGGAACAGGTGTTCTACCTGGCTCGGAAGACTGCGGACGTGGTTGAATACCACCGTGGAAGGGGCCAAGCCCCGCTCGCCCGGCTTCAGAACGAAAATGGTCCTCATATCCGCCAGAACCCGCCCGTCGCGGTCCATGGCGGCCACCGAGGTCGTGTAGAAACTGGTGTCGATGGCGAGGATCATGGTCAAACGAGCCGCCGGCTTTCTGCTACTGTCTACCTAACGCGCGCCCGGAACCGGCGGTGGCGGTAAGGGAGATGCCACTTGCTCCCCCGCTTCCCTACCAGGCTCGCCGCTCTCCGGCTCCTCCTCGGTCTCGGCCTGCGCGCCTGGTTCGCTCTTGGGCGGCAGCCCCTTGGCGAGGTTACCCAGGATACCGTTGACGAAACGGCCGGACTCCTCCGTACCGTACTTCTTGGCGAGCTCGACGGCCTCGTTGATGGAGACACTATAGGGGATGTCCTCTAGGTTCAACATCTCATAGATGGCCATTCGCAGCACATTCCGGTCCACCGCCGCCATTCGCCACAGACTCCACTCGCGGGCCAGCTCGCGGATGCGATCGTCGATGTCCTTGGCGGAGGCCAGCGTGCCTGCTACCAGACCCCGGCAGAAGGCGACGGTCTCGGGGGAAAGGCCCTTCCCAAGGTACTCGGATAGAGCGGCATATTCCAGTTCCTTCTCAGGATCGGCGCGGCCGACGTCCACCGCGTAGAGCACTTTCAGGGCCAACTCCCTGGCCGCTCTCCTTCTCACCATCGCCCGAAGCTTCCCCTCAAATCCGGCGCGGGGGCGCCTGTAGCTACTACCGCGGCAGCATCCGGTCCAGGATGTCCAGAATGTCCTCGCGCTGCTCATCGGACCGCTGTCCGATATAATACCCTATCCCAGTGGTCAGGGCTACCACCAGGGTCCAGAAAACCCCCATCTTATACAGCATGAACCCGATGACCAGGCCGAAGATGCCCCCGATGAAACGGCCACGCCGGTTCGCCAGCACGTCGTAGAGTATGCTCGACACCAGCGCCACCAGGGTGGGCCACGCCTGAGCGCGGGTTTTTTCCTCATCCATGGTCTAGTCCACCCTACCCCGGCGCGATTCCGTGGTAATGTTCTCGACGAAGATCTGGATGTCGCGTACCTCGGCTCCCACCACGTCGTGCACATAGGTCTTGACGGAGTTCTGGATCTCCGCCGAGGCTTTCGGGCTGTTGCTGTCCGGCGTTACCCAGACGCGCATTTGAACTCCGATACCGTCGTTCAGGCTGGTGATTGAGGCCTTGACCTCTCGCACCCCACGCACCTGCCGGGAGACCCTTCTCACCAGGCTCTCGATGGCGTAGAGCGAGACGCGGATCTCTCCAAGGTCGGTCTCATGGACGATGGTCTTCAGGGGATACCGTCGTGAGAAACCGAAGTAGATGAACCGCAGACTGACGATGAAGAACAAGGTACCAATGAGGCCGACGGTCCAGCGGCCGTTGGCGTTCATCAGGCTCCGTTGCAGCACGGTGAGAGGGATGTACCAACCAAATGGCAGAAGAATGAACATGAAAGATATGAAGGCCAGGCTGAACGTAAAGACAGTCAGCACAACACGGTCAAAAAGACCCATCTAGTCCGAGACTCCTTTCCCCCCAACCGTTTGCGGGCTTGTCCACCCGAAAAGCTCCGTGGCTAGCGGACTCTGGCAATTTCGTCCTCTTTGTTCGGGGAACGGAAGGCCACCCCTTGGACGTGGACGTTAACCTCCACCACGTTTAGGCTAGTCATGGACTCAATGGCCTGTTTCACGTTCTCCTGGACTTTCTGTGCCACGTCCGGAATGCGGACACCGTATTCGATGACAATATAAAGGTCCACGGCGGCTTCGCGCTCTCCGACTTCGACCTTGACCCCCTTCTGAGGGCTCTTCTTGCCGAACATCTCGGAGATGCCGCCCACAAAGCCGCCGCTCATGCCCGCTACACCCTCGACCTCTGTGGTCGCGATCCCCGCTATAACACTTACGACATCTTCCGAAATCTTGACCAGACCAGTCTCCGAATCGGTCTCGAAAGGCACTATTATGGAGGGTTTCTCGGGCTCTTCCACGTCTATGTCACCTGCCTTTCCCATTAACTTAAGTCTATACCTGCATAGACAATCTATGCCTGTGGCCTATTCTCCTTGCCTTGGGCGAATCCTGCACCTGCCAGACGGTGCACCGTTAGTCCTTTTTCGACTCTTCGGCGGAGACTGTCGACCAAGTTCGCCCTCCATCCAGTGAACGGTATAATGCCTGTTTACCATCGCCGGACCGGCCCAGAATCCACCCGCTCAGGGGACCGACGAAGGAGAGGGCGTCAATGCTTTTCAACTTGAGGTTGAGAGAGACTGACTTCCAGGTTACCCCCGCATCAGACGTGAACCGGATCTTCCTGGAACCGTCGGCGATCACCACGCCCCTTGGACCGATGACCGTGGCGGTCGCCTTTCCGGCGTCGAGCCGCAGCGGAGGAGAGGGTGCCCACGTCTCGCCTCCGTCCGCCGTCGCATAGATGACCAGCGATGGGTGACGTCCACCGAAGAGGGCCACAGCCAAGCCTTCGGTGCGGCTGGCGAAGGAGACCGCGCTGATTTCCATCACATAACCGTCCATACCGCGGGGCCAGGGCAAATCCTGCCGCTCCCAGGTGCGGCCGCCATCAGTACTCCGGTACAGTCCGGACAGGCCAGGCTTCTCCTCCGCGGCGCCCACCCAGCCGACCGCACCGTCCGGGCGGAAAAGGAGGCCTTTCTTGACGCCGCCCGCCGGAAGACTGCCGGCACCGGACCCCGCGGCAGCACCGGCCCCCGCACCAGCACCGGCCCCGGACAGGAGCTGCCAGGTCACGCCGCCGTTCCCGCTGAAGTAAACTCCGGCCCCGGCGAGCACCCACTCCTTGCCGTCTTGGTCCGGCATTCCAGGGGCCGCGGGTACTCCCGAGGGAAGAGCGAAAAGAAAATCCCCTCGGAAGGGAACGAACGTGCCCTGCCAGGAGGAACCACCGTCGGTGGTCCGGTAGATGATTCCGGAGATCCCGGATTCCCCGGAGACCGCAAGCGGCACCAGGAGCCACGCCCGCAGCGCGTCACCGCAGAAGACAGATATCCCATTTGGCGCCTGGAGGCCCGCCGGGGTCACGTTCTTCCACGACGCCCCGCCATCTTCGGTGCGTTTCACCCCTTGAGCGGTCAGGGCCCAAACGACGGCGGTATCCGACATATGGATGAACCGGAAGGCCGCCGCGTCGGGCCCCGTCTCGGATCCGGACGAGGCGCGCGGGCGGGAGCAACCCGCCGCCGCCACGAGGAATATGGTCAAGCTCCCTACCATCGTTATCACTGCT
This sequence comes from Bacillota bacterium, assembly GCA_021791495.1. Lineage (GTDB taxonomy): Bacteria > Bacillota > Sulfobacillia > JAJYWN01 > JAJYWN01 > JAJYWN01. The sequence goes on from JAJYWN010000038.1 coordinate 70,906, forward strand.
ATCCGTGCTGCCAATGCTGGAACGAAAACCGGCCGTGTCCGCTGCAACCTTTTCCCCTCGACCAAGAACAAGATGACCCCTATTTTCCAGGTCGGGGGGAGAAAAACCTACCGCGGCTTCGTCATCACGTTGATGTTCTCAGCCTTAATGCCGGTACCACGCCGGATGACGTCCATGACCTTGGAGCTTTCCACCGCGTTCAGGTCTTTGGCCTTCAGGATCACCACGGCGGTGTTCTCCTGTAGGAACACCAGGGCATCTTCGAACCCCTTGGCTTTGACCAAGTTCTCCAGTTCCATCTCTTTACCCAGTTCCTCGGTGATGGCCAGCCAGCGGGTGCTGGCCGCCTTCCGCGATGCGTCGTCGGCTTTGGGGTTGTTGATAATCTCGCGCAGCATCTCCACCTGCTGGCTGCGGATGCGGTCCCGCTCCAGGCGGTAGTCGACGAAGAAGTCGCTGCCTCCGGCCACCGTGGAGCCCGCGCCGCTGCCGACCGCCGCCCCAGAGCCGGTCGTCGTGCCGGCCGTGCCCGCCGAAAGCGGTAGCTTGGCGCCGGAGGCCCCCCCGGCACTGCTCTGGGGGCCCGGCGCCAAGGGAATGATGCCCCGGTTGCGCTGCGACTGCTTGGTATACACGAAAGTCGCTACCAGCGCGACCACCACGAAAAATATCACCGCTGTGACCAGATTCCGACGAGTCGTGACCACCATGGCTATTTCCCCTCCTTCATGGGGATGACCTGGACCCGGTAAAGGGGGATGTTCAAGAGAGCCGCCACGGCACGCGTCAGTTCGGCCTTGACCGAGGAGTTCGAGGCTCCCTCGGCGGTGACCAAGACGCCGGCGACTTTCGGCATAATAACCTGAGAGACCACCGGCTGCTCCTCGCCTGAGGACGGCCGGCCCATGACGATGCTGATGATCCTGGTGATCTCGCTGATGACCCGCGACCCACCCGAAGCGTCCTTCTCCTCGGTGCGGCGCTCGGTCACATTCTCGTTCTGCCCCAGTTTCATCTCCGGCCCGCTTTCCACAGTCACAGCCACCTTCACCGCGCCGGCGCCCGCCATCGAGGACAGGGCTTGCTCGATGGACTGCTCCAAGGACTTCTGAAACTGGGCGATGGAGGCGTAATCCGACCCGCTCGCCAAGGAGCGCCCCGCGGCGGTCTGCGCGGACAGGAGGCCGGTGTCCGTCGAGGCCGGTGTGGGAGGGTTGCCTTTCGGAGAACTCAGGAGATTGGGCAAGGTCATCAGAAGGACGCCGATAGCGGCGACGATAACCACCACCTGCCAGTTGAACTTGCCGTTTGCCGGCTTCTCCAGGAGCCGTCTGAACACTGCCGACATGGACGACCGACCACCTTTCACCAGAGACTAAGCAGCCCACCAGGGCGCCCTGAGGTACACTAGGGCGCCACGGGGTCTAAGGCGTCACCACCTCGATGTTTTCGGGAGGCATGACGTAGAGATCGGAGAGTACCTCCTTGATGCGGTTCGCCTCGGCCTGGCGATCTTTGGCGGCCGTGATCGCTGAAGGAGCGGTCGTGCCGGGGAGGATAGGTGGGATGGCGATGGTGACCGGCGGTGTGCCGGTCGCCCCGCCTCCCGCGGACCCGCCGCCGGCGGCTCCTTTTCCCTGGGCCGGCAGGACGATGCGGACGTGGCCGACCCCACCCGGAGTGGTCCCATCTCCGGCCGATAGTTTCACCTCGGCCGTGGCCCCGGAGATTCCGGTGACGGAACGGACGATGCCTTCCACCTGTCGAGCCAGCGCTTTCTCGGTCAGGGCCAGGGTCTGACTGGTCAGAGCGGCGTCGCTACCGGCCCCCGCCTTGGTCCCGCCTCCGGAGGCTGTTCCACTCCCCGCCCCGCCACCCGCCCCTCCGCCCGCCACGGTACCCGTCCCAGCGCCAGTCCCTTGACCCGCCCCCCCGCCCGGGTGGCCGAAAGCCGGAAGCTGGTCCGCACCCGTCAAGAGAGCTCTGGTAACGGCGATTTCCTGATGCATCAAAGTGACCACGGGCTGGAGGATGGCCA
>JAJYWN010000080.1 GCA_021791495.1 Bacillota bacterium
GACTTCCCGGACGACTTGGTCCTTTCCTATCGGAAGACGCAGGGATTGCGCTACGGAGAGAACCCGCACCAGAAAGCGGCCTTTTACTCTGACGCCTTGGAGGAGGTATTGCGAGCGCAACTGGCCGGGGAGGCCACGGCGGCCGCCGAGGTGGCGCCGGCCGTCCAGGCGGCGCCGGCCGTCCAGGCGGCACCGGCGGTGGCGGCCCTGAACGCCCGCATCGCCGGCGCCAGGCAGGTCCACGGGCGCGAACTCTCCTATAACAACATCGGCGATACCAACGGCGCCATCGAGGCGGTCAAGGAGTTCGCCGTGCCGGCCGTGGTCGCCGTGAAACACGCCACCCCGTGCGGCGTGGGAACCGGCGCCGACCTCCTTGAGGCTTACAGGAAGGCCTATGAAGGTGACCCCGTATCCATCTTCGGCGGCATCGTGGCCTGCAACCGGACGGTCGACGGCGCCCTGGCCCGCGAAATGGCCAGAGTCTTCCTGGAGGTCATCGTGGCCCCCGCCTTCACCGAGGAAGCCCTAAGTGTACTGGGTCAGAAGAAGGACCTGCGTCTTCTGACTTTGACGGGATTGGGCCAGGTCAGCACACCGGAGCTCGCCGATGCCGGAGCGGCGGCTGGCGTGCCGGCCTTCGAGCTCAAGGGCGTGGGCGGCGGGCTCTTGGTGCAGAGCAGCGACGTGACCGCCGAGGACCCGGCCGGCTGGACCGCGACCTCGAAGCGCGGGCCGACGGCGGCGGAACTAACCGACCTGGCTTTCGCCTGGGCGGTGGTCAAGCACGTGCGCTCCAACGCCATCGTGCTGGCGAAGGACGGCGCCACGGTGGGCATCGGCGGCGGACAGACCAACCGCATCGATGCAGCCAGAGGCGCCATCGAGCGGGCCGGAGAACGCGCCCGCGGCGCGGTCCTGGCATCTGACGCCTACTTCCCGTTCCCGGACGTGGCCGAAGCCGCCGCTGCCGCCGGAGTCACAGCCATGGTCCATCCGGGCGGCTCCATTCGGGATGCGGAGACCGTCGCGGCCGCCGACAAGTACGGCATGGCCGTGGTCACCACCGGTATACGGCACTTCCGGCACAGCTAGGAAGGTGGCGACGCCAAGGGTGGCCACGTCAAGAGTGGGTGCCCGAAGGACAGCAGCGCCAGGGATGGAGGAGACGGCATGAAAGTCCTAGTGGTAGGCAGCGGCGGGCGCGAGCACGCCTTGGTCTGGAAGATCGCCCAAAGCCCGCGGGTCGCGGAAGTCTCCTGCCTGCCCGGTAACGCCGGCATCGCGCAACTGGCCCGCCTGATACCCGGTAAGGCGGAGGATGTGGCCTACCTTCTGACCGTGGCCAGAGCCGAGAGGCCCGATCTCATCGTCATTGGCCCCGAAGGTCCCCTGGCCGCAGGGGCCAGCGACGCTCTCACCGAAAGCGGTTTCAAGGTCTACGGGCCCACCCGCCGCGCCGCCGAAGTGGAGACCAGCAAGGCCTGGTGCAAGGAGTTCATGGTCCGTCACGGCATCCCCACGGCCGCGGCGGAGATCTTCGATGACGCGGTGGCGGCGCACGGTTATGTAGAATCGGTCGGCGCTCCCTTGGTCGTAAAGGCCTCGGGCCTGGCTGCCGGAAAAGGGGCCATCGTCTGCGCCACCGCGGGTGAAGCCCACGAGGCCATATCTTCAATCATGGAGGCCAAGACCTTCGGCGAAGCCGGTCGCACCGTGGTCATCGAGGAATACCTGGAGGGGGACGAAGTCTCCATCCTGGCTTTCGCCGCCGGCGACCGATACGTCCCCATGGTCCCTTCCCAGGACCACAAGCGGGTCTTCGACGGTGACCGCGGGCCCAACACCGGAGGCATGGGCGCTTACTCCCCTGTGCCGTCATACACACCAGAAATAGCTGAACGGGTCCAGCGGGAAATCTTCGGGCGCGCCCTGCCGGCCCTGGTGGCGGAGGGCCGCCCTTATGTGGGAGTGCTCTACGCCGGGCTCATGCTGACCCGGCAGGGGCCGAAGGTCATCGAGTTCAATGCCCGCATGGGAGACCCCGAGACCCAGGTGGTGCTGCCGCGCCTGGACTCGGACTTGGTTGACATAATGGAGGCGTCAATCACCGGCAGCTTGCGGCCCGGGATGGTTTCGTGGTCGCCGCGGGCCGCCGCCACTGTGGTCATGGCTTCGGGTGGCTATCCTGGGAAGTATCATACCGGACTGCCTATCCATGGGCTAGAGGAAACGTCCACCCTGGACTCGGTTCTGGTCTTTCATGCTGGCACCGCTTTCGACGCCGCCGCACCCGGAAAGGCGGGGGGCGGCGCCGCGCCGGTGAAGACCAGCGGCGGCCGCGTCCTGGCGGTGACGGCCTTGGCCGGCGATCTCCGGGGGGCCGTCGCCCGCGCCTACGCCGCGGTTAGTAAGATAAGATTCGAGGGCGCACACTACCGAAAAGATATCGCTGCCAGGGCGATTGGCCGGCTGGGTACCTAGGACCGCCGGGCGGGGAGGGGCAGGTATGCCGGAAGGTCAGCAGGGCGACACGGGGAGAAGCGGCCGGAATCGGCGTGGCGGGACAGCGGTGGTCTTCGGGGAGATGGACCGGAGCGACGTCACCAGATCACTGACCCGCGTCGCGCTGATCGCCGGGGTCTACGCCGCTACCACCCTTGCCTTCTTCCCTCTTAGCTACGGCGCCATTCAGGTCCGGGTGTCGGAAGCCCTTGCTGTCTTGCCGTTCCTCACTCCCTTGGCCATTCCGGGGCTCTTCGTGGGATGCCTCCTGGCGAACATCCTGGGGGGCCTGGGTTTCAACGACATTGTTTTCGGCAGTCTGGCCACCTTCGCCGCGGCCTACGTCACCAGCCGGATGCGGACCCCCGCTCTCGCACCGCTACCACCGGTAATCATCAACGCCTTGGTGGTCCCGGCCTACCTGTCCTCCGTCGTCCGAGTGCCGTACTTTCCGCTGGTCATCTCCATCGCCATCGGCGAGGCCATCGCCTGCTACGCTCTGGGTTACCCGCTTCTCCTCTACCTTAGCCGCCATCAGGGTTTCCGGCACTATTTCGGCGGGCCCTGAACTGGCGCCGGTCCTCCTCCGGGTTGCGTCTGCCCGGCCCTCTGACTTGCGGAGCAGGCAAAAAGTGGGATAGAATGAGGCCTGGAGGCCTTCAATCCATGCAGAAAGACCGCTACGGGCATGAGCACACCGGTTACCGCCGGCTATCGTGGGACGACGTGATGGACATGTGCCGCGAATTGGCCCAGACCATCCGCACCGAGTATGACCCCGACCTGATCGTCGGCATCGCCAAGTCCGGCATGGTGCCCGCCGTCATTCTGGCCTCCATGCTGCGGAAAGACCTCTATCCCGTCCGCCTGTCCCGCCGGAAGAAGGACATCGTGGTGCGGGAGAAGCCCGAATGGTCAGTGCCTCTCACCGATGAAGTGGACGGCAGAACCGTGCTGGTCGTGGACGAGTTCGCGGCCACCGGCGAGACCATGCGCCTGGCCGTGGGAGAAGCACGAAAGAAGGGCGCCCGCCAGGTCAAGACGGCCACCCTTTGCGTGCACACCGACAGTTGGCGACCTAATTGGTACGCCTTAGAAACGGACGACCTTATCATTCAGCCTTGGGATTACGAAGTGCTGGATAAGAACGGCCGGTTCGTCATCCACCCCGAATACGACGAGGCCATCAGCCGCATCCTGCCCAGGTGATTACTTCTGCGGGACCGCGCGAGTCATCACGCCGAGACCCTTATGTATGAGTGGGGCCACGGCCAGGCCCACAGTGTCCCAGGCCACCCGGAAGAAGCCGCCCCGGGCTACCGCCTCCGCCGTCACCAGCTTGATGCGCATGTACTCTTTACCACCCAGAAGAAGGACCAGTGTGCCGACCTGTTGCCCCTTGGCTACCGGAGCCACGAGGTAAGTCTTGCTCAGTTCAACGCGCGCAGTCACCGGCATCTCTTTACCGCGGATTTGTGGAACGATGACCGGCCCCGCCGGGCCCACCGCCACGTGGCTCTTGGCACCCTTGTAGGTCGTCACCGTGGATCCGGTGACGCTGGCCGGGACCGGCATGGGCGTCACCATGGCGAAACCGCGGTCCAGCAAGGTGCTCATGACCTGGTCTCGGTAGGACATCCCGCGCAGATTGCCGACCCTCATGGGCACGCCCATGACGACACCGATGACTCTGACACCATTGCGTTGGGCCGTGGCGATCAGATTGTAGTTCGACGCGTCGGTATAACCGGTCTTGAGGCCATCGGCTCCCTCGTAGTCCCACAGCAGGTAATTGTGGTTGTACTGGATGATGGACTCCCCGGTGCGCACGTCCTTACCGTAGGTGAAGGACTTGGCCGAGTGGTATCGCAGGGATTCCGGGGCGTCCTTAAGGTAAGCCTGGGCCAGCTTGACCAGGTCGCGGGCCGAGGCCCTGGTCTGCGACGAGTAGCCGTGCGGGTCCACGAAATGCGTATTGGTCATACCCAAGGCCGCGGCCTCGGCATTCATCTGTTCCACGAAGGCCGGAACGGAGCCGGCAATGGCGTTGGCGATGACCACCGCGGCGTCGTTTCCGGAATCGACGGCCATGCCGTAGAGCAGATCGCTCACCTTAACCTTGTCGCCCGGGTTGATGTACATGAGGGAGGAATCCCAGGGCAAGGAGCTGATCAGCTCCGGCGGGGCATAGACTTCCTGGTTCAGGCTGAGTTTGCCTTCTTTGATCGCCCGGAAGGCCAGACGCATGGTCATGATCTTGGCCGTACTTGCCGTGGGCAGGGACTGGTCCGCATTTTGCTCGTAGAGGACCTGGCCCGTGGTGGCCTCCACCAGAATGGCCGAGCGCAGCACGAAAGGCTGCAATGGTGGTAGGGGGTCCACTTTGGGCTTGGTAGCGACGGGTGGAGTCGGTCCGGTCTGTGGGACTTGGGCCGTGCGCAGCCGGTGCGACGCCATCAGGCGGGACGTCACCAACAGCAAGACTACCAAAACGACCGCCAGTCGCGCCGTTCTTATCCGATAACGTCGAGTGCGTTTGCGCAAGGAAGTGGTTCGCTCCCATGTTCAACAGTGCTGCTACTAATATGGCGATAGATACAACGCAGATTCTCTTTTCGCCTGCTAGGGCTGCCTGCCAGATGTTGCGCTCTCCACCAAAATAAAACCCCGGTTCACGGCCCTTCGCCAGTCTCCAGAATCTCCATGGATATCATTTCGGAGATGGTCCGAAATTCATAGCCTAATGCCTTCAACTTCTGAATGATCGTTTCGAGAGCTTTGGCGTTCTTGGCCCCTTCGTAACAGAAATCATGCATGAGGACGATAGCCCCAGGGTGGATTTCTCCCACGACCTTGTTCACCAGCGCGTTGCCCGACAACCCCTTCCAGTCGGTAGTGTCGATGCTCCATAAGACCACGTTGTCCACATAGCCCGAGATCAGCGCGGCGCTGGATTTGTTCGGAGCACCTGGGCCGCGGAAAGCCGTGGGCCACACTCCGATGACTCTTCTTATGGCTTCAGCACCGCTACGCACCGCCTCTTCCACCGTCTTCGCATCCTGGCCTTTCAGCCGCGTGTGCAGGTAAGTGTGGTTGCCGATCTCGTGGCCTTCGGCCGCCACCTGTTGGGCCAGACTCGGATTCCGGTCGACTTCCATCCCGATCATGAAAAAGGTAGCCTTCACACCGTGTTTGCGGAGCACTTCAAGAACGTTGGGCGTGCCATACGGTACGGGACCATCGTCGAAGGTCAAAGCGACGGCCCTTTCTTGAACACGGAAGTAACGGATGGCCGGGCCCAAACGGGGGTCGCCTGCCCCCGATAGCGCCTCGTGACCGCAGTAGACCATCAGTGCAAACAGGATGGACACGACCCAATACTGTTTGCGGCTTTGCTGCACGTCCACACCTACCCTCGGACGGCCTTGAATAGGCATCGAGCCTGCGAAAAAGCCTATTCGAAGGAGGGTGACGTCATGAATACTGTTAGAAAATGGTCCAGATTCCTCAGCGGCCTTTGGAAGAGTTACATACACATTCTGAAGAGAGACCGGATGGTACAAGTGGCCAGCGGTCTGGGCGCGGCCCTGCTCTTGGCGGTCATACTGGTGCCGGCCATCACCAGTTGGCGAATGTCTCCCTTGTCGAAACCGGGCAGCAACCGGGACATGGCCGTCCTGGGTTACTATGACGAGGGCGGGAACTCGCCGGACTTCCCATCCTCTTTCCCGTCGGTGGAAGCTCATCACCAGCTGATGGACGCCATCAGCCCGGTTTGGTACACGGTGATGGCCGACGGCTCCTTGAAAGCCCGTTCTCCCAAGCCAGACCTTGTCGCCTATGCCCACTCCAAAGGGCTGAAGGTCTATCCCCTGTTCAACAACGACCTGTCCGGAGACAAGGCGGGGGCGCTGAAGACCGCGGCGACCCGAAGCACGGCCGTGTCGAACATCGTCGACCTCATCAGGAAAGGGGACTACGACGGGGTCCACATCGACTTCCAGCTTGTTCCCTCGAGTAGCCGGGACGCTCTGACGGCCTTCATCTCGGAGCTACGGGACAAGCTCCCCAGAAACAAACCCCTCAGCATGGCCGTGTTTCCGAAGATCGGCATCGACCCCAGCGTTTCGGGGGCCTACGACTACGCCGCCTTAGCCAAAAAAGTCGAGTTCCTGGTCATGATGGCCTATGACCGCCATTCGGAGAGCAGCAAGGCCGGCCCGGTATCCCCGAACAACTGGGTCGAGGATAACATCAAGGAGTTCCTGAAGAGCGGCGTCCCCGCCAATAAGCTGGTGGTCGCCGTGGGCACCTACGGCTACGACTGGCCGACGTCGCCTACGGGGGCCAGCCTGGGCGGGGGCGGCGGCGACGGAACGAGCGGGGGAGCTAAATCGACACCCACCAAGCAGGCCTTGAAGATCGTCTCGGATATGGGCGTGGCCATCAAGCACGATTCGGCCTCCGGGAACCCCTATTTCGAATACACTCAGGGCGGGACTACCCGCGTGGTTTGGTTCCAGGACTCCAAGATGCTCTATAACCGCCTCGGTCTGGTGAGGCGCTATAAGCTGAAGGGCATCGCCATCTGGCGCCTGGGGTACGAGGAACCCGCTTTCTGGGAAACACTGGCAAAAGACCTCGGGAAGGGGAAGACCCGGAAGTAGTATCCAACTCCCTGGTGCGGTTCGAAGGGCTCCGCCTTTTTCCGCCGAATAGAACACGCCCATGAGCCCTCTTACTTTTCGTCGCGCCACACCTTTGGACAAAGTGGCGGTGCTGGCCCTTTCCGCCAAAATCGACGAGGATTATCTACAATACGTCTTCGACGATTGGGTCGATGAAGAACCCGGTGGGTTCTACCTGGCTGAAGATACGGATCGCGGCTTGGTGGCGGTGGTCAGCCTGGCGGTCACCGGACCTGGCGAGGTTTTTCTGCGTGGCATGCGCGTGGACCCCGACTACCAGGGGCGGGGCTTGGGGACGGAGTTCGCCCGTTTTCAGTTCGAAGAGGCGGTGCGGCTGGGCGCGAAGGTCGTCCGCCTCACCACCTGGGAGGGCAATTACCGTGTCCATAAGATGATGGAACGCCTCGGCTGGCAGAAGAGCGCGAAGTTCCTGGTGGTCGAGAGAAGATTGGCCGCGACCGAGAAAACGGTCGGCGTATTTAGGGCGGCAGGGGCGGACGGAACCGACGGGGCGGACGGGGCCGACGGCGCGGTAGCGCGGACCGCCGGCGCCGGCGACATCCCGCTGGTACGTAGTGTCCTCCGTGAGTGGCCACCGGGCGATCTGGTAGCCTGTCCCCATGACCACTGGATGGTGTGTGCGGGCTGGTTTGACGTGCCGGCCGAAGTCGCGGCGGGGAAGGTGTTCACGGACGGACGGGCCGTCATGATCCTATCCACCTTCGACTACCCCGGCGAATCAGGAGTGGTGGTACGGTACTTGGGGGGTCCGGCGGAGGCGGCAGCCTCCTTGGCCTCTTACGCCGCTTCCATCGCGCAGAGGCTGGGTGGCAGGATGCTTTGTGCCAGCGTACCCTGCTCTATGAGTGGTCCACTGTTAGCCGGTTTTGACCTGACGGACCCGCCACCGCCGCCTCCTGAGCAAGAGGGAATCGGCGCCATGGGACCCGCCGCCACCTCGCAGCCTAACCCGTCCGACTACCTCATGCGTCTTTTTGTCTTCGAGAAACGCCCCAGCGTCGCAGGGTTGTAGGAGCCTGTGTCGAATCGGCAGGGAATTGGGCACCAGTGGTGTGAGCACCCTTCCATGTAGACACCGGCCCGTGCGGGGGGAACGAAGTTGGCTTTCAAAGACTTGCGCCAGTTCATAGCCGCCCTGGAGCAAGATGGCCAGTTACAGCGGGTCCAGGTCGAGGTGGACCCCGTCTTAGAGATCACGGAAATAGCGGACAGAGTGATGAAAGCGGGTGGACCGGCTCTTCTTTTTGAAAAGGTCAAGGGGTCGGGCTTTCCGGTGGTCATCAACCTCTTTGGGTCCGCCAAGCGCATGGCCATGGCCCTTGGCGTCGAAGAGCTAGACGAAATCGGCCGGCGCATCCGCGACCTGGCGGACCTCCCGTCTCTTCAGGGGCAGGGACTAGGCGAAAAGCTGAAGGCCGTTCCCAAGCTGTTCGAACTCCGCAGCGTCTTTCCGCACACCGTTCGCTCGGCGCCCTGCCACGAGGTGGTGGTGCGGGGCGAGGAGTTGCGGAGCTTTAACCTCAACGACCTGCCGGTCCTGCATTGCTGGCCCGCCGACGCTGGCCGCTTCATCACGCTTCCCTTGGTTATCACGAAAGACCCGGAAACGGGCCGGCGGAACCTGGGGATGTACCGGCTGCAGGTCTATGACGGCCAGACCACGGGGATGCATTTCCATCTGCACAAGGATGCGGCGGCCCACTTCCGCGGGTACGGCGCGCCGGCGGACACCGGCGTGACGGCGGCGGCGGCAACCGCGCCCAGTGCCGGTCAGGCCACCACCGCCTCTCCCAGCTCGGATCGCATGCCCGTGGCCGTAGCTCTGGGCGCCGACCCCGCCACCATCTACTGTGCCACCGCGCCCCTGCCGCGCGGCATCGATGAGCTCCTCCTGGCGGGCTTCCTGCGCCGGGAGCCGGTGGAACTGGTGCGCGGCGTTACCGTGGATCTGGAAGTCCCGGCCACCGCCGAGTTCGTCTTGGAAGGGTATGTCGACCCCGGCGAGCGCCGGACCGAAGGGCCTTTTGGCGACCACACCGGTTTCTACTCCTTGGCCGACGAGTATCCGGTCTTTCACCTGACGGCCATCACGCGTCGTCGCGATGCCATTTACCCAGCAACCATCGTCGGCCGACCTCCCATGGAGGACGCCTTCATCGGGAAGGCCACGGAGCGCATCTTCTTGCCCCTGCTGCAGCTGCAGTTGCCTGAAATCGTGGACATGCACCTGCCGGTGGAGGGGGTCTTCCACAACTGCGCCATCGTGGCCATTCGGAAAGCCTATCCGGGCCACGCCCGGAAAGTCATGCATGCGCTCTGGGGTATGGGTCAGATGATGTATACCAAGACCATCATCGTGGTGGACCACACCACCGACGTGCACAACCTCTCCGAGGTGGCGTGGAAGGTTTTCAACAACATCGACCCCCGCCGCGACATCGCCATGGTCGAGGGCCCGCTGGACGCCCTGGATCATGCGTCTCCCACGCCCTTTTTCGGATCGAAGATGGGTGTGGACGCCACCATCAAGGGACCGGCGGAAGGGCACCCGCGTCCCTGGCCGGCGGAGATCACCATGACCCCGGAAATGAAGGCGCTGGTCGAGCGGCGCTGGAAGGAGTATGGACTGTAAGCGGCCAGGCGCCGGAAGGATCATGGCCCTGGCGGAGAAAGGTCCCGTGTACATGAGCCGGAAGATCGTCAAAGCTATCGGAACACTGTTCGGTCTGGTCAAGTTCGAACACACCCTTTTCGCCCTGCCATTCGCCTTCATGGGCACTTTTTTGGCCTCCGGTGGCTGGCCTTCGGGGCACGTCGTCCTGTGGGTGAGCTTGGCCATGGTGGGGGCGCGCACCTCGGCCATGGCCTTGAACCGTCTGATCGACCGGGAGATCGACGCCAGAAACCCACGCACCGCGGGGCGGCACCTGCCGCGGGGTGTCATCAGTCCGGCGCAGGTGGTAGTCCTGGCAGCTTTGGCTCTGGCCCTGCTCCTTTTCGCCGCCGGGAAGCTGAACCCGCTGGCCCTCGCCCTGTCGCCCCTGGCCGTGGTGATGATCGTGGTCTACCCCTACACCAAGCGGTTCACGTGGCTGTCCCATGTCCTTCTGGGCATGGTCCTTGGTTCGGCGCCGGTGGGCGGTTGGATCGCCGTGACCGGGAGGTGGGCCTGGTCTCCGCTCTTCCTTTCGGCGGGTGTCACGCTCTGGACAGCGGGGTTCGACATCATCTATGCTTGTGACGACTATGAGTTTGACCGGCGCGAAGGTCTCTACTCCATCCCGGCCGTTTTCGGGATCCCCGCGGGGCTGGTTACGGCCCGCGTCTTCCACGCTGTCGCTCTGGCGCTCTTCGCCGGCGCCGGATACCTGGCCGGCCTGGCCGCGGTGTACCAGGTTGGGGTCATTGTGGCCGGGGTTCTCATGTGGTACGAGCACAGTTTGGTTTCGCCCACCGACCTTTCGCGGGCGGGTGTAGCCTTCTTCAACGTCAATGCCGCCGTCAGCGCCGTCCTCTTCTTCTTCGGCGTGGCCGGGGTGTTCTGGCCGCACTAGGCAGGGAGACAAAGTCAAAGAGTTAAGGGGGAGATATCGCCTTGAGTGGTAGGAAAAGTGTCAGGAAGAATCCGTGGGTTCCTTTGATCGTGGTCATAGTCGTCCTGGCCGTGGCCGCCGTCGGTTACTCTGTCGCCCAGCGTAACCGGGCAGCGGCCCCGGTGGCCGGCCTGAAAATAGGCCTTTTGCCCATCACCGATGGACTGCCCTTCTTCGTGGCCCAGCAGAACGGGTACTTCGCCGCCGAGAAAGTGGACGTGGAACTGATGAACTTTAAGAGCGCCGTAGAGCGCGACGCCGCCTTGCAGGCCGGTCAGACCGACGGACAGGTGGCGGACCTCGTGGCCTCGGCGGCCATCCTTAACGGCGGCACGCCGGTGAAGGTGGGCTCCATCAGCCTGGGAGTCACGCCGGACGAAGGCCGGATCGCCATCCTGGCCTCGCCCAAGTCGAACATCACCAAGGTCGATGACCTGAAGGGCGTGGAGATCGCGATTTCACCGAACTCCCTTATCGAATACTCGGTGGACCGCATGCTCACGGCGAAAGGCTTCACCGCCGCGCAAATCAAGAAGTCCGTAGTCCCCGCCATTCCTGTAAGGTTGCAGATGCTGGTCGGCGACCAGATCAAGGCGGCGTCGCTGCCCGACCCCTTGGCGACGTTGGCTCAAAACCAGGGAGCGCACCTCATTATCGACGACAGCAAGGGTGAAAACATCTCTCAGAGCGTGATCCTGCTGCGCTCCGACGCGGTGGACCAGAAGACGGAGGCGCTGAAACGCATGTTCCGGGCCTATAACAAGGCCGTGGCGGAGATTAACGCCAAGCCCGACGCCTACCGCGACCTGCTGGTCGCCAAGGCGGGGCTGCCGGCCGAACTGAAGGGCTCCTACAAGGTCGATCACTTCTCCACGGCGCAGGTCCCCACGAAGGACCAGGTCCAGAAAGTGGTGGACTGGATGGTGACCAAGGGGCTTCTGAAAACTCCGGTGAGTTACGACGCACTGGTGACCACGAAGTTCGCCCCGGTGTCGAGCGGTAAGTAGCCTCGTGGCCGCAAGCCCCGCGATGGTCGAGGCCCGCGACCTGGCTGTAACCTACAGCTTGCGCCAGGGCGACGTGGAAGCGCTGGCTGGGGCTTCCTTCTCGCTCCCCAGGGGCGAGACCTGCGCCGTCATTGGTCCATCGGGATGTGGCAAGAGCACACTCCTGTATGTGCTGGCCGGCCTGCTCCGACCCACGGCGGGGGAGGCTCTGGTGGATGGTGAGCCCGTCCGCCCGAAAAGGTTGAAGACGGCCATCATCTTGCAGGACTACGGCCTGTTCCCATGGATGACCGTGGAGCGCAACGCGGGGCTGGGGTTGCGGCTGCGTGGGGCCGGGGCGGCGCGTGAGAAAGAAACGGTGGGGCGGATCTTGGGCGACCTCGGTCTGTCGGAATTCCGCCGGCACTACCCGGCCCAGCTTTCCGGCGGCCAGCGCCAGCGCGTGGCCGTGGCCAGGGCTTTGGCGGTGGAGCCGGACCTCCTCCTGATGGACGAGCCTTTCTCGTCCCTGGACGCCCTGACCCGCGAGGGGCTGCAGGAGACGGTTCTCGATATCTGGCGCCGGACCGGGCTCACGGTGGTGCTGGTCACCCACGGCATCGAGGAGGCTGTCTTCATGGGGCGCCGGATTCTGGTCATGTCCGCGCGGCCGGGACGGGTGGTCCACACCATCGATAACCCGGCCGCCGGGCGCGCCGACTACCGGCGGGACCCCGCTTTCCACCGGCTTTGCACGGAGGTGCGGTCGCTGCTCCCCGCCGCCAGGGCCGGCGACGAGACCGGAGGTGGCGCCAGGTGAACCGCGACGATCGCCGGGGCCTGCGGGCCCTTCTCGACTACGGCGGAGCTTTCCTTGCCGTTCTGGTAGTCTGGGAACTGGCCGCTCTGGCCGTGCACCGCCCTCTCCTGCCCGGGCCGGTGCCCACGCTTGCCGCCTTCGCCCGCGGCATGTTCACTGCCCAAGGGTTGACGGACGGTCTCGGGGCGGATTTCCTTGTCAGTTCCTACCGGGTCATCGTCAGCCTGATTATCGCTGTGGTGCTGGCGGTGCCGCTGGGGCTCTGGATGGGGAGGAACGAGCGTCTGGACCGTTGGCTGGCGCCTGTGGTGTACCTGCTCTATCCGGTCCCCAAGGTGGCTTTTCTGCCCGTCATCTTGCTCTTTCTGGGCGTCTACGACGCGCCGAAGATCTTCTTGATCTCGCTTCTGGTCTTCTTCCAAATCCTCGTGACCACGCGCGACGCCGCGCGGCAGGTAAGCCGCCAGTCCATCTACTCCATGTTGTCCCTGGGCGCCTCGGAGGGCCAGATCTACCGCTACGCGGTCTTGCCGGCCTGCCTACCCAAGATCTTCACATCGCTGCGCATCGGTCTGGGCACGGCGGTGGCGGTGCTCTTCTTGACCGAGACCTTCGCCACCTCGCTGGGGCTGGGCTATTTCCTGGTGGACAGTTGGTCGCGGTTGGCCTACGTCGACCTCTTCGCCGGTGTGGTCGCCCTGGGGGTGCTGGGGTTTCTGCTTTACCTGCTGGTGGAGTGGCTGGAGCGGGAGCTGACGCCCTGGCAGTTCATTTAGATGGAGCCTTCATCTTCAGCCGGAAATACCGCATGACCGTCAAGGTCAACGGGATGAAGATGGCGCACCAGAACAGGAGCACGACGTAGCCGAGTTTGTCGCCGGCGCCGCTGGTGGTCACACCGCTGATCGTCGTGCCATTGGCACCGGTTCCCGCCATCAGCACCGGCGCGAGGATGGTCGGAAACACCAGCACTCCGTGGATAATGAACAAGCGCCTGATCCAGGTGGAGACGTTGTCCCGGCCGGTGAAGGAGTAGGCGGCGGCCCAGGTGGCAAGGCACATGCAGGCGTACCCCAGCATGTCCAGGGCGAAGATGGCTGTACCAGGCGTATAGATGAATTGCTGGAGTCCTATGGCGGACGAAGCGCCGGCTGCGGGCGCAGCCGTGACTCCCGGCACCGCGTTGAGCGGTCCGCCCACACCAATCTTCGTCACGGTCAGCTGCACGTAGTAGACGATGTCCACCAGGACGGCATAGACGACGGCAAAGGCCATGCCTAACAGGCTCCATATGCGCTTCGGAGCGGGCGCCTGCTGGTGAATGGCGGCCATCATGCCGATGAAGGAGGGCGCCAGGAGGAATCCTGCCAGGAACGGCAACTGCCCACTAGATCTCCCGAGTAGCCCGAGGATCATGCTGAGCCCGAACAAGGCTACCCAGATCACCACCAGCCCCCCAGACCAGTAGCCGAGACGGGACGTGTCCTTATTAGCCATTTGCCGAGCACCTCTCCCCAAAATACGTGTTTTCCCCAGCCTACCCCGTCTTCCAAATCCACCCCGTAAGTATAGCAGAGAAACCGGCGGTCCTGTTGGAATGTGGACAGTCTGCCGCGAGGCCTCGCTGTTCCCGGTGCGGCGGACGTCGGCTGGAATTGGGGAGGGGAATGGAGGGATACACCCGAATCTGGCAAGTCGTAAGGCACGCCGTAGGCGGGGGGTATGTGACATTGGCCCGTATCCTTGATACAGAGGCGGTCGAGTGGGCTGTCCTGGGTGGCGGGGTCCTGGGAGGCGGCGGCGGAGGAAGCCTTGAAGCCGGACGTCAAATGGGGCGCCTGGCCGTTCAGGCTGGAGCGGCCGACGGACCGACGCTGGTCTCCCCCAATGAACTGGATCCCGAGGCCATGGTCGGTGTCGTCGGCGCTGTGGGCGCCCCGGCGGGCGGCGGCGTGCATGCCACACCCGAGCAGTATGGGCGGGCCGTGACTCTGCTCCAGGAGAAGTCCGGTCTGAAGCTGGCGGCCCTGGCCGCGAATGAATGCGGCGCCCTGGCGACGGTGAACGGCTGGCTGCAAAGCGCCCTCCTCGGGATTCCTGTCCTGGATGCCCCCTGCAACGGGCGGGCGCACCCCACGGCGGTCATGGGGTCCCTGGGCTTACACCGAGACCCCTCCTACATCTCCCGTCAGGCGGCTGTCGGAGGCGCCAAGGCCGCGGGCAACTCCTTCGAACTGTACGTTACGGGCAGCATTGAGGTCACCGCCAGCATGGTCCGCCAGGCTTCAGCCGTGGTGGGCGGGTTGGTAGCCGTGGCCCGTAACCCGGTGACGGTCATCTTTCAGAAGAAGAACGGCGCCCCCGGAGCCATCTCGCAGTGCCTGGCCCTGGGCCGCCTGATGACCGGCGCCCTCGGCGGAATGATGGTGGCAAGGGTGGCGGCGGACTTCCTTGGCGGCACCGTCGCCGTGGCCGGTGTGGTCGGCAAGGTGTCCCTTCGGACGTCGAGCGGCTTCGACGCTGGCACCTTGACCGTGGGCGACCTCGGCCTGACCTTCTGGAACGAGTTCATGACCCTGGAAACCAAGGGTGGCCGGCGCCTGGCGACGTTCCCCGACCTAATCGCCCTCATCGACCTCACTACGGGCGAGCCCCTGACCACGGCGGCCGTCCGCCAGGGGCAAGAAGTGGCGGTACTGGCCGTTCCCAAGGAGAAACTGTCCCTCGGAGCCGGGATGCGTGATCCCGCGCTCCTCCTTCCGGCTGAGAAGATTGTCGGCAAGGAGATGGTCCGCTACGCTTTCGGAATCGCCAAAAAGGAGAATCTCACTTGGAACTAGACATGTCGGGCCAGGTAGCAGTGGTCACGGGAGCGGGGCGGGGCATCGGACGCGAGGTGGCCGTCCTTTTCGGGCAGTTGGGCGCCAAAGTGGTCGTGGCTGAGATCTCCGAGGCTGCGGGAGCCGAAACAGCCCGGCTCATTGAGGGCCAGGGCGGCAAGGCTCACTTCACCCGTACCGACGTCTCCGATGCCGGCTCCGTTGAACAGCTGGCACGCCGCACGGAGCAGCTCTTCGGCCCCGCCGACGTGCTGGTCAACGGCGCTATCTTGAGCCCGGTCGTCTCCGTCCAGGACATGGACATCGACCTCTGGGACCGGGTCACCGCCGTGAACTTGCGCGGCACCTTCCTGACTTGTAAGGCCTTCCTGCCGGGGATGCTGAAGCGCGACACCGGGCCCGAGGCCGCTGCCAAGGGTGGCGGCGTCATCGTCAACATGACCTCCCTTGACGCCATGCCCTTCATGTCGGCCTACATGGCCACCAAGCAGGGGATCGTTGGCTTCACCCGTTCCCTGGCCGCGGAACTGGAGGGTAGCGGGTCCGGCGTGCGGGCCATCGCCTTCGTTCCGGGCGTGGTGGACACCCCCGGCCTCAGAGAGGCCATCGGCTGTCTCGGACCGGCGCTGGGCATGAGTCCCGACGAGTTCTTCCGCTCCGCCCTGCCCGCCGGCCGGGCGGCCCTGGCCACAGCCCACCTGGTACTCCGCTACGCCGGCGACTACCACGGTGAGGTGGTGGATGGTTACACCATTCTTGAGCGCGTCGAGGGCGCAGAAACGTCGCGTGCCAGCGCCTCGGGCTCAATAGCGTCGGGCGGCGCGAGCGCCGGTGCCGGTGCCGGTGGCGGCGCGGCTGTCGGCACGACGCCCGTGGGCGCCGGCTCTGGTTCAACGACGGTGGACGCCGCGGTGTCGCGTGCAACCGAAGCAGCCCAGGTTCTGGTCGCCATCCTTGCCGAGACCGAAGCCGAGCTGCAGAAACTACCCATCTTCGTGCGCCCCATGGCCCGGGCCGGCTTCAAGGACAAGGCCGGGCTGTCCATCAAAGAGTGGACCGTGCAGGTGAAGAGCCTCACCGATAGGCTGGCGAGTGTCGGCACTGCAGGGGGCGTTAACGCGACCGGCGACGCCAACGGCACCAACGGTGATAACGGTGACCATGGGGATCTGCGCGCCACTCTCCCGGGCCTGATCCAGCGCCTGCCCCAGTTGGCCTCCTACTACCGCGGCGTCCCGGCCCAGACCGCCCGTTTTTCGAAGGACCAGGCCTTCCTCACCATGGTCAAGAAGACGTCGGAAGAGAGGGAAGGGGCCGTTGAAGCCTTGCGGCAGGCCCTGCTTTCCCTCTCTTCCCGATAAGTGCCTGAAGTCCAGTGGAGCGATTCCTTAATAGACTCCCCATCGTGGGCGACAGACGCGAGCGACCCCTCCCCGCGACCCGGGCGGGGAAATATCACGTGCCGCTGGACGGTACCACCCATCAGACCACCAAGTCATTTAGGAACCGCTCTGCTAGTGTTCAGTTGGCCCCGAAACTAACTCTTGCGCCACTGGGGTCCCAGCGGGTAGATATCCTTCGGGATATTCTCGTAGGGCAGGGTCGACAGGTCGGCCGGCCCCAGGCCCGGGGCGTCGATGGGGACGTCGGCCTTGGCCACGCTATCCCAGTAAGCCCTGTGGTGGATACGGTCTTTCAGGACCACGATATCCAGGCTTCCCACGTCGATACCCACCGACGTGAACCCGCCCGCGTCCAGCGAGGACCGCATCTTGTCGGCTACGATGAGGTGGTTGTTGTTGCCCAGGTCCAACGAAACCACCAGCCCGCCGCCGGTGCGCCGTCCCTTGTTCATCGGCCCGGTCAGAACGTAGGCGCCATCGCCAAGGAACTCGATCTTCCCCGTGACCTCCACCGGCTGCCCCGAGAACTCGCTGGCGTACCCACCCACCGCCACGGTGACGGTGTCACCGACCTTGGCGGTCCGTTCCAGTTCCTTGACCACCTTGGCGTCGGCGATAGCGCACAGCCCGAAGTTCCGCCCACCCTGCGCCAGCAGCTCTTTTAGGATGTGGGTGCTGTCGCCGGTGCGGTCGGAGTGGTCGGCGATGACCACCGGACGCACTCCCTTGGCCACCAGGTCGAGGACGTGGGCCACGCCTTCCCTCGGTTTCGGCAGCGGCCGG